>QSCI01000179.1:0-3082 GCA_003463005.1 Segatella copri | reverse complement strand
AACTTTATAATTGGACACTACAAAGTTACTTAAAATCAACGAGATGCACAACTTTTTCTCCATAAAAATATACTAATTTTCAGGCGGTTTTTTAATTCCGCCAACAGGTATGATAAAGTATCGAAAGATAATCAAAAACTTGAATTTGAAGTTAATTCCGATATTACAGCTCAAAAAGATTTGTTGTGGGCTAATAATGCTATTAATCAGACAAAGGATAACAACTCTAAGAATAAAGTGAAATTTCATTTTTATCATGCTTTGTCTAGACTTGGTTATACTGTAAAGTTATATGGAAATGGAGATTATTCTTCTAATAAGGCAACTTTTACAGTGAATAAGATTACATTGGCAGGATCTTCTGATGGAACATCAAAAAATGCTTTCTATAAAAAGGAAACTATAGATTTGGCTCTGGCAACTGATGAACCAACACTTTGGGATACATCATTATCATCTACTAATGATGATAAGCAAAATTTTGATTTGGTCTCTAGTGATCAGTTGTTAGGTAAGGATGGAATTAATTCTGGCAAAAATTATTTGTTTGTAATTCCACAGGATTTCTCAGGAGCAGATGAACTTTATGTTTACGTAAAGTACACTATAAATTATTCTGATGGAACGCCATCAGTGATAAATACGGTTTATAAGAAGCTTACAACTAACTTCAAGCAGGGTAAGGCATATATGCTTAACTTGACCCTTGGTCTTCCAATCGAATTCGATGTTGATGTTGTTGAAGGTTGGGGAACTGAGACTGCATTCCGGATGCTAATGGTATTGATACTTGGGATAGATAAAAATAATGAATTTAAATTATCATAAGATGAAGTTTCTTCGTTTAGCTTTTTATGTTTTGATAGCACAGCTGGTATTATCTGGTTGTGCTGGCGAAGCTGTGGAAGAAACTTCATCTTCTTCAGCTTCTGAAATCAACTTTGATGCTTATGTGGGTCGGAATGCTTCAACCCGTTCTAGTGAAACCAATGTTGATTTTCTCAAAAAGGATTTACATGACGCATATAACGCTGGATTTGGTGTCTTTGCAATATACAGGCATACTGATGAAGCACCTCTCATGCTGTTGAATAATGAACACGTATACTGGAAAAACTGGAAAGGAGATCATCCGGATTGGGGATATGAACATACCCGATATTGGCCAAGTGAAGGATCTGTGGATTTCTATGCCTTTGCACCTCATAGTGATGTCCCAAGACTGAATGATAATTTCGAAATAGATTTCCTGCTAATTGGTCTCCTGTAGATTTGGTGTATGCTAATGCCGAGGGTAAGACAAAGACTGACAATCCTGTTAAATTTACTTTCAAACATGCTTTGGCTCGTTTGAGCTTTGATATCACAGCCAATCCGAAAATAGAGGAAAAGGATGTAGTTATAAAAGTTAAAGAGGTGAAACTATATGGCGACAAAGAAAATAAAGGCATCTTTCTTATGGGGGGCCATCTGAATCTTAAAACGGGAGGTTGGAGTCCCTACGATAATCATACTAAATGGTTTTATACTTGGACACCAAATGGCAAAGTAGAAGGCGATGAAAATGTCAAAGAAGATGTCAATGAAAATGGCGAAGAGTACAAAAAAATCATATATAAGTTAAGTGAGCATCCTCAGTTAGACCATACAAATGATAAAATAACAAATGCTGCCGATTCTTATATCTATATAATCCCTCAGCAGAAGCCCGCAAACTTTAAGCTAAAGATAGTTTATACGGTACAGCAGGGAGGTTTTGAGGAAACGGTGAAGGTATATAAAAATCTGCTAGATATTCTTCCGCCAGACGATAGTAATTATCCGTTTTTTCAAGGAGGAAAAGCGTATGTCTTTCATTTTAAACTTTCACTTGATCCTGTCAAGTTCGACGTAAAGACTACTGTCGGGAATTGGATTGGGAATGAGGTGAAAGATGAAATAACGATTTAATAAGGATAATCGGGAATATGAAGCGGAATATTTATAGTTATAGTAAGTTATGGATGATTCTCTTTGTCTTGATGGGTACAGCCTGTACCAATCAAGTGGAGGATGCTATTCCTGTATCTGGTCAGCCTATCGAGTTTTCTGTGCAATCAGATTGGAAGGAAATTCACAATACTCGCTCGGATGATGGTAAAACGCAATTTGTCAAAGATGACCAGATTCAGATTTTCGGTTTTCATACATCTCCTTCAGGTGAGGTAAAGAAGTTTATGTATGATGTAAAAAAAACGAATTATGGTCAGATAGTAACCTATGATGGTAATAGTAGCTGGAATTATACCCCCAAGCGTTTCTGGCCTAAAGAGGGAAAGCTAGATTTTTTTGCCAGTTATCCATACAACTCTATTCGCAATGACGCAGATAATCATACGATGATTTATGGTCAGACGGCCAATTCTATGAAACAAGATCTATTGTGGGGCGTATCTACCAAGAATGATTGTGCAGCGAAGAATGACGTAGTGATCACGATGAAGCATGCCTTGGCTAAGGTGAATATTTTTTTTGACAAGTCTTGGGGGGATATCGGAACAGTTATGTTCTCGGCTTACAAAGCTGGTCGTTTCACTGAAACAGATACAGATGGAATCCCTAAATGGATATTTAATGATGGTGATAGAACGCCTTCTCCTGCTGTCTTTGGATATAACGACCTGCTAAGAGATGATTCTGGTACCTCTCTTACCGTATTTATCTTGCCGGGTAATATTACAGGATTTCAGATGTTTGATGTTCCTCAAGGTAATGAGGATGGTAAGAAGATTGATGGTTCTGACGATATTTCTAATGAACTACAGCAGCCGCAATATAAGTTTTTAGCAGGACATAAATATAATCTCAAGATACGTAGAGCACAGAAGAATACAAATAGCCGTTCTATAGCAATGTCTGTTCGTTGTGTTTCGGAATAGCGAAAAAATATCGACCTGTACGGTTGAAATTACCCACACGCCCTGAAAGGGCAAAAGCTCCTAGCCCAGGGAGGGCACTGAAAAAGTCCCTTCATGGGTTATGTTAGTTTAACATTCGATCTTTGAAATAGTGTACCCAAAAGTTGCATATGTGCAATATTTTT
>QSCI01000178.1:0-3088 GCA_003463005.1 Segatella copri | reverse complement strand
TGGTGAGAGCTGCAAAGAATAACTTCCAAGAAGGCGACGCATACGAGAAGATGCAGTTCTACTACCACCCAGACCATTTGGGTAGCAGTAGTTACATCACCAACCTTGACGGCGAGGTGGTGCAGCACATAGAGTATGTTCCTTTCGGTGAAGTCTTTGTTGAGGAACGCAACAACATTTGGAATACACCTTATCTTTTCAATGCGAAGGAATTCGATGAGGAGACAGGTTTGTATTACTATGGGGCGAGGTACTATGACCCAAGGGTAAACCTTTGGATTTCAGTAGATCCATTAGCTGAAAACAAACCTAATTATTCATCCTATAATTTTGTTAGCAATAATCCTCTAAGCAGAGTTGATTTTTGGGGGTTGACAGATTATGAGGTTGATGGGCAAAAGAGAACAATAAATGATGGAAATAAAGATCTTAGAATAGCTGTGGGAAAAACTGAGTTTACTAAGTTGCAACAATATTTCAACAAAAACAGGTTCTCGTATGATAAATACATGAATAGGTTATCTGTCAAAAATGGATATACAACTTTTGGTGTATGCAAGGATACCGAATCATCAATTGGATATGCAATTTCTGTAATGGCACATAGACCAGGAGGACAATCTTATTCTGAATGGTCCATAGATAACAAATCTACATTTTCTCCTTATTTTGAAGCCTTAGATGCTCCGTTTACTATAGCAGGATCTGCAGCAGAACAATTTAAAAATGTAAATGTGGGAAGTAATGGTAAATGGTATTTTAAGCATAAATCAGGAACAATCTTTAATGGTAATCAGTATGTAACAACGACTCCTGCAAACGTAAAATATTCTGGAATAATAAAGGGAACAGCCAGAGTTAGTGGAGCTATCACAGTTGTTTCATCAGGGTACGACATTTATCAAGGCTACGTTCAAGATGGTGGACATTTTGGTTACAATGCTACAATTCAGACAGCAGGAGCTGTTGGTGGATTTGCAGGTGGGGCTACTGGTGCAAAAATCGGAGCAACAATCGGCGCAAGTATTGGTGGGTGTTTTGGTGGTGTTGGAGCTGTCCCTGGCGGAATTATAGGAGGCTTTATTGGAGGTGCTGTTGGAGCTTGGTATGGTAATGATTTTGGAAAAGATGCAGCTAAAGAAATGATAAAATGAAACAAATAGTATTATTTTGGAATAGACTATATTTTTGCATTTTTAATTTCAATAGGCGAATGCAATTATATTACTATAAGGTGGTCTTATGCATATCTAATAGTGTGTTGCAATGCTGTAAAAGAAAGCCTCTGAAAGCAAAAAAAAATGTCATAGAGGCATTAGTTGACGCAAAGTGCAGCACTATCATTTTAGTCGCTGATGTAACAATGTTGGCATTTACAGCACTATTACTATGGACTATGATTAATTTTACATCGATGATATTTCCTTGGTTATCATTGGTCCATACAGAAAAGATTACTTTTTGCATAATAACGGTATTCCCTGTTCTTTTCATAAATTACAGGATGTTATGGAGAAACGATAGATATATTGAATATTTCAAAATCTTTCAAAAGGCAACATTGATATCTTGCAGAATATGGAGCATAATAACAGGCATGTGCGTATTGATAGTTTTTGCATTATTTATATTTAGTTTGAGTATAATGTAAAACTATATTTCACTTTAGGAAGGATGATACATATGTCATCCTTCCTTTGGTATGCTCGGCATGAGTTTATTCTTTTACCTTTGCGCCAGGAATCAAGTTCAAACAAATTGGTTAACGGGTATTAAGGTGAACTATTGCTGTCCAGCAACACACAAAAGAGCATAAAAATCCTCCCCGAAGTCCCGTAAAATAGGACTTCGGGGTTTATTTTTTCAAAAGTAAGCCCCCTTAATCGAAAAGACTTGGTTCTGGTGGTGCTTTTTGCCTCCTCTTTGCAAGGAAATCATTCCAGGTTTTCTCAGGATTTTCCATGAATGCGATAAATCGACGTAGAACATGAGCATAAGTCGTACCATGGTAACAACCTGCGAGAATGCACAGTGCCTCTTGATGCTTCTTGACAGAACTGTTATCAGCAGATTTGCAATCAAGACTACCCATGTCTCCCCATAGAAGAAATGAAGCGGAAATTTTTGTTTTAGCTGTTTGTATAGCGACTCGATGGCCCATCTGAGGCGATAAATTTCAGAAATGTCCTCAAACGTGAACTCAAAGTTGTTGGTCAACAGCACAACCGGCTTCTTTGTCTCGTAAAATATCTCCACCCTACGTGCCTCATGGGTGAGTTCCCCTCTTGTAAAAAGCACTTTCTTGTCTATGTGCGGCACCAGTCCCTGCGGGTTGACGTAAGTAATGGATTCAAGTACCTCGTACTTAAGGTTTTTCTTCATTTTGGTCACGTAGCACACGCCTTCTTCGGTAAGACGTTGGAATTGTGCGATGTCGACGTAACCACGATCCATCGCCAAAGTGGAGTCTTATGTCAAATGCACCTCCTTCAGCAGGTAATGATCGTGTTTTGCGGCAGATGTGAGCTGCACCACCATCGGCACGCCGACATGATACTTCATTACCGTATGCACTTTCATGCCGCCTTTCTTCTTGCCTGATTTCTGGTGCCGCCCGACACCTTTGAGTATGTTGTCAAAGAGCGTTATCGTGGTGGAATCCATCATGTAGAGCAGCTTCTCCCAGTCTTTAGGCTCGTGAGTCTGCCCCTTATGTAAGAGTTAGGTAAACGACTCTCTCATTTACTCATTGATAAAGCTGACAACGCAAAAGACTTTTCAATAAGATTCAAAAGGATGGTAGGATTGAAACTCTTGCCATCCTTTTTCGATTAAGTCTCACAATCTACACTCTGTCAGCTTTTGGCTTTCTTGCCAATGGTTATTATTCAATAATGGCTCTTTTTCTAACGATATGCTGTTTTTACCAAGAATTTACATAAAAGTTGTTATAATATATATAAATATTCGTCTTTGATACTTCCTGCCATTATCTTTGCCGATTAAAATGTTAGTGCAAAGCAATAATGAAGTAATAGAAACGTAAAAAGTAAACAACATGGAACGCAAAGAACAGACCGGGCATATC
>QSCI01000177.1:0-3092 GCA_003463005.1 Segatella copri | reverse complement strand
ATTTCGAGATAACAACAGGATACGAGCCCTCCGGTATCGCCGTATGACCCGGTATCTTGCGGGCTTTCTTACCCGATACCCTACTGTACCGTCCATCCTCCTCTTCCGGTTTCAGTTCGATACCCAGGAGGTTTCTCCACGTAGGCTCCAGGGTATCACAGAAGTAATGCTCCTTGTCCAACTTCGCCTTATCGAAGCTGTGCTCAAAGATACGCTTGTCGCCAATTTTTACCCCCGACGCCAGGTACGTTTCACATCCTTATCGTTCAGGATATAAAGATGACCTATCGTATAAGTCTTCTTCTTTGCTATTCTTTTTACTACTATTTCCATACGCTATGAATTCTCCTTTCGGAATTTAAGTTTAATAAAAACTGAGGAACTGAGGAATTGAGGAACTGAGTCGTTCTCCTTAGCCCTGATGTAATGGCGATCCTTCCAGTTTCCCAACATCTTGGAAGTACCTTTCTGACTCATCCCGTTTGCTACACGCAAGTCTATCACCTGCTGGTAAGTAAACTCATCCGGCAACTGCATCAGCATGTTGGAAGGTCCTCGCTTGCTCGACTTCTCACCTGTATCATTAGCCCTCTTGATGGCGTCACCGAAGAAACGCATCTTGCAGTAGAGGTCGTAACGCTCGCTCCAGCGGATGAACTCGTCAATCTCCGGCTCCCATTTGCAACCATTCGCCACATACAGCACACACGCCTTCAGGTAGGCGATGACGTTGGCACGGAAAGAAAGATTCTCGTAAACCCTATCCTGCGACAGACGTGAAAACTCAGCATTCTCATCCTTCAGCCGGAGGGCAAGCTGGAACGCCTCAGGACAGTCAATCAGCCCCCTGGCGTTGTTCAGATTCTCGATATAAGGCTTCAGCGCCTCACGGTAAGCATCATTGTAATCGCCGTAAACAGGCATTTCATCACCGATTTCACGCTCCGGAATGGTACAGAAATTGATACGGCTTATCGGACCGTCTGTCAAAACTTTTGAGAAGTAACGCTGCCCTTTCTGAATGGTGGTAGATGCATTCCAGTTGAACCTTATCGTTACCCTTTCTGTCACACTTTGAACGCCCACGCGCTGTTGGCCAAAGAGGTTGAATGGATCAAAGGCGAGGCACATGATGCGGAACTGCTGGTTGCCGCTGCCCCGGAGAGCATCAAACTGGTCCAGCTCGTTAAGCGAAGTATAGAGGAAACGCCCCTGCGCCTCAGCGGTACGCATCACGAATGCCGGACTGGTCATATCAGCATCAATCTCCTGGATAACGAGATTATCCGGTCGTTTGCGCTTATCCTTGTTGGCACCCTTGCGCGTCACTTCCTCCTTCCATTCCTTCTCACGTTTCAGATTCTCCGCATCCCGCTTTCTGATATCCTCCATAATATACCTAATCGGCTTATCCACAGACGATTTACCTGCGCCCGTACCAGCCAGCAAGCAAGTAGAAAGCGTAGCCTCATGCACTACATTATCAATATATCGGAAGCTCGTCTGCCAGAGGTGTGTAGCGAGCGGTGGAAAGATAGCGTGCGCCACAGCCGGCTTATAAATCTCCGGTGTCCGAGATATCAGCAGTTCCACCAGCTTCGGCAGTTTCTCCGGCATCGCTGGCGGTTCGGGATAATCCTCCTCGCTACTTTGAACTTGGAGATATGAACTTTGAACTGTATGATTTGCGTTAGGGCTATTAACTGTTAACTGTAAACTATTAACTTGTTGGCTGGCCTGTTTTTCCGCCAGCGCATTCACCCTTATCACATCCCTCGACATCGGCTTGCAGCTGTCAGCATATTTCGCATAGAAATCATGTATCAGCTGATGGCAGTCATCCTCCTGATAGTAGCTTGGCATTTTCGTCCTCACCACCTTCATCAGTTCCTCTTCGCTCATCACCCTCGAAGCGCCTGCGCTCATAATAGCGAGCAGCGAAGAGTGCCGAGACCCGACGGTATCAATCGCCATCCCCTCAAGCCCAGCCGACTGCACGAACAGATCAAAGGCTATCAGATTCTTCTCACTGGCCTCTCCCAGTTCACCAGTGCCATAATTGCCTCCAGGATTCCCGAGATGAGAATCATCAGCATGATTGCTATTACCAGATTGGGCAGGCTGAACAGCAGTGCCAGCAGGAGCAGCATAATCGCCACGATTGCCCGAAAGTCTATTGTTTTGAACTTTGTCATTACTATTGCTATTAACTGTAAACTGTAAACTGTAAACTATTAACTTTTGCATCCCCTCTTCCGTCTACGGTCAGTCCACGGTCGAGAAAAGCCTGTCTGCGAGCCTGTATCTCGCTCTCCGGCAGCACTGCGCACCACATTTTAGACCGGTAGATTTCCGAGTCCTTATCCGTCAGGAAAATCATCCTCTCAGGTGTGATGCAGCTTTCATCATAAGGCACACCGAGCGCCTCACAATACGCCTTCTGCGTCTCTTCGATGGTCATCCCCACCGGCATTCTAATCCCGATATGCAGCTTCTTTCTAGCGCTATAACAAAGATGCAGCAACGAGCCGTTCCATATCCCCGAAGAGCAGTTCAGCTCGCGCGCCTTCTCGATAGCCTTCTCCACATACTCCTTATCATCCACATCGATAATCGTCTGGAATAGAAAGCTTTCCGGCAGGGCATTCTCCTGTCTGCGCACATTATTCTTGAACATGCCGTAGTGCGGACAGAAGAAAGGCAGTTCGCTCTTCAGCCTTTCCTGCGCCTTCTTCACCGCCTGCGCATCGTTCAAATCCACTCCGTCAATCGGCAATTCACCCCGAATCTGCTGAATCATCTTCTTGATTTCCTCCGACCCGATGACCTTATCATAAGTATCGACATTGTAAGAAAAAACTTTCCCCTTATTTCCCTTGCGATAAGGATTAATTGCCACTACATGTACTGTCTCCATTTTACCTCCATCATTTTAAATTTAGTTATTCAAGATTCGCATGTAAGCCCCACACGCCCTGAAAGGGCAGAAGCTCCTAGCCCAGGGCATCGCCTGGGTAATTACGGACGCAAACCTGTCGCCCTGTAAGGGCAAAAGCTTTAAAAAACTCCAGACAAAACATAAAGCTTTTGCC
>QSCI01000176.1:0-3151 GCA_003463005.1 Segatella copri | reverse complement strand
AATGCTTCGTTCACATCACTAAATGTTGCCAAGGTAACTATGAAGGAGATGGGAATGGAATATTCTATGTCTTCATTCAAGTCACTGATGACCAACATTTATCTGGTGAAACGAATTTTTAAAGCAAGTGGGTACACCCCGAACCGAACTTTAATTAGCAAGATTTTCAAAGATCTCTCGTGCTTACAGCGTATAGCTGCTTAGCACATTATTGAATTATTAACGAACTATTGATTATCAATATGCAAAAATAAGGTTTTTTCTTCGAAAAACAGACATTTTTCATAAAAATAACACTCCTAAAGCAAATAAATTGATGTTTCGTCATGTTATTCGAAAAAATATTGTATTTTTGTAGAAAAAAGGCTGCATCTCAGCAATCGGAGCAAGCTCCATTCCGTTCGGTTTGCACTTTTTTTGCATGTGAAGGGCGTCTTTTTTCTGAGAGTGCAGATAGATTGCATAATGGCTTTCTACTTTTGCATCCAGATTGTAACAGTTAGACCTTTAGGTCTTAATATTAACAAAATCATAAGAACGATGGAAAAGACGAACATCTACACAGATGAAGAGCGTTATTGGATGACTGGAGGTAATACAGGTACATTGCCTACACGCATCATCCCATCTGTGATTTACAGCTTAGCACCAAACGAGATCTTCGTGTTTGGAAGCAATGCTCTGGGTATGCACCATGCTGGTGCTGCTCGTGTGGCCTACAATGAGTTTGGTGCAGAATGGGGAAATGGTGAGGGATTGCAAGGTCAGTCTTACTCTATCCCCACGATGGAGGGTGAGCATAATACAAAGCTTGCCATCATGAGATTTACGCAATATGCCAAGGAGCATCCTGAACTAAAGTTTCTGGTAACTCCAGTTGGCTGCGGCATCGCTGGATATACTCCAGAAGAGATTGCTCCTATGTTTAAGGATGCAGCTTATTTGGAGAATGTGTATTTACCCATCAGCTTCTGGAAGGTGCTGATGAAGTGTGATACGTAGATAGTTTTACAAAAAACTTCACAAAGTTCAAATGCTTGACTTTTGAAGAGTGCTAATTATACAATTTAAATTAATTTTCAATGGATAGATATATACTTCCTAACATAAAACAATATAAAAATATAGATGACTTATTTGAATCAACAGATAAGTCAAATACGACACGTTTTACTGATAAGTCTTCTTTCTTAGGTACAATAATTAAAACACATCATTTATGTATCGTAGGAGAACCTGGAATTGGAAAAAGTAGACTTTTGAAAGAGTTGGAATCGAGTCTTTCTTCAAAAGATGTTGTAAAATGTAATGCCGTAGATTTTATTTCAAAATTGATTGGTACCGATGTGAAATATTGTATAGTTGATGCTCTTGATGAAGTTGAATCAAATCAATTTTCCAGAGTATTTAGAGAAATAAAGGACTTTTGTGAGAATAACAAGAATACAAATGTTGTTTTTTCTTGCAGAAAACATTATGTGGCATCTTATGCTCACATTTTCTCTTCATTTACAGATCTTTCGTATATAGAGCTACTTAGATTAGAAAATGAAAGTGTACGAGATATTCTTTCCAGTTGTTCAAAGCAGGTCATTTCCAATATAGAAAAAAGCAAGAAAATGTTAGGCTTGCTTTCTGTTCCAAGATATCTTGAATATTTTATAGAATACCAAAAAGAGAATGTTGATTGTAAAAATATAGGCCAAATATTTGAGCAGTTTGTTGAGAAAAATATTCTTAATGCAATTGAAAAATATGATAACACGCAATGCGATAAAAACAATTTGGCTATCCTGATACAACGAGTACTTGAAAAAATAGCATTCGTTATGGAAATTGGTCGACTAGACTCAATTACAAAAGATGAACTGTATACAATTTTGGATGGTATAAGCGGTAATATGACACAAATGGTTTTGTCTAATTTAAGTTTGTTGTTTTTTGAGAATCGCATTCTTAAAGAGGTAAATGACGTTTTGATGTTTCCTGATACTGAGATACAAGAATATCTTGCAGCGAAAGAATTGTGTAGACAAGACAATATTGAGAGTGTATTGTATGAGATTGCAGTAAGTCATGATGTTAAACATATTTATTCCAATTGGCTCGATGTAATTCCACACGTATCATATACTCGCTCTTCTTCATTTTTCAATATTTTTAAATTAATTTTATCTTATGAGTCTAATTTAGAATTGGATTCGTTGGATGCATTATTGAGATATGTAGATCCAACTATACTTTTTATTGAGCAGAAAACCGAATTGTTTAAGATTATTTGCAATAATTATTTTAATAGGCCGGTTTATATTAGATGGAGAAGTCCTATTTTATCTATTTTACAGCAATGTTATTCTGCAGGTTGTTGTCAAGTGATTATGCCTAAAACAGAGCATTTGAATAAAATCCAACTGTCAAATATATCGGCAATTCTTGAAGTTTTGAATGAAGGTAATTGTTTAAGTGCAGAGGTTATTTCGTATTGGGCAAAAGCTGCTAACAAATTAGTCGAAAATCAAGATTCAGAAAAACAATATTTTTCGTTATCGATATTCGAAGCGATAAAGGACTTTGGGGATTTGATCCGATTGGCAGATAAATTCGATACGTTCAATTCAAAAGTTAAAGGGAAGTACTGTGATATTACTGGATATAATGAGTTCACAGATAAGAACGTAATTCAATGTTGGATTAGTGATTGTTATCAAAAGAATCCTCATGCTATAAATGCGATATTATGTATAAAGAATCCAGAAATAATTATAACTACATACAAACAGATTGTCAACGATAATCAAATTGAGAAGTTCTTTGATCCAGAAGGAGATTTAAGTGTGCATTACTTTCTATTGGTAAAACAAATTCTTGCAGTTTTTAACATAAAGCTCTAAAGCAGCCTAAGGAGAATAAGAGAGGTTGGAACGTAAACTGTTGGGAATGAGCAGATTTGCACAAAGTTGCCAAATCGGCATAAAGCAAGCGAGTGAGGAATATTGAAGTAGTTCAGTTACTAAATCGTGAGCCACAGTTACCTATGCAAAGCAGGTAACAATGCGGAAAGGCAACTTTGTGCATCAACGGATTTTATTGCGCTGATTCTCAATGTTTTGCGTATCAAGGAACGCTTACAAAATGATTATATTTGCACACT
>QSCI01000175.1:0-3182 GCA_003463005.1 Segatella copri | reverse complement strand
AAGAAGTTCCAACTCGCCAATGTGAAGGATGTGAACTACCGCACAGAGGAGACGCCTTCGGAGAGCGAGAATGTGAACAACAGCCATGCCTATGAGTATGATGCCAATGGTAATCTTGTCTATGTCAATACAAGCCGTACAAAGAAGGATGGCGTGGCTGACGAGAAGACCACGGAACGCAAACTCAAATGGGATGAGGAGAACAGACTCCTTGCTTCTGATGACAATGGCTTCGTAACCAACTATTGGTATGATGCTGACGGTGAGCGTACGGTGAAGACATCAGGTGAGAGTGACCAAGTTTATGTGAACTCAGAGTTTGCAGGAGGTCGCACGAATACAGCCAAGTTCTCACTATATGTATCTCCTTACCTCGTTGCCAACCAAGGCGGACGTTACACCAAGCATATCTATATCGGTAGTCAGCGTGTAGTTTCCAAGATTGGTAACTTCGACTCTTACGGTTCAGATCCACGCCGCATCCAGTATGCAGGTAGTGAGACTGATGGCTTGTCTGTTGATTATAAGGTTAAATATACTCAGCAGTTGCAGGTTATCAAGGATAATTATGCAACCTTTGCAGTGCCGTACAATGGCGAGGACAACAACGATTATGTCGATGGCAAGGGCTTCTGCTGCAATGACGGCAGCTTGGAGGCTGCTCAGACACGAGCTTTGGTGAGAGCTGCAAAGAATAACTTCCAAGAAGGCGACGCATACGAGAAGATGCAGTTCTACTACCACCCAGACCATTTGGGTAGCAGTAGTTACATCACCAACCTTGACGGCGAGGTGGTGCAACACATTGAGTATGTTCCTTTCGGTGAAGTGTTCATAGAGGAACGCAACAATGTATGGAACACGCCTTATCTCTTCAATGCAAAAGAATTTGATGAAGAGACAGGTATGTACTATTATGGTGCGAGATACTATGAACCGAGGCTGAGTCTGTGGATGAGTACGGATCCTTTGGAAGAAGAATATCCAAACATTACAACATATGGATTTTGTCATAACAATCCCCTTATTTTAATCGATCCAGATGGGATGGGAGATTATTTTAATGAAAAGGGAATCTGGTTAGGTTCGGATGGAAAGAACGATAATAAGGTTTTTGCAGCTCAGAATGTTAGTAAGTCCAAAAGTGGGTTAGTTAATGATGCAAAAAATGCAAAATTGTTAAACATATCTTACGATAAGTTTGTCCGACAAGCATCTGCCGTTTATGGGGAGAGTAGTGCATATCTCGTTCGAAATAAAAAAGACGAACCAAGTGATGAAATGATGAAAGAGATGTATGCAATTGCAAGTGTACATCAAAGAAACTCCAAAGCTTATGGTGTAAACTCTGAGCCAGCTAAAGACTTTCGTAAAAAAGGTGAAAGTCAAAGAAATGAATTACCTCTCATGCGAACAGCAATAGCGGCAGAAATTAATGCATTGTTTGGTGGCACAGATTACAGCTATGGGGCAACAATGTGGGATGGCGCAGAACAAGCCCAATTTTCTTCAAATGACATGCGTAGAAGCACAGGTAGATTCGAAATTCATATGAACACTATGGGATGGAAAATCTCCGATGGGCATTATGCAAAATGGAAGAAAAATGTTGGAAAATCGTTTAAAGCACCTCAAATTCGCATTGCTCCAACGCATTTTAATGACGGCAAACGTAATATGAATGCTGGAAAAACAAGATTACAATCAACAGCAGTATACGGAAGAACTATCTTTTGGAAAGGAACTAAATAAAAATTAGTAATGAGATTTTGTGCGATATTAATACTTTCTGTGATTTCAATTCTAAACAGTTTGGAATTGAAATCACAGACTGTTGTAAACATTTTAAGTAATGGTTATAAGTTAGAGAGAAGTTTATTTCTACACGGGAAAAAAATCGGGGTATATAATAAAAAGGGTAGATTGATTAAATTGTCCACAGATGACAAAACGCGTCAAAAGATATTTTTAAATCAATCTAATAGCCTAACAGATTATGGAATAAAGCTAAAATATCCCGAGGTCATATATAAGGATGCATGTGTTATTGCTGATATTTTATCAAGTTATGACCCAAGCGAAATCTTGTCATTTACAAAGCCAATAGGGGAACAAAAAAAGATTTCTATACAAAATATCAATAAGTATTACACATATCTTGATGCCAGTGTTGACTATGTGTTAAGTATTGAAATTATAGTCAAGGATTGTCTTATTACTCAATATAGTTATACATATAAGCCAAATATGTCTGACGTCATTATTTCATATACATGTGTCTTTACTTATGATAAGAATAATAGGGTCGTAAAATTAAAAAAAGAATATAGGAAACACTATGAAACAATAGAATTCATATATGAAACCAAATAAGACATGTTTCTTGCCAAGTCATATTGTGACATAGGTAATTCACAAAGTTCATCCAGCATAGTGGCCCCGGATGGTGAGATTACCACCACATTCGAGTACGACGGTATCCAACGTCTCGTGAGGGTGACGGACACCGAGGGCAACGTGACGCCTCCTTTTACCTATGACCCGCTCGGCAGCGTGCTCACCAAGCAGACGGCGAACATGGCGGAGAAAGGCAAGATGATTGCCTATACCTACGACTACCACCGTCTGACGGGTATCAGCTATCCCGACCATCCAGAAAATAACGTGAAGTATTAATTAGTTACGACAATCAATAAAATCCGTGGAAATAAAATCCACGGATTTTATTATATATATATATTTAGATCCGCTTAAGTACATACAATTTCGCTTTCTTCGCACTTGGTTCATTCCCAAACGAGTCTATCAGAATAATGCTGCTGTCATTCTTCACCTTATAAAATATATTGTCACCACTTGACGGATGTTCAAGCATCAGAATACTGCCGTCAAGCACTTTGAAGATTCCGTTCAACACTTCGCAGCTATCCGAATCGTTTGCAGATTTCTGCTTCAAACGATAGGTGCCATAAGCATTTAGCGTGAGTTTGTTTCTACATTAGTCGGTAACACACCAAAATATGCCCTTGCTATGAAATCCAAGTTAATACTGTTTTCTAAAACTGCCGTATAATCTTCGGCTTTAACAGAGTCAATACCTACATCGTTTTGTCCTGTGCCGCATAATATATAGGAAGCAACAAATGAGATAACCAAAACTGCTATAATTACCAATTTCTTCT
>QSCI01000174.1:0-3344 GCA_003463005.1 Segatella copri | reverse complement strand
AACTGAACCAATTCGAGAATGTAAACATCGAATTGCAACAAAACGAGCTGATTGTAAAATAACAAATAAAAAGCAACATCATTATGAGAAGATTTTCAGCCATCATATTTCTGCTGTGCACGTTCGCCCTGGCGATGAGCGCACAGCACATCCAGCGCAACTATCACGACCGCAGCATGTCGGACGTCCTCATCGACCTCGACAAGGCTTCCAAGCGCTATAAAATCAGTTTCATCTACAACGAACTGGAGGATTTCACAGTTACCCAGAACGTGAAGACAGCCAATATTCCCGATGCCATCCGCAAGGTAATCGGTTTCTATCCGATACAGATGACCGTGGGCGACAGCCTCATCACCGTGGAGTGCATACGCAAGAGCGAGCGCAAGCTGATAGGCAGACTGATAGACAATCACAATCTTCCTGTAGAATTCGCCAATATCCAACTGCTCAACCCGAAGGATTCCTCCTTTCTCTGTGGAGGCGTAAGCAACGCCAATGGCGATTTCGTCATCCCCTGCCAACAGAAGCAGGCCCTTATGAAGGTTTCTTTCGTGGGCTACAAGACGATTTGCAAGCTGGTACCTATTGCCCGCATCGGAAATGTAAAGATGCAGGCGAATGCCTATCAACTGGGCAAGGTGGAAGTAAA
The DNA here is from genome assembly GCA_003463005.1 of Segatella copri. Lineage (GTDB taxonomy): Bacteria > Bacteroidota > Bacteroidia > Bacteroidales > Bacteroidaceae > Prevotella > Prevotella copri_I. Next base: position 2,692 of record QSCI01000174.1, on the reverse strand, counting down.
GGGCAAGCTGCGTATCGACCACGGCGACCATGCCTCTTATACATTCTCTGACGAACAGATCAGGAACTCACGCCATTCACAGGATCTCCTGGGAACACTCCCGGGAATCTATACCGATCCGATGACCGGCAAGACATCCAGTATGACCGGCAAATCCATCAAGATTCTCATCAACAACGTGCCGATGACGAACGAGAACGACTTGAAGGCTATTGCCGCCAACAAAATAAAAAAGGTGGAATACTACGAAGATCCTCCTATCAGATACGGCGATGTGGGCATCTTGATGAATATCATTACCAAGCCGCTTGATACGGGTTATACTACCGGTTTTGATGTGTCCAGTGCCTTGACTACAGGGTTTAGTGATGACAATGTGTATTTCAAGTACAATAAGGGCAATCATCAGTTTTCCTTCGATTACAACATCAACGTGAGAAACTATCGTAACTGGATAGAAGACAACCAGTATTCCTTTACGCTTGACGACCAGCAGGCTGTCTATGATTACCATCTGCACAAGCGTTTTGGCTATACCGACAACAAGTTCAACCTGAAGTATGCTTACAGCAAGCCAGATGACGTAACCTTCCAGGTCACCTTTTCACCAGAATTGTCACATAAGTTCAACCGGGGAAATAGCGAGGTTGCAACGCAAGGAAACGAGGCTTGGAAGGATGGTTTCGGAAACACGAAGGATATTGTAGATTACGTGAAACCAGCAGTAGATATTTATCTCAGCAAGCAGTTTGCCCATAAGCAGACACTCGATGTGGACTTGCTCGGCTCTTACTTCAACACCAGGCAGCAAATGCTCAACCGGCAATGGACTTCCGACAAGAATAGCATCTTGACCGATGACGACATGCACTCCAGGAGCCACATCTACTCCCTGATAGGAGAAGCTGATTATACTAAAGAATGGGAGCAGGGAGAGCTGTCGGCAGGAGTATATACCTGGAACAAGTGGAGCGACTATAATGTGCGCAATATCCTTTCCGGCTATGAGCCATCCAAGTATTCTTCATGCATCAAGATCAATACGGTTTATGCCCAATACCAGAACCATATCGGCAAGTTTACCTATCGTATAGGCGTAAAGAGCACGTGGAGAACCCAGAGCTATCAGGATCTCACCTATAACAACAACTATATTCATCCGTTGCTGTATTTATCTTATAAACTGAAGAACGGTTCGTTGCAGCTGCTATCATCCAGCGGCACCAATTATCCCGCCATCTCAACATTGAGCGAGAACATGACGATTGTCATCCCCGGACTGATGAAGCAGGGCAACCCAAATGTAAAGGCTACAATGGAATGGGGACCGATATTCAGATACACCTATAATGATGCGATGCTCTACCTGCAAGTAGCACTTTATGGAATCTATAATGACAAGGTAATTACACCTTATTATTATTGGACCACGGTGAACGACAGGCGCAGCATAGTTTCTACCTATGAAAACGGCAGTTTCTATTGGCGTTATGGCACAGGCTATTATCTTCAGTTCAAGCCGTTCAAGAACGAGGTTTTGAAACTGATGGTGGGTGGAGGTTTTGAACGGGAGGTAATCAGCAATTCCTATGGTCGCCATTGCTACTGGTGGAGTCCTTTCAAATATGGCATCAACTTCCGGAAGGGAAACTGGGGAGCATCTTACCAGGGAAATATTCCTTCGAAGATGGCTGTCTTGGACTATCGCAAGGCGGATGAGCCTAAGAGTGAATTCTCTGCTTTTTATCAGAAGGGAGCCTGGCGTTTCTCGCTCTATGGCATGTGGATGTTTGCTCCTGCCAAGTACGAGAGCCAGTCGTTCGACAATCCGATTATGAACCAGACGGAACAGCACATTATCAAGGATAATCGCCGCATGCTGATGCTGGGTGTCAGCTACAACTTCTTCTCCGGAAAGAAGAAGAACATCCGGAAGAACATCAACAACTACGATTCAGATGCTGGCGCATTCAAGTAATTCTTGTATTACATTTTATCGTCTATAGACGATGAAAACGACAACTTGTAGTTATAAAAAATATTCTGCTAAGGGTTAGGAAAATGAAAATTCGATTGTAATATAGGCAAAAGAAAAGAAATAAAGTAATGCAAATAAACAAAGAAACGATAGAACAGCTCTTCCGGCAGCATTATCTGAGGATGTACCAATTGGCCAGGGTACTTCTGAAGGATGATGCAGCCAGCAAGGATGTGGTGAGCGAAGTCTTTGCCGATGTGCTCGACGGAAAGACCCAACTGGGTCTTGATAACGAGACAATAGCCAGCGATTCGCCCCTGCCTTCCGCCAACGCCGGGAGCTATCTTCTGGTGTGTGTGCGCCATAAATGCCTCAACCTGTTGAGCCGAAAGAAGATGAAAGACCGGGTTCATCATCTTCTGAAAGCCGATACTTCGCCTTCGATAACTCCCCTGGAAGCGATGATTGCCGAAATAGACAGGGAGACCGAAAAGTACGAGGCAATTCTGGCTTATATGAATGCTGAGCTCACGCCACAAACCCGCAAGGTACTCGATCTCCGCTTTCGGCAGAAACTGAAATATCGGGAGATTGCTACGGAATTAGGCATCAGCGAAGTGGCAGTTTATAAGCATCTGGCGCAAGGCATCAGAAAATTAAAGCAAAAGTTTAACCCTTAGCAGATTTATTATGGACAAGTTTGAAAAAATACTG
>QSCI01000173.1:0-3413 GCA_003463005.1 Segatella copri | reverse complement strand
AGACATATAAATATATACATCTATAACAATATATAGATATAAAGCATAAACTACTAGATATAAGCAACTCAGTAACGAGCAGTCAAAAAGGCTATTCAAAAAATAGCCTTTTAGATATCGCCAATAAAAGTAGAACATAGAAACAAAAGGAGGTCTAAGCCTCCTTTGCTGTTTTTTGCACCAATTCAATCTTGGTGGCAGTCATCTTGGTGACATGGAAATCCTTTCCATCCTTGGTATAGGTATCAGCTTTGAAGAATCCTTCAACCTTTATCAACTTACCCTTCTGGAGCAAATCCAAGGTGGCGGTGTCATCATTCTTAATCCATGTCTCGATGTTAAGGATAGCTGAGAGCTTGATTTCCTGGTCATCCTTTTTCACAGAGGTTCTATATGAGATTCCGAAGCGTGCGATGCTTGATTTCTCAAAGTTATGTACTTCAGCGTTATTTACTACGAAACCAGAGATTGTGAAATTGTTCATTGCGTTCATAATTGTAATTTTTAAATGTTAATACTAATTTTACGTGCATAAAAACAGCAACCAAGGAGAAGGTGAGTCACGGCAAGAGATGTCCAATATGTTTTTCACCCATAGGGCATGGAGTTTTTGAAACCGGAGCAACTGCACCCAAAAAGTCTGAAAAAGATATTGAGACAAACAGGATGTGCGCCCTTGCCAACACCGCTTGGGCTAACTTTGCAAAGTAAAATGGTTGTTAACAGGATTATAAAAATTAGCTGAACGCATCAGAACTACTGATTTCACAACTGGTTTTAGATAATGCAGAGCAACATCTATACACAAAATCAAATTTGCACGAAGATGCCAAAATATAACACAGAAAAAGGAAGCAAGAAATCAAACAGCTTCTTGACATTGAAGCATAAAAGAACAAACATCGCCATTTTGTTCTAGAAGAGTAATATCAAAATCGAAAGGATTTAATCTAGACGACTATACCAAGAACAAGAAGTATCACCATCAAGAAGACTGTTACCATGAAAGAACTCAAAAAATAAAAAAAGACTACAAACATTCAAATATATACGTTCTACAACAATTGGTAATCTATACAATAGAAAAGAGGCTTATAAAGAGCGAGTTAAGTTCTTATATAGATATATAATTATATAAACAAATAAGAAAATAAAAATATAAATATAGAACCATATAAGAAAATGTAACAATCGGTTTGTCCACCATATCCTTTAGGACATCCTGGACAAGCCAACCGCTCTCCCTTTAGTCCCATGGCACCATCATCGATGCCGACAGGGGACAAGATTCCACAGCTTCAGCTATAGAATCTTGGGGCATAGAGGATGGCACACTTGTGAGGAGAATGGCATAGCCATGTGGCTTGGAGAGAGGGGTAGCCTGGCTTTCAAAATAGGTGGAGATGGGAAGGAAGTCCATCTTCGCCAAAAACGGAAGCAAGCCTACCCTGAAAGAAAAAGTCCTCCTCGCATGTATGCCATCCGCCAAGGGGTGTGGTGGCCAAAGCCCCACATGAAGGTTCGGCCTATCTCCCTTGCTGCTCTATGGCATCACAGTGCAGTTTCTCAGGCTTTCAGGAGAACTCAGTGAAGCCGAGGATGGATGAAAGCCAGGAGAAAGGGAATAAAGCGAAGCCATAGACATAAGAAAAGCGCAAATGTTCAAAACAGCTACTATTTGGAACATTTGCCAAGACACCCATCGGCGATACCGCTTTACAGGCGAAGCTGAACGGTTCGTCTGTAGGCTGCGACTGAAGAGGGAGCAGACGAAAAAAATAAGAGGCAGCAATGCAACTTGCCACCTCTATATTTTTTCAAACTTTTACAAATTATCTATCCATCTTTGTCCAGATTTGGTATTAGACCAAATTGCGAAACTTATGCCAATTACGGCACCTATACACATTACCAATGCAAATCCTTCCATATGACTAATATTCCAAGAAAACGTTTAAAGTTCCTGTAACCATTTTTTTCCCTTTGGGGTATATAGCCAAACAAGGAATGCACCAGCCAAGAGTGTAAACCATGCAAAACATAATGCTAACATCATAATTGTAATATTTTTATTTACCTTTAATAATCTTATTTCCAACGAAAGCAAATATCACCGTCAAAATCGAGCCAATAACAAATATTGCCACAGTTCCTATCACACCCGAATCCAAATCTGTGCCCTTCAACAAACCTAACATTGATGCCAATGTACCCATAACTGCACCCGTATAAGTTGCTATACTTAGGCTAAAGAAATACTTGCTCAGCATTTCCCTTGCAGACTTTGCTTTGTCTCTATCTTCTCTTGTTGTCATTTTACTTTAATTTGATGGCAAAGTTACGAAACTTTTTCGTAACTTGCAAGTTATTTTAAACATTTCTTTACTAATAGGGAGGATTTTACCCTCCCTATCTCAATTATCAAGTTTTCCCTTATCATGATAAGAATAATACGTTCCGTCGGCGATGATAACATGGTCCATGAAGAACAATCTCATCAACTCGCAAGCCTTAGCTATTTGTTGTGTCAAAAAGTCATCTGCCTTGCTTGGAGTAGGGCAATTGCTAGGATGATTATGAGCGAAAGCTATAATCGTTGCATTATTGAGCGTTGCTTCTCGGATTATCATTCGAATATCCACAGCAGTTTCAGTCAAACCACCCTCACTTATCTTCACATCCTTAATCAACTTGAAGTTTGATTCATCAACAACAAGTGTGCCTGTTCATGGTCTAAGTTGCCGATAATAGGATGAAGAAAGTTGTAGATAGCAAGGCTACTACTCAAGTCTGGTTTTTCACCCATTTTCTCCAAATGAAACGCTTTGCCAATTCCATAGCAGCTTGAAGAGCCATAGCCTTGTTGTCTCCTATCCCTTGTACTACCTGAAGTTCTTCTGGTCTTGCCTTGGCGATGTTTCTCAAACTTTGTCCCATCACGTTGTAAATCTGACGAGCTTGTTCAACATTGCGCTTGGTACCAGTACCAATAATCATAGAAATTAACTCTACTACTGTCAAACTTTCGAAGCCATTATTGTAGGCTCTAACCTGCGGATGCTCCTCCATACAGAAATCACTAAAATTATGTTCCATTGCGTTCACTTTTATAGGGTTCAACTTTAAAAATTATACTTTGGATTTCCGGAACCTTCTAGCCTTTTACAGTTATTTGTTTCGTTCGATCCGATATTTTTTTTATCATACCTCGGCGTGTCCTTCGCCTCCTGTAGCCTTTTTACGTGCAGAAAGGATGGCAGCCCAGAGGAGTCAGAACGCCAAGGAATTTGGCAGAAACTTTTCAGGAATACCCAAATAAGAATTATTTGCGGAAGGCTTCCAGAAAAGTTTTAGCCAAATAAGGAGTCCTCTCCTGGTACTTGGCATCTGACAGGGCCGCCATAACTTTGCAC
>QSCI01000172.1:0-3447 GCA_003463005.1 Segatella copri | reverse complement strand
TAACGGTCTACACAAGTTTTGAAATCACGTTCTGGTATAAGTGACATAATCTGAGAGAATATAGTTTTGCCTTTGTTCATCGCACACGTATTTTAAATATGCGTGCAAAGATACAAAATCAAATCGAATACACTATAAAAAGTCCGTAAACTTTTGAGTATTAATAACTTATTTAATAATCGTCTCGTTTTAACGGGACACTAGTGGTTGTCTGCAAGAAAATTAACAATCTTCATTGCTTAATTTTTTTAAATTGTTTGTAATTATTGTATACGAGTTCCCACTACGGGAACTCTTTTTTATTTTCTTTTTAGTATCTTTGCATCGTGTAAAACAGATTCAACAATCTGCTTACCTATAATAAAACGTATAACCGATACATATATTGTATAACAATATAAAATTTTTAGGAGATGATGAACATCAGTACATTCATTAACATGGCCAGCAAGATTCCTTCACCTGGCCAGTTGGAAGGCCTGGTAACCTTCATGAAGGAAGATGAGAAACTCAGGTTTTTCACCGAGTCTTACCGGAAAACGGGGGATAAATCGTACAAACACGATGCACCCCTCTTCGCCGTAGCCTGCATCTTCGAAGGCGGAAAAGGCAAGGACAACATCCGGAGCCTCACACATCTGTCGCTGGTCGACTTCGACCACATCACAGAAAAACCGGATGACGGCACCCTGCGCTCGCTCAAAGAGAGAATCTGCCACGATGCCCACACCCTGCTCTGCTACGTTACCATGAGCGGCAACGGACTGCGCGTCATCTACCGCTACGAGGCGATGATTATCCCGCCGCCTTCGCCATGGGAAACGACTACTACGCGCATCTCATCGGCAAGGAAAGCGATCCGCTCTGCAAGAACATCACAAGGCTCAGCGGACTCGCCTACGACCCCGAAGTCTATTTCAATCCTGAAGCCACAGCCTTCACGCCGAGGAAATCAGCCATTTCCATTCCGCTACGCTCAAGACCGCCCAGAAGAAAAAGAAACAGGAACGCATCGCCGACTACTACGAGCAGATCGTCAAACCCAAGCTGGAAAGCGAAAAGATCAGGTACGAACCCGGCAACCACAACCAGTATGTGATGCGGGTGGGTTACATGATGGCTAAGAAACGGTACGACAGGAAAGAAGCCACCCAGTGGGCTATCAGGCAGTTTCCCGAATACGACAGTGTAGAACAGGTGTTCAAGTCGTGCTACGACAACACCACTCACCCACAGAAGGCGAAGGCAGAAACCGGAAAGATTCCCTATGCCACCGTAGATGAAATCAAAGACTTCCTCGACGGGCATATCAAACTCCGCTTCAACCTCATCACCCTGCGCTACGAGTATCTGAAGGGGAAATGGCGAATCCTCCAGGACCGCGATCTGAATACGCAATGGAGCAACATGTCGCTAACCGCAAGGGTGAGCAAGAGCGACATGATCAATGTCATCGAGAGCGACTATACCCCGCCCTACAATCCCTTCACCGATTATCTGGAGAATCTCCCACCCTGGCAGGAAGGCGACAAGGACTATATAGCCGAACTCGCTGCCACGGTAAAGATGAAGGGAGACCCCGTGATGCCCTTCTGTGAAGCCCTCAGGAAATGGCTCGTGGCGATGATAGCAGGATGGATAGACGAAGGTGCCGTCAACAATGTCATCCTGGTATTCATCGGCAGACAGGGCGCCTACAAAACCACCTGGTTCAACTATCTCCTGCCGCCGGAACTGAAGCAATACTTCTATACGAAGGCGAATGCCAGGCGCATGACGAAGGATGATATCATCGCCCTTTCGCAGTATGCACTCATCTGTTATGAAGAGCTCGACACGATGAGTCCATCGGAACTGAACCAGCTGAAGGCTGTGGTAACGATGCAGTATACCAACGAAAGGGCGGCATACGGCCATTATGCCGAGCAGCGCAAGCATATCAACACCTTCTGCGGAACGGGCAACAATCCCGAGTTTTTGAGCGACCCTACCGGTAACCGTCGCTGGCTGCCCTACGAGATAGAGAGCATCCTCTCACCCCGTGAGCATCCGTTCAATTACGAAGGCATCTACGCCCAGGCTTACGCCCTCTACAAGAGTGATTTCCGCTACTGGTTCACCGATGAGGAGATAGAACAGCAGAACCGGCACAACCGCGCTTTTGAGGCGCCCAGACTAGAACAGGAACTTGTGGATCTCTACTTCCGAAAGCCAACGGAGGCGGAGACAGGGGAGTTCGTGTCCATAGCCAGAGCGATGCAGATCATCAGTTGCAACCTCTCACAGAAGCTGAACAGTTCGAAACTGGGCAAGGCTTTCAATGATCTCGGATTCGAAAAGATGCGCACCAAGCACAGCCGTGGTTACAGGGCAATCGTCCGTACAGCCGAGGAAATCAAGGCATATCAGGTATCCGTCTGCATCAACCCGCCGCAATGCGATGATGATGCCCCCTTCTAGCCGTTCCTCCAAACCATCGGTTCATCCGGTTCAGGGTGACACGGTGACACGGTGACACGAGTTTTTCAACATTTCGCCTCGCACGCGGGCAGGCAGGAACTTTCGGCCTGATTTTTCCTGCCTGCCCGCGCGAGAGTAAATCTTCAGAATTTCCTGTCACCCCTGTCACCCTGTCACCCAGAAGCCAGTTACTTCCGAAACGGAAACCAAGGACTTACGGTGCAAAAGTCAGAGACTTAGGGTTCAAAAGTCAGAGACTTACGATGCAAAAGTCAGAGACTTACGATGCAAAAGTCAGAGGCTTACGATGAAAAAGTCAGTAGCTTATGAACCGCAACTCAATCATTAACCCTCATAAAAATCAAACAAAACTATGGATTTAAGAAGTTATACCAAGCAAGAGCTAGCTCTCCTGTATTTTCCCGATGCTACTCCAGCAGTAGCCAGTGCTCACCTGATGCGATGGATCCAGCGCATCCCCGACCTTCTCCAGAAGCTCGCCGCCACCGGTTACGGCAAGAACTGCAAGGAGTTCACCCCGATGCAAGTCTCCTACATCCTCTACTTCCTCGGTGAACCCTAACCCTGTTCCGCCTAATCTGAAAATGAGCCAACAAAAGGAGAACAAGGATATTAACAGCATTCTTGCAAAGACTTCAAAAAAACATTTTCGCGAAAAAAAACGGTTATTCTTGTAGGTTTCACAAAATAATCGTATATTTGCAGAAAAATAAGTGTGTCCTGAGACAGAATAGAATCCGATATTGGCTATATTTGATAGATTTCTGTCGTAACTTCTAGAGAGATGGTGGCAGACCCACCGCATTCGGCATGCAGGTGCTGATTGCAAACCACTTTGTGCTGCTCTGATGGAAACTGATGGGTAGTGAACGACAATTGAAAGCCTTCCGTAAGGTTGGCAAGGTATGTGTCAAGGAGATGAACGCAAGTGAACCATTGATGAAGCATCGTTAGCAAATTTGGCAA
>QSCI01000171.1:0-3492 GCA_003463005.1 Segatella copri | reverse complement strand
CTTTCCAGAACTTCGACTATTATGATGATGTGCAGGCTGAAAAGGGATATGTTCCGTTCAAGGACGATTCCGAGAAATGGAACACGCACGATGACGGACTTGACGCAGGGTTCATCAATCCGTTAAAGGCTGTCAGCAAGCGTTTCAGCGACAAGCCTACGGCACTCGGCGGCACGACAAGCTCCTCTGTCAGTGGTTCTTTCTATGCAGGTGTGGGTGTAAATGATGAAAGTGGTTGGAAAAGCAATACTGCAGGTGGTTCATATAGTTATTCAAGCGATACAAGCAAGGGACTTTCAGCGCTCGTTGACTTGAATGGTGACGGACTTCCAGACAAGGTGTACAAGTCTGGTGGTTCTGTATATTACCGACCACAGATTAAGACAGACAACGGAGAGGTTGTATATGGTGAACCTATCAAAGTAAAAGGTATTAGCAGTTTCTCGACATCCAAAAGTTCAACAAACTCTTTCGGTGCGAATGCCGTTGTCGGTTGGAATACTTTAACTGCTGTTGTTGGAACGAATAAGTCCACGACCAAAACAAAGACAACACAATATTTCAGCGACATCAACGGTGACGGTCTTGTTGACATCGTTTCAAACGGAAAGGTATATTTCAACCACTTGGAGTTTGACCAGGCAGGCAATACCGTGCCTACATTCACTCTGAGCAGTGCCGATACCCCAAGCCCTATCATCTATGGTGGCAAGGTTGACACATCCGTCATGGAAGTTAGTGAGGACGAGCAGGCGGAAGCCATCAAGAACTCGCCAATGGAGGACATCGTGCGTGTATGGCAGGCTCCTAAAGACGGAACAGTAAGTGTTAGTGGTCAAGTAAGCCTCGTTGCACCGATTGGTGACTATGATGCAGATGAGTATCAGAAGGCTGACGGCGTAAGAGTGGCCATCCAAAAGGGAGGCAATGAGCTTTGGAACAAGACAATAGCCAAGGGTGACAACAGTCCATATAGTGCAGCCGTATCATCTGTTGCCGTCAAGCGTGGTAACAGAATCTATTTCCGTGTTCAGTCTGGCTCCGAGGAGACAAGTAATGGTTCCTTTGATAAGGTCAACTGGTCGCCAACCATTACATACGTTGGCGAGGCAATGACTTTGCCTAATGGTCTTTCTTCAACGGAGTACAAGCCTGAGGATGGTGCCATTTATGACGTGAACACCTCTGCCAATGTAGAGAATGGCGCAAGCGTGGAAGTTCACAGTGCCTTCCACAAGCCTGTAACAACCGACGATGTTGTTCTCAGCATCATCGGCAGCAACGACAAGAAGGACAGTGAAGGCAATGACAATCCGAACTATACCAAGAAGACTGTCTTTGCTCGTACATTGAAGGCTGGTGAGGCTTTCAATGGTGATTCTCTCAACATCAGTCTGGAGAATACAGAAAAGCTGACCAATTTCAGCTTTGAGATTTCATCCACCTCAAATGTTGACTGGAAGAATATAGGTTGGCAAGCGTCCGTAACTTACAAGGATTCCGCCAATGTTGAGCAGACTATGGCTGTTCCTGCACATTACAAGACATTCGCCAATGCCTTGACGGAGGGCAAGCCATATCTAACCACAGCAACAGACACCGCTTTGGTTGTATCTCCAGTACTCACACTTTCGGACAACGCCCTCAATGGTGAGGTGACATTGACTGCAAAGACTGTTGATGTTCTTGTCGGCAAAAAGACATTCAAGATACAGAACGGTATCTTGCAGAGCGATACCTTACGCCTTTCAAACTTAGACGGAAAGGAGATTTGGTTTGAATACAGCTATTCTTCAACCATTTCTGACGGAGCTTTGACCTCTGCGTCTGTCTCCATTCTGAAAGATGCAGCGGGACTTGTAACAGAAAATATTCCTGCTGGATTCTATGCAGAAAGCGATAACAATGGCTTCGGTATGCTCTACCGTGGTTGGGGTGGCTTTGTCTATAATGCGGCAGAGGGCAGATATGCAAAGCCTATTGACGAGTCATTGCTGAAATTGCCGGAGAACGAGGATGATAAGGTTGATCCGCTCACGATGGCATTCACCCCATTGGGTACAGACCAGACTTCCATGGACAAATGGGTCGGTCAGCGACAGGACATCTATCTCATGGCAACGGAGGCAAGTACAGCCCGACTGACCGAGCAGGATGTTCTTCTCTCTAATCCTTTGGAGAACAATACCGAGGTGGCAGGACTTGCAGGAGAACATTTGCAAGGTACTGGTGCTGCGGCAGTAACTCAAGTAGTTTCAAGCAAGAGCACGGTAGTGCAAGGCGGCGCGCTTGGCATCACGCACAACGATGCAAGTGGTAGCGCCAAGACTGAGGTCACCATGATGGACATGAATGGTGACGGCTTCCCTGACATCATCGCTGGCGGTACTATCCAATACACCAATTCATTGGGTGGACTGAGTGGCGAAATCTACAAGGGCATCGGCTCGAACAACTCAGACAATGCTTCACAAGCATGGGGATATGGCGGTAATCCTATATCATCTGTATCTGATATTGCCAATTTGATTCCAAGTAGCAAGGCTTCTCTGAAAAATCTTAAAAACTCTTGGTTGGCACAATTATCTATATCAGGCAGTGTGCCAAAGAATACAGATGAATCTGTCGAGGCTTTTATAGACATCAATGGTGATGGTCTTCCTGATAAAATTCTTTCCGACAAGAAGGTCAGATTAAATCTTGGCTATGCCTTTACTGAACCTATTGATTGGGGACTTGACCGTATTCAAGGGGGAAAGAGCCTTTCTTATAATTTTGGAGCAGGAGGTTGCATAAATATTGCTTCTGGTAGTTTCTCCGCAGGTATAGATATTGTAACATCTGAGAGTGAAGAGGAATACACCTTATCGACATTAATTCTGACGGTCTTCCTGATAAAGTATGGAAGAGCGATAACGGTATCATTGTTGCACTCAACACAGGTAATGGTTTTGATAAGCCTATCAGTTGGAAGGGCGTTAATGCTTTGAGTGAAGCGGCTTCCACATCGGAATCTGCAAATGCTGCCTTCACTGTAACAATTCCGCTATTGGTGGTTAAGATTTCAACCAACCCTGGCGCTTCCACATCCCACAGCATCAACCGTCCAACATACTCCTTGCAGGATGTGGATGGTGACGGCTATCTTGACATCGTTGAGTCTGAGAAGGAAAGCGAGTTGAAGGTTACACGCTCAGCCATTGGCAGGACAAACATGTTGAAGTCTGTCACCAACTCCTTGGGCGGCACTTTCACACTCGACTATGCGCATACCACTCCTACCTACGGACTTCCTGGTGGCAAGTGGGTGATGTCTGCCCTTACCGTTGATGATGGAATCCATGACGATGGACCTGTCATGACTACCGCCTTTGAGTACAAGAACGGCAAGCGTGACCGCCATGAACGTGAGTTCCTCGGTTTCGGTGAGGTCATCACCAAGAACCTTGACACGGAGAAAGGCAATTCTGTTTACAGACAGGCTGTTGAGAA
>QSCI01000170.1:0-3506 GCA_003463005.1 Segatella copri | reverse complement strand
AGTTGCTGGCTGATTTCATCGAAAGTAATCCTGTTGCCCATACGCTACGTAATATGTATATTTATAAACAAGCAAGTTGATATTTATTCACTTGCGAAACTTCAGTAAAGGATACTCTCGTAACTTCTGACTTTGCTGCTCTCAAGCACTTCAAGATTACCAGTTTCTCTATCAACAAGGTTGCTGCTAAGGGTACCGTCGATGAGCAGAACGCTTCTTGCCAGACATTGGCTACTACAGCAGAGTCTGCTGTGAAAGATGTTCATGCTCCAGTCTTGTCTATTGCTTACAATGATGTGGATGGTATTCACCTCGATGATTGGATGGATGTTCACTATAAGGTAAACAACCAATATGCTCTCTGGGGTGGTCAGGCAACAATTAACGAGCAGAACTTCAAGTTGAAGTATGAGTTGATTGGCTACATTTCTCCTAACTATGATACCAACGAGAGTGATCACGCTACAATTGATGGCGATCTCTTCAAGGTAAAGGGTTACAAGGATGATGCTACAGGTCGCCAGATTATCGGTCGTACCCCATTGGTACGTGTTACTTTGGTTGATGGTAACTCAGGTGATGCTATTGCTTCTGTTGGTTACATCAAGGTTGAAATTACAGATGTAAATGCAACTCCTGAAACTGTTGAATCTGATGGAATCAAGAAAGACTATACTGTAGGTTGTACAGGTAATGCTCTGGATAAGGTACAGGCTATCACTTGGGATGAGGTTGAGAGCAAGGTTCTCGCTAAGATTGACATGAGTAAGTCTGAATTCGAGGCCAACTATAGATTCGTAGATGGTATCCAGTATAAGCCTAACGCTCAGAACGACTTCGACGTACTTACACCAAGCGTAGGTACTGTAATTAGCACAACAGATGCTGTTGGCGGTCACCAGACTAACGTATTGAAGTGGACTGTTACAGAAAACGAGGCGTATCAGTTGTTGAAGAAGGATGGCGATGTAATCACAGTATGGGTTAAGTTCGCTCCTAAGGCTACAGCAAGAGCATTGAAGGACATTTATGTGAAGTTGTCTTGGACAGCTCCTAAGGTTCACAATACACCAACTGCAACCATCAAGGACTCAGACAAGAAGGCTGCTGCTTGGCATAAGGCAAACACAAACGCCGCAGGCTTCGACCAGCTCCATATTCAGGTAGGTAATGCTACCCAGGCTGGTGCAAAATGTGAGTTCGACAATCTGGTAGTAGCTAATACATTCAACTCTACACTTGTTGGTATTGTCAAGAAGCAGATTGAGGATCAGTATGCAGCTCTCGCTGGTGCAGCTACCGTAAAATACAAGTTCGCTCCTACCGCAGACCAGTCTCACAAGACATTCTATGGTGCTAAGAGCAATACTAAATATGATATCTCTGTGAGCACAGATGGTACTACAATCTTTGCATCTGCAGGTACTGTTAGTCATAAATTGGCAACTATCACTGCAGGAAATGGTACTATCAGTATTGAGAAGAATGATTTCACAAAGGATATCTTGAACAAGTATGGCAGCGTTTCTGAGCTTGCTGACGCATTGACATTTACAGTTCTTGCAGATGTAAAGACTTGTGATCCTGCATCAGACTTGATCAACTTGACCAATAAGACATTCGATGTAAAGGTTATCAAGCCTCTCTTCGTAAAGAGTGTATCCGTTGCTGCAATGACATTGAACAATTACCAGTCAATGACTAATGTTCCTGTTAAGTTCGAATTTGTTGATTTCAACAACTATACTCAGGCAAAATTCTGGGCTAATAGTAATCCGAAGGTTGCATTCAAGGACTTCTATAAGATTGCATCTATTGAGCAGGACGGCGACATTACCACTAACTATAGTGGCGCTTGGAAGAAGATTGATGAAAGCGATATCAAGGTAACTTACACTCCGGGCACTCTTGCTGTAAGCGGTGGCGTAATATCCGACTATGGTAAGGTTTCTTTGGTACAGGTTAACCAGAGCCGTGCAAATGGTTTCGATGTTAAGATACCTGTTGCTATTACATACAACTGGGGTACATTGTACACAGATATCCAGTTCCATGTAAATCCTGCATCTGCAGCTGCTAGAAAGCACTAATTAGAAACAAAAAACTATATCAAGGAGGGCGGAGCGAAACTCCGTCCTCCTTTCTCTTAGATATTGGCAGTATTTCTCTTAAATATAAGCTGTATGAAATCTTTGAAATTAATTATTTTTCTCTTTACATCAGTGCTGATGCTAAGTTTGAGTTCTTGCAACTCATGTAGCTCAAAGAAGGAAGAACCACAAGGTCCTTCTCCTACGAAGTTTGAAGAAAGCATGACAGGGAAAGACACCCTTGCCGTCAAGCAATTGGTAGACAAATTCTTTACCTATGCTAAAGAAAAGAACTTCACTGAGGCAGCAGGTATGCTTTATCGTGCAGCTAAAGACCTGAAGGAAGAACCTCAGCCATTAAACAACGATGAAATGGCAGAAGTCAAGCACATGTTAGAGCTTTTTCCAATGGTAGATTACCGTATCGAGTACATCAAGTTTGATGAAGCGAATCTCAATGAAGTTCTCTGCTATGTCATCATGAAGAAAGCTGATAGCGAAACGCCAGAGATATCCACTAAGATGTTCTTCAAGCCTGTTAACTACATGGGTAACTGGGTGCTCTGTCTTAACAACACCGAATATGGTGACAAAGGAGTAGTAGATCCTGATAAACGAGACTCCGTAGAAAAGAACTTCCAAAAAAAGGAAAAGGCAAAGACAAAGAAGAAAGTGAAATAGAATAAGGCAAAACAAAAAATAGTTTACTATTCTGTTAAGTATAAACCATAAAAACATTAGACTATATGAAGATTAAACTATTTATAGCATCAGCTTTGCTCGTCATCGGCTCTACAGCCGCTATGGCGCAAGCATCCTACACAGACAAGGATGGAAACGAGTATCAGTTTAAGCGTCACTGGTTCCTGGATATTCAGGCTGGTGGGCAATATACTGTGGGTGAGGCAAGCTTCTCTGACCTGCTTTCTCCTAACTTCCAGGGTGCCATCGGCTACCAGTTCTCTCCTGTTTTCGGACTCCGTGGTCAGATAAACGGTATCTGGAGTAAGGGTGGATGGAACGGATACAAGGCTACCAAGGACGGTACTCCGTATACCGCCAGCTACAAATGGAAATATGTAGCTCCTGGTGTGGACTTCATGGTCAACCTCTCTAACCTCTTCTGTGGCTGGAACCCGAACCGCGTGTTCAACGCTACTGCCTTCGTTGGTGGTGGTATCAACTGGGCAGGAGCTAACCAGGAGGTAAACGACCTGGCTGCCAACATCAAGAATCAGAGCAACTATCTGCTGGAATATCTCTGGCAGGGAAAGAAGGTTCGCCCTTACGGCAGAGCCGGTATCGACCTGGAATTCAAGGTAAGCAAGGCTGTGAGCATCATGCTCGAAGGCAATGCCAACATGATTTCAGACAAGTACAACTCTAAGAAGGCAGATAACCCTGACTGGTACTTCA
>QSCI01000017.1:0-48093 GCA_003463005.1 Segatella copri | reverse complement strand
AATGCCAGTCTGTACATTTTGCCGCTCAAATTGCTAGCTTCACTTTGACAATGATGCAGTATAACATCTTGTGTACAGTGAAGAGATTTGAAGCGTATGAAACCATCGGCGGCCTCTTTGCTGAGGTTACCAATGACACTCTCGAGTTGTCCGTAACGGACAAGATATGGGCTATTATTTTGGATTTCGTTCTGGAAGCAGCAGAACGTTACTCTATAGATACTACAGAGTTGCTGGCTGATTTCATCGAAAGTAATCCTGTTGCCCATACGCTACGTAATATGTATATTTATAAACAAGCAAGTTGATATTTATTCACTTGCGAAACTTCAGTAAATAAAAATACCAAAATAGATTGGAATCTTTTTGGACTATGGAATAATCAGGTTGTTACTAAGGTGTATCCTCGTAAAGCTCTGTTACTTTCTCAACGTGATATATTGTCATCAATAGCTTTGCAAAAGCAGGTTGTTGCGGAAGAAGAAAAGATGCTTCATTATACTGATCGTTTGCTTTTTCTGCGCTCAGGGGATACTTATTCGGCAGCTATGTCAAATTTGGCGCGGTATTATTTGTTGGCTCATGAACCTGATAGTGCAATTCTTTGCGAGAAAAAGAACATTGCCGAGAAACTTAAACTCTATCCTAGGGAGAATCGTATTTTTGGCTTGTCGTATTTGAATATAGGTGAAGCTTATGCGGCTAAAGGTGATTATCGCCAGGCTTTGGAATACACTAAACAGGCCATGACTCACCTTAGGTATGATCGTGATCAGAGAAGAGTGCTGGCAAATTTGGTCAAATATAGTTATAAGTGTAGGCAGACGGGAGCCACTGGTGAGTATCTGACCCGTCTCTATAGGCAGAATCGTGAAGATTTAGTGAAGTTCTTTGCGGATCTTACCTTGCAGGAAAAGAATGAGTATTTGAAAAAGAATCGTCGATTCTATCAAAACTTCATGCCTCAGTATGCAGATGTTCTCAAATCCGATTCTTTGAATCAGATCTTATATGATGCAACCATCCTTGTCAAGGGAATCTTGCTTGGTTCTGAATTGGGATTCAGAAAGGAACTCATGAGGAATGGAAATCCTGACTTGATTCGCAAATATGAGCAGTTGAAGATCAACAAGCGTGTTTTGCTCCGTTCCCAAATGGAACCTTCTAAAGGTAAAATAGGGGATTTTTCCGCTTTAGAAAGGGAAACAAATTTGTTGGAGGATTCTTTGATAGTTGCTTTAAAAGCTTATGGTGACTATACTCGCTTCATGAATTATACCTGGAAGGATATTCAAAAGAAGTTAGGTCCGAACAGTGTGGCAATAGAGTTCCTCTCTTTTGAGCCTGTCAATTCAGGGAAGGATTCATTGGGTGTTGGAGAAAAAACTCAGCGCACCTATGCTGCATTGTTGCTTAAAATGAAGTCTTCCGCACCTTTGATGATATCACTGGGTAGTGAGAAAGATTTTGATTCGTCCCGGGATAAGCAGGTTTTGACGGATAGTTTGATATGGAAGCCTCTGGTAGATGAGTTGGCTGGTGTAGATACTGTATATTTTTCACCTGTAGGTCGTTTGTATACGATTCCAATTGAATATTCTTCAATGTTGGAAGGAAAGGAAGTGTATAGGTTGACATCTACCCGAATCATTGCTGAGAATAGCCATTCGTGGAAGCATGGCGGAAATGCAGTTCTTTATGGTGACATTGATTATGACGCCGAACCCCTCGTGGTCAAAAAAAAGCCAGAGGTATCTGTATTTTCTGATGGCTTGAACAAAATGAGAGGGTGGGGGGATGATCTGAATGCGCGTGGATATAGTTTCTACCCTTTGGATTATTCAAAAGACGAGGTTCTCAATGCTAGGAAGGAATTGAGGAGAAAGAGGGTGCGCTGTCAGCTCTATTCTGGAGACAAAGCCTCTGAAGAGTCATTCAAGGCTTTGTCTGGACAAGAAGTGCAGATTTTGCACCTTTCTACTCATGGAGCTTATGTTCCGCCTAGTAAGGTAAAGTACAGAAAGGCAGATTATAACATGAATTTCTTGCTTGAAGATCATGATTTAGGAGGCATAACTTCTGAGGATATAGACATGACGCATTCTTTTTTAATGATGGCTGGCGGCAATAATACTTTAAACTGTGATACCGTGGCTTACAGCGATAATGATGGTATTTTCACGGCGCAGGAAATCTCACAGCTTGATTTCCGTGGGTTGAAATTGGTTGTTCTTTCTGCCTGCGAGTCTGGCTTGGGCAAAATCTCATCTGAGGGTGTTGATGGCTTGCAACGAGGTTTCAAGAAAGCTGGAGCACAGGCTATTATCATGAGCTTGCGTTCTGTCAAGGATAAGGAAACAGCGGAGTTTATGACTTGTTTTTATCGAAACTTAGTTCATTCTCCTATACATAAATCCTTTCAGCTGACGGTCAATGAAATGAAACAGAAGTATCCTTCGAATCCAGAGAATTGGAATTCGTTCATTCTTTTAGATGCAATTTAAATGTATAAAGCTTGTATGGAAGTGGAATACCATCTTCCATACAAGCTTATCATTATTTTCAGTAATTGTTTATCTTTCTTTTGCGGTATAGCAAATATCCGCCAACACTCAGTCCACCTATTAATATTAGTAGCGCTATATGATTGTCATCCTGGTTATCATCAGAGGGTCTGGTTTCCGTATGATAATGTGGGTGTGGGTGACGTATATGATATTTGGCAAAGAGCATGTTGCTCATTGCGAGTATAAGAACAGTTGTTAAACAGAGCCTTTTCATACGTAATTGAATGTTAAAATACTACTTTGAATGTTTTATGAAAGAGCAAATGACAGCTACCAGCTTACCAAGTCTTTTGTTTGACTTTACTTCCTGGATGAAGAGTGTTTCTTCATGTTTGCTCATATTGTTTCGGACATATTTATTCACCTGGTGAAATACATCGTCAAAAGTATATTTATCATGTTTCATAAGAATCTTTTTTTATAGATCTTGCCCTATTATAATATCTATCAGTTCATTATATATCTTGGAGGCTTCTGCTGCAGTCTTCTCAATTTTGCTCAAGAACTCCTCCGAAGAGATGTCTGAGTTGAAAGCATCAACCAATGAGTTTGTTTCTTGCGACTCATTTTCCAGGCGCAGATCTTTTCTTTGCATCAACTTGCGCAGAACAACCACTCCATGGAGGTAGTTGGGTCTTCTGTTTATTACATATTGCATGATGTTCAGACCATTGTCAGGAGTATGCAATTCATTGACTACACTTGTTGCAAAGAAGTATTTTGCATCGAACCTTTCTTTCAGCTGGGCAAAGATCTGGCTGTGAATTTCATCTGCAGTTTTCCAATCCTCTTTCAGTGCATATGCTCTTGCCTGAATGTACATGGCATCCTTGCACTCCTTTTTCTGTGCCAAAACTTGATTGGCATAGGAGATTGCTTCTTCATACCGGTCTCCGTAGAGGCAGATGATAGCATTGATGAAATTGGCACAGATGGAATTGTTTTCAATGACCGGAACTTCACATGTTTTGTGCAGGAGAACCGAGTCATCGATGACAATGTCGAGCAAGGTGGCAATCTTATTGATGGCTTCCTTGATTCTGCATGCTTGGCGTCCTCAGCAATCAGCTCTAAGCACTTCTCTGATGCCTCGTCATACTTACCCTGATGGAGGAGAGGATAAATGACTTTTGAGAAATCGTATTCATTATGAAGCTGTTTCTCGTTGTTGAATCCTTTGGCAAACTCCATGATTTCTCCTGAAGGTTTGATGTGAGTCGGCTTAATGGCAGATGACAGGAACAATCCCTCCAGTGATTTTACACGGCTGAGTGCCACATACAGCTGTCCCACCTGGAATATGCCGCGATTCAAGTTGAGTCTCATCTTGCTAAAGGTGAGACCCTGGCTCTTGTGGATGGTGATAGCCCATGCCAGTCGGATAGGATATTGGGTGAAGGTACCTGTCACTTCTTTTTCTGTTTTCATCTCTTTCTTGTTATACTTGTAGTTGCAGTTTTCCCAAGTAGTCCGAGATATTTGATGTTTCTGGCCATTTTCAAACTCAACTTCAATCTTGTCGTTCTCCAGATGGGTAATGATACCGATGCTGCCATTGGCCCATCTTTTGGCAGAATCATTTCTGCACATCATGACCTGGGCACCCACTTTCAAGGTTAAACTTTTCTTTACAGGATATTTTTTCTCGTTGAATTCCTTTTCAATCAATGCCTCGTAGGTAAATGCTGGCGTATCGAGTTTGTCAAGTTCCTCTTTGTTGAGTTTATCTGCTTCTGCATTTACTGAACTCAGGGTAATGACGTATTTGTCATTGCATTCTTGCATTCTGGAGTTGAGCTGGTCAAGATCTTCCTGTAGGCAGATGCCATTTCTGATACGGTTGAGGGTTGAGAGGAACTTCGCATCTTCCTGACGATATACCTTCTGGAACTCAATCGTCGGCAGGTTTTTGCCCCTGAAAGCTTTAGCCTTGAAGAAAAATGGGATGCCTTCACCATACATGTCGTACAGAATTTCCTGGTCTTCTGCCTTAACCACTGGAGGAAGCTGATAGATGTCACCCACGAAAACTACCTGCTTGCCACCAAAAGGAAGGCCGGAGTGGCAGATGTGTTTCAAGGTACGGTCAATGGCATCTATGAGGTCTGCTCTGCACATTGATACCTCGTCAATGATAAGAGTATCAACGTTTCTTAGCAATTCAATTTTAGCACTTCTTACCTTGCCTACCTCTTTGAAGGTGATGACACTGAATGGAAGCCCAAAGAAAGAGTGGATGGTATCACCGCCTGCATTGATGGCTGCGATGCCTGTTGGGGCAAGAACGATGAAGTTCTTGTTGATTTCCTCTTGAATCTTCTTCAGGAATGTGGTTTTACCTGTACCTGCCTTGCCTGTCAAGAAAAAACTTATGTTTGTGTCCTTGATGAGCTGATAAGCCATTTCCTGCTGCTTGTTGTTTACGTCGTATGTCATGATATGCTTGATTTTTATTGATGTTTATGATATGAATTATGTTAGTTCTCTGTTTGCAAAACCGGTAGGAGGTTCTGAAGATTGATGTTGTAGTCATCAGAAAGCAAACTTACATAAGTAGCTCCTACAATTTTGTCCACTTCGCTTACAATTGAATCCCTGCGGACTGGCAGATTCTGCAACTTCATCTGAGAGGTAATATAATCAGAGACCATTTCCTTGGCCTTGTTTTGAATCAGGTCCTTGTCATAGAAGGTCTTCTCGAATTTGTGGGAACCAATGAGCGTTCTTGATTTCTCGTTGAAGGTATAGACTTCAATCTCATCAATGTACTTAAAACTATGGAATAGTCCCACCTTTTCTACTATGGCCAGACGGTCAGAAAAACGCAGTCCCTTGTAGTACCAGTTCCTTTTGCAGACTGGTATTCATCACTGATGAACATCTTTTCTCCTTCGTTCCATACAGGGATGTTGCATCTTGGGTTTCCATAGACCGGTAAGATGCCGTCAATGAACGATGTAGTATTGATTGAAATGTTTGCCATAACTATATTCTCCTATTCTTTAGTTCAACAATCTGGTTGGGTTATTCTTGATGGTTTCCTCTACAAGTTTGTTGGAGAAAGCTTCGATATCACTTTTTGCAAGGGAGGCATTGATGAGTTTTGCCTGGCTTTCAATGTAGTCCTCCAGCATTCCGATACACATGCTCTTTGCGCTGCTTTCTGAGAAAATACAGCAATTGAGATCTTTTGTGGCAATGAGTTTCTTGTCGGTTCCATTGTAACCGTAGATTCTGATGCCATTGAGGAAAGTGTAGAAGTAGCCTTCACCAATACTATAGCTGATGATGATTCGGTTCGACAGGCGAATACCCTGATAGTAGGTGTTGCCCATTGCACTTGTATAAGCATCTGAAAGATAAATATTATGCTGCTTGTTATAAGTAACATTGCTTCCAGAAAGAGCAGGTAAAGCACGCTCTACTACTGCTGTTAAATTTGCCGCGATATTCATAATTCTATATTTTTATTGTTTATACTCTGTTTTAAAGATTCATACTGAAATCTTACACAGATATATACCATCAGTTCGGGAAAGGTAAACATCACCTTGATAAAACTTTAAAGAAGACAGTAAATATGCCTTTGCCACAAAAAATAGGGTTACCATTATAATTCTTATTATATTGTTTTAGCATCATTGTTGTTTGTTCCCTTTGCCAGGCAGCTTGCAAAGGGTAAGATTAGAATTGGCTAACAATCCGATCATCGAAAAGTTTGAGATACTTTTAAACTCAAAAAACATTTTGGTGTTTACCTTTTCCAGGTTGATGTTATATAGGAGTGTAAGACATCTGATGGTGTCACAAGAAGATTAAATATGTTGAACAGTTAAATATATCATGGTTATGACAAATACTAAGATTCCGGGACTCAGCTTCTCCCTTAAACGAGCTGTTGGCATTACTGCCGCTAAACGTGCCTTCACAAAGGCTACAGGTATTCCTACCACGAAGGCTGGTATCGAGAGAAAGATCGGTGCTGCTGTCATTGGGATGATTTTTGGGAAAAAGAAATAGGAATGTTTACCTTTTCACAACTCGAGGTATTATATGATGAATCAAGTTATCGAATTTATGAATAAGATGAAAAGAAAAGTGCAAAGAAGAGGATTTGTTATGATCCATTCACTTTGCAAAAGTAAACAACAGAGCAGGCGTCAGGCTTCTCCTGTTGAGACCATCGGTCAGGCATCAGCGGTTTCTGCGTCTGTTGCCATGATATATCGCAGTGAATTGGATTACATCTCACGATGCATTCTGGATTCAAAGACGATTGAAACGGGTGGGCAACTCTTTGGCTTCTGGACTTCTACAGGGATTCCTGTTGTACTCTATGCCATTGGTCCCGGACCACACGCCAATCATCAGTGTACTTTCTTTAATCAGGATGTTGATTATCTGGTAAAGGTAGGTAACACCCTTCTGAAGAAATATGGATTGCAGCATATCGGTGAGTGGCATTCTCATCATCAGTTGGGACTGGCTCATCCAAGCGGTCATGATGCTTCCAATATGCAGATGGTAATTGACCAGAAGCATCTTGGCAGGTTCCTTCTTTGCATTGGCAACTGTGATGCACATGCTTCTACGCTGAATGCTTTCTCTTTCTTGGAGGGACATCAAGACTATCAGCATGCTTCATGGCTCATCAAAGAGATGGATAGTCCATACCGTCAGCTCGTGGACCAGGAACTTCACGACATTCTCCTACATCCTTGTTGTCAGGAGCCTAATATGGTTGGCTTGAAAGTATTGGGGGAGGAAAAGCCTGTCTTCAGTCAGGAATACTGGCTTCGTGACAAGCAGAACAATCTTGTATTGAAGAAGATTATTGATTTTCTTAACCAGTATGCCGACAACCGGGGATGTGATGTGAAATTGGATGGGAGAGGGCATGTGCATCTTTTTCTGGATAAGCAGGATGGAAGCATTGAGGAAATTTACTTTCCTGGAGGTTTTCCGCAAGAAGCCCCTGTGGTGAAGCTGCAGGATAGAGTGATGAAGGCACAATGGAACTATAATGGTGATATTTATAGAACTTTCACCTATTATTATGGTATGAGTTTACCTCAGGAATTAGTTAGTAACTTATAAATTGAGAATGATATGATGGATTATCAGAGACTTCAAATGGAAAAGCAGGTGTTGGCTCGCAAGTTGCCTGCCTCTGCCTATGTTTTCCAGGATATGAATACATCAAAGCCCTATATTCTGTTAGGTGCTGTCACCAACAGTAAGAATATCTATACTATAAGAATAGATTTGGATCAGTTTCCTAATGAGGTGCCAAAGGCTTTTGTTACCAAGATGCTATTGACAAAGACTGGTAGCCGGATGGACTCTGCGAGTGCTCCTATGCATACATTGAGCAGTGAACATGGTTTTACGCGAATTTGTCATTATGGGTATAACTCATGGACGCCAATGGTTTCTATCTATAAGATATATATCAAGTGCCGTCTTTGGTTGGAAATGTATGAAGCACATCTTCGTACTGGCAAGAATATAGATTTTTTCTTGAACCATCAGGCATAGTTTTTACTGTTACATTAGTCAAATTTAAAAAGATAAGCAATATGAAAATGAATGATAATGAGTTGAGCGCACTGGCAGACAGTGTTCGTGAACAGGGATTGAAGCAGGAAGCTTCAATGACACAGTTGGTTTATGATTCACAAACAGGAGAGTTCCGACAGATTACCCGGGGAACCCAGCCTCTCACTGGTGAGATTGTTACAGATATGACGGAGAACGGCTTTGCCTATTCTCCTGTCATTTATCTGAGCAAGCAGGATGTGCTTGAATTCGCTTCTGAAGGAGGCGAGGTTACTGAAGGTTATTCTTATGAGTGGGAGGGTGAGCAGGTGGTTCATCTTTCCCTGAAGAAAGCCTTGCATGCTTATGGAGATGCCGGCCACATTCTTTTTGCGACTTCTACTGCTGCGGTGAATGAGGGTTACAAGGGAAGGTTCTGCATCATCGTAAGAGCTGAAGATGATGTCCATGTATATGAAAAAGTAAATGGAGAGCTGATACCGAGAGCTTTTGAATATATCCCGGCAAAAGATGAACTCTTCTCTAGAAGCAAAGGTATTCTGGAAGTGAATGTATTGGAGGGGAAGCGGGTGATGATTGTTGGCTTGGGTAGTTTTGGCTCTCAGATAGCTATAGAACTGGCCAAGGCTGGAGTAGGGAGTTATTCTCTTTGGGATTTTGATAGGGTGGAGTTGCACAATTTGGCTCGTCATACCTGTGGTATCCAGGAATTGGGCCGTTTGAAGACCAATGCCATCCAGGATGCAATCTTGGCCAAGAATCCTTATGCCCGGGTTGACAAGTTCGCTTATGATATCAGTCAGCAGGAAGAGTTAATGAGAGAGGAAGTGGGCAAGGCTGATCTGGTTATCTGTGCCACAGATAATAATGCAAGTCGTTTCATCTTGTCGAAAGCGCTCGTTGATTATCAGAAGGTTGGAATCTTCGGAAGAGCGATTACCCGGGCAGAGGGAGGTGATGTATTCAGATATCGTCCTGGTGGACCTTGCTATTGTTGTCTGATTGGCAACCATTGGTTCAACTCGCATAATGAAGAGATTGCTGATGAGAGATCTGCTCGTCGCTCTGGCGCCATTCCGGCCTATATGTCATCGGAAGATGCTGATGCTGTGGTACAGGTGGGTTTGTCTTCTGATATCCAGCCAATTTGCAATATGATGGTCAAGTTGGCTCTTGTGGAACTTTCTAGAGGTAGTGAATCTGGTATCTCTTCGTTGGAAGACGAGCTAGTTTATGACTACTATATGTGGGCAAACCGTCGAGAACGTCACTATGCCAATTGGGCTGCTCTGCCAGGGGCAGGTAATATGCCAACCATTATGCGATGGTATGGAGCCAGGATAGATAGGAATCCTTCATGTGCTGTATGTTCTCCTGCGATGAGCGTCTTAGACCTGGGGGAGGATATTGAGGCAAAACTGGAAGGACAGATTGAATTGACAGACATTGATTTTGAACTGAATTGACAATGGGAATGAAATATAACGATAGGACTGGAGAATTTGAAGAGGAGAATAGGGGACACAAACCATCTACAGTGAGAAGTCATACCACATCTGCAAGCAGCCAGTCAAGCAGATCTTCTTCTCAGGGGAGCAAAGTTTCTGGAGGGCGTTCATCTTGCTCTAGCTTATTGGTGCTGATTGTAGCATTTTTTGCATCTTTCATGGGTTGTTATCGTGCATGTTCTGATACAACTGGTTCTTCAAGTACTTCCACCCCTCAGGATGTTCCTTCTACTTATCAGAATGTAAATAATGCCGCTTCTGATTTTTCTGTAAGCAGCGATGCGCCAAAGCAGAATTCTTCCAACACTTCTGTTTCTTCAGAGCCTGCTAAGTCAACTCCAACATACAGGACAGAGGAATGTGAGGAAGTATGTACTACCTGCAAGGGCGAGGGAGTAATTCCATGTAAGGTTTGTCATGGTACAGGAACTGCATACAGTCCCCATAATTGTCCTCAGTGTTTTGGAAGAGGATATACTGAGAGAAGCTGTATCTGTGGAGGACCAAGCATGGCTGGTGGCTGTTCTTTGTGTGGGGGAACTGGTGTAGTAAGGTCAAAGTGCATTTATTGTGGTGGTTCCGGTAGGCAAGAATATGCAGAATGTACCCGATGCAAAGGATCGCTGGGAAATACAGAATTATGTCCTACTTGTTCAGGAAAAGGGTACGTAACTAAGTCTAGACTGGTCTTTGAATAGTGTGGATTCATTGCTGATTGTGATTTTATTATTAAGGATGTTCTCTTTTTACCAATGGTTGGATTTTGATGAGAACATCCTTAATAGGGAGATATACTGAGTTATTGATGCTTGTTGAATGGTTAAATACTGTAAAATTGCCTATTTTTAAATACAAAACAAGTAACTTTGTATTTTATAAAATGTTAGAATATCGTATGAAACAACTGTTTTTAAGTATATTGTTTATCTTTGTTTGTAATTCTACTTTTGCACAAGTAGATTGGGTTCATTATGCAGATAGCTTAGAACAAATTTCTCTTCATCATGATTTGGATTATCAGGCAATATTAAATTATATGAATAAGAATGCCAGTAAACGTCCAACCGAAGATTTAGAGAGGAGTAGTTATCTTTGTTTATATGGTTCTTCTCTTTATAACTTGGAAAAGTTTAAAGACGCAATTCCTTATTTAAAAGAGTATATTCCTTTGAAACAAAAACTCCATCAGATAGATGTAGATTTAATGGAGGCTTATTCTGCTTTAGGTAAATGCTATTTAAGTTTAGACTCATTGGATTTAGCAGAAAAATATTGTCGGCAAGGAGTCGTATATTTTGATGGATTGAGTGACAGTATTGGCATTTATGATAGGTATGAATTATATAAAAATCTAACAAGTATCTATGTAAAAAAAGGAGATGTTGACTTGGTAAGGGATATGCATAGAGAAACTCAAAAATGGTGGGCTGCTTTTTGTTTGGATGGTCATCCTGATATGAAGCAAAAAGTAGAGAATTACAATAATATTTTAGAGGAGGTTCAAAGACAGGAATTTAATGAAGATACGATTTCTGTAAATTACATTGCGAAATTAAGTGCCTTAGGTTTGGCTCTGTCCAATCTTAGTGTGTTTGATGAAGCAAAATATGAACTTGATTGTGCCTTTTATAAGGCAAATAAATATTTTAATCAGCAAATCCCAGAGTTGAAACCTGCTTATGAAGGATTATATCAGTATTATCTTTTTAGTCAGGATTATCAAGGGCTCATAGGATTTTTGCCAGCTCTTGCCAATTATTTTAAGGGTGATGATGACAACTTGAAATATCAGGCTCCTCATGTTTATATGAATTTGGGAACTTTTTTTGCACAAGAAAATAACCCTCAACAGGCATACACTTTCTATAATTTAGCATATCAATATATGGAAGAAAATGATGAACAGGAAAATATGGTAGAAATAGAAAAATCATGCTTGATACGTATGGCACAAGCAACGACTGCCATGCAAGAGACATCCCGTACATTAGAAATAGTACAGGTCTTGGAAAAAATACTTACTCCCAAAGATACTCTATGTAATATTTTATGTTCTTATCAGAAAGGGTTGGCTTATTTAGCATTACAGCAATATGATTTAGCGGTTGATATTTTTACTAATAAAAAAATGTCTCTTATCAGAAGCACTTTTGGTGTGAATCATCCGTTTTATTTGGATTATCTCAATGAACTTGGTGTGGCATATCTTTGGGCTGGCAAATTGAATGAAGCAATTGCTGAGTTTAAGGAAGCTATCAGTATTGCTGATTCTACCAAACAAGAAAGGGATCTTTATCTTTATTATCACAATTTGGGTAGAGCTATTATGCTGACAAATGATAAACAAAATGCTCTTAAACTATTAAAAATATCTGAAAAGCTTCAGAAAGAGCAGTTTGGTAATGTGATGGAAAATACTACAAATTATATAAATGAATGTATGAAATAATGAGACGCTTTGTTTTTCTATTTATTATGTTAATAATATGCGCTTCTGCGTATTGTCAAAATCTGAAAGAATTGCAAAGCAAGGTAAATACCCTTGTGTTGCAAGGTAGGTATCAACTTGCTCTTGATGAAATAGAGAAAGACTGGGGAAGTATAGATATACTGCAAAATGATAGTGAAGAATTATTTATTATTGCATTTTATAAGAGCTATTGCCTTATTGCGCTTTCTGATTATGATAGTGCTGATACTTTCATTACTAAATTATCTGATCAGATTATTGCTTGGGAACCATCAAAACAACGAAACGAATATTTGGCAACACTGGATTATTTAAGAGGAACCTTATATCTATCCATGAATAATTTTAGTGGAGCAAATCGACTGCTTATGTCATCTAAGTCTTACTTTGACTATGAAAGCCGTTTTGGTAATGCTTATGTGAACGTTTTATTTACATTGGCTAGTGTTAAGTTGGCTTTAGGTCAGAAACTTATGGCCAAGCTCTATATAGATGAAGCAAATGATATCCTTTCAAAAACTTCAAAAAGTTCATCTTTGGGTGCTTATAGTATTACGTTGGTAAATTTGTATGATGAAATTGGTAAAAGAGAAAATGCAATATCTCTGTTGGAAAGTGAATTACAGAATTTAACGCCGGATGTTGCTCAAAATACTATTTTGCAAATCAAAATAGCTCTTGCTTATTTTTATGCTCAAGAGAAAAAATATCAGCAAGCTTTTGATTTGGTATCTAATATTGAATATGGGGATAATCTTATTCTGTATGAATTGAAGGCTTCTCTTTCGTATTTATTGAAAAAAGGAAACGTTTCTCAAAAAATACAGGATTATAACAATAAGATGATGAGGCAATCTTATTCATTGGCAAGTCATTTTGCGGATATTGAATTTGAGGACTATTGGGCTTCACTTTCTATGGTTTCTTTGTCGGTAAATGGAATATTGGTAAATTCTTTTTTTCAAGGACACAAAGGATCTATAGATAAAAAAGAGATTATAGATACTTACAACTATTTGTTGTTTTTGAAAAATTTTGTACTTGTTAATAAACTGGCCATCTCTGAGAGGATAAAGAATGATACAGAAGCAGCTGCTTTATCTTCTCAGGCATCAGGTTTGTATCAAGAATTGAATGATCCTCACCTTTCTAAAGATAGTGTCGGAGGTATAAAAAATCAGTTAAGATTGTTGGACAAGAAAATGAAATCTCTTGTTTCAAATAGTCTTTCCGGTTTTAGTACAGTATCTTTTCCTACTTTTGTCTCTTTAAAGCAAAATTTGAGGGAAGATGAGGTGATGTTGGATTTTTTTCCATATTATGAGTTCATCTCTTACGACACATATCATGTATACTATGCGGTATCTATTACAACAAAAGAGTCTCAGGTTCCTAAATTCCTGAAGTTAAGTAGTGTAGAACAAATAGACGAGTTATTACGCAATAGTAAGCTGTATGATGCTAAGAATTTGGTTTTCTATTCAGAAATTTGGAAAAAGATAGAACGGTATATCTCGAAGGAAAAAAAGATATTGATATCTCCGACCTTGAATTTGAATAAAGTGAACTTTGGAGCAATTTCTTGTGGGGCAAAGAGATTAGGTGATGTTTATCAATTGGCTTCAATTTCAACTTTAAACAGTTTATTTCAAAGGGATTGCGTTAAAGATAGTGCAAAGAAAAGTATTGCTCTTTTTGGTGGTATAGACTATGATGCTTCTATTTCTGTCAATAAAAAGAATGTTCAGGACACTTCGAAAACAAAGTTGGACCGAAGCGGTTTTGATTATTTACCAGAAACTCTTAATGAGGTCACTGATATATCTGATCTGCTTGCCGGTGTCATGAATACGACAGTTTATTCGGGGCAAAAAGCTACAGAGTCTCAATTTAAGCTTCTGTCAAGACATTCACCAAGTGTGATACATATTTCAACGCATGGATTTTATTTAAAAGGTAAAGGCTTGAAAGCTCCTTTTTTCAAGAATTTGTCGCTGAGTTCTAAAATTACGTATAAAATGTCTAAATGTGGTTTGTTGTTTTCTGGAGCAAACAATGCCTGGAATGGTATTTACGCTCAAGATGTTGAAGAAGATTGCATATTGACAGCGGCTGAAGTTGAAAAAATGGATTTATCCAATACGGAACTTGTGGTTCTCTCTGCTTGTGACACAGGCTTGGGAGATTGTGAATCTATAGATGGAGTATATGGTTTAAGTAGGGCATTTAAAATTGCGGGTGCTCATACTATAGTCATGACGTTGTGGAAGGTTAATGATCTTGTAACAAAAGAATTTATGTGTGAATTTTACGGTCAGATTAAGGAAGGATTGGAATATCATGAGGCTTTCCGAATAGCTCAAAAGAAATTGAGACTCAAATATCAAGATCCTCTTTTATGGGCACCATTCGTAATCATAGATTAGTTCTGGTATTATAAAAGAAGTATACGCCCATGATGATTTTCATGCGTATACTATCGTTAAGTGATGCTTTACCATTCATGCAAAGCTTTTAATCTGATGGTGTATCATTCCATACTTTTCAACAGCTTATTGATACGGGTAGCCATCTGTGGCTGTTCTTTCTTCAGAATGATGAGCACATCCTTGGCATTGTCTTTCTGGTCATCCTTGATATATGCCAGAGCAAGATACCATCCAATGGTTGCTGAATTTTGAGCACAGTCAACGTCTGTGAGACGTTTGTCATATAACTCTTGAGTTCAGCGATAACCTTTGTCATGTCACGGTCTTTCTTGATCGTTGTTGATATGGAATCAAGTTTGCTGAGCATGGCTTCATCGCCTTCTCCTCGTTCAGTTAGAGCACCTCCCATGCTGATGTTTTCAGCTACAATGCTATTACGCTGCTGGTAGCCATACTCTGTAAAGCGGAGATAGCCTCCGAATCCTATGTAGATGAGCAAAGATGCAGCAATTGCTATAAACTCTTTGAGACTTATGATTCTTGCACGCTGTGAAGAGGCTTTTACCGCAGAATTTAGTTGTTCTGTGAAGGCTTTCTCTTCTTCCTGGCGCTTCTCTTTCATCGATTTGGCCATGAGCGAGGTAGCCAAGGCACGTTCTTTCAAGCTTGAATCATAGTTAAGATCATCTTTGAACTCTGCTTCTTCTTCCGGTGTCATGTTGTCTCGGATGAAGCGTTCGATTCGGTCATCCTGATCTATTGCGACAGATTCGCTCAGCTGCTCTATGAATGCCTTCTCTTCTTCCTGGCGCTTTTCTCTCATACATTTAACCATGATGGCTGTTGCGAAAGCTCTTTCTCGCAAACCTGGGTCATTGGCTAGGTTTGTCTTGAAAGCTTCTTCCTCTTCTGGCGTCATCTTGTTTCTGATAAACTTGTCTATCAGTTCGTCTTGCAAGATCGCTTCTTGTATATTGTCCTGCTCCATGATGCTTACTTCTTTAAAATTTTGAATACTTCTGGGAATAAGGATTCAAGTTTATCCTTGAACTTCTTGACGCAGCGCGATTTGGTTGTCTTTACAGAATTGGCATTGCTGAAATTATATTTCTCTGCTACTGCTGTCAGATTCTCCATGTTATCCCAGTATATGCCATGGAAGATTTTATTGCAGTTGTCAGGAAGTTGGGTGATGATCTCTTTCACGGCTTCTTCCATCTTGCTCAATTCAATTTCACCTTCGTGTCCATCGGTGGCGGCTGACATCAGATAGGACAACTTGTCCATGTTAACGCTACCATCTTCGTTTTCCTGAATCATAGAACTCATAGAGACTTCTCTAGCTGTTTTATCCACCACGATTTTACTATTTTCATCTTTGTGTTTGGATTTTGGAATCGTCATCTGTCTCTTCCTGATCATATTCATGGCAGTGTTGTTGCAGATTCCGAAGAAATAGCTTTCAAAGTTTCCACTTTTGCTGGCCAACTCTTCCAGATAGTTGTTTTCTGCGTTCATGAGTTTTTCCCACACTCTTGTACATGACTCATAGAAGACATCATCAATGTCTTCTTTAGTTAGAGTATGCTCAAACTTCGAAGCAAGAGCTTTGATTACTTTGGGTCTTAGCTCGACTGCGATTTTGATAAGTTCTGTATTGTCTGATGGTACGTTCATATTTAAAAACTTTTTTCGATTACTAAATTCTGATTCATTGGCCACAGTCCTTCTTTTGTGATTAGCTTGTTGAGTTGGCTGATAACCGTACTTGCGTTGGTTGAAAGGCCAAACTTCTTAATCACTTGTGCCATATGGAAGGATAGGGGACCATAGATCTTATTGTTTGCCTTGATTTCTCGATTCAACTGATAGGGACGGCATGCTTCAAAGAAAACGACATGAGAGATCTGTCTTGTCTTTTGGACTTTGTAGTAGTTGGCCGTCTCCAGTTTCTTGGGTTTGAAATATTTGCCTCTTGTAAAGGTGAAACCCTGCATTGTTCCTCTGGAAGGGCATTCATCTTCATCGTCGTCCAGGCCTTTGGAAGCTGTACCGGCATGGCATGCATCAAGAACTGCATAGACAACTCCTTTGGGTCCTATTTTTGTTCTGAGTTTGGTGATCAGCGGGGCGAGGTCATCATCCAGGATATGTTTGTGGCCTTCATAAACTCCCTTTTTGTACACCTTTCTGGCATCTACAGGTATGATGGCTTCGTCCCATCCGTCTGCTTCATCTCCACTGATGTCTTCAACCGGTTGTCCATGTCCGGAGAAATGAAAATAGACGATGTCCCCTTTTTGGGATGTTGCGATTAGTTTATTGATACCCTCTATGATGTTCTTATGGGTAGCTTTTTCATCTGTGAGAGTTGTTACCTTAAATCCCTTAGCTTTCAGAATAGGTGCGAGCAACTTTACATCATTAGCCCCATTGATATTGTTCCACTGATAACCTGTCAGGGCTGTGTCATATTTGGATATGCCCACTAGTAGTGCTCTTTTTTCTTTGGCTTGGAGCCTGAAGAAAAAAGAGCAAACCAGTAGTATGATGAATATTTTCTTACTCATATATTTTTTCTGTTTCCGAATTATATTTTCGGGGCAAAAATACAAAAAAAAATCGTAAAGGTGAAATTAATTCATACAAAAAATAAAGATTCCAGTGAAAAATCGGATTTTTCGTCATAAAGTGTGTACTGAAGTTGGATGAAGGCTGATATTGGTCTTATTACCACTATATTATTTGGATGGACCCTATTAGTCTGCCCCTTCTGGGTTGAAATCAACTTTGATGATAGTTTTGGTCATATTGCATGCATTGTTTACACTGGTATATTGGGCAATGTCAGCCCCATAATCATAAGCAATGACGGTTCCCTATTTCTTGTTATTGGGTTTTACGACAAAGTTGGAATCGTCAGAAGTGGCAGTTAACCAATAAATGATAAATGTATATAGCTTGGGCTTGTTTTGCCTGGTGCCTCCATGTCCTTTACGTAGCAGATGGCTTGGTTTTTAACGTGGGTGAAATGCTATCCAAGGTTAGTGTTGGTTTCTATCTGTTGGTCGCCATACTTCTACTTTGCGTACTTCGCACGTTTCACAGTTATGAGATTCTGTTCATTAATGGTAATGAACATTATTAGCTGATAATATTACTCTTTTGGTACCATTGTATCAGTCCCTATGATGTCACTTAATCAATTGGGTTACGAGGTTCTCTGTACCTCATTAGAATTGCTTCGCTCATATTATTTAAGTGATATGATAGGGTAAGCAGAACTTTTTTATTCTGGTTTTGGCTTTTGATCGTATTGATTATATCGAAACATGAGAAAATAATAAAATAATAAGCTAAAAGAGTGACAGATAGTTCACCTTAACACCCGTTAACCAATTCGTTTAAACTTGTTTCCGAGTGCAAAGGTTAAAGATAATGAGAGATGTACCAATCCAAAAAGAGTGCTTCACGGTATGAACCCGTGAAAGCAACTCCCTTGTAGTGCTATTGTCATTTTTGTGACAAAAAACATTAAAATTAGTTGTAAGAGTTATAGTAGTTCCCTGGCAATCCAAGCACAAGCCTCTGCGTCAGCCAGGGCATTATGGTGTTGGGTTAGGTCGTACCCGCAATAAGCAGCTACAGTTTGTAGTTGGTGGTTGGGTAGGAGAGATCCCAACTTCCTTCTGGAGGCTCGGCATGTGCAATGGAACTCATAATCGGGATAGTCCATCTGATACATTTGGAACACAGACTTCAGGCATCCCTCGTCAAAGGGAGAGTTGTGAGCCACCAATGGCAATCCCTCAATCTTTGGCTGAATCTCAGCCCATACCTCTGGAAATACCCTGGCGTTCATGGTATCCTCCATGGTTAGTCCATGTACCCTTGTATTCCAATAGGATAATACTCTGGCTTGATGAGACTGTAGTAGCTATCCACAATCTCACCATCCCTTACTATCACAATGCCTACGGAGCAAATGCTGGTTCGTTGCTGGTTGGCAGTCTCAAAATCTATCGCTGCAAAATTCTTCATGAGTGCAAAGTTACTAATTATATATGTATTATCCAAATTTTTAACATTTATATATCCATACTGGTATGCCATTTTGTTCCAATTGTCATGACTGTTTTTGACGGAAATCAAGAAATCATACCCTTTTCTGCATTTTCTTTTCCAAAAATTGTGTACGCACACAAAAAGGCATTATCTTTGCACTCGAAAAGATTGAATAACGAATAATTAAAGTAAAGAAAGGGTAACATTATGATGATATTAGGAATGACATTGGCAGTTGTAGCTGCTCTTTTTGCAGAGGTTGTAAATGTAAACAAGAAGATCAGCCTCGGCAAGTAAGCAAGCTTTGAGAGGCATCCATAGGATGCTTCCAATGAAGTTTCTCTAATGTATATTAGATGAGGTAAAGAATATGTAGATTAGGATAACAGATTGATATAGAGAAAGGATAAGATTATGATGATTTTAGGAATGATTTTAGCTTTAGTAGTTGCAGCATGCGCTGAGTATGGTGCAAGATCCAACATGAAGAACTTCGCTTAACAGGCGATGTTTCATGAAAATTTGAGAGAATTGTAGAAAAAAGTTTCCATATATATTATATAGAGATGGCAGTTGTAGGCGTTTGTGAAGATGCTTGCAGCTGCCTTTTCTTTTTGTATCTTTAGGGTGTCGAAATTCAAAATTAAAGTTGTACCTTTGCACCCAAGTTGAGATTACAGAAATGAAAAAGGAACGTGAAACGGCAAACAAATATCGTCAGCAAGCTCTTGAAGGAGATTTAATGGCGATGAACAACATGGGTGTCTGCTATGCGCAAGGCATCGGTGTTGTGGAGGATCATGTGATGGCATTTCAGTGGTACATGAAGGCTGCTGAACTGGGAGATACTTACGCATGCTACAATGTGGCAGAATGCTACTACCAGGGAGATGGAGTGGAACAGGACTTCGAAAGAGCTCTTCATTGGTATCTGATTGCAGCAGAGAAAGGAGATGTACAATCACAGGTTAATGCTGCCAATGCATTTTACCTGGGTCAGGGAACTAAAGAAGACCACGTAAAGGCTCACCAATGGTGGCTGAAAGCTGCTCAAAGGGAACATCTTCAGAGCCACAGCCCAAGGATTTGAGCATGCCAAACAATGGTGCAGGGACAATGGGTACAGTATATATTAATAATGTAGTGAAACAAATGAAGACAGATTTACGATTGATACAAGAGCAGCAGCCTCTCATACACAACATAACCAATTATGTGGCTATGAACTTTGTTGCCAACAGCCTATTGGCTATTGGAGCATCACCTATCATGGCGCGTGCCGAGGAAGAAGTGGAGGAAATCAGTAGCAAGAGCAATACCTTGGCTCTCAACCTGGGCGTTCCGGAAAGCACCACAGCTCACTCGATGATACTGGCAGGGGAAGCTGCCATGAAAAGAAGGATTCCTATCGTATTTGATGTGGTTGGAGTAGGAGCTACCCGCTTTCGTATGGATATAGCATCACAGATTATCCTCAGGTGTCACCCTACAGTCATCAAGGGAAATGCCAGTGAGATTCAGGCATTGTACTCTCACCAGATAGGCATGCAGGGAGTGGATAGTCACCAGGAAACCTATGAGGTTGAGAAACAGGCTAAAAAACTGGCTCAGCAACTTTCCTGTATCATAGTTGTAACTGGAGCCATAGACTTCATCACGGATGGCGAAAGAATGGCTTATGTTCATGAAGGACATTCCATGATGAGCAAGGTTACTGCAATGGGATGTACTGCCACTGGTATCGTTGGGGCATTCCTTGCTGTGAACTCCGATCCTCTGGAAGCATCTTTTCATGCCATGAAAGCCATGGGAATTGCCGGAGAAAGGGCAGCTTCCCAGTCTAGAGGAACCGGAAGCATGATGATTAACTTCCTCGACGAACTCAGCAATCTTATGCCTTATGACTAGGATTATCAAAATCAAGAGACGTTCCTTCATGAAAAACTTCATTGCAATCAATCTCTTTGGCATAATTGTTACTTGCGAAGAGCTTTCTAAAGTGGAACTCAACCATGAGCTCATACATACGGCCCAAGCAAGGGAGTTGTTGTATATCTCATTCTACCTCTGGTACATCATAGAATGGTTTTACTTATATCTCAAATATCGGGATTGGATGCGGGCATATTACAACATCAGGTTTGAAAAGGAAGCCTATGCTCACCAAGAAGACCTGGAATATTTAAATCGAAGGAAGCATTATTGCTATAGATGATATTACGTGGTTCTGTTATTCCCCAGTTTTTTGGGGAATAGTTCTACACTTTTTCCCCAAATTCCACAGGGGTAATTTATGGCACACAAATTATAAGTCTCTGTATATCAAGCTTATCATCTTTTCTATTATCTTTTGGCATGCAGGTTGCAACCATGAATAGCGGGTTCGATAATGAATCCCAAAACAGAGAAAATAACAATAAATAGTAACAATTTAAAATAGATAAGATTATGAAGAAGTTCGTTTTTGCAGCTATCGCAGCTATGGTAATGGTTTCAGTAAGCAACGTATTTGCATCAAGCAAAATGATGATAGATAATTCTGAAGTAGTTCCAGTTGATACAGTAGCACCTGAAACTCCAAAGGATTCAGCAGAGATCAGCACACCTGTTTTGCCTCAGGCTGGTACAGAAGATTCAACAGAGCAGGCGACTCCTGCAGAGACAACAGCAGAGTCTGTAGAAACAACCCAATCTGAGCAGCCAGCTGAGGTTCAGGAGACTCCACAGAAGAACGCCCAGCAGGAGTCAACAGAGATAGAACAGGCTGCTGTTTCAGAGTAACAAATATCTGATTTTCAATATAATTAAAACGCAGAGGTCTGCTGGCAGTAATGCCGGCAGATTTCTGCGTTTAATTTAATACATCTAATTATTCTTAAAAAAACTTGATAACCCATCTTATAATAAAGTAAATTATGTATTTTTGCATATCATAATTAAGATTAAAGCTATGACACTGCGACGTAGAGAAAAATCTTCTGGAACTCTACCGAAGGGTTGTCTTCAACATCTGCATTGGAAATTCTGATGACCACTTCAGAAACCATGGCTTTCTACTCACACCAAAGGGCTGGACTCTATCACCAGCCTATGATATGAATCCTACCCTCAATGAATATCAGAGTCTTCTGATCAATGAATCTTCAAACAAGGCAGACATCAATATTCTGCTTGATTCATCTGAAAGCTACATGATTAAGAGGGAGAAAGCTGAAATCATCATCCAAGAGGTTCAAGCAGCAGTTAGTCAATGGGAAAGTTTAGCTACTCTGCTTCAAATCCCAGCCAGAGAGATGGCTATGTTTAAAGAAAGGTTTAAGCTTAACCTATAATATAATGAAGCATCAAACCTATTTACTTCATTATATTATGGGTTATTCTGCAATCTCTATCATGTCGATGATGGTATAGATTGGCAAGATATCCAATGCAAGTTGGGTGTTAAAATGGTAAGAAAGGAGATTATTTATGTCACAAAAGAAGATATTCAGATGCCAGGATTGTGGGTACGAGACCGAAGTATATGAGGGACGTGGCTTCATGGGACAGCATATCGAAGCCATGTCTTGTCCAGACTGCAGAAACATAGTACCTCTTGTGGTGGGTGGAGTAATTGGTGATGCTGCACCTAGTTTTAATTCTCTTGTAGGAAGGCTATGTCTAAGATGTGGTTCTGACAGGATTCACAGGTGGGATATGCATACTTGCCCAAAGTGCGGGGGCAAGATGCAACCCACTGGCGAAGAAGAGTTTTGGACATGAAAATTCTAGCCTATGTTTACCTCTTTGATATTTTGCAGAAAATTACTTCTCAGAATTTCTTCGTTCTCAGATGGCAATAAGGCTCACCACCTGTTTTTTCATAATAATGCTGGTGGTAGGCCTCGCCAATGTAGAATATCTCCTCTGGCAGGAGCAAGGTATTGACCTCGTCACCCTTACTACGGAGAAGTTCCGTCACATGTTCGGCTGTCTGCTTCTGAGATTCATTACGATAGAAGATACAGCTGCGGTATTGTGGCCCCAAATCAGGACCAACACCATCGGTCTGTGCCGGGTCGTGAATCTCGAAGAAGAGTTTACATAAGCTCTCATATGAAACCTGTTGGGGATTGAACTCCACGATGACGGCCTCTACGTGATGCGTCTTGTGGTCTCGTACATCGGCATAGGAAGGAAAAGCCTCTTTGCCGCCGGTATATCCTACCAGGGTATTGAGTACGCCGGGCTGTTTCTGAAACTGATGTTGCGCGCCCCAGAAACAT
The DNA here is from genome assembly GCA_003463005.1 of Segatella copri. GTDB lineage: Bacteria > Bacteroidota > Bacteroidia > Bacteroidales > Bacteroidaceae > Prevotella > Prevotella copri_I. The sequence goes on along the minus strand of QSCI01000017.1, from coordinate 25,230 downwards.
CCGCAGGCAAAGATGCCAACCTCTATACTGCAGTCTTCAGGCGCATGATAGATGTCAACCTGAGAGCATTTTTCGATGGCTGCCTTAATCATTTCCAGTGCCTTGCCATGTTTCTTCTGAAGGTCTGGGTAGGCCTTACCTCTCTGAAAGTTATGTTGGAGGTCATTGTACTTCACTTGAAGTGCAATGGGATTTTGAGAATCGATAATGCTCTGCACATAATCGAAATAATCAGTTCCCAGCTGATGTGTAAGGATGCGAAGGGCATTCACTACACCTGTGGGAATACCTTCATGAAGCAAATTCTCAAAGGAGTAGGAGGTATCTTCTACCACATCATGCAGAAAGCCTGCCATCATTTCCTCCTCTGTATGGCCCATCAAGCCCACTGTGAGTGGATGAAGGATAACAGGATAGCCATCGCAATCAAGTTGACCGGCATGGGCTGACGTTGCTATACGGAGTGCTATATCAATTGGATTCATTGTTAATTATGTCATTCTATGTTTATAATATTGTCGTATCTCTTGCCTTGCTAGTCCTGGAATGATTACCACCCTTCATGGAACAAGAATCATATATCTATCGATTCGCCCTCATGTGCTATCTTCCAAAACGGAATTTGCACAGCATCGGTAAACTCTTTCATACGCCAGGCGCTTTTGAAACCACTTGCCACAAAATGCATTGGGACAAACAGACCTGTCTGGAATTGCTCTATGAACTGTCTTGCACCACGGGTATAGCCATTACCTATGCGGCCATCTACAGGAAACAGCACAACATCAAAGCTATCAGTCATTTTTCTGATGTCCTTGAGTTCACCCAAATATTGCTTCTCGTCTTTTTGAGGGTCTATCTCGCCAAACTCAAAGCTCCAGATGGTTCCACCCTTATAGTCGGAAGTCAAGAACCTGGCGTACCAATTATTCAGATCGCCTGCATGAAAGATACGCTTGCCTTCAACTTCTACTATCCAAGACACACCGCTATCATTACTACCGGCTGCAACTATCTTTATATTTTTGTCGCACCATGATTTCCCCTTTACCATCAAGACGTCAGCTTTGACCTTTTGGCATCTGTGATGTCTGATGATGTCCTTGGAGAGTATGTAGGTAAAAGAGGTCTGTGGGTAGCGCTTGCGCCATGAAAAGATTTCCCGCGAGAAGTGATCTTCATGGAAATGACTTACAAGTACATACACAGGCTTACCCTTGGACAGAATCACCGGCATACAATCGGCGGGATCCATCCAATAATCGAAGACCAATACGCAGGATTGGGTCTCCACTGCAAAACCACTATGAAAGATATATGTCAGTTTCATGATTCTCATTCTGATTTACGATTGAATCTTTGAATTCTTTCTTGGACGATTTGAAATAGGTATGTTTCATCTTACCGCCCAAAAAAGGATAGCTTTTCTCATATCCTACTATATTTAAACGGTTTGACGAATCTCATATTTAACCTCCATGCCAAGGATATCCATGATTTTTTCAACCGTCGATAGGGAAGGGTTGCCTTTACCGCTCTCTATTTGCTTGATGGTAGAAATGGCTACCTCAGACATGTCAGCGAGGTCTTGCTGGGTAATCCCCAAGGCCTTACGCTGCAATTTCATTACTTCTTGAATTTTCATACCAAGTAGTATATTATATTGTACTTTTCGTGCAAAGTTAACCAAAAAATCTAGATTACGCAAGAAAAGGTATAATATATTGTTCTTTTTATAAAAAATTATAAGTTTCTGAGATTTTTCTTGTTTTTTTGCCTTTGAATATTGTTTTTTTCTTAACTTTGCATGCACAATTCATTATAGAATAGCAGTTTATAGTTTACAGTTTATAGTTTACGGTTGATTTCGTGGTTATTTGCTGATAACTTGCAGATTTCTTGTTAATTGCTTGGTGGTTTCGAGAAAAAAGTGTAACTTTGGCGGCAGAAATATAAACTAATAAATAGGAGATAGGATTATGGCATTAGCAATTAGTGGTATCCCAATGCTGACAGGTGATGAGGCTTTAGCTTTCAGAGAAAAAGCTGAAGAAACATTGAAGAAGCGTGGTAGCATAGATTTCTCAAAGCAGCGTGCTGAGATGAAGGCTATTCTGGCAAAAGCAAAATTTTAAGTTAGTATTATGGGATTTTTAGCAGATAAAACGGTGTTTTCACCATTGACAAAAGAAATATTGGAAGAATCTATTTCATTTTCATGTGGCAATGAAGACTTGGATGGATTCTTCCATAATGATGCTGTGTCTTATGCCGACAACTTGTTCGGTAAATCTTACTGCTATTATCTTGAGGAATCCAAGGCTGATATCGTATGTGCCTTTACGGTCTCAAATGCCAGTATTTTCACAAAATACTTGCCTAATGCGAGAAAGAAAAAGGTTGGAAAGCATGTTCCTCATATAAAACAGGATTTGATATATCCTGCTGTACTTATAGGAAGATTGGGAATTTCAACAAAATTTCAGCATCTTCATATCGGGACAGAAGTAATGGACTTTATTAAGTCCTGGTTTGTTGAGCCATATAATAAAACGGGATGTCGTTATTTGGTAGTTGATGCCTATAATGAAGATGTGCCTGTAGCATTTTATAAGAAGAATGGTTTTGATTTTATGTTCAGCACAGAAGAGCAGGAAAAATCATATAGAGGTATTGTTTCTGATAAGCCATTAAAGACTCGTCTAATGTACTTTGATTTGATACTTATCAAGTAGGTTAAAAAGCAATGTAAAATACACCGATAAGTGTAACTGCTTGCAATATGCTTGGTATGCTGTATTGGTGATATATCCAGGAATAAAATATGAGAAATGAGGGTAAGCAGTCAATTTAGGTATTGCCTTGGATATAAGGGGCTTACCATTAAGGAAGGCTCCACCTTTCATCTCGGTCTTCTTCTTTTAGGAAAGAAGAGGGAAACCGCCCTTAGTGCTGCTTTTTCTAAAATCACCCCGTCCCTCTTTACCATTAAAGAGGGCTCCACCTCTCACCCCGACCCTCTCACCCTCAGGGAAGAGGGAGGAAACCGCCCTACTCGGTGCTCAGAACCGCTACGCTCTAAGGTTGGCGGGGCATCAAAGCCCTCGCCAGATATTGTGCGGGATGGGACCGCCTGGGAATAGCAGTTTATAGTTTACAGTTAATAGTTTACGGTTGATTTCGTGGTAATTTGCTGATAACTTGCAGATTTCTTGTTAATTGCTTGGTGGTTTCGAGGAAAAAGCGTAATTTTGCGGCAGAGTTAAACGTTTAAAAGGAGAAGATTATGGCATTAGAGATAAGAAGCATTCCTGTTTTGACAGGTGAGACCGCTGAACGATTTGTTCGTGAGGCAGAGGAGAATGAACGCAATCCACAAAGAAAGGCATTGCGAATGTCATTTGATGACGTTGAGAAGATTTTGATTCGTTCAACTGCTAATTTGAAAGCGCATGGAGGAAAGAGTCCTTTTGCAAAGTAATTGCTCTCTTTATCGAGTTACGACAAAAGAGGAGCTTGATACTTTTAGCTGTGGCGATAAAGACCTTGATGACTTCTTTCATCGAGAGGCTTATCTCTATGATGGGCAATTATTAGGGAAGACATATTTCTTTGCAACTGAAAGAAGTGGTAAGGATGAAATAGTCTGTGCCTTTACATTAGCTAACGACAGTATCAAGGCAGCTTTAATTCCAAATGCTTCAAGAAATCGAATACAGAGGAAAATTCCTAATTCTAAAAGAACAAGGAGTTATCCTGCAGTATTGATTGGAAGACTTGGAGTAGCCAAGGATTTTCAAAGTACTCATGATGGTATTGGATCACAAGCGATAGACTATATCATATCTTGGTTTTTGTTACCAGACAATAAGACTGGTTGCCGTTTCATTGTTGTTGATGCTTACAATAAGGAAAATGTGCTTCATTTTTATGAAAAGAATGGCTTCAAATTCTTGTACTCTACTGAGAGTTTGGAGAAAGAGGCAAATCATATTCCTGAAGATGAGTGCTTAGAGTCAAGAATGATGTATCTTGATTTGTTGGGATATATAAGATAATAAATCCTAATGTAAGTGAGAACTCTATCTTTGACAAAAAAGCGTGCAAGCCACATCATAGTCGCCTGCACGCTTTTTGTTTTTGTCATCTAAATTTCTGATGATTTCCAATCGAACACGATGGTGTTGTCATCTTTGATATTGAAGCTCATACCTACCTTGATAATTTCCTTGCCGCTCATGGCAAAGGCATCGGCATAATGCTTGCTTTCTATCTGCTCAAGAGCCTCCTGGGCAGTCTTTCCAAACTTCAGCTCCATTACATAGATAGTATCGTCAGTCTCCATGGTTATATCAATTCTCCCCTTTGACGTATGTTGCTCCACTATAATCCTGAAATTCGTGAGCAAGGCAAAGATGATATACATCGTTTGCTGGTAATGACCTTCGTAATGGGTGTTGTTGCAATAAGGCACCGTCTCCCAAAACGATTTCAGCAACTGTAATGCTTCGTCTATCTTGCGCTGTTTAATAAGCACCGACATCTTGGCGATGGTGGTATTGCACATCGCAGTCTTTGAGGTCAGATAATGAGGCAACAAACTTCTGTACAATCCAACTCTTATTTCCTTGTTGGGAATGGCTAGGGTATAGAGCTCCGTTTCTTCATCATAATCCTTGATGGTGATGTAGCCACTCTGATAGAGCAGTGGCATGATGGTGGTCATGGTTTCCGTGGCAGCATCAAAGTCATCCTTTCCGGCTTCCATGCTCTCGCCCAGGTTCGCTGGCAGAAAGTTGAAATTGCGCATCATATTGATCAGATAAGTAGGAGTGCCTGATCCAAACCAGTAGGAATCAATCTTCTGCTTGGCAAAGCAGGTTAATAAGCTGAACGGATTATAAACGTCTGGAGAAGGCCATGTAAAATGATAGCCGTCATAATTATCCTTTAACTTAGCTAACGTCTGCTCATACGATAAGTTTAATTTTTCAGCAAGTGCCTCTATGTCATTCCGCATTCCGTTCACCAGTTCATCTTCCGTAATTCCGCAAATGCCGGCATACGGCTCGTCCATACTGATATTGGTGATGTTGTTCAATTCGCTGAAGATGCTGAGCTGAGAGAATTTGGTGATGCCTGTGAGGAATACGAAGCGGAGCAATTTCTCGCATCCTTTTAGCGGACTGTAGAAATTGCGCATGGCGTTGCGAAGTTCTTCCAGTTTTTCATCCTCGTGCACCACATCAAGCAAAGGGGCATCATATTCGTCAATCAGTATTACCACTTGCTTGCCCGTTTCCCTATAGGCAGTCTGGATAAGTGAGATGAGGCGGTCGTTGGCATCAATAGCCGGATTCGTAATACCCCATTTCTGCTCTTGTTCTGCAAGTCGCTGGTCGAAATATCTTTCCAGCTGGGCTATCTCCATGTGCTTACCCATGCTCATATCGAAATGCAGCACCGGATAGCTTATCCAATCCTTTTCCAGCTTTTCGATGGCGAGTCCTTTGAAAAGATCCTTCTTGCCTTCAAAATAGCTCTTCATGGTAGTCAGCAACAGCGACTTTCCGAAACGGCGTGGACGGCTCAGGAAGAAATAAGTACCATCCGTATGTGCCATACGATATACATATTCCGTCTTGTCGATGTAGAACTTATCCTCTACTCGGATTCGTTCGAAAGTTTGTAATCCTATCGGATATAGTTTTCTTGCCATAATTGCTCGCCTTTCTTTTAAGTGATATTCTCTTTGTTGGCAAAGATACGAATAAATGGTGAAACCACCAAATTAAAAACATCTTTTCTTCATTTATGCCCCTTATCTCATTTCCTTATACCTTTTATTTCTTTTCTCCCTTCTCTTATTTCTTTTCAGGCTTCCTCTTATCTCCTTTCTTCCTTCTTGCTGTATTAATAATGGGTTAATCTCGGGAAAAGTCTTGGTTGATTATAGGATAAAATGTTCTTTAACCCTATTGAAATCTCCGTTCATAGACGTTGAACCGCGGTTCAGCGTCTATGAATGGCGGTTCATCGACGTTGAACGGACATTCAACGTCTATGAACGGAGATTTTATCTAAGTATAAATGTTTCTTTTCTCAGTTGAAAGAACTGTTTTAGTAGGTTAAAATCCTTGTTTTACCCCTCTTCTTACTCTCATTCATTCGTTTTCTTGCTCTCATTCACCCTCAATAAGCGATGGAAGCGCCTTTACCACGCCAGTACTAGCATAATAACCTCTCTGTGCCGTCTTGACTCCTTTTTGGGAGTATCCAGACAAAAAGAAGGGCTGGACTTTCTCACGAAAATCCAGCCCTTCTTTGTAAAACTGCTGTTTTTAAACTATATTTATATCTAAGTAAAAGATGTTATTATATTTATCACTTATCTTATGTTTATTACAGAACATGTACCAGGCGGATTGGCATGGCCCTGTAAGTCCCGGTGTTTTTACCTGCATTACCGCTGACGAAGCGGAGATTCGACATGGTGCAAATCTTACCATACACATCTAAATAGCGATACCAGAAGCCATACTCAGGACTGGTGGTGTCGAAACCCTGATTTCCTGAGAGTAGCGTGCGGGTCCATAGGCTGACATGGGTGACATTTCTGAAAGCCTCACCCTCCACATATCCTGTGGCTGGCAAATAGATTACGGGCAGCTCCGAATTGTCTGTTGTTATCTCAACACTGTTGTACGCCTCGCCCGACAAGGTGTAGCGGGTCTCCTCTTTCAGATTACCGCCGTCTATGATGTCTTGGAACACACTATTCTCGGGAATAGTGAAACCTTGAGGCAGATTGCCGATAAGATTACCTGCATTTGCCTGATCCTGTTTCGCTTTAGCAATATGGAAGTATCCGCCAATAGCACCCTTGTTAGCTTCCAACGCCTTGGTGCCCGGAGCATAGCATCTGTCGCTGGAGGCTCCGAGGTTGCGGTTGAGCATGACGTATGTTTTACTCTTTCCTTTCACCTTCACTACACCGTAGTAGAAACGGCCGCTGACACGAGATTGATCAACAGGCGGTTGCTGGTTGTCGGTGGCATCTATCTTGTGGAAGAGTCCACAATGATAAACGGGATACGTGATATCAATGTTGTGTCCATTCTCCTGATAGGTGATGGTGAAGTCGCCGATCCAGATGTCATAGTTGTCAGCACCGCTGTTCAGCGTCACTTTCCAGTTGCCGTCTCCATTATCCGTTACCTTAAACAAGTTGCTGTTTGCGCCATAAGTCACATCATCACCTTTTTTCATTGGAATCAGATAGCTGAACTCGTTAGTTCCCACCCCGAAGTGCAGACCATCGTTTCTGACAATATCGTTCTGCATATCCTTCGGCTGATACCTTGAGTACCTGGCAGGAATTTGTTGAAATAGTCATTATATTCTTCCGATGTGCCCACATTGCTTGATGTCATAAGCTTTACGAGTCTGTCAGAACGCTTGAAGTCCTTACCTTTCTGGGTCACGGTTATGGTGCGGGTCAAGTCGCCCGACTTCACGATTACCTTTCCTGTGCGTGGTTCCTCAGAGTATTCATTTTTATCTACCGCAATCGAAATCTTATATTTCTTACCTGTAGTAGAGTTTGAACCGTCAGTATCCGGCACGGTGATAGTCTCACTGACCGTGACACCTTTTATCCAGTCACCGGACTTAGAGAAAGTCGGCTTCTCATTGTTCTTGATAGTTGTAACGACAGTGGCGATAATATTCTCTTCATCCCATGCGCCGCTTACTTGGTCGCTTACTCCCAGATGGTAGTCCTTGCAGGCTATCATATCGTTAACCAAAGGATTATCATCTTTCACGTCCACCTTCATTCGGTTCTCGGGATATGGGTCTGCAATAGCCCCATCCACTGTGGGCCATCCGTAGGTATTGACGTGCTTGATAGTCACCGTATAAGCATGGTTGCGCAGCAGTGCCATCGGTTTTGTCATGTCGTTGTCGGTAAGGAAGGATACTTTATAGTAAGACTCCACACTATTATATTTACCCTTCACGATGAGATAGGCTTGACCGGCGGCAGTCTCATAGAAAGGTGTTTCGCCTGTCTGCCATCCGCTATTAGCTTCGCCTGCATCAGCCGGCACGTTGGGCGTTGCCGACTCGTATTTACATTCTGTCGGCGCAATGGTTCCCTTGTCAGCCGCATCATACAACTGGAAACTCTCCAGCTCAAACGTCTTGTCGTCATTGAAATCACTGGATGTAGTCTTCTCATACTTGACGTTTACCTTGGCAAACTGGCGCAGCAGACTGATTTCCGGATTTGCCTTCATCAAGTTTGACACGCTGATCATTCCCCAGCAGACAGGATTCTCTGTGTTGATTGTTCCCGAAATGGCAGCCTTGTCCAAACCACTCTGACATTGAGTATCTGACAAATCACCGTCATTGGCAACCAGATGAATCATTGTAGCCTTGTCCGTGACTGGCACTTTCACTTTATAACCATCAGAAACAACCTTCCAGCTTGTGATTTTTTGGTTGGAAAGGAAGTTCTTGTCATTATCGTAAGCCACGACGTTCAGACTTGTCAATCCCTTCTCGCCAGCCCTTGTCAGCTCCTCTTTTGAAAAGTCGGGAAGGTTGATGGTGAGCGTGATGCCCCCATCTTCCACCCCATTCTTGTTGCTTGGGTTGGAACCTTCGTTCAAAGTGTCGCTACATGCTGCCAATGTCAGCAGTGCCACTAAAAGAGATATTATCTTTTTCATTTCCTTACTTACTTTACTTGTTTATACATCTGATGGTTTACCAGGATACCACCTATCATTGTCATAATATCCTGTATCGTTATACTTCTCATAACTTCTACCTCCGAAAAGGGTATATTTCTCTTCATAGGCATCCTTTTCAAACTGAAGGACTATACCCTTCTCATGATAGCCGTCAACCGCTTTTAACCTTATCGTTGTCTTCCACCAGCCTCCTACTTGTACGCTAGTAAAACTCTTGGCGCTGTGACCATCCCAAGTGTTGTCCCAATGTACATATTGGTCATTACTTTCTGAGGATGTCGGATTGTCTGTTGCGACACCGAACTTAAACGCCCAGCCTAATACTTTTTTCTTGGTATAGACAACATAATTGATATCCTTAACTATCGGCTTCTCATCGAAAATACGATAATAAGGGTCTGTTGTCGGGTCGTAAAGTATCCAACCTTCTCTATCCTCATAGTTAAAAAGGGGGATACCAGGCGCCATGTGCTGAGGGCAGCGGTGAAGGTCCGCACCATCGTTGATGAAGCTGTAGAATATCATCAATGTCTCGCCAGGCTTGATCGGTGTAGTTTCTTGACCGTCGCCTTTATCCAATCTATATCCTTTAGCATTAAAATCCATGTCCTGGTAGTACCATCCTGGATTATTCGTGTCCCCAGTCATACCGCTTGGATTATTATATCTACCATTAAAGTACCACACATTTTCTTTAGGTATTGCTGTTCCTGTCGTTTCACCCTTTTGAGAATAAATATATACATTATGTCTACTTGTTTGCATCTTATTGTCCCAACTCCAAGAATCGTTCCAGTTGTTATTGTTATCACCTGTTCCATAGTATTCATCCAAAATACCTTGGAATTGGTTAGTTTTAAACTTGTCATTATTTGACGAATTTGACGACCTGTCATTAATGGCACGGAAATAGATACGGTAATTGTCAACCGGAGGTCTTACTGTTACTTTAATATCTCTGTACTTATAGTTGCTATTATACGAGTCTTTCGAGTGTACTCGGAATGTATGCACTGTAGTTGTTCCAGGGTCGGTTGTAGCCTCCACCTGGAATGTTCCCTTGGGAGCGTTTTCATCGGATGGCTTCGATATTTTGATTTTTGAGCTACCAATGGTGGAAGTCAGCTCGTCAGGAAGCACGATACCTCCCAAGTTTGTAACCCAAGTGAATACCTTTGTGTTGGTTTTTGCACTTGCCTCATAATAGATGATTACCTCCAATGGATCAACCTCAAACAGAGGTTCTACATTGTAGTCTACATCCAGATATTTCTTCAGGTTGTTAGCCTTCAGCCATATCTTGGTCGTTCCTTTCGGAGGAAATTTACCTTCCCCATAAGCACTCATGGGAATCTCGGGATTAATCCTAAAGGTGATAATATGATTGACCTCATCTCTTTTATCTACAACGACGAGGGGCTTACCATCAACAATCGCATCGCAACCAAACTCCACATTCACCCAATTTGACTTGTAGGAAATAGAGTCTTCCTCTATGGAGGTTATTTGAGCGCTTGTCTTGTTTACCCACAGTGTGGTATGGCTGAAGTCTGCATCTATCGTTACAGGAGTCCAGTCCTCTACGCTCACATTACAGTTGAGAGTCATGTTTCCCAGACTCTTGATCTTGCCGATAATCTCATAATAGGTGCCACGAGGGAAAGTTGGGACTTCTTTGGAAGTTGAACTCTCGTCCTGACGATGTCCCAGCTTAATCTTATAGTAGTTCTCAATGTTACCATTCACAGAGCCATTAACTTTGAGGGTAGACTGCTGAGAGGCTTCGGCGATATAACGCTCAGGCAGATAGTAAGTGCCTTGAAAAAGCCACTTATCGGCGGCATTCTGTGGAGCAGGTATAGGAGTAGCACCCTGAACAAGGGTGATGATGTCCTTATTATTCACATTGGCATTGGTTGCATCCTCTGTCCAGTCTCCCGCCTTATAATAACTACCCTTATTGCTTGCCTCAGAAGAAGTAGCATAAACTTTATTTTCAAAACCATTGGCATAATCTGGGCTAACATTAGAATTGCTAAATGCTCCATTCCAACTCAGCGTGGTGCTAGGAGAAAGCTTTTGAGCCAGAATATCCTTGATGCTATAGCTATTACCATTGAATGCAGAACCTTCAGCAGTAGGATCGAAGATAAGATTCAGCTTAACCTTTACGCATGTAACTTCAGGTTAGCTGCTACCTCGGTATATTTATCACCACCTTTTTCTATTTTTTTATCGATTATATTACCGTTCACATCCTTTGGCTCATAAATCATCGGGATGTTTGTAGAAACCGGCATTCCCGGTTCTGCTCCAACGCCATATCCCAGTACTATATCTTTGAGTTCATTTTCTGTTTTGATAGTCTTACCACTCAACACCTTGTTCATATTGGCAACCACATAGATATGGTAAGTGCCCGGCTCGATGGTGAGCTGATAGTTAGCAACATTCGGCTCTGCCATCATTGTAGCCAGTGGGGCAGGGAGCGTCTCTACCAGAAGCTTGCCATCATTTCCATTTCCTGTAGGGACCGGGAAAGCATAGAGGGTCAGGTCGTTGATCTGGCATTCATCTACCGTAGCATTATAGGTAGGAAGGCCGGAAGCATCGTCGGCACGGGTGCCGCGGCTGCTGAGCACGGTTGGCACGAGTACATGCAAGTTGCTTTCTGACGAAATGGGGGCGCACTCGCCTCCAAGTTCGTCAGAGCAACTTACTGTAACCAACAATATAAACCAACTAACTAAACTTAAAATGAAATCTCGTATTTTCATTGTTTCTAATTTTTAAAGTCAAATACTCTTATGAGCTAAATGCCAGGAAGGGGCTCTGACACCTGAAACGGTTAGAAATCGACAGGCTGGATGCGCTTGCTCCAATCCAGGATGGAAATGCTGAGCTGCACATACTTCCACTGGTTGCCCTGGAGGAAGAAGTCGAGCTTGTAGTCGTACTCACGGTCCAGGAATTCCTGCTCTGAATAATGGCGGGCTTCGAAGGCGCCACGGCCTTGAGCCAGACAGTCAGCAAGATTGATGCGTGCCACCTCTTCGCCTGTAGTCTTGTTCGTGATGGTGAGGATGGCGTTCTTGTCGTTTTCTGCTGCCGGATGCCAGATGAGTCGGGAGAACATGAGGGCGGCATGAGCGGTGCGCTCCTTTACATTGCCCTCGGAATCCTTAAACTCAGTGGTCCAGGTATAGTATGGGGTATATGTCAACTCCTCGTCGGGGAGGAGAGAGTTGTCGTAACTGATATCGCCGTTGGCATTGGTTATCTGATAACTGAAGTCATCGGCATTGATGTTGGCAGGCTCGTCGGTCTGATGCAGGCTGATGGTGAGCTGCTTGGTATCACGAACCAGACCGATGGTATGGCGTGTAACCTGCTGGTCTTTTACTTCAACCAGTTCGTTGCTGAGTCCTTGCCAGAGAGTATCGAGCGGTTGGCTCTGGTTGTTCACCTTGCCCTGTTCGCGGTCGAGTCGTGCATGGAGGGCGGTGATGTTGTCACCCTGCTGTGGCAGAGCTATCTGGAATTTGGCACCTGGCTGCGCAAGTGCATCTTCGTATTTCTTTTGGAAGGCGAAGGTTGCGAATCTGTATTTGCCCGGTTCCAGATTGATTCGCATGGCATAGTTAGGGTCCTTGAGTGGCTGTGATACCGCATCGTTATAGGCATCATGGCGAGCAATGAAGTTGCCCTGCTCGTCGTATACGAATACGCTGAGTCCGCCCACATGATCATTGAACATGTCGGCACGCTGCACGTTGTAGTCGTACTTGAACTGCAAGTCAACACCCATGTCACAAGGAGGCAGGTCGTCGTGCATCAAGTCGTTGCAGCTGCTGAGCATACTGCCCGCCATGATGAATCCCCATCCCATGCATATATTCTTGATCCAACTGTTAAACTTCTTGTTTGCCATGATGCTTATCTGTTTTATGAAAAAGTAAAGTGTATAAATTGATTCTTATTCTTCCGATATAGCCAGCCGCTCCTTAGCGCTAGAGCGGCTGAGCTATATATAATAATGTGAAATGGATTACAGATCGACCTTCTGAGAACGCTTAGCCCACTTGAGGATCTTCACGCTAACCTTGATGTAGTTGTCATTCTCATCATCTGGAGTTTCAGGCTTAACCTCAGGAACGCTAGGATAACCAGGACCGCTAACGCTATTTACAGTCAACTCATACCAGTTGTTGCGGAGCACACCATAACGACCCAAGAATGACAGATTATCAGTGCCGTAAGACATACTAGAATCCCACCTAGTCAAGGCATCACCGAAGTGCTTGATACGGGCAACGTAGTAAGACTCACCATCTGCGTATGTGCTAATACCAACCTTTTTATCCCTGTTGAGACCCAACTGGGTATTAATGGCGGTGATATTTTCAGGTGTAATGGTTGCACCAGTTACGCTGATATTAGCTGCTTCTATATAATGAGTACCTGCTGCAGTGATATCATTTCCTTCAGCATTCAAAGTGACAGTGGTTTTTCCTGCTGCGCCTAAGACAACACTAGCAACTGCAGCTTCGATTTCTTGCTTAAGATCGGCTTCTCTCCAAATAGCAGTGTTCTTACCAATCTTGTAGAATGTTTTTTCTCCTTCATGTAAACTTGCTGGCTTATATGTAGCTTTGAAAATAACGCGAGTAGTCTGCCCCTGCATCATATTGTCAAGATTGAATGTATTCTCAAGACAGTACAATGAGGTAGTAGGCTCTGCTTTTACGTCTGTATTTGCTGTAACATAGTTGAACTCTTTTTCACGAGCAGTCTTGCCAGCCTCTCCGAGGGTGCATAACTATTGTTGTTGTAGTTAGGGTCTATACCCCAATATACACGCTTTGCAAGGGTTGCTGTATTGTTATCTACGAAACGCTGAGTGTTAGCGCCGTTGATTGAAGATGAAGTAGTGGCATTGTTATTCCAAATTTCAGTGTAGTCTTCGTTCAATCCATCAACATTGTGGATAGGGTAGGCCTTCTTGTTGGTAACATCCAAAGCCCATTTAGAGATAGTAACCTTATCACCCTGATATGTGTCACTAGTAACCGTCTTTTCTGTTGTTGTACCTGTACCTAAGGTAACCTTTGCAAGACCACGCTCTACATAGATATCTGTTGCTGGATTCTTGGCAGCCTCTTCCTCTGTAGGGTAAATCTTATCACTCACAATAGGAACTAAAGTAGTAACATTATTATTCTCGAACAGAGGAGCATTTGCCATATAGAAGCCATTCTCGGGAGTTGCAAATTTATTCGTAACTTTTTCTGTGTTCCACTTAGAGAACTTTTCACCATCTGTAGGCAAAGTAACCTTGGCATTAGCAACAGTACCATTGTTCAAGAGCACCAATGCGAAGAATTTATCAGTTCTATTCACCTTGTCCAGCTTGGCTGTAATTTTAGCATGAGTGGTTACACCTGGCTCATTTTTATCTTTCCATGGTGCCATTGAACCCAACTCTGCACACTCAACGAAAGTGTAATCACCTTCTTTAGTTGCCTCCCCCCCCTTCTTAAAGATGAGTAAGGTTGCATCATTTACCTTGTACTCATTGGCATCACCATTCTCGAATGTAAGGTCGTCATCTGCACGTGTTCCGCTTGTTGTAGGCAAGTTGATAGAGAAAGATGCATAACCAACACCAGTTTCATTAGTACCAGTACCTGGACCTGCGGTTCCCAGATCCTCATTGCTTGAACAGCTTGCTGTCATAGCTGCGATGACAGCCAAGCCAAATAAATGTTTAATCTTCATAATTTTTGAAAGTTAAGCTTGTATATAATCGTTATTCTCTAATTTTCTGTTATTCCAATTTCTTTATCTGCTTGAAGACATCTCTTACACGTTCTGCCTCTTTCGAGTTGCCTGCCTTGGCAAGATGCTTTTCGGCAGAAGTAAGATCGCCTTTCTGCAAATCGGTGCAGGCGGCATTGAGATTCGCTGTCTCATCATCTGGGAAGAGGCGGACAGCAATGTCGAATACCTCGTTAAACTCTGGCGAACCCGGCTCGTAAGTCTGTGCCACCAGGAACATCTCCTGCAGAGAAAGCTGCTGTGGTTTGGTCTTCAATATCTCCTTGGCCTCTTCGATGCTGAACGGACGAACCGTGTAGGTTACCGTATAGTCGCTATGACGGAGACGAGGATAGATATGATCCAGGATGTAGCGGTAACTAGCCGGATGGAGCTTTCTGATCTTCAGGTCCTTATCGTCGGGAGCCAGCGAGGAGTTAGCTATCTCGAGAATTGCTTCCTTATCAGCCAGATGACTAGCCTGAATCTTCTTCTTGAATCCTTCCCAGTCTTCCGGTGTAGCCTGATAGGTAAAGAGCTTGCTGTTTAAGGTGTAGAGGCTGCTCACATATTTGCGGAGGGCAGCTGCACGCTCGTTGGCAAGGCGCTTGTTGTTGGCATACGAACCATCAGGCGAAGCAAAACCGTGGATACCAATATCTGTGATTTCAACGTTCTTATCGTTCTTCACCAGGTCGATGGTGGAAGTAATCTTCTTCAGCTCAGTAGCATTCTCACGGAAGTTGGCAAGAATATAACTCTTGTTAACCACAAAGCTGAGATAAGCTTCACCCTTTTCGGCTCTCACCTTCTTGGCTTCCGCCTTCGGCTGCACGAAGAAATCCTTCGTAATCTTCGGTGTACGGTCGATATCCGCAATCGGCGTATTGTCCTGTTCTATCAGGTTGCCGCATCCGCAGAGATCTTCCTTTACCGAGAGTTTGAACTTCTTCATCCATTTCTGATAAGGAACAGACTGGGCGAAGTAAACCTGCTGATTGGTCTTGTTCTTGCGGGTAAGAACCTGTGCCTGCGGATTCTTCTTGCTGTCGGCAAGTCGGCGGTATCTTACAGCCTGGTTTCTACCCTGGATGATGATAGGGTTGAGAGCGATAGAATCAGTTCCTACCATTACCGGTGTAAAAACAATCTGCTGCTCTGATTTCATCTTCAAATCGTTCAAATTCATACGGAAGGCAACGTCCATCCGGTTGCCGTTCTTGCGTGCCAAGACGCTGTCTACCTGAACCTTACCCCCTGCCAGCTGTTGAGCCTGAGCAGGCATGATGCCCTGAGAGAAGAGCATGCAGAGGGGCGAAATGACCGCATAAAGCTTCATCTTATTCATATTATGATTTCCCTAAAATTTTTTGTATTCTGTCTAGTTATTACGTGTTTATATTGTCAGTTTAAAACCACAGTTAAGTTAAATTCTTAGAACACGTATATGAGAGATAGTGCGGCTTTTGTAGGGCCCACATAGTTGCGGTGGTCTTTGTCGAGACATTTTTCGCATCGTCCGTAAAGCTTGTAAGGACTGTAGGCATATCCCAAACCGATAGACCCTTCGAAATTGAGGTGCTTATTGAGCAACCACTGATAGCCGTAGGTGAGGCCTCCACCTACATACCAGCCTTCATAGTGCCTGCCCTCCAGAGTTTTCGGCAGGATGCCGAAGGGCATGTCAATGTTTTTAATGTTGTATTCACCGCCTAAGGCATGAATTCCGAAGAAATGGCCTCCAAACTTCTGGCAGGTATACCATCTGTATTCTGGCATAACATTCCAGAATCTCATCTTCTTGTCGCCCGAGAACTTCCAGGGGTTCAGGGTGCCGAAGAGTTGGAAGGTTGTTTTCTTGCCCGTGCCTATTTCGATGCCGGCGTTGGCAGATGTGGAAGCCCATCCCAGTAAGTTGGTCTTCAGAGCGACCTCCTGCGCTCGCGTTGTTGCCATTGAAAGGATCAGCAGCAGCAACATAGCTGATTTTATGAATGTTTGCTTCATCTTATCTTTACTTTTATATTTGGTTTCGTTTATACTAAACTGAGTCTTCGTTTGCTAGTTGGTATCTTTTTTCGGCTGCAAATATAAGAAGAAATCCAATACGAAGCAAGAAAAACTTTCAAAAAGGGTACATTTCTTTGTGCAAACGTTTGCACGTTTATGCAACCTGTTTACGCACACACATCATAAAACACATGATTAATAAGTGTAATTTGCACAAATATGCGTAAGGGCAATAGTTTTTTTCGAAAACCTACCCGTCCTTCCTTACCCTTAAGGAAGGCTCCACCTCTCACCCCGACCCTCTCACCCTCAGGGAAGAGGGAGGAAACCGCTCCTCCTCGTCGCTCGGAACCGCTACGCTCTAAGGTTGGCGGGGCATCAAAGCCCTCGCCATATTTTGCGGGATGGGACCGCCTTATTATAGCTTGCTGAGGTAGGGAATAGCAGTTTATAGTTTACAAGGGAAACTGTTAAAATTTGGAAAAACGGACAAAAAGATGCGTAAATACCTTGGAAAAACGGACAAATTATCGTATATTTGCCATGGAAAAGCGGACAAAATACGTCCGTTTAATAATAGAAAAGGGGACAAGGATATGATTAAACGTAAGATAGACAGATATTTAGCTGATTTCTTCGAAACGAATAAGAAAGCTTTGATGTTGACAGGAGCAAGACAGATAGGAAAAACATATTCTATCCGTCGTTTCGGTCATGAACATTTTGAAAGATTCATAGAAATCAACTTCATCGAAAATCCAGGCTTGGTAAAGGTCTTCAGCAAGGCGAAGAATAGTCAGGACATCTTGTTGCGTCTCTCCACTGTGACCAGCCAGGATTTGATCAAGGGCAGTACCCTTGTGTTCTTTGATGAAGTGCAGGAATGCCCGGAAATCGTAACTGCCATCAAATTTCTGGTGGAAGAGGGGAGCTATCGCTATGTTTTAGCGGTAGCCTATTGGGTGTGGAGATCAAGAATCTCCGTTCTGCACCAGTGGATATATGGATGTGAAAGATATGTATCCTCTTGATTTGGAGGAGTTTGCTACAGCAGTTGGTATCAACGATAGAATTATAGATGCTTTGAGGAAGCATTTTACTGAAGGGACTGCTGTAGATGAATTCATCCATGAAAAGATGATGGAGGTATTCCGCCTTTATCTTATAGTAGGTGGAATGCCTGCAGCTGTTGATAAATATCTGGCTACCAATAATCTGCAAGATGTAATGGCAGAGCAGCAGGCTATCATACGTCTCTATAAGCAGGATATAGCAAAATATGACCCTGACCATAAATTGTATATTCAGGAAATCTTTGACAGGATCCCTGCTGAGCTTGATGCCAAGAACAAGCGTTTCATATTGAAGAACCTGAATGAAAACATCAAGTTTGCACGTTATCAGAACAGTTTCTTGTGGTTGAAGGATGCCGGTGTAGCTTTGCCGGTATATAATGTTGAGGAGCCTACTGTGCCGTTGATTTTGTCGAGCAGCAGAAACTTATTCAAGCTGTTTATGGCAGATATTGGTCTTTTGGCAAGTCTTTATGCGGATGGCATTCAACTGAAGATTTTGGATAACGAACCGTCCATCAACTTTGGTTCGGTATATGAGAATGCCGTAGCACAAGAGCTCTGGGCGCACGGTTTCCAGTTGTATTATTATAACAACAAGCGCCAGGGTGAACTGGATTTTGTGATAGAGCAAAATGGTGAGGTGTTGCCGATAGAGATTAAATCGGGCAAGGATTATGAGCGTCACAAAGCGCTTACGAATGTGGTGAACTCAACAACTTATCAGATTTCTAAAGCCTATGTGCTGTGTAATGATAATGTGAAGAAGGTGGGAAAAATCACTTATCTCCCTATTTACATGCTGATGTTTATCAAGAAGGAGCAGAAACTTCCTACCAAATATTCCATTGATTTAAACGGACTGGTTTAAAGGAGCTCAGTATTAAAAGAGAGTCCGGTTTTTTAAAGGACTCTCTTTCATTATATTATGGGTTATTCTACAGTCTCTATCATGTCGATGATGGTATAGATTGGCAAGATATCCAACGCAAGTGGGGTATTAAATTGTTCTCTTGTAGGAAGGCTATGTCTAAGATGTGGTTCTGACAGGATTCACAGGTGGGATATGCATACTTGCCCAAAGTGCGGTGGCAAGATGCAACCCACTGGCGAAGAAGAGTTCTGAACATGAAAATCATATTTTTTGGGACAGAAAGACGAAGAAAGCAAGTGAAATAAATATATAGACATCTTATAGTTCGTTGTCTAGGATTTTCAGAAATGGTTTGATAATAATGACAAGAATGGACTGGAATATAGACCTTTAACGTTAAAATAATGCAAGAAGTTTGGCGGTGTGAGGGGAAAAAAGTATTTTTGCAACCTAATTCAGTAAAACGTTTAAAAGGAGAAGATTATGAAACAGATATTAGTTACGGTAGATACTAACCAGCCTCTGCAAAACATTCGTAAGGCTATTAATATGCTTCGTGGTGTTGTGTCAACTACAGTTGTAAAAGAGCCTGTCTTGACAAAGACACAGAAGCAGCAAGCTTTTGTGAAGGAAAGTTTGACAAGAGCATTGCAGGAAGTGAAACTTGCTAAGTTGGAAGGAAGAAAACTACCAGATGCAAGGGATTTATTAAAAGATTTAGAAATGGAAGATTGACATGAAAATACATGTTGAATATGGCTCTGAGTTTAAAAGACAGTTTAAACGTTTGGCTAAAAAATATCATTCATTGAAATCTGACTATGATGCTTGGTTAGATGAAATTTACAAGAATCCTCTTGTTGGAGATGACCTTGGTGGTGGCGTTCGTAAGATAAGAATGACCATTGCTGACAAGGGTAAAGGCAAAAGTGGTGGTGCAAGAATCCTAACTCTTAATGTAAAAGTTAGTGAGGATGGTATGAATGTAACTCTTCTTACAATCTATGACAAGGGAGAAATCTCTAATGTCAAGGATGAATTTATAAAATTCTTGATAAAAAACTTATAAGCAATAATTCCCAATCTGTAAGTTGATTGGCTTACGGATTGGGAATCTAGGAATCTCCTATTTATATTAATGGATATCAGACTCTTCCGCTGCAGATGCTTTGTTTTCCCTGGGTTGTGGGTTGGGTACGAAGCCAAGGATGGCAACCAGACAACTCATCAAAGGACTGATGATATTGAAGAAGCAGAAGGGGAGATAGACAAGTGTCGGGATACCAAGAACCGTACTCTGCGTCATACCGCAGGCTGTCCATGGAACCAATACGCTCGTTACGGTAGCACTATCCTCTGTACTTCGGCTCAAGAGTTCCGGACGATAGCCTCGTTCGGCATATTCATCCTTATAGATAGATGCATTCATAATAATGCTCAGGAATTGGTCGCCCATAACGAGATTGAGCAAGACACCTGATGTCACGGTGCTGCAGACAAGTGATACGGTGCTGTGGATGCTTTTCAGGAGCATGTGGGTAATGGCGTGGAGCATGCCGCTGGCTACCATACATGAACCGAAACACATGGCACAGAGGATGAGCCAGATGGTATTGAGCATGCCAGCCATACCTCGGGTGGCTACGAGATCATTGATGTTAGCCATGCCGCAATCTACCTGGGTATGGGTATAGCAGGTGGTCATGATTCCTTTAAAGAGGCTTTTGGCAGAGATGCTGTCTTCACCTGCTATCCCTACAAGTACTTCCGGCTGGAGAATGAGGGCACAGATGCATGCTGAAAGGGCTGAAAGAAGAAGTGTGATGAGGGATGGCGTCTTGCGGTAGATGAGCCATCCTGTAAAAGCCGGAACGAGCATGGTAAACAGAGAGATATTGAAACCATGACTCAGACCGGTAAGATACTGGCTGATATCCACTGGCTTGGAATCATAACAGAGTCCGATGATGAGATAGAGTACCAGCGAGAGCAGGATGCTTGGTATGGTAGTATAGAGCATATAGCGGATATGTGAGAAGAGATCCGCTCCGGCTATACTCGAAGCCAGGACGGTGGTATCGCTCATTGGCGAGAGTTTATCCCCGAAATAGGCACCGGAGATAATAGCTCCAGCGGTGTAGGGGGCTGGTATACCCAGGGCATCACCGATTCCCATCAGAGCAATACCGATGGTGGCAATAGTGGTCCATGAGGTTCCCGTCATCACAGAAATGATGCTGGAGATGATGCATGCGCAGGGAAGGAAAAAGGTTGGCGACATGATCTGTACACCATAATATATTAATGTGGGGACCACACCACTGATCATCCAGGTAGCTGACATCATTCCGATGAGCAGCAGGATCAGGATTGATACTCCGGCATCGCCCACGGTCTTTTTGATCATCTCTTCAAAGATATTCCATTTCATCCTATAGATGCCCATACCGAGTGCTACACAAACGGCAGTGGCTATCATGAGGGCCACCTGAGAGGCACCAGCCAGGGCATCATCAGGGAAGATTTTGACAACCAGGACGATGAGGGTGATAAGTACTGCCAGCGGTATGACAGAAATAAAAGGATGTGGTGCAACTGGCTGCAGAGACGAGCAGGATGCCTGATTCTCTGCAGCTTGAGATTTCTGTTTCTTTTCTTCTTGTTCCATTTGTTAATATTCTCTTATCATTTTAGTCTTTTATTTACTTTGCGTTTTCATCCGTTTCTTCAACGCTTTTCTTCTGTGTATTCGGCAAGAATCCTGCTATGATGCCGAGCAATGGCAGGAAGGCACTCACCTGGAAGATAAACTCGATGCTCGTCTTGTCTGCTAACCAGCCGAAGAAAGCAGAGCCCAAACCTCCCAAGCCAAACATCAGTCCGAAGAAAATGCCGGCTATCAGTCCTACTTTATCTGGCATCAGGTCGGTGGCATATACCACGATGGAAGAGAAAGCCGAGGCAATGATCAATCCTGACAGGAAGGTAAAGATGATGGTCCACGTGAAGTTGACGAAAGGCATGGCGATGGCGAAAGGTGCTGCTCCCAGAATGGAAAACCAGATGACATACTTTCTGCCGAACTTGTCACCCAGCATTCCTCCTGCCACTGTTCCTATGGCAAAGGCAGCAAGGAACACGAAGAGACACAGCTGTGAAGTCTGTACCGAGACTCCGAACTTATCCATCAGGAAGAAGGTGAAGTAGCTCGTGATGCATGCCGTATAGAAATACTTGGAGAACACGAGCATGATGAGGATAAACAGTGCCCAATACTTCACCCTTTTGGAAATATGGGTATTGAGAAGCGGTTGTTTCTGCGGATGGTTCACCACGTAAGCCAGTCGTGCCTTGTACCAGACTCCCAATCTTACCATGATGATGGCAGCGAGTAGGGCTGCAAGGGCAAACCAGGAGATGGCATGCTGTCCGAAAGGCAGGATGATGATGGCAGCCAGCAGCGGACCTACTGCCGATCCGCCATTGCCGCCCACCTGAAAGATAGATTGTGCCAGACTCTTCTTGCCTCCCGATGCCATCTGTGCCACTCTTGAAGCTGTGGGATGAAACACGGATGAGCCCAGACCTACGACGCTCACAGCCAGGAGAATCAGAAAATAATTCTCGGCAAAAGCCAGCAGGAGCAAGCCCACCAAGGTGAAGCACATGCCGAGGGAAAGAGCATAGGGACGGGGATGCTTATCGGCATAAAGCCCCGTAAAAGGTTGCAGAATAGAAGACGTCATCTGGAAGACCAGCGTGATGATACCTATCTGTGCAAACGAGAAGTCGAACTTATCCTTCACAATCGGATAGATGGAAGGGATAATCGACTGAATCATATCATTCAAGAAATGGGAAATGCTACAGATGATGAGCATGGAATATACCGTACCCTCTACCATCTTAGGATTTCCCTTGATTTTACTACCTATTGACTTGATGTTCATTGTATTAATTTAAATTATTCTTTTTCATACAGTTCTATCGGCAAACCATCTGGGTCGCTGAAGAACACAAATCATTTCATTACTTCTTGAATTTTCATGCCAAGTAGTGCTTTTCGTGCAAAGGTAACTAAAATTTCCAGATTACGCAAGAAAAGGTCCAATATAATATTCATTTTATAAAAAATTATAAGTTCCTGAGATTTTTCTTGGTTAGTACTTTCCCATTTTTCTAAGGGTGATTATGATAAATAGGCGGTACGTATATATAAATATTTGTACTTCGGAAATATGCGGGTGTCAAATATTGTTTCTTAATTATCGCAATTTCCGTATTTTCAATCTAGAAGGTCATGATGATAAAAATCTTTTGGTTTGATAGCGTATTACTTGCTCTCTGCAAGACGAATCACCTATAGTTGTACGACCGTAAGGCTACAGTTGTACGACTATATAGGCTATAGTTGTACAACTCTGGAGTTATAGTCGTACAACTATAGGGTTTATAGTTGTACGACTACAGAATTCCGGATTTCCGAAGAAATTAGTGAGATTTATAACACGTTGAATATCTGACGATTACGAATTTCGCCATATTTCCAATATTCTTCAAGAAATATTTTCCGAGCGGAAATTCGTGATTTTCAGAGGATTTAAATCATGATTTTGTAAAAAAAATAAACCTGGTCAACTGACGGAACATGACATCTGTATAATGACCACTTATACCTGAAATAGGGCTATTTTTGATTAATTAATAGTTATTTTACTCACATTTTAGCAAATATCATTACCTTTGCAATTAGTTTAAATTAAAACACGTAATATTAAGAATATGATTTCATTTGAAAGTGATTACAACAATGGTATGCTGCCAGAGATTCTAGAAGCTCTTGGCAAGACAAACGGTGATAAAACATCTGGTTATGGTTTTGATCCATACTCAGAATCTGCAAAAGAGAAAATCCGCAAGGCTGTGGACAATGAGAATGCAGAAGTGTTCTTCCTGATAGGCGGTACGCAGACCAACACCACGGTCATTGATTCCGTCCTCATGGGATGCGAAGGAGTAATCTGTGTGGAAACCGGTCATATCGAGGTACATGAATCAGGAGCAGTAGAAGCTTTCGGGCATAAGGTCATTACCCTGCCAGGAAAAAACAGCAAGCTGACAACCGGCACCCTGTCAGCCTATATGGATACCTTCCTAGCCGACGAATCGCATCCTCACATGGTACAGCCAGGCATGGTTTATATCTCGATGCCGACTGAGTTCGGAATGGTCTACACCAGAGAAGAACTGGCTGCGCTGTATGCAACCTGCCAGAAATATGGGCTCCGTCTCTTCATTGATGGTGCACGACTGGGATACGGTCTGGTTTCAGCGGCATGCGACTATGACTTGCCATCCTTGCAAAACATTGTGATGTATTCTATATCGGCGGAACCAAGGTGGGTGCCATGATGGGAGAAGCTGTGGTATTCTCGGGCATGAAGGCACCGAAATACTTCTTCACCAACGTGAAGCGTCATGGAGCCTTGCTTGCCAAGGGCAGAATGCTCGGCATCCAGTTTGACACGCTGTTTACGGATGAGCTCTATTTCAAGATATCGCGCCATGCCATCGCTATGGCTACCCGCTTCCGCAGCATCTTCGAAAAGCATGGTATCGCCATTGCCTACGATTCTCCAACCAATCAGCAGTTTGTTGTACTCTCACCTGCCCTCTACGAAGCCCTTTCCCAAAAAGTAGCATTCGAGATATGGGAAAGAAAGAGCGAACATGAAATCATCTGCCGATTCGTGACAAGCTGGGCAACAAAGGAGGAAGAACTCGACGAGCTAGACCGTATTCTTCAAGCTTACGCTTAAGAAGGCTAAGGATGGTTCTCCTCCAGAATCATCCTTAGCAATTCTTCATTTGCCTCGTTGTTAATCTCTGCATCCTCCAACTCAGAGAAATAGTCAAGCGTAGCTGAACATTCGCCTGTAATATCTATCCCTATCACTTTCTCATGGGCATAGATGATGCGAAGCACGGCTTGGAGCTGCATAAGTGTCATATCTCCATTGCTCCAGTCGGTGATGGCATCCTGCTTTCTCAATACATCCTTGTCGATGGATATGTAAACCGGCTCATGTATAAGTTTACCAGCCTTCGACGGCCAAGCCTGGTGATGGTCTATCTCTGCCTGACTGTAGAACAACACCCTCTCTCTTAAGTGAACAGGCACCTGGCTATCAACTCGTCCGATGCCCCCACAATGATAATGTGTTTGACAAACGGGTTCTTCTCCAAAACATCTCTCACCCAACCACCACATGACACAACACCCTCCCATTCCGGTTGCTGCATATCCGGATGATGGTCGAAAACAATGAGCGAGAAAGGTTCATGAATTCTTGACACCCAATATTCCGTAAGATAATGGAAATCTCCGGAATCTATGAAATGAACGGCTTTGGCAGGAAAAGGAGCCAATCGGCGATGCAGTTCCTCGCTACCCTCTTCGTCACAATAGCAGTCTACCCCTTTCATGTCCCGGCAATCTACATGGATAATATTCTTATTTGAGGCAAATGCCTCCAATTCGTATACACCGGTAAAGTTAAGGAGAATGATAGGTATTTTCTTTTTCTAATATTTGAATCAATTTTTCTAAAATGCTGATTTGCAAAAATACCTAATATTC
Source organism: Segatella copri (assembly GCA_003463005.1). GTDB lineage: Bacteria > Bacteroidota > Bacteroidia > Bacteroidales > Bacteroidaceae > Prevotella > Prevotella copri_I. The sequence goes on along the minus strand of QSCI01000017.1, from coordinate 54 downwards.
ATAAAATACTTGATGAATTATACATTATATTATTGTTAAAATTAGCTTTTTTTA
>QSCI01000169.1:0-3598 GCA_003463005.1 Segatella copri | reverse complement strand
TCGATTATTTAAATATTTTTTTTGTTTTTTTTGCCAAATCTTCCAGAATCATTTGTAACTGAAAAAAAATGGGAAAAAATATTACGCAAATTAATTAAAAAATCATAACATTATGGTTATGAAATAACCAGTCTTTTTAGGAGATATTGATTAGGGCACGAAAAACCGCAAAGAAATTTTTAGGTATCACTGAAATTTCCAAAAGAGTCCAAAGACAAAGCAATTCAACTTGTTCAGTTCTCCTTCAGGGCTGATGTGCAAGCGAGAGAGTCGTATGTACGACGATGAGTCAGCTTGGCATAACAAGTTCTACAAGGAAGTAACCTCCAAGGTTGACGAAGACATTTTCAAACCGCTCTATACAACAGAGCGAGAGGATAATCGTGTCGGGTGTCCTCCTGAACGGGCAGTGAGCATATAAATAAACTGTGTCAGGCTATAATAATTATAACCTGACGCAGTTTATTTTACACTCTCGCATATTTGCATTTTATCCTTTCTTCTTCAGAGTATAGCTCTTACTATCCTATTTTTTAGGTTCGTTGCCAAACGAATCCTGTAAAAAAACGCTTTTATCCCCTCTCACCTTATATAATATATTGTCATTACTCGAAGGATGTACAAGTATCAATATGTTGCCGTCAAGCACTTGGGAAATACCTCTTATCTTTTGCTCAATTTGTTTCTCTTTGAATGTCCGTATCAACAAGTAGGTACCATCAGCATTTAACGTGAGCGTTGTTTCAACATTAGGCGGTAATACACTGCAATATGTTCCAGCAATGGAATCCAAGCTGACTTTGTTTTCTAAAACTGCCGTATATTCTTCAATCTTGATAGAATCAATACCTGCATCATTTTGTCCTGTGCCGCATATTTATAAGACGTAACAAATGCAATAACCAATACTGCTATAATTACCATTTTCTATTTCATAGCCGTAAAAATGTGTCCGCAATGTCAAACGTGTAGCATCACGGACACGGATGAATAGTTGAGAGTTTAATGAAAGTTAGTATGCTGAAACATTATTGATGCACGGACAAGCTCTTGCGCTGTCGTAGACAATGCGAATGCCGTTGGTCTTAATCTTGTCGAAACGAAGGATGCGCTTGTACCAAGATGGTCGTTGTCTATTATTTCTGATTAATTTTCTTTTTAATTTCATTCGCCTCTTTAAATAGGCTATTAGCAATGCTATCTTTAATTGCTGCTATTTCTATCATTTCATAATGGTGGCGAACAGAATCCTCATAAGCAGTAACACGATTTCTCACATTCTCAATAACTTCTTTATTTGGGCATACGGAGAAGTTCTTTTCGATGTATCGGACATTTCGATCATCAGATGGAAGAACCATCTTCAATGCCCGATATTTCAAGTCTGCAATCTCCAAAGCTTGATGCTCTTGCCATTGGGTGAGATTACCCCAAATGGAGATGACAAGAGATAGAGCCAAGCCTCCAATTAAAAGAAGAACATACTTTGAAGTTGGCTCGAAGCGATGAGTCACTACTTTCTTCAGAGGTGTGTTATCCATTGCGTGAAGTTTGTCCTGCACATTTTTTGATGTGGCATTCAGCTCTTGTTTCACCTGATTAATGGTATCAAACAAGAGTTTGCTTCGCTGTTCATCTTTGCTTGCTTCTTTCTTGGTAAGGTCGGTAAAAATACAGATAGCCTCTCTTAATCTTACCAATTTGTCAATAGCTTCCCCTTCTTTTACAGCCATAGCAAGAATAGCTTTTTCAAGTTTGCTTGTATCAACACTTACAGAGACCGGAGTGCTTTCCGCCTCTGTATTCTTTAGTGAGGCAGAAAGTTCATTGACTTTTTGCTCCAATCTCTCAACTGTGCCGTAGATGGCTTCTAACATTTCTTCTTTCATGTTCGATTCTAATTTTAAGTTTATGACTTGCATCAAAGGCTGAAGCCCTTTCTGCGTTTCCTCTTTTTCTTCTTGGCGGATTCATCCTCTGGGAATGACTCATAAGTTTGGGCATTAGACGGAGCGAACAAGCCGATGGAAGAAATACCGTCCCAAGGGTCCTGGCTGCTATCCGACATGGATGGTTCATGGTTGCTCTTGTGATAGCCTTGCTCGTATTGCAGAGTAGAGTTGGATTTTGGTGATACATGGTTCTCCATTCCCTCAAACCTTGCATTCAGTTTGCCAAAGCTATAGCCTCGGCTAATCTGCGTACCCTTGAAGCTATATCCGTCCTTACTGAATCGGATGCCTTGTACCTTGGTTCTCTCCTTGTCCTTATAGACAAGCTCCAAGCGAACACCTCGTTTTTCAAGCCCACTCTTGAACTTCTGCCAGCTATCTGCAACTTTTAAGGCATCTTTGACTGCATTGTGAATCTCGTATTTGGCACGCTCAGCATTGTGTAACTTGCGAGTATTAGTATTGCTCTTGTCCGTTCCGTAAGTCAACCCATACTTTGATTTTAGAGCCTTGGTCACTTGCTCATTACGCCTATAATCATTCCTGTCTGATATGAGTTTGCCCTCGTTATTGATGCGGTTGTACACAATATGACAATGTGGATTGTCCGTATTGTGATGCCTTACGATGATGAATTGGGTATCGGTGATGCCTATCATCTGCATGTATTCAAGGGCTATCTTAGCCATGAACTCATCCGTCAAACGTGGCTTGTCCTCTGGTTTGAAGCTCAAAGCAATGTGTCCCACAGGCTTCTTTATCCTTGGATTTAGCTGTCTTTGCAGCTCAAAACTTTGCGTTATCTCGGCATTCGTGCCGAGCAGAACACCATCGGAAGCAAGGATTTTCGCCTCGTCCTTGCCTATCACGTAGCGGATGCAACCACCAAATGATGCGCCTTTCTTTAGCTTTCCTATCATGTGGTATCCTCCTTTCTGTTCATTCCGCTTGGCTTCGGTTTAGAACTTGCTTGGCGATACTCGCCAAGGATTGCTTTCAATCTTCTCAACAAGTCCACCACATATACATGGGTTTCATGGAAACCTCTCTGATGCGACAGCTTGGTAAGTTGGTTGAGGTTGTTCGCCATGCCTATGAGACTCTTAGCGATGGCTACCGTCTCTGCGTTGTGTCCGCTGACCACCTCGCCGTTCAAGGCGGACTCACGAATGTACTCCGCCAATTTGCGGTTGGCTTTTCTCGCCCTCAGCCTCAAAGCCTCGTAGCTTGGCTTCGAGAACTTCACCGTGACAGACTTCGACAGCTTGTGAATCCTGCCTGTGGGCGGTCTTCCGCCCTTTCTCCTGTCCTGTTCCTGCATGCTTGTCATTCGATATACTGTTTACAGTTGGTACACTTACTTTCTGCGACCGTCGGGAGCAAAATTTCTCCGCCCTCATGGTGGAGCGAGGCGTTTTGGGGTTCCCAAAACATAACCTCGCTCCCTCTCAGAACACGTTAGTTGGAATTACAGCCTTTCAGCTATCCACGTCCAAGGTCGCAGACCTTAATTCTCACAATTTGCGCCAAGCCTCGAAGTCCTCTTCATAAAGGCTTAGGTGGTGGCGCACGATGTTCTCGATGATGCCCGATACGCTCATGCGTCTCCCTCCGAGGATGCGGACGACACGATCAAGACGGTCTCG
>QSCI01000168.1:0-3779 GCA_003463005.1 Segatella copri | reverse complement strand
AATGCTTCGTTCACATCACTAAATGTTGCCAAGGTAACTATGAAGGAGATGGGAATGGAATATTCTATGTCTTCATTCAAGTCACTGATGACCAACATTTATCTGGTGAGACGAATTTTTAAAGCATGCGGGTACATCCCGAACCGAACTTTAATTAGCAAGATTTTCAAAGATCTCTCGTGCTTACAGCGTATAGCTGCTTAGCACATTATTGAATTATTAACGAACTATTGTACAAAATCAAGTCCGTTTCATTGCAAAATACTGCATAAAAGACTATAATTCAACTGTTTCAAAGATCGAATTGCCCTTTTTTATTGGACAGTAGTGAAATCGATTGACAAGACATGGAATCAGATTTAGCTATCTTTGCATCCCAAATGCATAATATAAAAGTACGCTACCACATTGTGGGAAAACAAGAAGAGTTGCAAGAGATATATGACCTCTATCAGACTTTCATACAGAAAGAACGCCCTGCTATGGAAGAAGACGAGGCCGATGATTGGGAAGGAAACATCATCTTAGCTCTTGGTGTGGACTATGGGACTTGCAATCTCTGTGGTAATATCAAGAAATGCGAACTTTCAGAAGGCTTTCTCTATATAGAAGCGGAAGAACTCGCATTGATTACTGACTTCCGCGTTCTTCTCAAAAATCGTTTCAAGGATTTGGAAATCTATTTCGCTACAGAAGATCCAGAAAACGAAACATATGTGACTAATGATACAGATGGCAAGTATTTTCACGACCTGCCTGATGATCATTTCATAGCTCCATTAGATTATTGACGTATGGGACCAAAAACATTTCTAGCAGCTCTAATGTGCCTAATCATCGTAGCCCTCATGTGCTCACCCATTTTCCTCGTATGGCACGGTTTTACTATGGGTGGTTCAGTAATAGTCAGAATAGCATTTATCGTGATAGGGCTCATTCTATTGCGTTTATTCAAGCCAATTTCTAATCTTACTGGCAAGGACTACAAGATATTCTGATAGTTTCGACTATAAAGGCTACAAATTTGATCGAAGGTGGTATCACTCTGTTTAGCGTGATACCACCTTCTTTTGTTTGGCATTCATATCAGGAATGAAGCAGAAGCCAAGTTTGCTTACTACAGTCGCAAGGTTGTCTGGCAAGAATTCTGCATAAACTCGCTCTGTGACGCCTGTTGAAGCGTGACCTAACAATCTGCTTATCTCACTGATTTCAGCTCCGTGTGCAAGCGCTAAAACTGCCCAAGTGTGTCTTGATACATGGAAAGTCAAGTCTTGATTCCATTTTAAATCATGAGATATACAGCGAAGCGAAGTATTGATGGTATTATTCCAGGAATTTCTACGACGGTATATCGCCTCATGGTCATTTATATCGAAGTTCTCTGGCAATAGATCAAAAACAAAGACTTTGTTTCTACCCTTCCATTTTTCAAGAATACGAATGAGTGGTTCACTCAAAGGTATGGTGTTTCGGTTTCTCGTCTTGACTTGTATTTTACTGATGAAATTCTTGTTGAAATCAATGTCTTTCCATCGGAGCGTCATCACATCAACCATTCGCATACCGCAAGCATGGAAGGCAAACAGCCACATCTCCAAAAACTCTTTTCGTCGAGGTTGTTCGATGGTATTATAAACGGAAACTAACTCAGCAAGTCTCTCTTCAGTGAGATACTTGATATTCCTCTCTTCTTCATCAAGCCGGTCCTCTTCTTTCATATACAAGTCCTGGAGAGATGCATTAAGCTGATGAGAGATATAACCTAACTGACAAGCATATTCACACGCCTGAAGAATCGGACATAGAGTCTTGTTGACTGTTGTTGCTTTCTTTTTTGCCAAGAGTCGATACTTACGGAAGTCAAGCAATAAGTCTTCACTAATATCTGAGACATAAATGAATTCCTTATGCTCACCATGTGTACCTTTGTGTTCAAGCAACAGGTATTCCTCAAACTGATTGAGATATGAAATACCATTCTTGCAAGTACTGAAACCTATCTTACCTTTCTCATAACGTTTTTCCATCAACTCTTTAGCAAACTCTATGAAGTCTTTTCCTTCATCAGGTCGCAAAGCATTGTCATTGTCTTCGAGAAAAGATCGAATCACATCACAAGTAATATGTTGATGCATTTCATAATACTTATGTATCTTCACATCTATGTCTTCGATACGCTTATGAAGAGCATGATTATAATACTTATAGTCAATATCAGTCGTGGCACGTATTTCACCAATACCGCAATAGCCTTTCTCATTCCATTCCTTTACTGACACACTTATACCAGTTGATTTACGAATAGAATCAGCATGCCAATTGTATTCTATATACAATGGATACTTTTTACCAGACTGCACCATCTTTGGTATACGCAGTCTCAATCGTCCTTTCGGATAAAGTCTTGAAATTCTTCCCATATTAAAATACCTTTTTATTAATTATGGCACTATGTACGCGAAGATAGTAGAAAAGTTTATCATATCACTCCTTTTTTATAAACTTCAGATGATTTTAGTATGAAGTAAGGAGAATAATAAGAGAAGAAAAGATGAAATTAACCGATCAGAAAAGAAAGAATTTCAGGATATACCGATTATTGATCATTTAATTATGTAAAATAAGGCCATTAGAACGGAAAAATTGGCGGTAAAAGACGGCAAAAAGCCATATAGGAATTTCCGAAGAAATCACCTATATGGCTCAATTCCATTATCTTATACTGATAATCGTAATCGATGAACGATTAGTACTCGTCATCATTCCACAAGAAGTCATCCTTTGAAGGATAATCAGGCCAGATGTCTTCGATGCTTTCGTAAACATCGCCTTCGTCTTCTATCTCCTGCAAATTCTCTAGAACTTCTAGAGGCGCACCAGAGCGAGTTGCATAGTCAATCAACTCTTCTTTTGTTGCAGGCCATGGTGCATCTTCAAGCTTTGAAGCCAATTCAAGTGTCCAATACATAGCTCTATAATTTAACGTTTCTATTAATTTGGCTGCAAAAGTAATACTTTTATTTTAAATTCCAAATATTTATGGAACAAATTTGCACACAAATCAATAATTTACATTAAAATTCTGCTTAAATTTGGTTTTATCGAAGAAAACTATACCGCAATCAACCAAATCAAAGGTCAAAACGGTACAATTATCAGCTACGAGACGCAACCATACTTTTTTAAATTCTGCATCGAGATTAATGTCTGTAACTACCAAAACCGTATCATCAGACACATTCCAGAGAAACTGCTGGAAATCCTCTCTCTTTAGCAGGGAAGAAGCAGAGAGTTCTACTACATTAGGATAAACAGTTCTGATGCGGAAGAGGAGACGTTTCAGTCTGGGTGCATCTTGGGGATAGGAGGAGATTCCAGCATGAGTCTGGCGATAATTTCTGAGAAATCCCTTTTCATTAACCACCTTGCGCAGGAAAGAATAGGCTGTAGGTGACTGTACTCCGAATCCTCGGGTACGAGGCATCCGTAGCATACGCTGACCGAAATTAGCAAACTTCTTTTTAATTCCTTTCCTATTCATGCTGCAAAGATAATAAAAATCTGCGAAATACCAGACCGAACAGGTCTAAAATCTGTGAGCATCTGTGAAATCTGTGGGAAAAACAAAAAAGCCTCAGAAATCTTTCGAAATCTGAGGCTCTTGATAAAAGGAGGCGGCTACCTACTCTCCCGCATTGCATTGCAGTACCATCGGCGCAAGTGAGCTTAACTTCTCTGTTCGGAATGGGAAGAGGTGGGACCTCACCGCAATAACC
>QSCI01000167.1:0-4149 GCA_003463005.1 Segatella copri | reverse complement strand
TGGGCATTCTTCCAATCGATGGTTTCACCATCATAATAAGCAAGGTCAAGTGTCTTCTTGGAGACATCTACGCCAAAATACAGTTCTTTATCCATATTATTAACATTTTAATATTAAATGGAAACAAGAAAACATTTGGCTTGGCGAAGGACTGAATCAAAAAATAGTGATATTCTAGAGTGACATACAGTTCACCTTAACACCCGTTAACCAATTCGTTTAAACTTGTTTCCAGGTGCAAAGGTAAAAGAGTGACATATAAGTTCGCATCATGTTAAGGTTGAAATATGGTTCCCAAACACCCACATTCGTATGATAAGCCAAACTTGCATTTACTGCAGAATAATGTGGAAAATTTTCAGGCTTTGACATTGCCACCAATGGGGCTGCCTGCTGAATGATATTCGTTGAGATGATGTAATCTTTTATCCTTTGATAATCGACTGAGAAACGCAATTGATGCCATTGCAACGAATAGGATATATCTGTCGTATATTGTGGAAGTAGCCATGGATTACCTGCCTCGATGGAATAACGGTTAAAATATTCTTCGCTGTTTCTAAGTTCGTAATAGCTTGGACGTTTTACCTTGGTTGTCATACTTAATCCCATTTCGACATTCTTTACAGGCAAAGACAATGAGAAGAAAGGATAAAAATGACGATAAGTCTTATCCACCAAGCTATTTTGGGAGATGGCATCACGATACAGCATACGAAATGACTCAAATCGCATTCCCAGTTGGGCAGACAATTTGGCGATAGATACATTGCATCCGGCAAAGGCGGCGAGTTTTGTTTCTTCTGCATGAAGACGACTCGTTGCGCTTGACTTCTCGTTTTCAAGGCTCTGATAATCTTTTTCTTCTTCCACATAACTTGCATCAGCACCTATGTTAAAAGTCAAGTTTTTGTTGGCTTGATAATTGATTTTCATATTCCCTGCATAGATGTCGTGAGTAGTCTCATTTTCATTTTTCACCTCATGCGCATCCGTCATGCTTCCAGACTCTTGATTAAGACGGCTATCTGCAGCTTTTCTGCTAACATAATCAGCATTCAACGTCATTTTCCATTTTTGGGAGAATTTTCCATCGTAGAAGATGTTTCCTATCCATTGATCATAGTTTGCATGAGAATGGATGTTAGAGGATAAATCTTCAAACAGAAGATTGTCATGAAACATTTGGCTGGCAGAATGTCCTCCCCATTTGTCCGTTTCCTTGGAGTATGACAAACTTGCGCCAATGGTATGATTCTTTGCCAATTCTGCACTGATACCTCCATTAATGGTTTGATTATAATAATTGGAATTCCATTTAGGCATATCACTTTCCATATTCCAGACAGAATGATCAGCCAAAGTCTGTTCCTTATTGGTTTGGTCTGTTTTATATCTGCTGCTTGAATTGGTAAAAGAAAGGAATCCATTTATGTTCTCGGTATCGTAAGTGAGCTGCACCTGTTCCGAATCAGAGTTTTTTCTGCCTTGGCTGTCAAATACAGAAGTTCTGATGCCTAATCCTCCATCAACCTTATGTTCAGTTGATTTTAATGACAGCGTGGGTGTCTGCATCATACTCTACCCCAGGATTGTTGATTACCTCTATCGTAGAAATATCCTTGGAATTCAAGCGGCTCAACTCACTTTTGTCCCTCATCTTACGATTGTTGATATATACATCTGCAATTCCCCGTCCAAAGACAGAATAGCTGCCATCGCTACCTGACACTGTTGGTAATTGCGCAACAACATCATCGGCACTTCCAAAATCGCTTAATACAGATTTCTGAACATCCACGATAAGCTTTGTTCCGTCTGACTTATAAATCTTCCGATGACCTTTCACGACTACCTTTTGTAGATTTAGCGTAGCTTCGCTTAAGGCTATTGTACCTATTTTGCCAGTACTAAAGATATTGCGATAAGTGTTATATCCTACACATGTTACTTTTACAATAGCCTTTTGAGCATTGCAAGGTATTACAAATTGTCCGTTTTCATTGGTCACACCACCAGTAATAAACGAAGAGTCATTGACATTCAGAAGTGAAACATTGGCGAAATCGACAGGTTGATGATGAGTGTCCACGATGCGTCCCATCATTCTGTTAGAAGCCTTTTGGATACATTCAACGATAATAACATTATCCACTTGTTTCATCTTGATAGGATAAAAGCCTATCAAGTTCATGATGGCATCAGGAACACTTTCATTTTTGATGCTCTTCGTCACCTTGAAATCCTCCAACTCGTCATACACAAAGTTGATGACATACTTATCCTGTCGAGCATTCAAATCCTTCAATGCCGCAGAGAATGACACATTATTATATTGTCGGGTAATGCGTTGGGCAGACATACCCATGCTTATCATCAACAACATTAAGTTAAAAACAATCTTCTTCATAACTTACTCCACTCTTAAAGTTCCATCCACTTCCGTTATCTGTATGCGCTCAAAAGCATTCAATATTTCGAGATTCTGTTTCAATGTCTTAGTCTTGTCCCAATTGAAGAAGATACGAATATGCTGTGATTCAGCTTTGCCGAATTCCACCTTGACATGATAGAAGGCAGCAAGCTGCGACACGACATCGCCCAACTCGGTATTGTCAAAGACAACAGGTTTGAGGTCGAGACTATCAGCCTTCTCCGTAGCACTCACCCTGATGTTATCCATCTTGTTAAAATCAGAAGTAGAAGATACTTGCTCCGTCTTGGCTTGTTTAGCCTCATCCGAAGAAGAGAAACGGAAAATGCCTGAATGAATTGCAGCGAAAGTAATGCCTGAGAGGAAAACAATGCCAATGATGGATGCTGCTATCTTCCAGTGATTGCTGGATGTTTTACCAGAAGCTTCGTTGGCCTTTAATCCTTGCTTATCAGCAAACTTCTTCCACGCTTCGTCTACATTCACTTTCTTTGGATTTCCTTTTTTCATCGCCATCCTAACCATCGCCATATCGTGAAAGAAATCCTTTACGTCTTCATCGGCAAGCAAACGTTCCACCTGCTCGTCGGTATAGCGATCGGGATGCTCCTGCATATCGAAGAACATCTGTCGCTTCTCTTCTTTACTCTTGTTAAATTCCTTGTTTGTCATTGTCTTGCTCATTTAAATTGTTCCTTAATCCAGTCCATCGCCTTCGAAAGATGGTTGAACACCGTCACCTTGCTCACTCCCACTTCATCAGCCACCTCCTGATAAGATTTCTCCTGAAGATAGCGCAGACGGAAAATGAGTTGTCGGATAGGCGGTTCCAGGTCTTCGATGAGAAGCATCAGCTGGTCGAGTCGCTCGTCGGTCTCTTCCGAGAGAATCACGTCGGCATCATCCAGCAGCAGCTTCGCTACCCTTTCCTTCACGCTCTTATGGGCTATCAGGTTGAGACAGCGGTTGCGGACGCTCCTCATCAGGAATCCTTCCTCACTCTCAGGCATCAGGACTACATCATCGGCAAGAATCGTGGTAAAGACTTCGCTCACTACATCCTTGCTTTCATCGTCATCGGAGAGGATGCTTCTGGCCAGATTGTACATCTTCTCGTAATGCTGACGAAACATTCTTTCTATGTCCTTTTCCTGTTTCATACACTATCTATACAGTTGAGCCAAGCAAAAAACTAAGCAAAACAATAACTTTTTTCAAAATTTACAGAAAAAACATTCAACGACTCCTAGTCTTCCACAAAGCCATAGGATGAAATTTGATTCTATTGACCATCTCTTTATCTTCGAACAGCAATTCTGGAATATACTTCTTGTCATTGAATTCCCGGACATATTCTTGCTCTGATTCTGTCAGAACCAATAGCTTTGAGAGAAAGTCTTTCACTTCTGTCTTGGCTTTTTCAAAGTCAAAATGCTCACGATGGCTAAGCACAGGCAAGAGTTGCGAACGAATCTGCGGAAAACGGATCTTGTCTATCTGCGGAAAGTCAGTATATTCCGTAGGCGTAGCGTTGTCTTTTCTGCTTGAGCCAACAGTCAGATAAAAGACGGTCGCTTTTCTCAGCAACGTTTTCTCTTCATCGCTCACGAATAGCTGATGCTTCACCATGTTATAGACATCATAAATGTCACGTGCAGCACTTCTACCTATCAAGGCGTTTATCTTGGTGGCAAACAATTCGACAGGTGAAAGAG
>QSCI01000166.1:0-4212 GCA_003463005.1 Segatella copri | reverse complement strand
TTATTTCATCGGTGTATACCCTATTTCAGCAATATCCGACCTTTCTGCCGGAGAATATACATTCGATGAGACAAAGCAAGTGGAAAGCGACCTCTTGGTGGCAGTCAACAAAGATGGCTTATCCTATAATGTCGATGAACAGCAACCTGTTCCTCTCACCTTTACCCATGTAATGGCAAAACTTGTGGTGAACCTTACCTATAAGAATCAATGGGGAACAGAGGGACCTACCGTAGATAAGGTAGCTGTAGGCAATGCCGCAAAAAAAGCAACCGTCAATTATCTGACCAAGGTGGTCTCCCCATCTGCTGTAGCAGAAGATAAAGCAGACTTCGACATGCCTGCTTTAACCGCTAACAAGCAATATGCTTCCATCATCATTCCGCAGGATGGTGTTCAGAAGATTACCATCACCATTGGCGGAAAGGACTTCATCTACGACAACGGCACACCTTTCAAGTTTGAGAGTGGCAAGATTACCACCATCAACCTGGAGGTAGGACGTGACGTCATAAAACTTGGCGATGTAAACATCTCCGACTGGGGTTCTACAGGCGAACCTATCAAGGGTGAGGCTTACGATTAACTTTCTTAAAATTAAAACATAAAATTCAACAATATGAAAGCAATTAAAATATTAACAATGGCAGCTATGGCAACGGCAGTTTTTGCCAGCTGCTCCAACGATGAGGATTTGGCACAGAGCAATTATCCAATGGATAATGTGGTCAGAATCATGACAAGTGTAGATGGCATGAATACCCGTGCCTCTTACGGAAACAGTACGGACAAGCTTAAATCGTTCGGCTTCTGCATCAAAAATGCTAATAGCGAAAAATATACCTATGATAATATCATGGTATCACAGGAAGGCAGCAATTGGATTCCGGCCACCCAAATGTTGTGGCAGAATTCAACTACCCCTGTTGATATTCTGGCTTATGCGCCATATCAGGAGACTACCGAAGATGCAAATGGCAAAGTTAAAGTCTTCGGAAAGACTGATTATGCCTTTTCTGTAAAAGAAGACCAAAGCAATGCTGAAGACTATTTATCCGACCTTATTGTATATAAGCAAACGGGATTCAAACCTGAGTCGGATTTGAATACCAACCAGGCGGTTAATGTCACATTCACCCATCTTCTCAGTCAGCTGAATCTCACTATCGAGTTAAGAGACCAGTTTAATCAGGATGAAAAAAAGCCTGTTACGTCAGCAACCGTAACTGATGTCAAGGTGGATGGCACCTTTATCCGCAGTAAGGTGAATTTTGCAGCAGACCCTATAAGTGTTCAAATTGGCGGTAGCGGTACCCAGATACCAAAAGCCATTACTCCTGAAACTGTAGCATTCACGAAGGCGGATAAAACAACCGACCATGCCACCTTCAAATATTCTGCCATTGTGATTCCACAGTGGATTAGGGCAGGAGTATTCTGTATCTCGTTTAAGGTGAATGGCAATGATTACATCTGGACATCCACCAGCGATGTGAATTTTGTATCTGGTAAGAAACATGACCTGCATCTGTTAGTTGGTAAGGATGTAGTGCAAGGGGGTGCCATAAGTGCGAAACCTTGGGGAGAAGAAACCATTACCGAAAAAGAGACTGATTAAAGAATTGTTTGACATTTAAAATAGACAAGATATGAAGATTACAAGATATATGGGAGCATTTGCAGTTATAGCAATGCTTGCCGCTTGCTCTACTGATGACGAGCAGAGTGCTAACACTGCCGCTAATGAGGTGAAGATTGCTGCCACCGTTGGTGGAAACAGCATTTTTACCCGTAGCAATCCATTGGGTACAAAAGCGGAACAAGAAAGCTTTAATGAGAACGATGCCATCAGCGTAACGACTGAGGGTAAAACCGTGGTTTATACCAAAAATAAGGACGGACAATGGGCGAATGCGAATGACTATCTGGTCTGGACGGGTAATGCCCAGACTTTCGAGGCTTGTTATCCAGGGAATTCCACCAATTCTATCTCTGAGGGTCATATCGAAGCTGATCAATCTGACATCACGAAAATTGCTCAGTCTGATTATATGACATGCAGAAAAGAGATAGAAAAGAAAGATATTCCTACCGACAGACAGTTGACATTGAACTTGGAACGTCAGACGGCTCGTGTCATTATCAATGTAAGTGGGTTTGGAGATGAGTTCAAAGATCTTAACCCTACACTTTCTGCCGTAGAAGTTTATTCTAAGCTGAAAGTTCCTGCAGGAGATGGTGACAGCTACGCAGCTATCAAAGCATATCAAGCAACAGACGAAAGTGGCAAAAATGTGTTTTATGCTTTGGTATCCCCTGGAGCTGCCAATTCTACAGAGAAATTCCTCAAACTCACTGTGACATACAATGATAGTGAGGGCAAACCTACTCAGACTAAAGTTCTGGATGTAACTGGAATTCCTGCTCTAGAAAAAGCCAAGAGCTATACCTATGATGTAAGAATAGGTAAGGACAAAGTTACAATAGGAAGTGTAAGTGTTGCGGATTGGGGTGAAGGAGATGCAATTACTGGTGGCGATGCAGTAACAACTACAGAAAATGCCGTACTAATTATAAAAAATGCTTTGGCTGCGGGCGAAAAGAACATTGAAATCAGAAATTTGCCTGCAAATGCAGATAATAGTGTGTTTAATGCTATAAGAGAAGCTCTAAGCAGTGCAAGTGAAGGCAGTATAGATTTAACTGTTTACGGAGTTGAGGCTTTGCCTAGTGCATTTACGTATTGTCAAGCGCTGAAATCAATTAGCTTGCAAAATGTAAAGAGTATAGACTGGTATGCTTTTCGGGAGTGTAATGGTCTTGAAACAATCTATGCTCCGATAGTTTCATCTATAAGTGACTATGCCTTTTTTAATTGTCGAATGTTAAAATCGGTGACATTAGGTAATATTTCCACTGCAGGTTTCCGTATCTTTGAAGGTGTACCTACTGAAAATGTAGATTTAACTTTGTCAAAAGATCAAAAGGTTATGACAGGAAGTGATTATGAAGGGTGGAAATCTGATGAATCTGAGAAGTATGCAAATTCTCCGGATCATAAACAACGACAATTTCTTGGAAAAATATTCAAATCCATAAAATGTGGACGTAATACATATTAATAACAATTTAGAAATTAATAACATTAGATAAACTCCTAAGCTGGGCAGGAGTATAAGGTGCCCAGCAATTATAGTCACCCGCATCTCACGGGAAACGACAAGGGTCTATATGCCACGATGACAAGTGGCGTATAGACCTTTATCGTGTTCTAGTTCCCGTTCGGTGGATAATATGGCTGTATGGTGGTTTCGTGCTACCTGTTTTCATGGTTTGAAGTATCTTTGCGTCAATCGTGAGGTGCTCAAACAAAATTTTATTATGAGAACAGAAATGAAGGAATACCCTACTGATGTGTTTTTGAATAGTTGCGGTATGGGATGCAAACGTATCACCGTCAGCGACATTGCTTACATTGAGGCAATGAGAGACAGCTGTATTATCCACATGTTGATGGAAAACGTCACACTCAGTCTTGTCCTATGGGCGACATAGAACTAGACTTAAATCCGAACATGTTCAAGCGTATTCACCGTTCTTTCATCGTCAACATTAGCTACATCGACATGTACTATTATGGATATGTCGTTTTGGAGAATGGTATGGAAGTACATATCGGCGATAAGTATCGTGAGGAATTGAAATCCTCGTTTCACTTTTGGGGGTCGAGAAACCGAAATAAGTAAGATTTTGATGGTATAATAGGCTGGTATAGCCTGTTCGATGGACACAAAGCCCGTCTGGTGGAAAAAGTTGCACCAGTCGGGCTTTTGCTATATCTTTGCACCATCAACGTTGAGAGGCGGGTCCTGAAAAGCCTAATAGTAAAGAGAGTAAGGAATAAAAAGGTACAATTATGATAGACAATGTAAATGTCACAGTTTTACCATTGGTTAAAGCCAATCGGATTGGTCACACTTTTGCGGTCTCTTTTCATACTGATAATCACTAGTGTCCCGTTAAAACGAGACGATTATTAAATAAGTTATTAATACTCAAAAGTTTACGGACTTTTTATAGTGTATTCGATTTGATTTTGTATCTTTGCACGCATATTTAAAATACGTGTGCGATGAACAAAGGCAAAACTATATTCTCTCAGATTATGTCACTTATACCAGAACGTGATTTCAAAACTTGTGTAGACCGTTA
>QSCI01000165.1:0-4233 GCA_003463005.1 Segatella copri | reverse complement strand
TTTTGTGTCTGCGACATTTCTGTTGTGCAAGAAATATGTACAATAAAATGAATTTTGTCGCTTTGCAAGCAAAATCCCACTAAACCCTATAGGTTGCGGATTTGAGGGTAACGAAAAATTTCGATTATGGAATATAGAAGACCCATTCTTCAGGAAATGGATACTCAAGAACATGATTGAGTAAGATTATATACAGAGAAATCGCCAGCAAAGCCTTTCTACAGCATCGCTGGCGATTCTGCAAGAGAGATTTATCTATGTGTCAACAAAAAAACTCGCTCCAAATTGGAATTTGATTGGATATCAAGAAGTTTCTACTCTATATTATCTGATTTTTTTATTCCATATCAAACGCCTTTTAGTTTTATTAGAAAACCAAAGAAAAGTCTATTCTTTCGGAATACCAAGTCGCTCCATTTCTACCTCAGCTGATGTTTGATTCTCTCTTTCTTTTATCTTATGGAAACGATATGTTAACGTCAATCCGACTTTTCGAGTTTCATACTTTGTATTAAAACTAGATTTAACATTATAAATCTGCCTACAAGCACGATTTCTATCTCCATTAAAAATATCATACCCATCTAATGATAACCGCAATCTATCGTTCAAGAAAGATTTTTTGATACTCAAATTGACAGAAGAAGATGATTTTACATTTATCGACTCCATGTATCCACCCCAAACTTGTTGCCAAGACAGAGAGAGCAGAAAATGCTTAGGAAGCTTGAAATCATTATCAAAATTAAGAATTGTCGACGGATGTCCATCATGAAATATTGTTCCATCAATACCCGGATAATGCATAATTGACTTCTGAAAGAATCCCGTCAACGATGCTGTATAGCATTTATAGGTATTACGCCAATTCAACATCGCCGACAAAGCTTGACGATGCGACAAATTATCTTGTGACGAAACCGTTACTGCCGAGTTACCTTCCAAAGAATAAATCACCGGCAATAATGGACGATATATATAATCATAATTTAATGTAAGAAACAAAGACTTATACATCAACAGATAAGACAAGCTATGAGTGATGGCTGTCTTCAACTGGCTATTACCCTTAGATTGCTCATAACGGTTTACATACGTCACATTATCATTCATATCTGCATAATTAGCCCGCTCTGTTCCTATCGAATAGCTAAGATTCTGTACAAATAATCCATGACTATAGCCTAGGGTTACCGATGGCAAGAATGTATTATCACTATGCGCCTCTATCACAGACGCCTTTTCATTCTTCCGACGAGAATATAGATTCTGATAACGTATTCCTGTACTTAAAGAAAAGTCCCCCAAGGGTAATTCGTAGTTGATAAATACAGCATTTTTAACTTCCTTATTCTCAAAGCGGCCATCGAACTTCAACCGTTCATAATCTATCTTGTCTATTCCCTCACTATAGCTGAAATCATATCCCATACCCAAAGTGCCCCACTTTCCAAAATCATGGGTAGCATGGAAATTAGAAGCCAGGACATTCCATTTAGAATGTCCCATATATGAAACCTCAGAACTCGTACCTATATGATTTTCCTTTAAAGCAGAATTAGTGTTCGATGCTTTAGAAATATAATCCATCACTACACTCACGTGCCAGGCATGATTCAAACTTGCATCATAATACATATTGACATGATGCGTAAGGAGACTGTTTTTGGATTTATTCTTATCAAAGAGATAATATGCAGGTCCTGCATTTGGCACTACACTAAATGTATCCCGAGTCTCAACCTTTCCATCCGTGTACATTCCACTATAAAGCATTCCTAGTTCTGATTTATCAGACAGATGATAAGTCATACCAGCAGAATAAGTATGACTGCCGGAATGCGTCAAGCTTTCAATATGTTGCATTTTATTCCAAATGGTATCTGCTAATACCTGTTTATTATAATCAGAACTTTCGGAAGCATTATTTCTCCTATAGTAATACTTACCATACAAATCTATTTTTCCTGAATTGTATGTTGAAGAGAAACCTGTTTTATGAGCCAAATGCTTTGCCTGAGTGACATTTCCGATGGCATTAAAAGCCACACCATCTCCTAAAATCTTAGTTTTTATATCAATCACAGGTGAACCAGACGTGTCATAATCCGCCCCTGGCATGGCAACGATTTTTAAAGATTTGATTTGATCAACTGGTAAGTTATCGATAAGACTTTGATCTCTCACCTTACGCCCGTTTAAATAATAGACCGGTGCTCCCTTACCCAACACATTGAACGAATTCCCTACATGTAAGACACCAGGAACCTTACCAATCAGTTCATATATATCATTCTGATGGTTAAGAATAGAATCATGCTCTACGTCTACGAGTAAATTATGACCAGACAACTTTATGTTTTTGCGATGCCCTATCACCTCTACATCAGATAGAGAGATTGCTGTAGAATCCGAGATTCCAGTCATGCTTTTGGCAACAACGCTACTATCAGAATCAAAGATAGCAATGTTTGCCGGAACATCACCTTTGTTAACTCCCATATCCCTTTCTATTATATTCTTAGCTTGCAACAGAAGCGCACCCAAGAGCAACATGGACATACTTATAAAAAATCTCTTAACAACCATATTAATATAACCTTTAAGCTTAAAGAATCACCTTTGTCATTTACTGAGCCCACTTTAAAAAGTAAGGTCTGTTTAAAGAGGGCTCAGTTAATTAAAATGATCTCGGTGCAAAATTACCGAAAATTGCTCAAACCACCAAACGTTTTACATCATTTCTCACATAATATTTCTTCCCCAATTTATTATGTAAAAAAGATGTAGGTTTGCTATTCTTCCGGAATACCAAATATCCAATGATTCACAATGGGAATTTTATAGAAATTAGAACTTTTTGTTTATATGCGTATGGAATATACTAACCCACCACTGGATACAGCAATACTTTTAGCCAATCTTCAAAATGAGCACCATGGGAAATCCGTTGTTAAACATAAGCTAAAGATTGACATCAAATGTCACTTTAGTATACACATTGCCTTTGCGTAGATATATCGAATATGTGCCATAAGGCCCATAGAGTTCATTTGGAGACTTACGCAAAGCCACTTTCAAATGTCCATTAGACAGACTTATTGCAAAGTCTTCACTCTTTTCGAAAAAACAATATTCTTCTGCTCCAAGAGCATCAAACGACAATTGTTCGTCTAGCCCAAACAAGTTACCTATGTTAGTATCTTTTTGAGGCAATTCTTTTTCATCAGACAAAGACGACGTATATTCTACGACAGCCCCAACCTTGCCAGTTTCTTTCTCCAAGAAAGAAGATACCACAAACTGATAATATTTGCATCCTATCTCATATGCATTCTTATGAGAAGGAAAAGTCAAAACATTTTCGGTATTACAACATGCATACCGGTGATTTGGCAATACGCTTATTTCGCTTGACAAGTTATCCAAATTTGGCATCGTCTTACTCGGAAAACTTGAAGAAATTCCCAAATCAATTACTTGCCAACTGTCAGACCGGAAATTCATCGAGCCGTTTATATAAACTCCCGTTTCACCTAACAGGGTCTTGCCATGATTCTCATCGAGCATATTCAGTGAGTTAAAAGAAGCCTGTGACATTTCATCTTCACTGCAACTTGTAGCAAACAGAGTAATGCACAAACTCAATGCCAACAAAACAAACTTTTTTATATTCTTCATAACCTTGCCATTTAAATTGTTATTAATCACAGCTGCAAAATTACCGAAAATTGTTCAAACCGCCAAACTTTTTACATCATTTCTCACATAATATTTGTTACCCTGTTTATTTTGTAAAAATGATGTAGGTTTCAAAAAGCCCCGACTACATCAAAGTAGCCGAGGCTTTCGTTCAAAATCTTCTATATTTTTATGTTTCTTCAATCTTCCAATCCCCTATCGTTCGCTTTTGGCTATCATAATTGATTCCCACTTTAACCAATCGCTTTCCATCTGCAGAATAAGGTATCAGATATCCCTTATCGTCTATCTGCCTCAAAGCCTCATCTGCCGACTTATCGTATTTCAGCTCTATCACATACACGGTATCAGGCATGTGCAGAACGGCATCAGCCCTACCTATTGCACTATCTTCTTCCACCAGGATATAAGCACCCAAGAGATTGAAGATGAGATAGAACACCGTTTGAAAATCCTTCTCGTTTTTATTAGACAGACGGTTGGAGATACTAGCAAGATAAGCTTGCATCTTCTGCAAGGCGCCATCCATGT
>QSCI01000164.1:0-4254 GCA_003463005.1 Segatella copri | reverse complement strand
AATGCTTCGTTCACATCACTAAATGTTGCCAAGGTAACTATGAAGGAGATGGGAATGGAATATTCTATGTCTTCATTCAAGTCACTGATGACCAACATTTATCTGGTGAAACGAATTTTTAAAGCAAGTGGGTACACCCCGAACCGAACTTTAATTAGCAAGATTTTCAAAGATCTCTCGTGCTTACAGCGTATAGCTGCTTAGCACATTATTGAATTATTAACGAACTATTGATGATGCAAAGATAATAAAAATAATGCGAACCGATGTGATTCTTATGATTTTTAACACAAATAATCGTTGTTTATCTTTCTACCTGGAAGTTTAAACGAATCTTTCTTTTGGATAAAAAAAAGAAAAATATAGGGATGATATTTGGTAATATGCTGATATTTACTTACTTTTGTGTGATAAACGTTCATGGTATGAAACAGGGAACGTGATACTAAACAGGTAAAAAAGGAAGAAAATGAAAAAGATATTTTTGTTTATATTATTCTGTCTTTCCGTATGCAGCATGTCGGCTTACGACTTTCTGCGAGCTGTGAAAGATGAGATTCCGGGAGGTTACAACTTCTGGGTTTATACGCCGGTAGATTATTTTTATTCGCAAGAGCAGACACCGGTCATCATCTTTCTGCATGGAGCCAGTCTTTGCGGCAAGAATCTGAATAAGGTGAGAAGATACGGACCGCTTGATGCCATTGTCAAGGGGCGCGATATCGATGCGCTGACCATCGTTCCGCAGAATCCGGGAGGAGCCTGGAATCCGAAGAAAATCATGGATATGCTAGACTGGGTGAAGAAGAATTACCCATGCGATTCTAATAGGGTTTATGTCTTGGGTATGAGTTTGGGCGGTTATGGCACCATGGATGTCTGCGCCACTTATCACGATAGGATAGCTGCCGGCATGGCGCTGTGTGGCGGCTGTTCGTATAAGGATGTGAGTGGATTGGGCGATTTGCCTTTCTGGATTATCCATGGCACAGCAGATAGGGCAGTACCGGTCAAGCAATCGAAGGTGGTGGTAGATAAACTTGTGAAGGATGGCAAGGATACCCGATTGATATACGACTGGTGGAAGGGTGCCAATCACGGTACCCCTGCTCGCGTGTTTTATCTGAAGAAAACCTATCAGTGGCTCTTCTCTCACAGCCTTTCAGATAAGGACAGACCCGTGAACCGCAACATCAGTATTACGATGAGCGATCTGGGCAGAGCATATGGTGATGTGAACAGAAATGCCCCTCAGCCTGAACTCATCGATGGTCCGAGTGTGATCAAGCAAGAGGGAAATGAATATTAAGGAATCAGGTGAACAGTTCTGCTACCTTCCCCAGCCAATTCTTATCAATATCATCGAAGGTGCTGAGGTGTTCGCTGTCAATATCCAGTACGGCGATTACCTCACCATTCCTGATAACAGGCACTACAATCTCCGAACGGGAGGCACTGCTGCAGGCAATATGCCCCGGAAATTTCTCAACATCTTCTACCACGATGGTTTCCGCCTTGTCCCAAGCTGTGCCGCAAACTCCCTTGCCCCTTTTGATGCGAGTGCAGGCCAGCGGTCCCTGGAAAGGACCCAGCACAAGAGTTCCGTCAATGACCCGGTAGAAGCCCACCCACCAGAAGTGGAAGGTGTCCATGATGCATGCTGAAATATTCGCCATATTGGCGATGATGTCGCTTTCGCCCTCTACGAGCGACTTGAGCTGAGGGAGGAGTGTGGCGTAAAGTTCCTCCTTCGTTTCTCCTTTTATAATAAGATGTTCTGCCATGATGTCTTTTTATTTGATTAAATCCCTTTATGCGAATGATTTTTATGCCTTGCAAAGATACTGTTTTTTCTAAAATTAGGGACTTAGAATGGGTTAAATCTTCTAAAATTAGGGGCTAAGAATGAATCAAACCTTCTAAAATTAGGGGCTAAGAATAGGTTAGCCTGATTTAAACAAGATATTTTTCAGGTCTTTTTCTATGTTATCTGGCGTTTTTTTATTAATTTTGCAATCGAAATCATAAAAACAAACTATAATGAATACAAAAACTATTTTAATGGCTATGACTTGCCTTTGTGCATTCAACAGCCTTCAGGGAAATGCTCAGGTAGCAGGAGGGAATACTTTGGTTGCTACTGCCATTGAGCAGCGAAGAGTCACTCTTCGTGACAGTATCTTGAACCATATTTCTGGTGCAAAGATTGCAGCGAAATCATTACAGATTAAGAACTTTGGAGCCAAGAACGATGGTAAGACCGATTGTCGCGCAGCTTTTGCCAAGGCCATCAAGAAGGCTTCGGCGATGAAGGGTGCCAAGATTGTGGTGCCTGCGGGTACCTATTATATTAAGGGACCTATCGTACTGGCAAGCAATATCTGTCTGGAACTGCAGAAGGGAGCTACCCTGAAGTTTGCGCCAGAAGAGAAGTACTATCCTATCGTTAATACCAGTTGGGAGGGAACTTTCCTCTACAACTATTCTCCTCTCATCTATGCCTATGGCTGTAAGAATGTTTCTATCATTGGCGAGGGAACCATCGACGGCAACGCCATGACTACCTTTGCCAAGTGGAAGCCTAATCAGAAGAAAGCGCAGCAGTTGAGCCGCAAGATGAATCACGAGGAAGTGCCTGTAAGTGAGCGCAAGTTTGGAGATGGCTACTGGCTTCGTCCTCAGCTCGTTCAGCTCTACAACTGCCAGGGAATTACCCTGGAAGGCGTGAAGATCACCAATTCTCCATTCTGGTGCATCCATCTCTTGAAGAGTGAGAATATCATCTGTCGTAATTTGCGATATGATGCCAAGCTTATCAATAACGACGGTCTTGATCCAGAGTGTTCCCGAAACATCTTGATAGAGGGCATTGCTTTTAATAATGGTGACGACAACGTGGCAATTAAGAGCGGACGTGACAATGATGGCTGGAATGCCAAGATGCCATCAGAGAACATCATCATCCGCAACTGTCATTTCAAGGGCTTGCATGCGGTGGTTATCGGTAGCGAAATGTCTTCGGGAGTAAGAAACGTCATCGTAGAGAACTGCGATTATGCTGGTTATTGCAAGCGTGGCATCTTTATCAAGACCAATCCTGATCGTGGCGGTTTTGTGGAGAATGTATTTGTAAAAAACTGTACGTTTGGTGATGTGGAGGATCTCTTCTACGTAACCAGCCGTTATGCAGGTGAGGGACAGACAAACCATCATTTCTCTACCGTGAAGAATATCTTCGTGGATGGTTTGAAGTGTAACAACGTGAGTGCTGCAGCCTTGGTTTTGCAGGGTACAGAGGCTAAGCCTGTTACTAATGTTTCATTCGACAAGATTGAAGTAAAAAATGCTAAGACAGGCATCAGCTTCGAGAATGTGCTGGGTGTGAACATGGGGGAATGCAGCATAGGCGGCAAGGTGGGAACTCCTACCCAGGATACTCCAAAGGATAAAGTTTTCGAAAGAAATAACAAGTAAGTTATTTGTTTTTCAATCTTTTTTTGTACTTTTGCATCATCAATTTAAATGAAGAAAATCCAGTTTTTTAAATGAAGTAAGAAAATGGCTGATAAAGATATGAAATGGAAGACGCTCTCGCAGAAGTATCTGATAGAGAAGCCATGGCTCACGGCACGAGTGGATAAGGTGGAATTGCCTACGGGAGCCATTATCGATGAATATTACGTGCTGGAATATCCCGATTGGGTGAACACCATCGCCATCACGAAGGAGGGAATGTTCGTATTTGTGCGCCAGTATCGCTATGCGATAGGTAAGACGGTGAATGAACTCTGCGCAGGAGTGATAGAGAAGGGCGAGGACCCGATGGTTGCTGCCAAGCGAGAGCTGATGGAAGAAACTGGGTTCGGTGGCGGAAACTGGCAGAAGTGGATGACGATTTCGGCTAATCCGAGCACTCATACCAATCTTACCCATTGCTATCTGGCTACGGATGTGGAGCGCATGGATGTTCAGCATCTTGACCAGGCTGAGGATATCGAGATTCGCCTCCTCTCCAGGGATGAAGTGATGGATATGCTGGAGAAGGGAGAAATCTGGCAAAGCCTGATGGCGGCTCCGCTCTGGAAGTATTTTGCGAAAGCAAAGTAAGCTGCAGGGCTTCATTTATAAAAGCCAAGTAAATATTACAATACTGCGTTAAATTAATATTTAATCGTCTGTAAATCAATAACTTATATTAAGAAATGCTTATGAAAACTTAACTATAAAAAGTTGGTCAAGTCGCTGATTTTCAGT
>QSCI01000163.1:0-4322 GCA_003463005.1 Segatella copri | reverse complement strand
TTGCCAAATTTGCTAACGATGCTTCATCAATGGTTCACTTGCGTTCATCTCCTTGACACATACCTTGCCAACCTTACGGAAGGCTTTCAATTGTCGTTCACTACCCATCTGTTTCCATCAGAGCAGCACAAAGTGGTTTGCAATCAGCACCTGCATGCCGAATGCGGTGGGGCTGCCACCATCTCTCTAGAAGTTACGACAGAAATCTATCAAATATAGCCAATATCGGACTCTATTCTGTCTCAGGACACACCTATTTTTTTGCAAAATTAGCTGAATGGTGAAAAATAGTTGCTCTGGAGAAAATATTCTCAACCTGTGAAACGAACTTTCATTGCTACCCCGTAACTTTGCACCAGAATACAGAATCAGGCACAAAGTATATGAGTGTCAATTGTTTTACTTTTAAAATATCAGACAGATGAATACGGCATTAAAGATGAAATTGGAGGAAATGAACAGACGTTTGAATGAGGCTCTTGATACTGACCTCTTCGAAGAATCTGAGTCTGAATTTAATGAATTTCAGGCTGAGGTAGATTCCTTTGAGAGAGAGTTGGAGGAGATGTCGGAGTTCAGGCAGGATCATCTGCAGCTTTCTGAGCTGAAGAAGATTGGTGCCATCCAGAAGAAAATCCGGCAGGTGAAGAATGGGTATAATTTTTATGACCCTAAGTATGAGAGAAGTGTTATGTTTCCTAATTGTGAGGACGAAGAAGAGGATGATTTCTTCATTTAAAAAATGATGACTGATGGGAAATAGACCTTATTTGAGAACCATATTGGGAGGAACTGACTTCAGAAGTCTTTCCCTCATGGAGAAAATTATATGTATTAATGTAGTGCTATTATGGTTATGCAAACGTCATGTAAGAAAGGTATGGAGCAGATGGACTTGCTCCAAGCCTTCGAGATTATCGTAGACAAGGCCAAGGGTTCTTCACTTGGTGAGAAGTTCTATCAGGAGGCAGACCCATATCTTGGATTTGTTTCTGACAAGTTGTGTATCTCCAAGCGTGCCAGTGCCATCATGGCATTGTTTGCCGACAGGTGTGATGACAATCACATCCAGTTTTCTGACTATACGGATTTTCTGGATTGCAGAATCCTTAGCTTGCTTCGATATTCCAAGGAGACAGAGGAACTTGTTGACAAGGAATATGTCTGCCGGAGTAAGGATGAAGGTCTTTACTACTGCATCCCCATGGAGGTGATGGAGGCATTTCAGCAGGATCAACGTTATATACCCTCTGATGTGGAGGAGCTTACAGCCAGGGAATTGTTTGACAAGTTCAATGAACTGTTCACAAAATGCCGTCGCAGGAAACTTGACAGGCAAATATTGAAAAAGAAGCTCAGGGCATTGGTTCGCAAGAATGAGAACCTGGCTTTTGTCAAGGCCATGTCTTCATTTGACATAAATGTGGAGGATACAGAATTTCCCCTTTTTCTGTTGTTCTGTACACTCTTTGTCATAGATGATGATGACGATGTCCGCTATCACGACTTGGAATTTCTCTACGAGGAGGGAGAGGCTGACTGGAGATGGGCAAAGAGAGGCTTGAGCCAAGGTGACCATTTGTTCTTAGTGGAGAAGTTTATCGAGTATACCAATGATGATGGCTTTGTGGACAGGGAGTCCTTCAAGATTACAGACGATGCCAAGAAACTGCTCTTCTCTGAACTCAACCTGTCTTCCATGCGTGGTGTCCGGCCGAAGGGAGGGAAGTTGTCATTTGAGGACATCAAACCCAAGCAACTGTTCTACAACAGTAAGGAACGAAAGCAAGTTGATGAGCTGGCAACACTCTTGGAGGAAGAGCACTACCAGAGTATCAGAAATCGTCTGAGGGAAACCAATTTCAGGAGTGGCTTTGCTTGTCTTTTCTATGGCGCGCCTGGTACTGGCAAGACGGAGACTGTTCTTCAGATAGCCAGGAAGACAGGGCGTGACCTGATTCAGGTGAACGTGTCAGAGGTTAAGAGCATGTGGGTTGGCGAGAGCGAAAAGAACATCAAGGGTATCTTCGATGACTATAAGCAGAAGGTGAAGCAATCTGTCAAGGCTCCTATCCTGTTATTCAATGAGGCTGATGCTATCATCGGCAAGCGTCAGGTGGGAGCGGAAAGGGCTGTGGAGAAGATGGAGAACAGTATTCAGAACATCATCCTTCAGGAGATAGAGCAGCTGGATGGTATTCTCATCGCCACAACCAACCTCGCAGAGAACATGGACAAGGCTTTTGAGCGTCGTTTCCTCTATAAAGTGAAATTTGAGAAGCCTGATTTGGCTTGCCGTTCACAGATTTGGCAAGCGATGATACCTTCTTTGGAGGATGCTGATGCTTCTTTCCTTGCTGCCCGCTATGATTTCAGTGGTGGTGAGATTGAGAATATTGCCCGTCATTACACCATTCAGACCATTTTGCATGGTAGTCCGGAGAAGATGGTCAAGTCTCTTACCGAGTTTTGCGAGAGCGAGAGGTTGGAAGGTGCCAGGGCCAAGAGAAAGATAGGATTCTAATGTATAATCAAAATTAAATATCCCCTATGGAGAAGTATATATTTTTGGATTTCGATGGAGTGCTCAATACTCCTAAAGGTAAGTTTGATCAGAAAGCGATAGGCAAGTTACGCCGCTTGTTGGAAAGATGTGATGCCAAGGTCATCATTTCTTCCACCTGGCGATTGCAAGGCGTGGAGTACATACGGCAATTATGGAAGGAGTATCATTTGCCTGGTGAGGTTACTGACTTGACTCCTTCATGTAATTCCATCACTTTCAGTAGTGCAGACGGTACTAAAGAGTGGCAATGCTTACATGAGGCAAAAGGATTGGAAATCGCAGAATGGTTGAGATTGAATGCCAAGGAGCCTTATCGTTATGTCATTTTAGATGATGAAGAGGATATCCTGTTCAATCAACGTGAACATCTTGTGAAAGTTGATGGTAGCAAAGGCTTAAGTAAGACTGATGTGAGAGGAGCAATTCAAATCTTAAATACCAAAGAGATCTGTCAAATGAAACGTTGGTTTTATGGTGCCCTAAAATTTATTGCGGTCTATATCCTTATGGTGATGCTTTTCATGGCTTATTTTTACTGGTATCCAGAAAAGGAGATAAATAACATGAATCGTCGTGCCCTTATGTACCAAGAGTGTTTGCGTAATCATTTTAATTGGCAAAAATAACAACTTCTACAATAATTTATATGAAATCTCGTTTCTAAGATAAACAATTATAGTTTATAATGTGATGAATGATATAATCAATATTCTAAACCAAGTTCGAATAGTTTCACAAAAAATAAAAGAACAAAGAAAAGAAAAATTTGAGCGTGGTGAAAGCTTTAATATTTTCAATGATTTAGGCTTCATGTCCAATGAAGTCCATCTACATTCTATGTTTTTGGCAAACCTGCTGAATCCAAAAGGAAGTCACGGACAAAGAGGAAAATTCCTTGAGGCATTTTTGAAAATGCTACAAAAATCGTTTCCTGCAATATCTGCAGATAGTTTAGAATTAGACACGGCTATCGCTTCTGTAGAAGTAGAGAAATATATAGGTAGGCAGACAGATAGTGAAGGCGGCAGAATAGATATTTATCTTACCGATGGCAAGCATAGTATTATCATAGAAAATAAAATCTATGCTGGTGACCAACATCATCAGATGCTAAGATACTGGAATTATGGAATGTCACAAAAAGGAAACGATACGGAAAAATCATTTGTATTGATTTATTTGACATTGGATGGTTGCCCTCCTTCAAAAGACTCTTTGGGTGAAGACTTAAAGGAAAATGATATAGTTTTGCTTATCCTATAAGAGTGATATTAGAGGATGGCTTGATCGTTGCGTGGAGTTGGCTTCAAGAACTCCGCTCGTGAGAGAAACTATTAATCAATATATTAGTACTATTGACATATTAACAAATAACGTTATGGAAGATAATAAGGAACTATTAGATATTCTATGTAAAGAAGAAAATGTCGATGCTGTATTTGATATAATCGATAGCAAAGAGAATTTGGTAAATCATATTATAAATGATGAGTTTATTCCAAAGCTGAAAGATTTAGCAGAAGATAAAGGCTTGGAAATTTGTGGAAATTATAAGAGGAATTGGGTGTCAGATAGATATCCTGGTGCACATTTTCAAAAAACAGGTTGGAAATTCTTAGACCTTGCTTTTCAATTCGAGTCTGTAGGTGACGATAGCGCTGTATCGGTACCACGCGTAGCGGTGTAATCGGTACCATACTATCACTGCAATCGGTACCGCTTGTATCGCTGCAATCGGTACCAAGATTTCTGTTCT
>QSCI01000162.1:0-4394 GCA_003463005.1 Segatella copri | reverse complement strand
TAACGGTCTACACAAGTTTTGAAATCACGTTCTGGTATAAGTGACATAATCTGAGAGAATATAGTTTTGCCTTTGTTCATCGCACACGTATTTTAAATATGCGTGCAAAAGATACAAAATCAAATCGAATACACTATAAAAAGTCCGTAAACTTTTGAGTATTAATAACTTATTTAATAATCGTCTCGTTTTAACGGGACACTAGTGATTTTTTACATCATATTTTATATGGAAAATCTGTGAAGTGCAATACCTTCACAATCTTTTCCATTGTTAGAAAACTAAGCAGCTTTTCTCTCTGCGTTTTTCCAAAACAATTCTTCCTTTTTTGAATACTCTATTCCTTTTCTTCCTCCTGGTACTCCCTCGCCTGTTTTATCTGGATAAACGGCAGCAGCCATCAATATGATGAACACTGTTTCCGCTGCGCACAAGTATTGTCCACAATGGCCAGCCATGACAAAAATGACAGTTTGTGCTACTAGAGAAAATGCCATATTGTTGCCATGCAGAAAGGATAGAACCTTATCCGAAATCCGATAATAGAACATTAGACTAACTACCATCAAGCACCCCACAGAAAGGAAAATTGGTGTTTGGAATGGATAGAAATAATCAGCTATCTCTTCCCCACTATCAAACATATTGTCTAGTAACGACAGGTCAGCTACATTTACAATCTGACCTGCCATCGTTACTCTTCCCTGAGCTAATTCATTACTAAGAAGATTGGCAGCGTTCGCTGCTTCAAAATCCACGTACTGAACAAACAGGAGGACTATCAAGAAAACATGTATAAAGAATTTTCTTGCATTGTCACTATGTTTCATCCTTTCATAAATAGCAGAAAGCACGGAGTATAAGTTCCCCCACTTGGTAGAGGACGCTTGTCTCGGCTTCACCCAGAGATGAAAAGCAAAAGGAATGGCCGTGAGCACAAAAGCCAATATCACCTTCAATGTTATTGCAAACATACCTCAGCACTTTTTAATAGAAACTGTTTATGACATCCGAGTACTTTTCCTTTTCAAGGATAAACATATCAAACTTCGGCATGTTGGTAAATTCCTTACAAACCTGCTTGTACATGATCTCCAAGCTATCATAGAAGTTGACCGTCATGTTTTCTATGACACCATGTTGTTGTGAAGCCAGATGAATGACATACATTTTGTTTTCCACAGGAACGGAATAAGCCACAGCCTTATATGTCTGCCCTTTATTATCTCGGACGGCATACAGAACATGGATGCCCAACACATTAGCCAGCTCATCCACCAAATGTTCCATCATCACTTGCTTGTTCAATAGTACAAACACTTCTGCATAGCCACGGTGCAATACTGTTTTCACACCAAGGGAATTGAAGTATTCAGGTGATTTTTCTCTAATTTCCGAGAGGAAATCAGAGATTGAATCTTTCAAAACCTCATTCTCGATGAGAGTATAGTCTATAAGTTCGTTCATGTTTTTATTATTATAAAGATGTTGACAAATACGATTT
Organism: Segatella copri; assembly: GCA_003463005.1. Classification (GTDB taxonomy): domain Bacteria; phylum Bacteroidota; class Bacteroidia; order Bacteroidales; family Bacteroidaceae; genus Prevotella; species Prevotella copri_I. The sequence continues at coordinate 2,890 of QSCI01000162.1, read as the reverse complement.
CAAGAAATATTCGGAAAGGACTTTTGTAAATTTATCTTCTTCCTCCTTAGTCTGCTTTTCCAACTCCAATTTGTTCAGCAACATAGGAAGTTCATTTGACATGTCAAGAAGTTCCTCCTTTTGCTTACTTGTTAGCGCAGCAGTAGAATAGTCATCAATAGCCATGAACGGCTGAATGAGCATCCATCTGTAGTTAGCCCTCTGGAGATGACTAAGCTTCTTTCCATTCTCCACATCTTGCTTGCAAGCCAAGGCATTTTGAACGATGCGGCGATTGAAACGCATGGTAAGATAAAGCATTGTACGATCATTGACATCATCAACTTTTCTGCCGACTGAAGAATACAATCCATCGAAGATGCTAGCAGTAGCATCAGTAAGCTGCTGCAGTTGCTCATTAGAAACCTGACTCAAAAACTTCATCAAAGAACGAAAGCATCTATCTTCTTCAGAGATGAATCCAAGAAGTTCACTTTCATGCTTGAAAGGCTTGGCATTATGCAGCAAAGCCGAATACACAATAAGTGTCTTTGTCAAGTTTGGATAAGTATCTTGCTTATCGAGCTTGTCATAGAAATCCAATGCCTCCTTATACACATCGGACTTTTCTATCTTCTTTCTTGCCGTTGCCGTATTCAATTTAAGATACATGACATCACGAAGAGAACGAGGATTGGCAAACGCCAGTCTTTTGAGTTCTCCACGTATAGAATCCGACACAACAAAGTAAGCCATGGCAACAGGGCTTCTTAGATTGATGGTAGTGTCACGAGAGAATACACTATAAGCCGAATCTTGTATTTCCAGCCATGCAGAGGTAGCTTTTGCTAGATTCTCCACAGATACATCATCCATTTTCTTCAACTCTGCTAGCTCCTTCTTGCAACCTTCCACAGCATCTACGGAAGTCTTGAAAGAAGGATGTTCCTCGCACCCCACCAGGACAGAGGAACAAAGCAACGCTAATAATAATACCTTTTTAAATTTCATAAATCATTGTTTTAATTGAAAATTTCATCGCAAAAGTATATAAATTAGATAGAAACGGCTGCATAAACACGATATACCTTTTTATTTAACATATTCTTTTTCTACCCACCTATAGACTATAGGAACAAAAAGAAAACAATAATATTCCAAATAACAACTATATGGCATATTCATCCCCACAAAAAGACACAGATACGCCATCTCACATAATAGGCAAATGAGAATATAAAAGAATTATCCAATTACATCAACAAGTTAGATATAAAGGATAGGCATTACCTTTTTAGCAATACCTATCCAAAAGATAACCATCAAAACAGATTAGAAATTTGCAAGCCTAACCTCCTTGCATTTCTTACAGTATAAAAAGTTCCACCCTTAGGCTTTCCATCAAAGTATGCAAGCAAAACTGCAACATGATCTAACATGAAATCATTGCGTTTGAGAAAACAGCCATTGTAATAATGCTCACTCAACACAATAACATCATCCACTATCTCCAAAATCTCCAGATAACGTTTCTTCTGATTGGCGCCCCATCTTTCGTTTTGCTCCCGATATGGAACAGTGGCAACAAGAAGGATGTCTGGAAGTTCCTCCTTCAGTTTCAGCACCTCTTCAGCAGCAAGCATATCAAAGCCTAGAGCCATTCCACAAAAGAAATTACGAAATCCCTTGGAATAAAGCAAGCGAATCTCATTTCTTACACTCTCCTTCACCTCTTCCACCCTATCAGAAGAGATGAATCGGTGTCCCGTAAATGCTACGGAACACCATTTTTCATACTTTTCAATCATTGTCTATTATATCTATAAAAAGTTTTACCTAAGAACATGCCACCCAAAACGTGTGCTCCGCTATTCTCCAATTTGTTAGCAAAATCCGCATAGCTTTTGCCTGTGGTGACAACATCATCAAACACACATATCTCCTTGTCCTTGAAATAGTAAGTGTCCAAGTCAATAAGTTGCGCTTGGCGTTCCGTCTTTTTCTTACCTCTTCGATGGTTATGAACATCCAATCGGTCTTGAAGCACGCACACATGAGAAAAGCCATTGCCTATGCCGGTAAGTTCACTGACTCTATTACAGAACATCATGTATCTGCTTTGGTAATTCTCCTTCTTACTCGTCGGAACACAAACCAAAACCATACTTTTTACTTTCTCGCCATATTCCTCTTTCAAGTGCTTGGCAGTCATCTGAGCTACTTCCTCATAAGCAGAATCACGAGAATCTTTGAAAGCCCATACCAACTGCCTTGCAGCCTTGGCATCCTCACCTACGTTCTGAATGCGAGCAGGAAAGTATTTCACGAAGAAACTAATCTTCTTATCCAGCTGACGCTGAATGTTTTCGTCTATTACTTTTGCCATAATCACTATGTTTTATTGGTTCAACTTTAAAAATTATACTTTGGATTTCCGGAACCTTCTAGCCTTTTACAGTTATTTGTTTCGTTCGATCCGATATTTTTTTTAATCATACCTCGGCGTGTCCTTCGCCTCCTGTAGCCTTTTTACGTGCAGAAAGGATGGCAGCCCATAGGAGTCAGAACGCCAAGGAATTTGGTAGAAACTTTTCTGGAATACCCAAATAAGAATTATTTGCGGAAGGCTTCCAGAAAAGTTTTAGCCAAATAAGGAGTCCTCTCCTGGTACTTGGCATCTGACAGGGCCGCCATAACTTTGCACAGGAAAAAGCAAGGGAGGGCAGACGGCACGCTACCGCTTCAATAAAAAAGTGAGGTCGAACAACAGAAACAAATATGAAAACATAGATATAAGAAAAGTAGAAAAGAAAAATATAGATATAGCACTGTAGTTCTATAGGTAGAAACAATTATATTCTTATAGAACTATATACTTATATAAATATATAAAGAAATAAGAAAATAAGGA
>QSCI01000161.1:0-4395 GCA_003463005.1 Segatella copri | reverse complement strand
AACAATTTTCGTATTTTTGCAAGGAGATTCTGTGTCTCTTAAATCGAGATTCAGATGAACGTCATCAAAAAACGAACTTGATTCGCATGATGAAAGAGACAAATATACACTCACAGGTTACGTCCACTATTGCAGGGGACGACGGCGAAGCCATGGCAAAAAGTGAAGAATATGTAGCTGAAAATGGTTTTGTAGCAACAGATCCGACGCACTTTGGAAAGACGTATCATGATAAACTCCTTTAGCAAGCAATGCCAGCCAAAAGGAGTTATAAGAGTTAATCAAGGCGGTGTCGGGCAGCCCAGCTTCCAGCATCCAGACACGGACACTCCTTTGGAGTAGTCCCAGGCAAGTCCCGATGGCCCACAATCTTCGCTTTCGGAAAGAGAATCTTCAGATTCCTGAAAAGATCAATGAGTCTCGTTTCCTGCTCAGTGGTCATGGTGTTGCAAGGCTTGCCTTGCTCATTGAGCCCTCCCTCATAGCAGATGCCGATAGAGCATCTATTATAAGGTCTGGCATGAGCCCCCACCTCCAGCAGCTTACGGTGCTGCGTCATCGTACCATCCTTACGGATGTAGAAGTGGTAGCCGATGTCATAAAACCCACGAGCCTTATGGTCGCGGCGCAGCTGTTCCACACTATAGTCCTCATTGCATCGGGTAGCCGAGCAATGCAGTACCAGAAATCTCACAGAGTCGGCAGACATCATGTTCTTGCCGTTCTCCACTTTGGCGAGGAGCATGCGCTCAGAGCGTACCTTCCCCCCGCCAATGTTCATTGGAAATGTAACTTTCGTCATAGGAATAATTCAACATTCAACACTCAACATTCAACATTCAACATTCCTATAAGGCGCACGAGCTTACTCCCAGTGCCGTGAGAGCAGCAATCAGCGCCTGTACGATGGCATTCACGATTTGAGTCCAGGAAATCTTGTTTGGATTTGATTCAGAGTTAGAACAGAACATTTTCATAATCAATAAAATTTAAATGAAACAATAAGTGATCAGAGTTTTGCAGTGCCTCCCTTTCAGAGAGGTAAGGCACTGCCAGAGTTGGAGACTATTCCAATCCGTCACCATTGTCGGAACCAGTTCCGCCAGCCTCGGTGCCGGAACCGCCGCCAGTGGTTTCACCACCAGTACTCTCACCGCCAGTGTTCTTTCCGTCAGTGGTCTCGCCGCCTGTGGTCTTATCCTTCTTCTCTTCACCGTACTTGACGAGTTCGATGGAATCAGGAATCAGGTTGTAGAGACGAGTACCATTCTGCAACTTGGTGAAAGAAGGACGGAAGGCAGGAACGAGACTCTTGACGAGTTTAGCGTTCGCCTTACTCTCATCTTCTACGGCTTTGCCGGTAATGAAGCGGATGAAGAGCTTGCCGAATCCAAGCAACTCGATGTCGTAACCCTTCTTCAGGTTCTCCTTCACGTAGTAAGCATAGCGGTCGAGTACCGCCTTTACGTCTGCAGGAGTAGCTGTAGACTCCACTGCGATTTGGTTAGCAACCTCCTCGGTGGTCAAGGTTCCGTAACTGTAAGGTCTAACAGAAAAGAGTGTCTGACCCTTCTTCTCACCCATGTTAATGGTCTTCTTTGCAACTTTGTAGCTTTTACTCATAATTAAAACATTTAAAAGATTAATACTAAAGTTTTGTCATCGTCAGTCCAAAGAGATTCGCAATCCCGTTTGTTCTGATTGACGTTGCGAAGATACAACATTGGCGAGGCGAAAACAAATGCCTTCACTGACGTTCACCATCTGTTTACCACTCATTCACGATACGTTCACCTTTAATAAAAATCATAGCAATGGAAGATACCAGCAAGGCAAATATCGTCTTTAATATCTTTGGCGGTAACAACCAGATTCTGCCCAATGCTATCAAGGCTGAGCAAAACTTTTATGGCGGCAAGTACATAGAGGAGATGATGAAGGCGAAGACCACAAGTCAAGAGCCTGTTCTCTCACCCGAAACAACCCGTCTCTCCTTATATATTAATAATGTGGAAGCATTAGCAGAATATGTAGCCAAGCTCTCCGCATGCACCAATGCCAAGGAATTGGCTCAGGTGGTGATGGATATGGTGAATGATACAGATGTAAAGGTTGACCAAGATATTATGGTGAAGCAGGAGTTCATCGAAGTCTTACAGCCCTTGGCTCCTCAGGTTACTACAGGCATCAGTAATATCCGCAAGTATATCAATGAAGCTTGGTATAAGTGGAAATGATCACCAATGAAGTAGCGTGAGGAAAAATGCTGACAAAAGGCACTTTTACGCACTCCATAATTTCAGAATTTTCAATGAATCCAAATTCGTTTTGTAGAATTGAAAATATGTTGAGGCTTGGTAAGTTGCTGATAATCAGTAGTGTATAAAAATTAAAAAATATACTTGGTCTCTTGAAAATCTATAGTTGTACGACTATGACCCCTATAGTTGTACGACTATAACTCCAGAGTTGTACAACTATAGCATGTATGGTCGTACAACTGTAGCTTTACAGTCGTACAACTATAGGATTTTCAACTCGCAAAACTTGCGGATTATGTTCAATTGCTGCTGAAAATTGGCTTTTATTGATTCTAGATGGTTAATTTAGTATGGAGGATAAAAATTTGTACATGATACAGAAGGCACAGGAGTTCATGAATGAGAATCACTTTGCCGACGTCTCCCGAGTGCAATGTCTGCTACGCAAGATGATGTCCAAGGAGTATCATGGCCTCATCGATCAAATCAAGGAGTGTCAGGATCCCCATGCTATCTTCAATATTCATGGCGGAAACAATCTCATTGCGCCCACTGCCGGCCAGGCAGAACAGAAATTGGTGGAGAAACCTGCTGACGAGATAAAAAAAGATAAGGAATAATCAAGAAAGAAGACCGAGATGCTGAACGATTTCGATTCACCATTCGATATCACCGTAGATTTCCACAAGTAATTGGGCGGAGTTGAAAAAACACCCCAAAAATTTGGTAGTTTCACAGAAAACCCTTATATTTTCACCTATAAAAAGGAGATACAATTATGAATACAGCTACATATACATTAGATGTCCCTGCAACCGATATTTCTCTTTTCAAATCATTGATTAAGAAATTCGGGTGGGTTGCCAAAAAGCAAAAAGCCCCTAAGGCTTGTAGATTAGACAAGGCATTAGAAGCAGCAAAGAATGAAAAACTCTTTGCTACTAATGATTTGGATGAATTAATGAAGAGTCTTGCTGAATGATGAAATATACAGTTAAGTATTCAACATTGTTTAAAAAGTCATTTAAAAAATGTATGAAACGAGGTTGCTCTGAGGGTAAATTTCGTAAAGTCATTTCTATTTTGGCAGAAACTGGAACTTTACCACCAGAATATAAACCACATCCTTTAAAGTCAAACTATAAAGGGTGTATGGAATGTCATATTACTTCCGATTGGCTTTTAGTTTGGAAACAAAATGATAAAGAATTGATTCTGATTTTAACCGATACAGGTACACATAGTGACATTTTTGGCTGGTAGCCCACTAATATGAGTTACCTGAGTAAAATGTTATAGCAAGTTATACCCATGCGGTCCCATCCCGCACAACATGGCAAAGACCGCTTTGGTCCGCCAACCTTAGAGCGTAGCGGTTCCGAGCACCGAGTAGGGCGGTTTTCCTCTTCTTCCCTGAGGGGAGAAGACCGAGATGAGAGGTGGAGCCTTCTTTAATGGTAAAGAAGGACGGGATGATTTTAGAAAAACAGCACCGAGTAGGGCGGTTACATCCCTTGCCCTTTTGGAAAGGGCGAGGGCTTGGGTATAGGTTAAGGACCCCCTCTTCGCAAGAGGGGGACAGGGGAGTCGAAAAAAACTTACGTTATGACCATAGAAGAGAAAAAAGTAGATAAGGAAGCAGAATCATTTTGTGTGTTGTAATGTTTAGCCCTAAGCCAAGTATAGGTTAATAAATGCATTTTTTCTCTTAAATCCTTGGTGATTACGAAATTAAATTGTACTTTTGTCACTATATTAGCAATAAAAATGTATGATTATGGCAAACGACAATAATATACAGCCTATGGTTGATGATTCACAGATAGTTCTTTATCAACCAGATGAAAGTATTTCCCTCCATGTAAGAATAGATGAAGCTTTCAATACGGTATGGCTTTCTTTAGACCAAATGGCAGAACTATTTGGTCGTGATAGGAGTGTTATTGGCAAGCATGTGCGAACTATATTTAATGAAGGAGAATTGCAGAAAGAATCAGTTTGGGCAAAATTTGCCTACACTGCCTCAGACGGCAAAACATATCAAGTTGATTATTATAATTTAGATGTTATAATATCTGTAGGTTATAGGGTAAAGTCCGTACAAGGTACAAAATTCCGTATTTGGGCTACATCT
>QSCI01000160.1:0-4452 GCA_003463005.1 Segatella copri | reverse complement strand
GTGGCAAGTGGGTAATGTCTGCCCTTACCGTTGATGATGGTATCCATGACGATGGACCTGTAATGACTACCGCCTTTGAGTACAAGGACGGCAAGCGTGACCGCCATGAGCGTGAGTTCCTCGGTTTCGGTGAGGTTATCACCAAGAACCTCGACACGGAGAATGGCAATTCTGTTTACAGACAGGCTGTTGAGAACTACGATGTAGCCAACTACTACACGCAGGGCAATGTTACCGCCACATCCGTAGAGGATGCCAACGGCAACAAGTACACCGAGACAAAGAACCGTTACGACAGCTACTATCTGACTGCCGACGGTGACAAGTACACGTTCGCAAAGCGTGACGTGAACCTTTGGAGTGACCGTGCATCTGCATTCGTACCTCTCCGCTATACGGCAAACTTGCAGTATGAGGGAGCGGCAAACGGTGTGGTTACATCCGAGGCATGGAATGAGTACTACCTCAATGGCTATCATGGTGAGTTGAAGTCTTACAAGTACAGCGACAAGGGCAGTCTTGGCGAGAACGGAAACGGCAAGTTCGATTATGCGACCGCCATCAAATATACGGACAATGCCACCAAGCACATCTTCGGACTTCCTGTTGATGTTACTGTTACAGGCGGTGACGGCTCACTCTATCACCATGTGACGGCGAAGTATAATACCAACTACGCCAACCACATCACGCAGATTACGCAGCAGTTGAATGACGGTGCTGCAGTTACTGATTACAAGTACGACTCTTACGGCAACATCATCCAGAAGACTCTCCCTGCCAACGGCAAGGGACAGCGTATGTGGTATAAGTACCGCTATGAGCCTGAGATGAACATGTATGTTGAGCGCATTGACGATGCGTGGGGTTACCGCAGCGAGCAAGGCAATTTTGACTATCGCTATGGCATTGCCAAGGAGCATCGTGACCTCAACAACTTCTACTACGAGACTGATGTTGACGACCTCGGTCGCATTACTGGCGTGCGTGGTCCAAATGAGTTGGCTACGGGCGTGCCTTATGCCATCGCCTTTGAATATCAGCCTTTGGCTACCTTTGGTGAGAGTGGCATTACCGCACCTGCTTACGCAGTGACCAAGCACTACGACATCCAGCATCCTAACGATGACTTGGAGACCGTTACGTTCGTTGACGGTTTCGGAAGAGCCGTGCAGGTGAAGAAGGACGGTGTTGTGACAAGTGCATCCAAGGGAAGCTCTGCCAAGGACGAGAATGTGATGATAGTCAGCGGAAGAAACGTGTATGATGCTTTCGGACGTGTGGCAAAGGCTTTCTATCCTACAACGGAAGGAACCGGATCGAAATCAACGTTCAGCAAGTCATTTGACAATGTATCTCCAACGGTTACTGTTTATGACGTGCTCGACCGTGCTACCTCAGTGACATTGCCGGACAACTCTACGACAACTACGGCATATACAGTTGACAATAGCGGTCATACTCTCGTTACAACCGTAACGGATGCGCTTCATAATGTGCAGGCTACCCATACCAATGGCAGTGGCAAGACGGTGAAGACCATTCAGAAGAGTGGTCCTGACGGTGAGATTACCACCTCGTTTGAGTATGACGGCATACAGCGCCTTGTTCGTGTCACCGACACGGAGGGCAATGTAACGGCCTCTACTTACGACATGGGTGACCGCCGTACAGAGGTGAACCATCCTGCAAGCGGCATTACAAGTTTCACTTATGATGCGCTCGGCAATGTGCTTACAAAGCAGACTGCCAACCTTGCCAAGAAAGGCAAGTTCATCTCCTACGATTACGACTATCAGCGTCTGACGGGTATCAACTACCCAGATCATCCGGAGAACAACGTGAAGTATTACTACGGTGGTCGCAACGCCTCTCAGAACCGTATCGGTCGCTTGATGCTCCGTGAGGACGGAACAGGTGCCATTGAATACTTCTATGGCAAGATGGGCGAGGTGACAAAGACCCGCCGCACAATGATTGTGCCTAACCAGGCGATAGCAACCTATGTGACGCAATGGACTTACGACAGCCACAACCGTCTGTTGGAGATGATTTATCCTGATGAGGAGAAAATCACCTACTCTTACAACCTCGGAGGTCAGCTTGAAAAGGTTCATGGCTACAAGTCTTACGGCTACGATTATGTGAGCAAGATCGGCTATGACAAGTTTGAGCAGCGTACATACTTGAAGTACTGTAATGGTGCTGAGACCTTCTACACCTACGACCCACAGCGTCGCAGATTGCAGAACCTCACCGTGAACAGTGGTGGCAACACCATTATGGATAACGCTTACACTTATGATGCGGTAAGCAATGTGCTCAGTGTGGTTAACGGTGCGTCAGTTCCACAGAGTGGCAAGGCTGGCGGACAGATGGCTCATGCCTATACATACGATGCGCTCTATCGTCTTGTCAGCGCAACTGGCACTTATACTGGTGCTGACAACAAGACCGCAAGCTACACTCTTGCGATGGGTTACGACAATATGCACCGTATCACATCGAAGCGTCAAATCCTTACACAGAACAATGTGCAGTTCAATGGTACATTGAATGCAGGTTATGATTTGTCATACACCTATGGAACAGAGACAGGCAAGAGGTTCCAACTCGCCAATGTAAAGGATGTTAACTATCGCACAGAGGAGACGCCTTCGGAGAGCGAGAATGTGAACAATAGTCATGCCTACGAGTATGATGCCAACGGAAACCTCATTTATGTCAATACAAGCCGTACAAAGAAGGATGGCGTGGCTGACGAGAAGACCGCAGAGCGCAAACTCAAATGGGATGAGGAGAACCGTCTCCTTGCTTCTGATGATAACGGCTTTGTGACCAACTATTGGTATGATGCTGATGGTGAGCGCACGGTGAAAACGTCTGGCGAGAGTGACCAAGTCTATGTGAACTCAGAGTTTGCAGGAGGTCGCACGAACACTGCCAAGTTCTCACTATATGTATCTCCTTACCTCGTTGCCAACCAAGGCGGACGTTACACCAAGCATATCTATATCGGTAGTCTGCGTGTCGTTTCCAAGATTGGTGACTTCGACTCTTACGGCTCAGATCCACGCCGCATCCAGTATGCAGGTAGCGAGACTGATGGACTTTCTGTTGACTATAAGCAAAAATATGTCCAGCAGTTGCAGGTTATCAAGGATAATTATGCAACCTTTGCAGTACCGTACAATGGCGAGGACAACAACGATTATGTCGATGGCAAGGGCTTCTGCTGCAATGACGGCAGCTTGGAGGCAGCTCAGACACGAGCTTTAGCGAGAGCTGCAAAGAACAACTTCCAAGAAGGCGATACATACGAGAAGATGCAGTTCTACTACCACCCAGACCATTTGGGTAGCAGTAGTTACATCACCAACCTTGATGGCGAGGTGGTGCAGCATATCGAGTATGTACCTTTCGGTGAGGTTTTCGTTGAGGAGCGCAATAACATTTGGAATACGCCTTATCTTTTCAATGCGAAGGAATTCGACGAGGAGACGGGATTGTATTACTATGGGGCAAGGTATTATGACCCAAGGATTAGTTTGTGGATTAGTACTGATAATTCAGAAGAAAAGTATGCAGAATTTTCTTCTTATTGCTATGTTGGGAATAATCCTATTATTTTAAATGACCCAAATGGTAACGATTGGCTTAAAACAGATAAAAAATATTTCTATGATCCTTTAGTTACAAGTCAAGAAGATGCAACTAATAAGTATGGAAAAGAAACCAAATACTTATTTGCAGCGGGAACTCTATTTGCAAAGAGTGGAGCATATTCTTATGATTTGGACGTTGGAGGTCATGTAAAAGATACCTATACTGGTGAATATATTGCAGGACAAATTAGTACACCGGCTGGAAGTACCATTGTCAACAATAATGCATATTTTAACTGTGATGAACTGAACTTTAGGGAAAAATGGGCTCAAACAGACAATTGTATAGGCAAACTTTTATATGGAATGGCCAATGATATCTTTGTTACAGCGCAAATTTTCGACTTTGGTAATTGGGCTGGTTCTGGAGCAACCAATCCTCTTACAGGTGCTGAAGTTCAATTTTATAATATTGATGGAAGTCCAAATTATAAACCTGCGGATGCTATAGTACCAACATTAGCTACAAAAGGCGTAGGAGGCTTAGGTGATATTGCAGAAAAAAATATGGGAAAAGTAGCTAAGAATGTGATGAGTAGTTTTAATAAACTAAATGCAGCACAGTTTAGCTCAAGTTTCAATAAGAGTTTTGCTGGCTTCTCTCCAAAAGTAAGAGGTTTTTTGAATCGTTGGTATAATAAAGGAATTGAATATCTTAACAATCCTCAAATACCTGTTTCTACAGCAAATACTGTATCCAAAAAAAGTAAAAATAACGATACGGAATAGTAATAGACAAAAGGTGTGTAGGCATGTAAGTTATCATGCTTACATACCTTTACTAAAA
>QSCI01000016.1:0-48944 GCA_003463005.1 Segatella copri | reverse complement strand
TTTTTTACAAGCAACTTACCTGAATTTTATGATACTTCTATTGAATTTATGATACTTCTATGATACTTCTTTGTAAAATAAACAGAAAAGTCTCATTTTTATAAACCATTATATATCAATCGCATACATCGGTTTTAGCCGCAAATAATGAGACTTTGAGACTTTTTTTCGAGAAAAAACTTTTATGTGCACGAAAGAAAAGGAAAGAAGAAAGCAGTAATTATAAAAGAAAAAAGCAGCAATGGCTACTACTCCATTGCTGCTTATTTTATATTTTACTGAACTATCTTGAAGCGGATACGCAAAGAATGCGCATGCTCATCCCAATTGGTACCAAGCAATACAAACTTGCCAATCTGGGCGGTAGAACGGACATGCTTGCCGATACATGGACAAACATCATAATCACCGATACGAACCAGACGCAAGGTCTCGCTCGCATCATCCGGCAGACGATCTAACTTGACGTTAGCCGGAATATGGTCACGATCCACAAACTCGTAAGTAACAGGCATATCAAGCTCTATCAGGCGATTCATCTCCGTCTCAATCTCCTTCTCCTCCTGGCGGGTAGGCTTGTGATCGACTACGAAGGTCATCTTACTCTTCTTGCGCTCAATATGTGCATTGCGGCTGCGCTCACAGCCAAACAGGCGAACCATCAACTGATTGAGCAGATGCTCAGCCGTATGAGCAGGAGGGAATTCCTCCTTATGATGCTCATTCAATATGATATCACTTTCCTCCATCTTGACATTGAATTTATAGATTCTTACTCCGTTAGCATCCATTGATATCGGGAACACGCCATCCTTCTTCAATTCAACCTTCTTCTTACCACCCGAGAACAGTTCTGTTACAAGCACCTCCTCTTCAGCAATATGGAAGAAATCGAAAGCATGACCAGGGATGCAAACCTGCAGCTGGCGCGCCTCCTGAGCAAAATTGAGCACTATCAGCATGGCTTCATCATCCTTCTTGCGAAGGAAGGCGAAATTGGTACGGGGATCGAAATTCTCAGAACCCGGATTCACATACATCAAATCGAGGTCTCACCCTCGCGGATGGCTTTCTCTTCATTGGCGAAGCGAAGAAGCTGACGATAAGTGGCTGCCAGATATTTCTGCTCCTGACTCAATGCCGAGTCAGATGAATCCTGATAGGCATGTGCCAGAGTTTCCGGGCTCCAATAGTCGAATATCGTGGTACGGCCATCCGTGCCGCTGAATCCTTCCTCATCCATTCCCTTCTCGCCGAATTCCTGACCGCTGTAAAGCATGAAAGGATTCTTCTGGAAGAAGAGACTCATGGCTGCAGCAGGAATCGCCTTCATGGCTGAGCCACAGAAGAAATCGCTGGCGATGCGCTGCTCATCATGATTTTCAAGGAAATAGAGCATGTGATCGCGGATATCATCCACTACCTGCCACTCGTGAGTGATACTGGCTGCCGGACGCTCACCACGAACCACGCCACGCAGGCAATCATACATTCCTACTTTGTCATAAAGATAATCGAAACCAGCCTTTACAAAGTTGCGGTACTGGTTAGGATCGTAAACCTCACCGATAACGACGATATGAGGATACTTCGCCTTCAATATTCCGGTAGCGTATGACCAGAAGGCCGTTGGCACCATTTCTGCCATATCACAGCGGAAGCCATCAACACCCTTGCTTGCCCAGAAGAGGAGGATATCTGTCATCTTGCCCCATGTGTTTGGCACTGGTTCATAATGATAGCTTCTGCCCCCTGCATCACAGTAATCTACACCATAATTGAGTTTCACGGTCTCATACCAGTCGTTACAGCCAGGATGGTTATCAAACCGGTCGTTTCCTGTAGCTCTGGCTGGGCTCTCGGTATAAGGTTCATAAATCTTGGCATCTTTCGCAGAAAAAGCCTTGAACTCTGGTTTGGATTGACGGATTTCATTCAAATCCAAATCGCCCCATGCATAATAGAAATTATTCCTGGTAGAGAAGTGCATGTTCGGATCATCATCTTCTCCCAAATCCCGTACACCTGTTGGTTTGCAAATGGAATGATACTCTCGGGCTACATGGTTCGGAACGAAATCCATGATTACTTTCATACCAGCCTTGTGAGTACGCTCTATCAGCTGCTCCCACTCTTTCATTCTCATACTGACATTCACAGCCAAGTCTGGATCGATATCATAGTAGTCGGTAATAGCATATGGCGAACCTGCTTTTCCCTTCACTACCTCTGCATGCTGAGTAGGAATTCCATAAGAAGAGTAGTTTGTCTGAGTGGCATGACGAATCACACCCGTATACCAAATATGTGTAAATCCCATATCGTGGATGCGAGCCAGAACTTCATCTGAGAAATTATTCAGCTTTCCGCAACCATTCTCTTCGATGGTACCATTTTCCTTACAGGTTGTATTCTGGTTTCCGAAGAGTCGTGGGAGAACCTGGTATATAATAACTTTTTCCTTCATTTAGCGGCTTTACTAAAAAAAATGAAACGTTTTACCTTTCCAACAACGCCTTTGCTGAAAAGATAAAACGTTGAATAGTGTTATTGTTGATTAAGCAATACCATGAGCGGCAACATTCTTGTCGATGCGGCCAATCATACCCTGCAATGCCTTGCCAGGACCACACTCTGTGAAGTCATCAGCACCATCAGCAATCATAGCCTGTACAGATGAAGTCCAACGTACAGAGCTTGTAAGCTGTGCGATGAGGTTCTGCTGAATCTCAGCTGGATCAGTATGAGGCTTACCGTCTACATTCTGGTAAACCGGGCACTTAGGAGCTGAGAATGTAGTCTTCTCGATAGCAGCCTGAAGTTCATCCTTAGCTGGCTGCATCAATGGAGAGTGGAAAGCACCACCAACCTTCAAAGGCAATGCACGCTTAGCACCGGCAGCCTTCAGCTTCTCGCAAGCAGCATTGATAGCATCTACGTTACCTGAGATAACGAGCTGACCAGGGCAGTTGTAGTTAGCAGCAACTACACGTTGCCTTCTGTGCTCACCTCAGCGCAGACTTCCTCAACCTTCTCATCTGGCAAACCGATGATGGCAGCCATAGTACCAGGGTTAGCCTCGCAAGCCTTCTGCATAGCGTTGGCACGGGCAGCAACAAGTTTCAAACCATCCTCGAAAGCCATAGCACCGGCAGCAACCAATGCAGAGAACTCACCGAGAGAGTGACCTGCAACCATAGCTGGCTTGAATTCCTCACCCAGGCAAAGAGCAGAGATAACAGAATGGAGGAATACAGCAGGCTGGGTAACCTTGGTTTCCTTCAACTGATCGTCGGTTCCGGCGAACATGATATCAGTAATCTTGAAGCCGAGAATCTCGTCGGCCTTATCAAAAAGTTCTTTTGCCAATGCGTTGTTATCGTAGAGATCCTTACCCATACCTACGAACTGAGAACCTGTCCAGGGAAAACAAATGCTTTCATTTTATCCTATTATTTTTTAAATTTATAATAAATATTCCTGCAATATACATGAATTCTTTGAATCCGACTGCAAAGGTACAATAAAATTCTGAGAATCAGCAGAGAATATCAAAAAATAAAGTTATATATTCTAAATTACTACAAGAATGGTAAAAACTTTCCATTCAGAACCGGGAAAAGATACAAAAAAATCCCTAATGCCTTGCGGCAAAAGGGATCTTTATATTAATTTGCTTTACAGTGCGAAAAATATCGTACTTCATACAAATTGATTGAGCTAGGATTATTCAGCTGCTGGAGCCTCTTCCTCAGCTGCAGCCTCAGCAGGTGCCTCAACTGGAGCTTCCTCAGCAGCAGGAGCTGCAACAGGAGCGTTCTCAGCAACAACATTAACTGGAACCTTAACCTCAACCTCCTTGTGGTAGTGTACAGTAGCCTCGTACTCACCAACCTTCTTAGCATCCTTCATAGTGATGATCTTGCGATCAACCTCGATGCCCTTCTTAGCGAGTTCCTCAGCAACAGTTGCAGCGTTAACTGAGCCATAGAGCTGACCAGTAGCGCTCACCTTAGCAGCAATAGTAAGAACAATGCCCTCGAGAGCCTCGCCCTTCTTAACAGCCTCAGCCTTGATAGCCTCAAGCTTGTGAGCCTGCTGCTTCAAATCCTCAGCCAACTGCTTCTTAGCAGATGGAGATGCGATAACAGCCTTACCAGTAGGGATAAGGAAGTTACGACCATAACCACTCTTTACATTTACGATATCGTTCTTATATCCAAGACCGATAATATCTTGCTTCAAAATAATTTCCATTCTTCTTTATCCTCCTTAAATTACTTCATCAAATCGGTTACGTAAGGAAGCAAAGCGATCTGGCGAGCACGCTTTACAGCCTGTGCTACACGGCGCTGATACTTCAAAGATGTACCTGTGATACGACGTGGAAGGATTTTACCCTGCTCGTTCAAGAACTTCTTCAAGAACTCTGGATCCTTGTAGTCGATGTACTTAATACCGCTCTTCTTGAAACGGCAATACTTCTTCTTCTTTGTGTCGATAGAAGGAGCAGTCAAATAACGGATTTCTGATTTCTGATCTGCCATGATTAAGCCTCCTCTTTTTTACCAAGCTTTGCACGACGCTTCTCTGCGTAAGCGGCAGCATACTTGTCAAGTTTAACAGTCATGTAACGAATTACTTTCTCGTCGCGGCGATAAGCTGTTTCGAGCTTAGCGATAACAGTTGGCTCAGCCTTGAACTCAACCAAGCTGTAGAAGCCTGATGTCTTCTTCTCGATGTTGTAAGCCAACTTCTTCAAACCCCAAGCCTCTTTGTTCAGAATCTCAGCACCATTATCGGTGAGTACCTTCTCGAACTTAGCGACCGTTTCCTTCATCTGTTCATCAGACAAAACGGGAGTCAAAATGAAAACGGTTTCGTATTGATTCATACTACTTTAAATGATTAAATATTAATATAAAAATTCTCATGCAAACCGGAAAATGTGTGCGAAAACACAGCCTTTTCACGAATTGCGGTGCAAAATTACGACTTTTTCTTGAATTAACCAAATATTTTTCGTACTTTTGCACAAAATAATTGTTAATAGTATAAAAACAACCTCTAAATTGTAAAGAATATGGCAAAAATGAACAAGAAACTGATTACTCTGCTCCATACCCTACCATCTATGGGCATGGCTTTCATCGTTTTAGGCGTCCTGCTGATGGTGACCAGCTTTGCGTTTTCCATTCAGGGAAACAGCGTACTCTTCGCTGGCCTCTTTTTCATTCTGGCAGGAGTAGCCGGATTTGTATATTCATTAAAAAAAGGATAAGCCGGTCATCGACTTATCCTTTTTATATCTTTGGGAATCTTTTCCCAATTACAGAATCATTTAATCTTCGTTAGGAACTATCAGTTTGTATCCCTTACCATGGATATTGATGATTTCAATCTGAGGATCGTCCTTCAAATGCTTACGGAGTTTGGTGATATAAACATCCATTGAGCGTGCATTGAAGTAATTGTCATCAATCCAGATGGTCTTCAGAGCAAAATCGCGCTGCAGAATTTCATTAGAGTGAGCACAGAGCAAAGCAAGAAGTTCATTCTCCTTGGTGGTAAGCTTGGTCTGCTTTTCACCAATGGTAAGAAGCTGCTTCTGTGTATCGAAGGTAAAGTCACCAATGTGATACATGGTAGACTCCTTGCTCTTCTTGCCACGTACGCGGCGGAGAATAGCCTCTACACGGAATACCAATTCTTCCATAGAGAATGGCTTGGTGATATAATCATCAGCACCAATCTTGAAACCTTCAAGGATATCTTCCTTCAATGTCTTGGCAGTAAGGAAGATGATTGGGAGGTCGGCATTGGTCTGACGAATTTCCTGTGCCAGGGTAAAGCCGTCCTTCTTTGGCATCATCACGTCGAGTACTGCAATATCAAACTTATTCTTATTGAATTCCTTATAACCGACCTCGCCATCAGGGCACAGAACTGTAGTAAATCCCTTTGCCTGCAAATATTCGCGAAGCAACATACCTAAATTTTCATCGTCCTCGCAAAGCAAGATTTTAATTTTCTCTTCCATATCTTTATTCTTTAAAATTATTAATATTCTTTTAATTCTTTATTCTGTTTCTTCAAGTCTTAACTGTGAATCACCGGCAACTTGATGGTAAAGGTTGTGCCCTTTCCCAATTCGCTGTCTACCTTGATTTCACCATCATGAAGATCTACTATCTTCTTGACATAAGCCAGTCCCAGTCCGAATCCCTTCACATCATGGACATTGCCCGTATGTACGCGGTAGAACTTGTCGAATATCTTCTTCAGATTCTCCTTCTTCATACCCAGACCGGTATCCGTGATTGAGAGATACAGATGCTCTTCATCATTCCAGGTCTTCATCGTAATGTTAAGCGGCTCGTCCGGCTTGCGGTATTTCACGGCATTGTCCATCAGATTGAAGATGACATTCTGGAAATGTACCTCATCAACATATAGTCCCGAATCGATGGCTTCGATATCGGTATAGACCTTTCCGCCAGTATGCTCAACGCGGAGCGAGAAGGAATTGGCAATATTCTCAACCATCTCGTTCAGATCGAGTTCTTTCTTCTTGAACACCGCCTTCTTGCGGTCGAACATACTCATCTGCAATACCTTTTCAACCAGGAAGCGCAGGCGCTTCGATTCATCGTTGATCACGTTACCCAGATGTTTCTGCATCTGTTCGCTCTTTGCCACCGAAGTATCATTGAGCATCTGCGCTGCCAGACTGATACTGGCAATCGGCGTCTTCAGTTCGTGGGTCATATTATTGATGAAGTCGTTCTTTATCTCAGTATATCTCTTTTGTCTGAAGATGACCACGATGGTAAAGATGAAGGTAATCAGCAGTACCAGCGTGAAGATGACACTAGGAATCATGAAGCGCACACTGGAGAAGATATAGCTGTTCATATCCGGGAAATGCACCCTTACTACACCCATCTTCGACTGTGGGTCGTTGCGGAAGAGCACCTGTGAGTAGCTGTATTCCTCACCCTCGTCCGTATAGTCAGGACAGCGGTAAACCTCTCGTCCATCCTGGGTAGTCACGGTGAAATGATAAGGTATGTTGATACCATTATTCATCATCTCAGCCTTGAGGTCCTGATCGAGCTGCTTGAAGTTGATTCTCTCCTTCAGCGGCTTGTCTGATGCCGAATAAAGGATAGAATATACCACCTCATCCAGCAACGCTTTCTGATAGACATAGCGGTTCTTCACGATTTCCTGAAGCGACTTCTGTGTTTCTGTCAGCGAATTCTTATCGCTACGCAGTATCATCGCCTTCGGCATATTGCCAGGATGTGTGGCATTTGTCTTCAGCTCGAAAGTTGAATAAACTGCCGCTCCCTTGTTCTTATCTTTATTGGCCTTACGTTCTGTCTCGTTGACATTCTTTTCGAGATAGCGCAGAGTTTCATTAAGCTCCAAATTTCTTGAAGCTTGATACAGGGCTCTGTTGACCGACTCGTCAAACTGTTCCTTCTTCATGTTTACCATCTCCTGGATGTAACTGAGCTGCAAGTACAGCAGCGCAAGGAACGAAAAGCCCATGATAATGGCTATGGTCCAAATCGTTTTCTTCTTCATGGGGGCAAAGATAAGAAATTTCTTAATCAGTTAACTTAAAATCGTTAATTAATTATTCATCATTTCTAGTTTTTAACATTTTTCTGTATTTTTAGTTTCGTATATAAAACTAAACTTCCGTTTTTCATAAAAAAAGAGAGGAAGTATACATATCACATGCACACTTCCCCATATTGGTCATATCAACATAAAATTTTAATTTATATAAGAGAGATTTTTCTCTAACCTAACGATTACTATTCAGCATCCTTCTCCAATTCTGCCTCATGATCCGCAATCAGCTTACTCTGAATGTCGGAAGGAACCAACTCGTAGCTGGCAAACTTGGTAGTGAATGAAGCACGTCCACCTGTCAATGAACTCAGAGAGATGGAATAGCTGGCAAGTTCCTTCAGAGGAATCTTGGCACTCAGCTTCTGATAACCAGCCTCGCTGTCCATACCCATAATGAGAGCACGACGTCCCTGGAGATCACTCATCACATCACCCATGAAATCAGCAGGCACATAAACCTCAAGATCATAGATAGGCTCCAGAATCTTCGGACCAGCCTGTTTGAAGGCATCGCTGAACGCATGGCGGGCAGCAAGCATGAACGAAAGTTCATTACTATCTACTGGGTGCATCTTACCATCATAAACGATGACACGTACATCACGTGCATAACTGCCCGTCAACGGACCATGTTCCATACAGTCCATAATACCCTTCAGAATAGCTGGCATGAAGCGGGCATCAATGGCACCACCAACCACAGAGTTGAGGAATACCAGTTTACCACCCCATGGCAAACTAACCTCTTCACGGCTCTTGATATTCATCTTGAACTCCTGACCGTTGAAGGTAAATGATGTAGGATCAGGCATACCTTCTGCGTATGGTTCAACTATGAGATGAACCTCACCAAACTGACCGGATCCACCACTCTGTTTCTTATGACGGTAGTCGGCACGAGCCTTCTTGGTAATAGTCTCACGATATGGAATACGTGGCTCTTCGAAAATCACATTGAGTTTTTCGTTGTTTTCCAGACGCCACTTCAGTGTGCGGAGATGGAACTCACCCTGTCCTCTTACGATTACCTGGCGCAATTCCTTGCTCTGATCAACAATCCAAGTAGGGTCTTCCTGGCGCATCTTCAGGAGTGCAGCCATCAGTTTCTCTGTATCCTGAACATTGGCAGCCTTGATAGCACGTGAATACTTAGGATTAGGATATTTAATGAAGTCGAAACGCCACTCAGCCCCCTTACCATTAAGGGTATTGCCGGTCTTCACGTCCTTCATCTTCACGGTACAGCCAATATCACCGGCATTCAACTGCTCTACAGGCACACGGTTGGCACCCGCACAGGCATAAATCTGTCCGATACGCTCCTTGGAGCCACGATCTGCATTAGTCAGATCGTCACCATTCTTGATAGAGCCGCTCATCACCTTGAAGTAGCTAACCTCACCGATATGAGGTTCCATACCAGTCTTGAAGAAGTAAACACTCTCAGGACCATTGCTGTCTGGCGTAATTTCCTCACCACGTGTATTATGCAGTTTCGGCATCTCGCTTACGAAAGGAACCACATTGCCCAAGAACTCCATCAGGCGGTGAACGCCCATCGACTTACCTGCACAAACGCAGAACACAGGGAAGATGCTACGGGTAACCAATCCCTTGCGAATGCCCTCGCGAAGTTCATCTTCTGTCAGACTCTCACTCTCGAAGAACTTCTCCATCAGTCCCTCATCGTTCTCGGCTGCAGCCTCAACAAGAGCCGTATGAAGTTCCATGGCTTTCTCCATTTCCTCTTCTGGAATATCTTCAATAATAGGAGCACCGCCCTCAGGCTTCCAGGAATATTTTTTCATCAATAAGACGTCAATGAGAGCATTGAAGCCTGAACCGGTCTCGATAGGATATTGTATCTGCACACACTTAGAACCGTAAATGTCCTTCATGGTGGCTATGATATTATCAAAGTCGCACTTGTCTGAGTCGAGCTGGTTTACCAGGAAGATGACAGGTTTACCCAACTTCTCTGTATAACGGAAGTTGTTCTGTGTACCTACTTCTGGACCATACTGACCATTAATAAGGATAACTGCCTGATCGGTAACATTGAGTGAAGTAATGGCGCCTCCCACGAAATCATCGCTACCTGGGCAATCTATAATGTTAAGCTTCTTGTTGTTCCACTCTACATGAAAAACTGTAGGGAACACAGAGTAGCCGTATTCCAACTCAACTGGGAAGTAGTCGCTCACCGTATTTTTCGCTTCTACAGAGCCTTTACGCTTGATAACGCCTGCTTCAAATAACATACTCTCGGCAAGTGTAGTCTTGCCGCTACCCGCACTGCCCAACAGCGCAATGTTTTTAATCTCATTTGTCTGATAAACTCTCATGACGCTTATAGATTTTTAAGGGTTATACTTAAATTTGCTAGTTGCAATCCACAGTCAAACCACCGGTTTTTCTGTTTCATGCTACTAAAGTACAAAAAAAATCGCACATTGCCAAAAGTTTTGGGCAAAAAACTTCTGTTTTTTAAAACATATTAGTACTTTTGCACTTTGTTTAGACATGTTTTTGTCTTTACACCTTATTATATATAGAAAAAGAAGTTCAGAAATATGGCAGGACTATACATACATATCCCCTTTTGTGAAAGCCGGTGCATCTACTGCGGTTTTTACAGTACCACCTCCCTCAAGTTAAGGGATGATTACACTGATGCTCTCTGCCGGGAGATGCAGATGCGCCCGGCAAAAGCCGCTCTCGGAAGCAATGAAACTATCGAAACCATCTATCTGGGCGGTGGAACCCCGAGTCAGCTCAACGGCTCCCAACTCAACCAGATTTTCTCTGCTATCAGAAAAAACTATACGCTGGCAGAGAATATGGAGATCACGATGGAATGCAATCCGGACGATGTAACCGGCGATTTCTGTGAAACGCTGAAGCAACTCCCCATCAACCGCATCAGCATGGGGGCACAGACCTTCTGTAACGAGCGTTTACGCTTTCTGCATCGCCGTCATAATGCCGGAGAGGTAGAAGAAGCCGTCACCCGACTCCGTAACATCGGCATCCGCAATATCAGTATCGACCTGATGTTCGGATTCCCTGAAGAATCTCTTTCCCAATGGATGAGCGATATCAGGCACGCCATACAGCTGGATGTGGAACACATATCTGCCTACAGTCTGATGTACGAAGAGGGAACGCCCCTCTACCATATGCTGAAACAGGGAAAGATTAGCGAAATAGATGAAGAAACCAGTCGCAAGATGTATGAAACCCTGATAGACCAGCTTACTGGAGCAGGCTACGAACATTATGAAATCAGCAATTTTGCCCGTCCGGGCTTCCGATCACGCCACAACAGCAGTTACTGGCACGAGGTACCATATATCGGAATAGGAGCAGCCGCCCACTCCTACAATAGGAAGCAGCGCAGCTGGAATATCGAAAATATCCAGACTTATATTCGAAGCATCGGCGATGGCATTCTGCCTTCTGAGAGTGAACAGCTAGATATTTCCACCCGATACAACGATCTGATAACAACCGCCTTGCGAACAAGCGACGGAATAAACCTCATGAAGATGGAGCAGGAATTCGGAAAAGAACTGGCAGACAGACTGCTCCAGGAAGCCCAGTCGCATATCAGCCGGGGACTGATGAAAATAAAGAACGGCAAGCTCTCCCTCACTCGGGAAGGTCTTTACATATCGGATGATGTGATGAGTGATTTCATGATTATATAATGGTTTCAATAAACAAAAAAGCCTTGGAATCTAATTCCAAGGCTCTAATTTCTTTAAACCATTTTTCTTGTATACTTCATAATAAAAAGCTTTAATGCTCTTGACCACTTGTATGGTAGATTTCTTTTTCTGCAACATAGGCTTAACCAGCTGCATCACAGCAAAACAAACTACCACAATAAGCAATACTACTGCCCAAGAGAGAATTTCACTCTGAATATCCAAAATTGGCTGGAGGCCAATGCCCAAAGCCACAGGCAGGATAAAACAGACCCAATCTATCGGGCTGTCAAGCTTGGTTGATTCGATATATTCATCGCGTAGTGCTTTTGGAGCATTCAAGATTAATCTTTTCTGGTGCTTATTCCAGTAATCTTCAAATTCTTTTTCCATGCAATCCATTTACTGTTTTGTCTTAAAACTAGACGGTTAAAACTTCAATACTTATACTTTTCTTTATACTTTTCGGCTACAAAGATAAGAATAATTATTCATTTCTCCAAAATTACAACATAGTACTTTGAATATTTAACGTATATTAATTCTAATGGTCAAAACAAAAACTTCACTACATCACTTGACAATAGCCTGCTTGTATATAGACAGGAAAAGGCAACACCCAACGACGGGCATTGCCTTTCTTGTATAATAACAAAGAGGAATTTTATCTCTCATTAAGTGGCTTATACTCCAGTTCGCCAAGAATATTCTTATATGCAGGACGGATAATACGACGGCCTTCGAAATTGAGTTCTTCAATACGATGGGCTGTCCAACCCACGATACGTGCCATGGCGAAAATAGGTGTATAGATTTCCTGTGGCAAACCAATCATTTCATAGATAAAGCCACTGTAGAAATCAAGATTTGCACACGCTGGCTTGCTGCCTCCACGGTGTTCCTGCAGACATTTGATACCTTCCTGCTCTATCAACTTCAGGAAATTATACTCGTCTTCTCTACCCTTT
Source organism: Segatella copri (assembly GCA_003463005.1). Classification (GTDB taxonomy): domain Bacteria; phylum Bacteroidota; class Bacteroidia; order Bacteroidales; family Bacteroidaceae; genus Prevotella; species Prevotella copri_I. Next base: position 36,619 of record QSCI01000016.1, on the reverse strand, counting down.
TCCTTGGCAAGTTCACCTGCCAGGCGCTTCAGTTCAACGGCACGTGGGTCACTCAAAGTATAGACCGCATGACCGATACCATAAATGAGACCTGTCTTGTCATAAGCCTCCTTGTTGAGCATTCGCTTAAGGTAAGTATCAAGTTCAGTTACATTACCCCAATCCTTGATAGCTTCTTTCAAGTGGTGGAACATATTGATAACCTTGATATTGGCACCACCATGCAAAGGACCCTTTAAACTACCGATACCAGCAGCAATAGAACTGTAAGTATCTGTACGGGTAGAAGATGTTACACGTACTGTAAAGGTTGAGTTGTTACCACCACCATGTTCTGCCTGGATAATCAGGAGAAGGTCGAGCATACGGGCATCCAGTTCGGAATAGTTTTCATGCTTCATCATATAAAGAAAGTTCTCTGCAATAGAGAGATTCTCACGAGGATGACGAATATGTAGACTTCTACCCTGAACAGAGTGACGGTAGATATTGTATGCATAAGCAATGATGGTTGGGAACTTGGCAATCAACTCAATACTCTGGCGCATCAGATTGTCACGGCTGATGTCATCCGGATTCGGATCGAAGGTGTACATTTCGAGCACACAACGGGCCAGGATGTTCATGATGTTGCTGCCTTCCAGCTCGATGATATGGGTAATCGTACGATGATCAAGCGGCATATTATCGTTCAGGAGTTCTCTGAAAGCATCCAATTCCTCCTTATCAGGCAACTGGCCCGAGAGCAGCAGGAAGGCTACTTCCTCGAATCCGAAGCGCTTCTCCTTCAAGAGAGGAGTTACCAGGTCATCAAGTTCATAACCACGATAATAAAGTTTACCTTCTGTAGGGGTCAACTTACCTTCTGCATCGCGCTCATAACCCACTACATTACCGATATTGGTCAGTCCGACCAACACACCAGAGCCATCCTCATTACGAAGTCCACGCTTCACATTGAACTTCTTGAATGCTTCCTTATCAATCTTGCATGAGTTTTTTACCTCATCGCTTAATTTATATATTAAATATTCTTTATTCATAACTGTTACTTTTTTAGCTGCATGGCTACAACTATTATTTCTTTGCAGCAAAGTTCAATGCAGAACCAGCCTTAAACCATGCAATCTGTGTATCATTATAAGTATGCTCAACCTCGAAACTATCCTCAGAACCATCCTTGTGCTTCAGGGTGACGGTGAGTTTAGAACCTGGAGCAAACTCCTTCAAACCTGTCAAAGAGATGCGGTCGTCCTCCTGCACCTTATTATAATCATCCTTGTTGCAGAATGTGAGGGCAAGCATACCCTGCTTCTTCAGGTTGGTTTCGTGGATGCGGGCGAAACTCTTGGCGAGAATCACCTTCACGTTGAGGAAACGAGGCTCCATAGCTGCATGCTCACGGGAAGAACCTTCACCATAGTTATCCTCTGCCACCACGATGCTGCTGATGCCTTTTGCCTTGTAAGCCTTGGCAGCGGTAGAAACCTCGACATAAGCACCATCCAACTGGTTCTTCACCTTATTGCTCTCACCGTTAAAGGCATTAACGGCACCCATCAGGAGGTTGTCGGAGATGTTCTGCAAATGTCCACGGAACTTCAGCCAAGGACCCGCCATAGAGATGTGGTCGGTGGTACATTTGCCCTCGGTTTTGATAAGAAGCGGCATATCTGTCAGGTCTTTTCCATCCCATGGAGCAAACGGAGCAAGTTTCTGGAGTCGGTTGCTGTCAGGCGCAATGACTACCTCTACATTGGCATTTTCTTCGCTTGGGGCAATGAATCCCTTATCCTCTACGGCAAAACCCTTAGGTGGGAAGGTGAAACCTGTAGGCGCATCGAGTATCACGCTGTTGCCCTCCTTATCCAGCAAGGTATCGGTAGCCGGATTGAAGTCGAGACGGCCCGCAATGGTGAGAGCCACGGTGAGCTCTGGACTGCCGATGAAGGCAAACGTATTAGGGTTACCATCAGCACGGCGGCGGAAGTTTCGGTTGAAAGAGGTAACGATGGCATTCTTGCGCGAATTATCATCGGTATGACGCTTCCACTGTCCGATGCAAGGACCGCAGGCATTGGTCATGATGAGGGCTCCAATCTTCTTGAAATCATCGAGAATACCATCACGCTCGGCTGTATAGCGAATCTGCTCTGAACCCGGGTTGATGATAAGCTGTCCCTTCACCTCAATACCTTTCTCATAAGCCTGACGGGCAATGCTGGCTGCACGGGCCAAGTCCTGATAAGAAGAGTTGGTACAGCTACCTACCAATCCTACTTCTACTACCATCGGATAATCGTTGGCAGGACCTTTTGCCTTCATGTGAGAGATTGGTGTGGCTGCATCTGGAGTGAACGGACCGTTAAGATGAGGTTCAACCTTAGAAAGGTCGATTTCAACAATCTGGTCGTAGAAAGCAGACGGATCTGCCAACACCTCATCATCAGCACGGAGTTCGGCTGCATTCATCTGTGCGAGAGATGCAATTTCTTCACGGCCTGTCTTGCGGAGATACTCGCTGGCATTCTGGTCGAATGGGAAGATAGAGCATGTGGCACCCAATTCGGCTCCCATGTTACAGATGGTAGCCTTGCCGGTAGTAGAGATGCTGTCCAATCCCTCGCCAAAGTATTCGAGGATGGCATTGGTTCCGCCCTTTACGGTAAGGATGCCGAGGATTTCGAGAATCACATCCTTAGGAGTGGCCCAGCCAGAGAGTTTGCCTGTAAGATGCACACCGATGAGGCGTGGCATCTTGAGTTCCCAAGGCTGACCGGTCAGCACATCTACGGCATCAGCACCACCTACACCTACTGCCACCATGCCGAGACCGCCGGCATTAGGAGTATGAGAATCGGTACCCACCATCATACCTCCAGGGAAAGCATAGTTTTCGAGCACTACCTGATGGATGATTCCTGCACCTGGTCCCCAGAAACCGATATGGTATTTCTGAGAAACAGACTTCAGGAAGTCGTAAACCTCCTTATTGGTCTTGCAAGCCTCAGGAAGATCTTGTGTTGCGCCCACATCGGCACGAATCAAGTGATCACAATGTACGGAAGCAGGTACGGCCACCTTGTCCTTACCCGCATTCATGAACTGCAAGAGTGCCATTTGCGCAGTCGCATCCTGCATCGCCACGCGATTAGGACGGAAGTCAACATATTCTATACCTCTTTTATATGGTCGCAACTGTGTTGGGTCGAAAAGATGTGCAAAGAGCACCTTCTCGGCATAAGTAAGAGGTCGTTTCACCGTAGCCTTAGCCTGGGCTACACTTTCCGAATACGAAGCGTAAAAGCTTCTCAGCATTTCAATGTCCAATATCATCTTGTTCACAATTTTAATTAATTATACACTCTTTCGAGCAATTCTGTTTGCAAAAATACAACTTTTTCTACAAATAGTAGCATGTTTTATCGAAAATTTATCATTTTGATATGATTTTTCTATTATTTTGATAATTATGTTGCATATTTATACGTTAATCACTCTCTTTTCCGGAAAAACAGGATTATGATATGAAAAGACAAGAATGGCTACGGAAAGGCAGGAAAACAGAGAAAAAAGAAAGGAAAGTGAAGAAAAAGAGGAGTTAAAAATGAAAGAAAAAAGCAAAAATTTTTGGTACTCTCCGCATTATTTATTATTTTTGCAAATGTTATGAGAATAGACATTATTACAGTATTACCAGAGATGCTGGAGGGATTCTTCAATGAGTCCATTCTGGCACGTGCGCAGAAGAAGGGTCTAGCGGAGATTCATCTGCACAACCTGCGTGACTACACATTAGATAAATGGAAGCGTGTGGACGACTATCCATACGGCGGAAGTGCCGGCATGGTGATGCAATGTGAACCAATAGACCGCTGCATTGCTGCGCTGAAGGCAGAGCGCGAGTATGATGACGTGATTTACGTTTCGCCAGATGGTGAAACTTTCAACCAGAAGATAGCCAACGAAATGTCGATGCAGGGTAACCTCATCATCCTCTGCGGTCACTACAAGGGTATTGACCAGCGTGTGCGCGACCATCTCATTACCCGAGAAATCAGTGTAGGTGATTATGTGCTGACGGGTGGCGAACTTGCTGCAGCCATCATCTCAGATGCCGTCATCCGACTGGTTCCGGGTGTTATCAGCGACGAACAGAGCGCACTTTCCGACTGTTTCCAGGACGATATCCTTGCCGCCCCTATCTACACCCGTCCTGCCGACTACAAGGGATGGAAGGTTCCGGAGATTCTGCTCAGTGGCAACGAAGCCAAGATTCGCCAGTGGGAATTCGACCAGGCCATGAAAAGAACCAAGCGCCTGCGCCCTGACCTACTGAAATAAGAAGAAATCATTGCTGATTACTATCATACCCAGAACGGTGATTTTTAGGCACGGTGTAATCCGTCTTCAATCACCGTTCTACTCATTCTCAAGCCATATACTAAAACTCTACACCTTATTTATCAACTACACCTTATTAATATTATTCTTTTTCTACGCATTTTTCGCAGAAAGCCTCACCCAGCATGAAACCTTCTTCGTAGAGGCGTTCCAGCTTATCGGTATCCTTCTCTATTCTGCCAACTTCCAACGGACGGATTGGACGGATACAGGTAATCTTACCCGCAGCCTCCAGATCATCTACAAGCTGGATCTGTTCGTTATAAGCCCGATGACGGTGACTCAGAGCCACACGCAGGCGAGGATAGTTCTTATATAAATAAGGTATCTTATGGTCTTTGCCCATATCACGCCATCCTTTGTTGCGAGTCAGGACAACCACATTGTGTTGCCACCCCATGTCAATGGCGTGCTGTACCGGAATACTGTCCGCAATACCACCATCCAACATCGGAATGCCATCCACTTCCACAATCTTGCTCACAAATGGCAAACTGCTGGAAGCACGCACAATATCCAGTGCACGCTGCCTGTCATGATTCTCGGAAAGATACATAGCCTTGCCCGTAAGACAATTGGTAGTAACCATCTCGAAACCATCGGCATACTTAAAATAGGTATCAAAATCGAAAGGCAAGAGCTGGTTCGGAAACTTATCGTAGAGCAATTTGCGGTCGAAGATACACCCCTGAGTCACCAGATGGCGAATACCGATATACTGGTATCGGGCCAGATAATCGATGTTAGAGATACGGGCACGCCGAGGCTGGCGGCTCATATACGACATGCCATTACATGCCCCAGCCGATACAGCCACCGTATAAGGGAAATGAACATCATGCTTCATGAAGGCATCCAGTACCCCACTGGTGAAGACCCCTCGCATGCCTCCTCCCTCAAGAACCAAACCTGTTGTTTTCAAATTCAATTTCATAACACACTCTCTGCTTTTAAAATTCTGAAAATAATTATATTTTGCTCGCAGCATAGACAATTTTCTTACATTTTGTCTAGCAAAAAACCGTTTTTATATTAATTATTTATAAATTTACGCGTTTTATTCTATTTTGCTTGCAAAGATACGTATTTTTTGGGAAATAATTGCTAACTTTGCAAGCAAAATAATGTAAAATACTAAAAATATGTTCAGCAAAGAGACTTACATCAGCCGCAGACAGGAGCTGAAGAAGCTTGTGAAAAGCGGCGTAATTATACTTTTCGGAAACAACAATTCACCATGTAATTTCCCTAATAACGGATATTACCCTTTCCGTCAGGACTCGACATTCCTCTATTATTTCGGATTGCAGCGCGACGGTCTGGTAGGTGTGATAGATATAGACAACGATATTGAAACCCTGATTGGCGACGACATCGACCTCGTAGACATCGTATGGTACGGAAGCGTTGACAGTGTTCACGATCTTGCAGCGCAGGTAGGCGTTCACAACTCAGCACCTATGAAAACGCTCAAGACTATCTGCAACGACGCCATGTCGAAGAAGCGCAAGATTCATTTCCTGCCACCTTACCGCTACGACATCAAACTGCAGATATTCGACCTTCTGGGTATCCATCCTAACCAGCAGAAAGAAGAGGCCAGCATGGACCTCATCAAGGCTGTTGTGAAGATGCGTTCAACTAAGACCCAGGAAGAAATCGAGGAATTGGAGCGTGCTGCTGTCATCGGATACAAGATGCATACCACAGCGATGAAGCTCGTACGTCCGGGTGTGACAGAAAAATATGTTGCAGGTCAGGTAAGTGGCATTGCCCACTCTTACGGAGCCATGGTCAGTTTCCCAACCATCTTCAGTCAGCACGGTGAAATTCAGCATGGTTATCCATCTATGAATGTACTGGAAGAAGGCAGACTGGCACTCTGTGATGCAGGTGCAGAAACTATGAACAACTACTGTTCAGACAACACCCGCACCATGCCGGTGAGCGGAAAGTTCAGCCAGCGCCAGTTGGAAATCTACTCTATTGTAGAAGAATGCCACGACCATGCACTGGATGTAGCCAAGCCAGGCGTAAAATGGGCAGACGTACACTTCTCTGTTTGCCGCCTGCTCTTCGACCGCATGAAGGAGCTCGGACTTGCAAAGGGTGATACAGAAGAGGCTGTAAAGGCTGGAGCACACGCCATGTTCCTGCCTCATGGTTTGGGCCACATGATGGGAATGGATGTTCACGACATGGAGAACCTCGACCAGATTAACGTTGGTTTCGACGAAGAGGTACGCCCTAATCTGGAGCAATTCGGTACCAACTGCCTGCGTATGGGTCGCCGTCTGCAGGAAGGTTTCGTGGTAACCGACGAGCCGGGAGTTTACTTCATCCCTGCCCTCATCGACGACTGGAAGGCATCCGGTCACTGTGCAGAATTCCTCAACTTCGACAAGATTGAGACCTATAAAGATTTCGGTGGTATCCGAATTGAGGACGATGTACTCATCACCAAAGATGGTTGCAGATTCCTGGGCAAAGACCGCATACCTTATCATCCAAATGATGTTGAGGAGTTCATGGCAGCCAACAAGGAATAAAATTCCTGAAAGAGAAATCATTTCAGAAAAAGGAATCAGAGAGAAGATATAACAAGAACATTAATATAAAGAGAAAAGAATTCATGAAGAAAACTATGATTGTTGCAGCCTTGATGGCTTTGGTAGCCACAGGAGCAAATGCGAAGAAAGCTGCAGACTCTGCAGAAGTAGCAAAGAACAAACCTGTATTTACTGTAGTAAAGCAGAATCCTATCACTAGCATCAAGGACCAGAACCGCAGTGGTACGTGCTGGGCTTACTCTACCCTCAGCTACTTCGAGAGCGAAATCTTGAAGAAGACAGGCAAGACCTACGACCTCAGCGAAATGTTCGTAGCCAACAAGACTTATATGGACCGCGCCACAGTGGCAGTAAGAATGCACGGCGACGTGAGCTTCTCTGAGGGTGGTAGCGCCTACGATGTACTCTATGCTTTGCAGCACTATGGTATTGTACCTGAGTCTGCCATGCCTGCACCAGGTTCATTGACAGGTGACTCTTTGGCTAACTTCGGTGAGTTCTTCAATGTAATGACTCCATACGTAGAGGCAGTAGCAAAGAGCACAGCTAAGAAGCTTTCTCCTGCCTGGAAGAGCGGTCTTCAGGGCATCATCGACTCTTACATCGGTAAGGCTCCTGAGAAGTTTACATACGAGGGCAAGCAGTATACTCCACAGAGCTTCTGCCAGAGCCTCGGTTTGAATCTTGATGATTATGTAACCATTACCAGCTACACCCACCACCCAATGTGGAGCAAGTTTGCTGTTGAGGTACAGGACAACTGGCGCTGGCCTTTGAGCTACAACGTTCCTATGGAAGACATCTGCAAGATTATCGACAACGCTGTAAACAACGGTTACACAGTAGCTTGGGGAGGTGACGTAACAGAAGACGGTTTCACTCGCAAGGGTCTCGGTATCGCTTACGACGTAAAGAAGGTTCGCTCTATGGCCGGTACAGATGCTGACCATTGGTTCAAGCTATCTAAGGACGAGAAGAAGGAGAAGTTTGATTCTCTCGGCGTAAATGCTCCTGAGATTGTTCCTACACAGGCTATGCGTCAGGAAGCATTCGACAATTGGGAGACAACTGACGACCACGGTATGCACATCTACGGTATCGCTAAGGATCAGAACGGCAAGGAGTACTACATGGTTAAGAACTCTTGGGGCGAGTATGGTGACTACAAGGGAACCTGGTACATGACCAAGGCTTTCGTAGCTTACAAGACTATGGACTTCATGGTTAACAAGAACGCCCTTCCTAAGGACATCCGCAAGAAGCTCGGAATCTAGGAGAGTTTTAATAGTTAAAAGTTTATAGTTAACAGTCTATAGGTTTTCTATGGACATTCTCCTAAACAAAAATATTCAAGGGGCAGCAAACCGATGAGTTTGCTGCCTTTTTTGTTGCCAAGAAAATCTCTTATTTACTTATTTTGGGTTGCCAACAAGTCTTATTTTTACTTATTTCTAGGTAATTTAGTAAAATTCCTCCCTAAACATTTCCTTTTGTCATTTTATTTTCGTAACTTTGGGGGCAGAAATAAAAAATAATTAAAATGCATTTTAAATGGAATTACGAATCACCAACACCTGAACAGCAAAAAGCAGCTGAAGAATTAGGCGCCAAGCTAAATATGAGCCCAGTTCTTGCCCATTTGCTCATCAAGCGCGAGATTACGACAGAGTCTGCAGCCAAACGGTTCTTCCGTCCACAACTCTCAGATCTCATCAATCCATTCCTGATGAAAGACATGGATATTGCCGTAGACCGCCTGAACGATGCTATGGGTAGAAAGGAACGTATCCTTGTTTACGGAGACTATGACGTAGACGGATGCACCGCCGTTGCCCTGGTGTACAAATTCTTGCAGCAATTCTATTCAAACATCGACTACTACATTCCCGACCGCTACGACGAAGGTTACGGAGTGAGTAAGAAAGGAATTGATTTTGCTCATCAGACTGGTGTAAAACTGATTATTATTCTAGACTGCGGAATCAAGCTATTCAGGAGATAGAATATGCCAAGAGTCTGGGAATAGACTTCATCATCTGCGACCATCACGTTCCTGACGATGTGATGCCACCTGCTGTGGCCATACTCAATCCGAAGCGTCCTGACGATCCATTCCCATTCAAGCATCTCTGCGGATGCGGTGTAGGATTCAAGTTTATGCAGGCTTTTGCCAAGAACAACAACATTCCGTTCTCCAGGCTCATTCCTCTGCTCGACTTCTGCGCCGTGAGTATTGCTGCCGACATTGTGCCGGTGGTAGATGAGAACAGAATACTCGCCTTCCATGGTCTTAAGTTGCTGAATACCAACCCAAGTATCGGTCTGAAATCCATCATCGACATCTGCGGACTGAACGGACGCGAGCTCTCTATGAGCGATATTGTGTTCAAGATTGGTCCCCGCATCAATGCTTCAGGCAGAATGGAGAACGGCAAACTGAGCGTCGATCTGCTGGTAGAAAGAGACTATTCCTCAGCCCTGCGCATGGCCAGACACATCAATGAGTACAATGAGCAGCGCAAAGACATAGACAAGCAGATGACTGAAGAAGCCAACGGCATCGTATCGCGTCTGGAAAGCATGAAACACAACTCCAGCATCGTGCTCTATGATGAAGGTTGGAAAAAGGGAGTCATTGGCATTGTTGCTTCCCGACTCACCGAAATCTACTTCCGCCCTACCATTGTTCTGACCCGGGATGGTGATATGGCTACAGGTTCAGCACGTAGCGTAACGGGATTTGACATCTACTCAGCCATCAAGAGTTGCCGCGACCTCCTGCTCAATTTCGGTGGTCATACCTATGCTGCCGGACTTACCTTGAAGTGGGATAAGGTTAGAGAGTTCAGAGACAGGTTCCAGCATTATGTAGAAGAGCATATTTCGCCTCAACAGACAGAACCGATGCTCAACATAGATGCTGAAATTGACTTTAAAGACATTACCAAGCATCTGCAGGCCGACTTGAAGCGCTTCTCTCCTTTCGGTCCATGTAACCAGAAACCTATTTTCTGCACCAACCGGGTATATGATTATGGTACCAGCAAGGTGGTGGGCAGAGAACAGGAACACATCAAGTTGGAACTGGTAGACTCAAAATCGAGCACGGTCTTAAACGGCATCGCTTTCGGTCAGAGTGCAGCTGCCCGCTACATCAAGAGTAAGCGAAGTTTCGACATAGCCTTCACCATAGAAGAGAATATTTTTAAGAAAAACCAAGTTCAACTTCAGATAGAAGACATCCGTCCAAACGAAGGATGAGGTACTTAGCCCTATGCATGGATTAGGCACTGATTACTCGGATTACACGGATTTGTAGAGCAAATCCGTCAGGACGCGCAAAAGCATCGAAATCTGCAAGGGCAAAAGTTTCAAAAAATGGCAGATAAATATCAAGAAATACTACGTACATATTGGGGGTATCCTGACTTTCGCGGCATACAACGAGACATCATCGAGAGTATAGCCCGAGGTGAGGATACCCTCGGTCTTATGCCTACAGGTGGCGGTAAATCCATCACCTTCCAGGTTCCAGCCCTTGCCCAAAAGGGCGTCTGCATTGTGGTAACTCCACTCATTGCGCTGATGAAGGATCAGGTACAGCATCTCAAGGCCCGCAACATCCTGGCTGAAGCCATCTACACAGGATTGTCGCGCCAAGAGATTCTCCGAATATTGGAAAATTGTATTTTCGGTGAAATCAAGTTTCTGTACGTTTCACCAGAACGTCTTTCTTCAGAATTGTTCCAAACTAAACTGCGCCACATTCCGGTGAGTTTCATCACGGTAGATGAAGCTCACTGCATCAGCCAGTGGGGTTACGATTTCCGCCCGTCTTATCTCGAAATTGCAAAAATAAGAGATATGAAGCCCGGTGTACCAGTCCTTGCTCTTACAGCTACGGCCACTCCCGATGTAGTAGAAGATATCCAGAACCAACTTCACTTCAAGAAGAAAAACGTATTTAAAATGAGTTTTGCCCGCAAGAATCTTGCCTATGTGGTGCGCACCACCAACGACAAGTTGACCGAAATGGTTCATATCCTGCAGTGTACCCAAGGCTCAGCAATCATTTACGCGAGAAGCCGAAAACGAACCAAGGAGATGGCAGGACTTCTGAACAAACAAGGTATTTCTGCTACATTTTACCATGCCGGACTGGATTCCGACGTGAAGGATATCCGACAGAAAAACTGGCAAAATGACGAGATAAGGGTAATGGTAGCAACCAATGCTTTCGGCATGGGAATAGACAAGTCAGATGTGAGAATGGTAATTCATATAGATTGTCCAGATTCACTGGAAGCCTATTTTCAAGAGGCGGGACGAGGCGGAAGAGACGGCGAAAAGGCTTATGCTGTGCTGCTCTACAACCAGAGCGATGAAAACAAACTCATGAAACGCATAGACGAAACCTTTCCAGACAAAGAATTCATCAAAGACGTTTACGAGCATCTTGCTTACTTTTTCCAGGTGGCAGTTGGAAGCGGAATGGGACAGACTTTCATGTTCGAGATAGAGAAGTTCTGCTTCACCTACAAGTACTTCCCTACTCGCGTAGACTCGGCTCTGCGCATTCTGGAGCGCTCAGGCTATATCCACTACGAGGACAATCCTGACGGAAAAGCAAGAATCAGATTTAACATCAGCCGAAATGATCTCTATCTGCTTGAGAATGTTTCGGAGAAGGAAGAGTCTGTTATTACGGGGCTTCTGCGTAATTACGGCGGTCTGTTTACCGACTATGTTTACATTGATGAGTCGCTGATAGAGCGTGTAAGCGAACTAAACCGTCAGCAGGTATACATGATTCTGAAAAATCTGAGTGCCCGCCACATCATCGACTTCATTCCCCGCCGCAAGACACCTTATATCAGCTACACGCGTCCTAGGGAAGATGGTTTCAGAGTTATCATCCCTGAGGAGGTATGGGAGGTACGCAAGGAGCAGTTTACCGCCCACATCAAGAGTATCATCAATTATGCCAAGAACGACACCATCTGCCGTTCGCGCCAGCTTCTGAGTTATTTTGGCGAAAAAACGAAAATGAAGGACGACTGCGGGATATGTGATGTCTGCATAGACCACAAAATACCCCAGAAGCAAACTATTATATCAGAAATTCTAGACTTGCTGAAAGACGGAAAGCCACATGACATTACAGAACTAAACCAACTGAAATATGATTCAGAAGATATGGCTGCAGTTCTTGAAGAAATGGTTGCAGAGAATATGATGAATGTTGAGGAAGATAAAATCCGGCTTGAACCGAAACCGGAAATGAAGCCCTAATATCTTATAAGTCCTGAAGGAGTAAAAGCTTTTCAGAAGAGAGATGCTTTTGCCTTTTCAGGGCTTTTTGTATATGCCAGCATTGGGATTTCGCATACGCCAGCAGCGAGATTTGTATATGCCAGCAACTTATACCCCCATATAAACAGAAAAAAGGGAACGACACCTCTCGGGCCATTCCCTTTTCAACATTATGTACGAGAAAAAAATTAGTTATTCTCAGGGCGAAGTTTACGAACTGTAACACCAGCCTGCCACATTTCCTTGTTGCGCATAGCCTCGAGTTCAGCGTTCAACTTCTCGCGGTAATCAGCCTGAGAGTTCTTGTCGATAGAAATCTGAGCCTCGTTACCAGTCTTTACAGAGTAGTACAACCACTCCATTACAGGCTTGATAGCCTCACGGAAACGAGGAGCCCAGTCAAGAGCACCACGCTGAGCTGTTGTTGAACAGTTAGCATACATCCAATCCATACCCTTAGCACCGAAGAGAGGGCCAAGGCTCTGTGTGAGCTCCTCAACAGTCTCGTTGAAAGCCTCAGATGGTGAGTGACCATTCTCGCGGAGCACGTCATACTGTGCCTCCAACAATCCCTCAATTGCACCCATCAATGAGCCACGCTCACCTGTGAGGTCAGAAGTAGCCTCACGCTGGAATGTTGTCTTGAACAAATAACCGGCACCGATACCGATACCGAGGCAATAGTCTTCTCCTCTGCCTTACCAGATGCATCCTGGTATACAGCGTAAGAGCAGTTCAAACCACGACCCTCACAGAACATAGTGCGGAGAGAAGTACCAGAACCCTTAGGAGCAACCATGATTACATCAATATCCTTTGGTGGAACAACGCCTGTGCGGTCGCTCCAGTTGATAGCGAAACCATGTGAATAATACAAAGTCTTACCTGCTGTGAGGTGTGGCTTAATCTTTGGCCAGCATGCAATCTGACCGGCATCAGAAAGCAACATACAGATGATAGTACCTTTTTCAGCAGCTTCCTCGATAGAGAACAGAGTCTTACCAGGAACCCAACCATCCTTCAGACACTTCTCGTAGGTCTTACCCTGACGCTGTCCGACGATGACGTTGAAACCATTATCGCGAAGGTTACAAGCCTGACCAGGACCCTGAATACCATAACCGATAACTGCGATTGTTTCGTTCTTCAATACTTCACGTGCTTTCTCCAATGAAAATTCATGACTGGTGACAACAGTTTCCATTACGCCACCGAAATTCATTTCTGCCATAATTTTTATTTTTTTTGTGCGGCTTGCCGTTTGTGGAGCCGCGGGTTATACTTGTCCATACGGATGCGAGCTGTATTCTTATCCAAAGAGAGCCTGTTTGATCCGTCCACCCCCTATCCAAGAAGGCGGCTCTGGGTTTATTCTTATTTTCTGAGTGCAAAGGTAAGCAAATAAAATGAAACCACCAAATTTTTCTTTCAATTTTTAATAAATTTAGCCTTACTTCTTACAACTTCCACCTCATTTGCGTCGTTTTTGCCGGTTTTTGTTATCTTTATGCAGTATTCTTGCACTTTTTCCGCCTCACTCGTTTCTTCCAAATAGAAATGAAGTTGGTCTCCCTGGTGACTTTCTGCTACGTAAGCTATCTCAAATCTTTGCAAAAAGTGATTTTTGTAATAATCCAGATCAAAGAGGTCGAGGATATGTTCGATGTATTTCACCGAGTTGATGTGCCCGTTAACATCTACATCATGATAATAGGTGTCAATGGTTCTCACCAGCTTGGCATCCTTGCCCATTTTCACTCTCGAACTTGCCTGGATAGGACAAGGTTTTTCCGAATCAATATATTCTTTGATAAGCCCGTCGTGAATTTCAAAAATATCAACAGGCTGTCGGGTTTCCGTATCAATCATTGCCCACACGCTCTTGCCGTAACCGTAAACCTTGGCTTCTTCGGATGATGATGTCTTGCCGCAGATTTTGAAATCTCGGGATGTGAAATATTTCATGGCACTCTCGCACCAGGTTTCTACTACAAAGCGGTCGTAAGACTTCGGCATCTCTGTCATCTCTATGGCCAGTCGGCTGAGAACCCATGTCTTGTGTCGGGGCATGAGGTAGTTCATACCGAACCCGCGGTCGTTGCTGTGAAAATCGGCAGCATTGAGCAGATGATTTCCGAGATGCCCCATAAAAGATGGCTGCTGAAATCGCAGTGGAAAGGCTCCGAAAGAAATTCGTAACGCCCTACCTTATCTAATATTTTCTGTTCCATAATATCTGTCTCGTCCTTTTATCTTGTTGTTTGTCTTGTTGTTTTAAACCGAAAAAGCCCCCTGCTCCGCTAGTTTGAAGCCAGGGGAACAAAGGGCATCAAAATATGAAAGAAATCTAATCTTCTGAATTCTGCTTGAGATAATCAGAGATGGGTTCGTCAAAACTTCTCGTAACAGCGATTCTGCCGCTTCGGGTATACTGAAGGAGGCAGTTGTAGCTGTTGAGCTGCTGGAAGAGGTCGGCGATGTCTTCGGTAAGTCCTGCCAGGAGCACGGTGCTGTAAGTAGGATTCACCTCCATCATGCGGGCATCATGCTTGCGGATGGTGCGCGAAACCTCTGGATTTTCGAGCAATACCGGAGTGGAAATCTTGAAGAGAGCCACTTCATGGATGAAGATCTGGTCGTCGGAGTAGTAATCGCTCTTCACCACGTCAATCTTCTTCTCTATTGCCTTGTTGATTTTCTCAATCTGCTCTTCATCACTCCAAACCGTGATGGTATACTTGTGTATATTCTTGATACTGCTGGCCGAAACATTCAAGCTCTCGATGTTTACCTGTCTGCGAGTAAACACGGCAGTAATCTGATTCAGGATACCGGCAATGTTTTCTGAGTAAACAAGCAATGTATATAATTTCTTTTCGTTGTTATTCTCCATTTTTCCAAATTTTAAAATAATCGGTTACTTTTCGGAGTCTTTCCTTTTCGGAGGATGCTCCCTCATGAAGGAATTTACACCTTATTATATATAACCGAAAGCTTTTAATAATTCAACTCGAGTTGCATCTCATCTACACTCTTGCCCGGCAGCGTCATCGGAACGATGTCTTCATTCTCCTTGATGGCGCACTCCAACAGGTAAGGACCCTTGGTGCTGATCATCTTCTCCACCTTAGCCTGAAGGTCCTTGCGGTCTATTACCACATCGTATGGTATGCCGTAGGCCTTGGCAATCTCTGCATAATGAGGATTCATCATGTGGGTGAAGGAGTGACGGCCGCCGAACATCAGGTCTTGCCACTGGCGCACGTTGCCCAGATAGTTGTTGTTCAGCAGAATCATCTTTACCGGTGCCTGCTGCTCCATGATGGTGCCTAGTTCCTGGATGTTCATCTGGAAACCGCCGTCGCCGAAGAAACAGCAGATGGTGCGGTCGGGAGCTCCGAAGGTGGCACCGATGGCTGCCGGAAGGCCGAAGCCCATGGTTCCGAAACCACCACTGGTTACGATGCTCAGCTTCTTGGTAAACTTGAAGTAGCGGCTACTGATCATCTGGTTCTGACCTACGTCGTTTACGAGAACAGCCTCATTATGAGTAGCTTCCGTTACCACGTTGGTCACCTCGCCCATGAGCAGCGGTCCCTCTGTAGGGTGGATATCCTTCTCTATTACCTTTTCCTGTTCCTGCTGGCGGTATTCCTCGAAGGAATCTCTCCACTCGCGGTGAACATTCTTGTTCAGCAGACGGGTAATGGCTGGCAGACTCTGTTTGCAGTCGCCCACAACAGCCACATCGGTCTTGATAACCTTATCAATCTCAGCCTTGTCAATGTCCAGGTGAATAATCTTAGCCTGGGGAGCATACTTAGAAGGCACGCCTGTGATACGGTCGCTGAAACGCATACCGATGGCGATGAGCACATCACACTCCTGGGTCTTCATGTTGGTAGCATAAGAACCGTGCATGCCGAGCATACCCATGTTGAGCGGGTGGTTGCTAGGCAGGGCAGAAAGGCCGAGCAGGGTTCTACCGGCAGGGATATCTGCCTTCTCGAGGAATTCGATGAGTTCATTATGTGCACCGCCAAGCTCTACTCCATGACCCACGAGGGCGAATGGTTTCTTGGCATTGTTGATGAGTTCGGCAGCTTCAGCCACCGCCTTTTCATCTATCGTAGGATAAGGGTTGTAAGATGTAACCTTCTCACATTTCACTGGTTCCCACTCGCATGTAGCCACCTGCGCATTCTTTGTAAAGTCGAGCACCACAGGTCCCGGACGTCCGCTGCGGGCGATGTAGAAAGCACGGCTCACAGCCCATGCCACATCCTCGGCACGGCGTATCTGGTAAGACCACTTGGAGATTGGCTGGGTAACACCCACGAGGTCTACCTCCTGGAAAGCATCGGTACCCAGGGCACCTACGCCTACCTGTCCGGCGATGACTACGATTGGTGTAGAATCCATCATGGCATCAGCGATGCCGGTCAATGTATTAGTAGCTCCAGGACCACTAGTGACAAGAGCGACGCCCACTTCGCCGCTGACTCGGGCATAACCCTGTGCAGCGTGAGCAGCAGCCTGCTCGTGACGTACCAATATGTGGTCAAACATCTTCTTTTCACCTCTCGTGTAACCGTACAGTGCATCAAACACTGGCATGATGCTGCCGCCCGGATATCCGAAGATAGTTTTAACATCCTCGTTTTTCAGGGAGCGCATCAGTGCTTCGGCTCCTGTTATTACTTCTTTTGCCATTTATATGTTATTATTCTGAATAATTCAAAAACTTTTCTTTTCTCAAAGACTCTCGAAGACTAGTCGATGATTCTCACACCGCCCTTATCTGCCGAACTTACGCTCTGGGCATAAGCGCGCAGTGCCTTGCTAACCACGCGGTTGCGCTTCAGCGGCTGCTGTGGGCGTGCTGCGAGTTCCTCGTCAGAGAGCTTCACATTGATGGAGCGGCTAGGGATATCAATGACGATGATGTCGCCATCCTTAATCTTGCCGATGTTACCACCTGCTGCAGCCTCAGGACTGATGTGACCGATGCTCAAGCCTGATGTACCGCCTGAGAAGCGGCCGTCGGTGATGAGGGCACATTCCTTGCCTAGGTGACGGCTCTTGATGTAAGAGGTTGGGTAGAGCATCTCCTGCATGCCAGGGCCACCCTTCGGACCCTCGTGGGTGATAACTACACAGTCGCCTGAGTTAACCTTGCCGCCAAGGATGCCTTCGCATGCATCTTCCTGAGAATCAAAGCATACGGCTGGACCCTCAAAATGCCAGAGCACTGGGTCTACGCCGGCTGTCTTTACTACGCAACCATTCTGGGCAATGTTGCCGAAGAGCACTGCCAGTCCGCCATCCTTGGTGTAGGCATGCTCGAGGTCGCGGATACAACCCTCGGCGCGGTCGGTGTCGAGACTCTCCCACTGAGCGTCCTGACTACCCATCTGGGTAGAGAACTTTCTGCCCGGTGCTGAATGGTAGATTCTGTCAGCCTCGGCATCAATCTCTGTGCCGGTAATATCGTATTTCTTCATCTGCTCATCGAGTGTCTTGCCGTCAACACGCTTTACGGCGCCGTTGATCAGACCGCCCTTGTTCAGCTCGTTCAGGATACCGAGGATACCACCTGCGCGGTTGCACTCCTGTACACTGTATTTCTGGGTGTAGGCTCAACTTGCAGAGGCAAGGCACCTTGCGACTCAATTGGTCGATGTCTTCCATCTTGAAGTCTGCGCCAGCTTCCTGAGCTACTGCCAGCAAGTGGAGCACGGTGTTGGTGCTTCCGCCCATGGCGATGTCCAGGGTCATGGCGTTGAGGAATGCGTCTCGGGTAGCTATATTGCGTGGCAATACGCTCTCGTCGCCGTCCTCATAATATGCATAAGCGTTCTTAACTATCTGGCGTGCTGCATCTTTAAAAAGTTGGATGCGGTTTTTGTGGGTAGCAAGAATGGTTCCGTTACCTGGCAAGCTCAGACCGATGGCCTCGGTGAGAGAGTTCATAGAGTTGGCGGTAAACATACCTGAGCAGCTACCGCAACCTGGGCAGGCGCACTGCTCAATCTGCGTCATCTCCTCGTCAGAAACGCTTGTATCAGCACCCTTAATCATAGCTGTAATCAAGTCGGCGTTCTCACCCTTCCAGCGTCCGGCTCCATAGGTCCACCTGAGCAGAACACGGTAGGAATGTTCAGTCGCATAGATGCCATGAGCATACCTGGGGTTACCTTGTCGCAGTTTGAGATACAGATCATGGCGTCGGCCTTGTGAGCATTGACCATGTATTCTACAGAGTCGGCAATGATGTCACGGCTTGGGAGGGAATAGAGCATTCCGTCGTGTCCCATTGCGATACCGTCGTCAACGGCAATAGTATTGAATTCGGCTGCGTAGCACCCCATAGCTTCGATTTCCTTCTTGACGATCTGACCGATTTCATGAAGATGGGTATGACCTGGCACAAACTGAGTAAAGCTGTTCACGATAGCAATGATTGGTTTACCAAACTGCTCGTGTTTCATACCTGCAGCTACCCAGAGTGCTCGGGCACCTGCCATTCTTCTGCCTTCAGTGCAGACGCTACTTCTTAATGGATGTTTCATATCTTTTTTTCTTTTATTTCCTTGCTTAAAAGGGCTCTCTCGAGCCCATTTGTTATAATTTGCCTGCAAAGATACAGAGAATTTATGTAATAGCCAACTAATTTCGTATAAAATTTCAGAAAACTTCGTTTTTTTGTTAGAAAAATAAATAAAATGCTTACAATTTATCACGATAGATACTCATTTCTGCTGATTTTGTGCAAAAAAACAAGAAAGAGCTTATTAACCACACTGAACTCTTATCTTATTAAGATTACCTGACGAAAAAGTATAAAGCGAGGCGGCCAGACATGTAAGAAAGGTAAGAAGAAAAAAAAATCCTCCTAAACCGAAATTTAGGAGGACCTGGTCACAAGACCAAATATCTGAAACTACTTATTTCTTTATTCAGCTGCATTGTTATCATTGAATGTAGCAACACGGTTGAACTCAACCTGCTTGAAGAGCTTGTCAGTAGCACCCATACCCTTAGCCTGAAGACGATTTGCGCTAATCTTGTAAGTCTTAACGAGAATGTTCTTTACAGCATTGGCACGAGCCTCAGAAAGTTTCTGGTTAAGTTCCTTAGAACCCTCTGGAGATGCATAACCCTTAATTTCAACCTTAGCATTTGGATGATTCTTCATATACTGAGCAATCATCTCGATGTTTGGCATTTGGCTACGCTCTACTTTTGACTTACCTACAGTAAACAATACTGTTGGCTGCAAATTGGTAGCAGTAGCTGGCTTTACATACTTAGGAGCCTTCTGGCACTCATTGAGCGCATTCTGGAGATCCTTGATCTGCTTGTCCTTAGCTGCGAGTTCAGAATCCTTGCTATTCAAGTCGTTGCGGAGGTTGTTGATCTGACCATTCAAACCATCAATCTCGTTCTGGTCGCGTGGAGTTACGATAGTGAAGTTGTGAGAGTTGTTAGAACCCTTGAACTTGTAGTTAACACCCACCTTAACCTGGAAAGCAGACTTGTTAACATCAAACTGGCAACCATTGCAAGCACTCTTGTTGTCGTGAAGGAACCAATTCATAGATGGCTCTACATATACCTGCCAAGCCTTGTTTGCGCCAAGGTTGAATGCGAAGTCAACACCTGCGTTAGCTGTGAGGGCATTGAGGTTGCCATTATGAAGGTTGAAAGAGTGGTAACCACCGATGCCTGCCAATGGGATGATTTCGAATTTACGTGGCTCACCCTTGTAACCCAAGAAGAGGTTTGTTGCATTGATAGTACCGATGAACTTACCGCTTGCACCACGAACCAAAGTCTTATGTGTAAAAGGCAGGTTGCGGTTACGAGCATAGAGGTCAGCCTCTACAGCAGCACCCCAAACTGGAGTAAACCACTTTCCGAGACGTACACCTACTGAAGGATTTACGTTCTTGAACCATGCATTGTGAGTAGTCTTTGTAGCAGCTCCAACGTTTACACCAAGATACCAATTGTCAAAGAACTTGCTCTCCTGTGTAGTCTGAGCAGATGCAGATACTGCCATTACGGCAGCAGCAAACATTAATACTAACTTTTTCATTTTCTCTCTAAAATTTGATTTTATATAAATTACTTAAAACTTCATTTTCAGGGTGCAAAATAATAAAAAAAATTATTAACTACCAAATTTTTAGCCATATTTTATGCTGTAAAACATAAAAAATGGAGAAAAAGAACATTTTAATATCCTATTTCTCCATTCTATTTTACTCAAAATGAATAATCTGAACCATTATTGGTTCTATCCGTTTCTATCAGAAAACATCTTCTGAAGAAAGCTAAAGTTCGAAAACCTGAGCGCTTCTGCCTGCGATGGTTACCTGCTTGTTGCCCAAGCCAGAAACCGAGAGTTTCAGCGTGCGAGGCAAGGCATTCACCACTTTAAGCCAGGTTTTGCCCGATTTAGAATCCTTCACCACACTGGTACCCACATATTTCTTCAGCGCATCCGGCAGACTGAGCACGGATGAGATATAGAGGTCACCGGCATGCTGACCGAACATCTTCTGCATCTTGTAGCTCTCGCTCGCGCGTACATTATTATTATCAAAGTAAATCATGTCCGGCTGCCAGTTGCTGTATCCGTCCTTACACAAGAGAGGAGCATAGGATGTCATTTCTACCACATCGCCGTTGCGCTCCACATTGCAGAGGTGGATGCCCTCAGCCAGCGCATTGTCTACCGCATTGGCACCGCGAGATGCATATTCGCCCAGATAAACCTTAGGAGCCTTGCGGTCGTAATGGTCGTAATAATCCTGATGGTTCAGGAACCAGCCCGGCTGCTCGTAATAATGCTCGTCTACGGCAGCAATCCAGCGCTTGTTTTCGCGGGCAATCTTCCAACCCTCAATATAATCGGAAGACGGGAAGTGGAACGGACCTACGGTACCCACCACCTCTATCTGAGGATATTTCTGCTTCACTGCCTTGCAGATCATCAGATAGCGCTGCTCGAAATCGGTAGAGATGAGGTCTTCGTTGCCGATGCCTATCATCTTGAGGTTGAACGGAGCCGGATGACCCGCATCGGCTCTCATCTTAGCCCACTTAGAGGTGGCAGGGTCGCCATTCGCCCATTCTACCAGGTCTAGCACGTCCTGAATATACTGCGGCATCTCGCTCATCGGGATTCCGCCCTGCTGACCAGCCACTCCGCGCTCATCTGCCACAGAGTTCTGACAAGGAACACCTGCCGCCAATACAGGCAGCGGCTCGGCTCCCATATCCTCGCACCACTGGAAATACTCATAGAAACCCAGTTGGCGGGTCTGATGGTATCCCCAGATGTTGTAGGCTGGCTTGCGATCTTTCTGCGGACCCACACTCTCCTTCCAGTTGTAAATGTTCTTGAGCCCCTGACCGTGGAGCATGCAGCCGCCCGGGAAGCGCACGAAGCGAGGCTTCAGGTCGACAATGGCCTCGGCAAGGTCTTTACGCAGTCCATGACCCTTGTAAGTATCTTGTGGTTTGAGACTTACCAAGTCTACCGCCACTTTCTGCTCGCCCTTAGGGAAGATGGCGAACCGGATATTCTTGCCCAGCTTGCCCTCCTTGGTGGTGGCTTCACTGGCGAGTTCGCCTCATATTTATCGGTCACGATGAGCTGCGCCTTATATTCCTTCCAGTCTGCGCCCTGCACCTTGATTTTGGTCTGGCATACTGGCAATCCCTCCTGGTTTACGAGCGCCAGGGTGAGGTCTTTCTTCTTGGCATCAATGCAGCGGGCGTGCAGGCTCACCTCGTAGATGGCCGGCTGATGCTTACCCTCCTTGCCCTCAACGGCAGTTCCGCGACGTATGGCGATGCCGTCCCAACCTATATTATAAATAGGTGTAGCGCCCAGAACGGCGTAATGGGGATTGTTCTGGCTCACCCCGTTTTCGGTGGCGATGCCCTCTTTCTCTACCCCCACCCATGCCGTGGTGGCATTCCACTGGTGGCGGTGGTCTTCCTTGTTATACTCAAAGTCCCCGTTCTGCAACATTTCTGCAGAGAGTCCTCCGTCGGCAGCGCGGCTGATGTCTTCGAAGAAGATACCCATCAGCTTGTTGGAGATGCGATGGGATTTCTGTGGATTGATGCTGAGGTTGGCAGGGATTTCCGAATTTTTCGGCAGGTCGATGTGGTTGTCCTTGGCATAAGCTGCGAGGTCGGAATCGGTCTTCGGTATCGGCTGGGCGTTGAGTTTTGCCTCTTCAGAAAGGGCGTGGAACCAGGAACGGATGTAGTTGAGATGTACGGCCGGCACCTCGAAATCGCAGCCCTGAAAGAGTTTTCCGCCTATGGTTGCGGTGTCGCGCTGCCAGAGTATCTCATCGGCAGAAGCTTCCAGCGTATCTTCCTTGAAGGTACGGAAATCGTTGCTTGCCTGTACGTATCGCTTGCCTTTGGATGTCTTGAGATAGATGTCGAAGTTGCCGTCATCCATCTGATAGGCAGCCACATCCTTCACGCCCTTTTCGCGGATGATGGGATAATCCTGCGGGCGCCAGGTGATGAGGTCTTCTGAATAGGCTACGGCAAACTGCGGTGCATGCTGGTTCACGCTCCAGAGTGCGCGCCATGTGCCGTCGTTGGCTTTTACCACGAAGGGGTTATACATCTTCTTTTCAGCTCCCCACGGACCGTAGTCGCTGGCGCAGAGCTGTCCTACATCCACCCAACGCTCATCGTCGGTGAAATAAGCCAGATGCAAGCCCTGGTTGGGTGCTGGCGAATAGATGAATATCTGGCAGATGGAATCCTTGCCCTGTATGGTGTATGCAGGGGCATCCTTGTCTATTTGCTTCTGCATCTGCTGCCTGCTGACAGCCTGACTGGCACTGGCAGCTGCCACGAGCAGCGCTGATGTAAATATGTACTTTAGTTTTATCATGTTTCTATATTTTTAGATTAATATTGTTTGTTCATTTTACACTTTTTCTCTCGGCTTGATAAAAAGGCAGAGTGCATCACTGCACCCTGCCCCACAAATTAGAGAGTTATAAAAAATCAAGTATGCAGTGACTTAAGCACTGCTTCTTTCTGAAATAATTATCTTCTTTCTAGCTGTAATATTCCTTCTTGCCGGCAGCCAGCGTATTCTTCATCAGCGAACAGATGGTCATCGGACCAACGCCTCCCGGAACAGGAGTGATGAAGGAGCACTTCTCTGCCACCTCGTCGAATTTCACATCACCGTTCAGGCGGAAACCGCTTTTCTTCGTAGCATCAGGCACGCGGGTGGTACCCACATCAATGACTACGGCTCCCGGCTTCACCATATCGGCTGTCACGAAATCAGGACGGCCTATGGCTGCGATGATGATATCTGCCTCCTGACACTCTTTCTTCAAATTCTTGGAATGGGAGTGGCATACGGTGACGGTAGCATCGCCATACTGCTTCTGCATCATCAGCTGAGCCATTGGCTTGCCTACGATGTTGCTTCTGCCCAAAATGACGCATTTCTTGCCACTGGTCTCAATATTGTAATGCTGCAGCAGGGTGAGGATACCGAGTGGAGTAGCAGAGATGAAACAAGGCATGCCGAGCGACATTCTGCCCACGTTTACCGGGTGGAATCCGTCTACATCCTTGCGGTAATCTATTGCCATAGTCACCTTCTGCTCATCGATGTGCTTAGGCAGAGGAAGCTGAACGATGAATCCGTCAACATCATCATCCTGGTTCAGCTTGTCTACACACTGCAGGAGCTCTTCTTCGGTAACATCCTCCTCATAACGGATGAGGGTCGACTTGAATCCACACTTCTCGCAAGCCAGCACCTTGTTTTTCACATAGGTTTCGCTGCCTCCGTCGTGCCCTACGAGCACGGCTACCAGGTGTGGCTGCTTGCCACCGGCGGCAATAATCTGTGCCACCTCCTGGGCTATCTGTTCCTTGATGGCGGCTGCCGTCGCCTTTCCGTCGATTAACGTCATTCTTTCTTTAGTTTATAATTTATAATTTATAGTTTATAGGCATTCTTGCCTATCGCAAGTTTGCTATACGGCAAAGCCGCTATAAACTATTAACTATCAACTGATTTACATTCCCGGCATCTTAGGCATGCCTGGCATACCCTTCATGCGGCTCATCATCTGCGCCATTTTGTTGCCGGTCATCATCTGCATCATCTTGCGGGTCTGGTCAAACTGCTTGATGAGTTTGTTCACCTCCTGAATGTTGGTGCCCGAACCCTTAGCGATGCGCTGGCGGCGTGATGTGTTGAGGATGGCTGGGTTGGTGCGCTCCTTAGGAGTCATACTCTGGATGATGGCCTCTACGCCCTTGAATGCATCCTCTGGGATATCTACGTCGCGGATAGCCTTACCAACGCCCGGAATCATCGCTGCCAGGTCCTTGATGTTACCCATCTTCTTGATCTGCTGGATCTGGTTGTAGAAATCGTTGAAGTCGAACTGGTTCTTTCTGATCTTCTTCTCCAGTTTCTTGGCCTCTTCCAGGTCGAACTGCTCCTGTGCGCGCTCTACGAGGGATACCACGTCACCCATGCCGAGGATTCGGTCTGCCATACGAGCTGGGTGGAACACGTCAATGGCGTCCATCTTCTCGCCGGTACCTATAAACTTGATTGGCTTGGTTACCACGGTACGGATACTGAGGGCAGCACCACCACGGGTATCACCGTCGAGCTTGGTGAGAACAACGCCGTTGAAGTCGAGGCGGTCGTTGAATTCCTTGGCTGTGTTTACGGCATCCTGACCGGTCATGGAGTCAACCACGAAAAGGGTTTCGTCTGGACGGAGATGATTCTTGAGATTGCTGATCTCGTTCATCATCTGCTCATCAATGGCGAGACGTCCGGCTGTATCGACGATTACCACATCGTTGCCGTTAGTCTTGGCCTGCTGGATAGCATGGTCGGCGATACTGAGCACATCTTTGTTCTCTGGCTCGCTGTATACCGGAACACCCACCTGCTCACCCACTACATGGAGCTGCTGGATAGCTGCCGGACGGTAAACGTCGCAGGCCACGAGCAATGGCTTCTTGCCTTTCTTGGTCTTGAGCATGTTGCAAGCTTGCCACTGAAGGTAGTCTTACCCGAACCCTGCAGACCGCTCATGAGGATGATGGCCGGATGGCTTTCGAGCTTCAATGGGGCTTCTTCGCCGCCCATGAGTTCTTCCAGTTCATCGTGCACCAACTTGATCATCAGTTGTCCCGGCTTTACGGCAGTAAGTACATTCATGCCGAGTGCTTTCTCCTTCACCTTGTTGGTGAATTCCTTAGCCACTTTATAGTTTACGTCGGCGTCGAGGAGTGCACGGCGCACATCCTTCATGGTTTCCGCCACGTTGATTTCTGTAATTTTTCCCTCGCCCTTCAAGATTTTGAACGAGCGTTCCAATCTATCACTTAAATTTTCAAACATTTTTCTTTCTTTATATTTTTGGCTACAAAGATACGACTTTTTTTCGAGAAAGCCAACTTGTTTATGCTTTTTTTTATCCCGTCGGCTAAAATAGCTGTCGCTCTGCCTTTCCCGAGTTCATTTCTTCAGTTTACTCTTGTGCTTATTTTTCAGGATTCTCCTTCTTTTTCGATTTTGATTCAGCATCAGAAGTTGCTTTTTTCTCTTCTGTAGCCATTTCAGAAGGAGGATCTTTCTTAAAAGCCGAGACATCATACGGATTAGTCAATTCATACTTTTTCCCCGTTGCTTTTTCATAAGCAGCTACCACAGGATCCTTATGTTCCATTTTTTCAAATACCTTTTTAGCCTGTTGCAGATGCTTCTTATCACGTTTACCCTGTTTATCCATCCAGCCGAAAGCATCAAACCCGATGCCAGCAGATGAAGTTGGCAAAGAGTTTATCTTCTCCTGAATATCCTCTTCCATGTTTTTGATGCCTTCCTGATTCTTGCCCCAAACTGTCACTTCGCCTAATTGTTTGGCATCCGGCAAGAGAAACAGAGTATCCGGCAGTTCCTTGTACCGGATAGTTGCCTTCATAAAACCAGGTTTCGATACGGTTGCTGAATCAAACTGATAGCGCATCGTCCAATAGCCCCGATAATCTGTTCTTGCCCAATGATTGTTATTGGTATGAATAAGTGCTTCACGAATAGGCACATGATTTTCTGCCGATGCGATGACACACGTTTTCTGCGCATAGGCTACCTGCCCTAACATGGCAAGCAATACTGTTAAAATCAATATGATACGCTTCATGCTTTTTCTCTGATTTATATCTTTTCTTTGTACCAGACAAATTACTTCTTCTTAATATGAATCTGATACAAAAGTAATGATTAAATCTGATACTTCATTAAATTCCCCAAGAAGTTTAAGTTCATTTAAAGAGTAATGTAAAAAAATTAAGCGTCTATAACAGTTGGTCTATTTATATAGTATCATTCAAAGGTATATAGTATCATTCAAAGGAAAGATATGGTGTTTTCAACACTAAGAAATATTTTTATAAGTAAAAGCATATAGTTTTTAGAGTTCTTGCATATAGTCTTTTTAGTCAAAACACATAGCTTTCCAAGTCAAAACACAAAGCTTCCCAGATATTACCACTAGGCTCAGCAGCTCTGCCGAGCCTAGTCAGCAGGTCTGCCGACTGCAGTCAGCACATCTGCCGAGCCTAGTGACAAATCCCAGTAAAACCAGTTCCGTTACTGCAGAAATAATTCACTTAATTCTATTGAATTCATTTGATTATTCTACTATTCCACGTTGCTCGATTCTCTTAGCCTCTTCAAGAAGCTTGATGGCATCTACATACAGAGCGATGCCCTGAGCCACCTCCTTGGCAGCCTTCATTGCCAGGACTACAGTCTGCGGACGGTGTACCACATCACCTCCGGCAAACACACCGCGACGGGTGGTCATACCGAACGGACGTTCAACAACTTTTACATATCCCTTCTCATCCACCTCGATTCCGGCAGTGGTAGAAACGATACGGTTGGCTGGTCTTGAACCGATGGCAAGATAGATTCTGTCGAATTTTTCTACCCTTTCACCCTTAGGAGTGTTCAGAACACAGCTTCCCAGACGGCCGTTTTTGCCCTTCAGAAAGGCCTCGACGGTAGTTTTCCACTCAAATTTCACGCCTTCCTTCACAGCATCTTCATATTCGCTCCGGATGGCAGGCATCTCTTCCTGGGTCTTACGATACAGCACGGTAACGTCGGCACCCAGTCGGATAGCGGTACGGGCAGCATCCATGGCCACGTTTCCGCCGCCAATGACACCCACCTTCTCGCCGTCGCGCAGCGGAACCATGTCGCGGGTCAAAGCGCCTTCGTTATAGGCATTCACGTTATGCAGAAAGTATGTACTCTGGCTCACACCGTGGAGCTTTGAGCCCGGTGTAGAGTCCATGTTCTGAGGCACGCTGGTACCTGTGCCCATAAAGATGGCGTCGTAGCCTGCACGGAACAGACTGTCGATGGTTACATTGTTCTCACCCACCATGCAGTTGGTGATAAACTGCACGCCGAGGGCAGCAATCTTAGCCACCTCATCGCGCACTACCGACTTAGGCAAGCGATACTCAGGAATACCATACATCAACACGCCTCCCGGCTCAGCCTGGCCCTCGAAAATGGTGACGTTGAAGCCCTGACGCGCCAGATCGCCGGCTACGGTCAAGCCCGCTGGACCCGAACCGATGACTGCCACACGGCCACGTGTTTTCTGTGGCAACATCTCGCGCGAAAGGTTCATTTTGGTATCAAAATCGGCAATAAACTGCTCCAGTTTGCCGATCTGTACCGGTTTGCCTTTCTTTCCGAGCACGCAGTTGCCCTGACACTGTTTCTCATGAGGGCATACACGGCCGCAGATGGCCGGCAGGTTGCTCTTGGCATTGATGATGCTCATCGCCGCACCCATGTTACCCATAGAGAGTTCGTGTACGAAATCAGGTATGTCGTTGCCTATCGGGCATCCCTTCTTGCACTGCGGAATCTTGCAGTGTAGGCAGCGTTTAGCCTCTTCAATGGCCTCGTGGGTTGAAAAACCCTCGTTCACTACCTGGAAGGCAGCAGCATCTGTCTGCTGTTCAGCTGCATCATTCTTCATATTTTTCATTTCTTTCTGTTCACTCATAATAGAACTGCTCTCCTGTTTTATTGATTCTACAATCTATCCTTTGATTTGTGGGTGCAAAGGTACAAATAATATTTCATAAATCGCCCATCCTCCTTACATATTTTCATTTTTCCCGCTTTTTTCCTTATTATCTACAAAAATAAAGCCCTACATTCACATGCAAGGCCTTTAAACAACTTTTAAGAGTTCTGCATTCACATGCAAAACAATGAAAATGGAAGGGGGAAATAATATAAGGGCTCCCCCTAAATCAACAATTATTTTTCTTTAATCTCAATATCTTCCTTCACATGATTCCGTATCTTGGTGAGGAAGAGTTTCATACGCTTCGCATCCTTGTGGTCAATGATGTCGATGAGCTCAGCAAGCTCCTCTCTGATCTGTGCCACCTGACCCGATGTGTATGGGTTGAAGAGGATTTCCTGCAGCAGGTAATCATCTTCGTTGAGCACGCCCTTGGCTATCTGCATGTGGCGCTTGAAGGTGGTGCCCGGAGCATCCTGGTGCTTCATCACTGCCGCAAAGGCAAAGGTGCTCACGAAAGGAATACTCAGCGAGTAGGCCACCGTCTGGTCGTGCTCATCAAATGTATACTCATGCAGACTCAACCCCAACTTCTGGTAGAGGTCCTTGAAGAATATCTTGCCCATGTAGTCACCCTCCTTGATGATGACTGCATTCTCCTCTGAAAGCTGGTTCAGATTGGCAAAAGTCGGGCCGAACATAGGGTGCGTGCTCACGAAGCGGAAACCGCTCTTCTCGTAAAACTCCTGCAGCCCGGTCTTTACCGAAGCAATATCGCTGATGATGCAGTCGTGAGAGAGATGTGGCAACACCTCTTCGAAGGCTGGCAGCGTATATTTTACCGTCACCGCATTGATAACCAGTTCGGGGCGGAACATCTCTATCTCTTCCATCTTGGTGAAGCGGTAACAGTTGTAGGTGAAGCGCAGTCGCTTGGCATCCTTCTCGTAAACCGCCACCTCGTGGTCGAAACTGAGCAGGTCGATGAAGAAACTTCCCATCTTACCTGCTCCCATAATTAATATTCTCATATTTTTCAAGTGAAGTGTGAAGAGTGAAGAACGAAGAATTCTACAGCATCATTTGTTTAAACGAAAACTACAGCAAAGAACCCTAGCCTTCAAAGCATTTGGATTCTTCACTCTTCGTTCTTCACTCTTCACTTAATTTACTTCTGGTTTAGGATTTCCAACTGCTGGCGGACACTCTCCTCATGGATGTGCTCGAAAATCTGAGCGGCAAACTCAGGCTCATGCCGCAGAGGGCTGCCTGGGCACCACGCTTGTCGAGAATCTCGTTGTAACGGTTGGTCTGAACGATGGTCATGTTGTGCTCCTTCTTGTAGGTACCAATCTCGCGGCAAATGCGCATACGCTTAGCCAGGAGATCCATCAGCTGGTTGTCGCACTCGTCAATCTGACCGCGCAGCTGGTGCAGACCCTCTGTAGAATAATGCTCATCGCGCACTACGAGGAGGCTGAGGATGTAATCCAGCACCTCTGGGGTAACCTGCTGCTTGGCATCGCTCCATGCATCGTCTGGGCTGCAGTGGCTCTCAACGATGAGACCGTCGAAACCTAAGTCCATTGCCTGCTGGCAGAGAGGGGCGATGAGGTCGCGTCGGCCGCCGATGTGGCTAGGGTCGCAGATGATTGGCAACTGTGGTATGCGGCGGTGCAACTCGATAGGAATCTGCCACATAGGAAGGTTGCGGTAAATCTTCTTGTCGAAGCTGGAGAATCCACGGTGGATGGCACCGAGTTTCTTGATGCCTGCCTGGTTGATGCGCTGCAGGGCACCGATCCAAAGCTCGAGGTCTGGGTTTACCGGGTTCTTAACGAGCACAGGCACGTCTACGCCCTGAAGACTGTCGGCAAGTGCCTGCATGGCGAATGGGTTGGCAGATGTACGTGCGCCTACCCACAGAATGTCGATTCCATATTTCAGTGCGAGCTCTACATGCTCTGGGGTAGCCACCTCAGTAGCTGTCAGCATGCCTGTTTCTTCCTTCACCTGCTTCATCCAAGGCAAGGCTGTTTCACCGTTACCCTCGAAGCCTCCCGGTTTGGTACGTGGCTTCCACACACCTGCGCGGAACATGTGGCAACCTTTGGCAGCCAACTGCTTAGCGGTAGTCATAACCTGCTCTTCTGTCTCTGCCGAGCAAGGGCCGGCAATGACGCAAGGGCGTTCCTGATCACTAGGAAAATTCAATGGTTCTAATTCTAATTCCATAGTCGTATATTTTTATTTTTTTACTTTTTTTCTTTAAGATTAAAGCCCGGGGGGACCAGCGATGGAATCGCTGGGAACGGGGGCAGAAAGGGGAAAGGCTCTTTTTACCTTTTTACCCTTTTACCTTTTTACCTTTCAAAGGCCTTTTACTTTTCAAAAACCTTCTTGATTCTCTCCAGGGCCTCTTTCATCTTCTCATCCTTGGCACAGAGGCTGATACGGATGTAACGCTTGCCGTTGGTTCCGAAGATGAAGCCTGGGGTGAGGAAGACGCGAGCCTCATGCAGAATCTTCTCTGTCAGGTCTTCTACATCGGCATATTTCTCAGGTATCTTGCCCCAGAGGAACATGCCTACCTGGTTAGGGTCAAACTGGCAGTCGAGCACCTTCATAATCTCCTCAGCAATGTCGCGGCGGCGACGGTAGTTCTGGATGTTGTTCTCGCGATGCCATTCATCCGTGTTGTTAAGCATCGCTTCGGCAGCTGCCAGCTGTATGCCTCGGAAGCTCGTTGTCGATGTTGCTCTTCACCTTCAGAATCCATGAGATGAAAGTCTTGTTGCTCGAAATCATCGCCACACGCCAGCCTGGCATGTTGTGGCTCTTGCTCAGGGAATTGAACTCGATGCAGCAGTCCTTAGCTCCCGGCACCTGCATGATGCTCATTGGGTGCTCGTTGAGGATGAGCGAATATGGGTTGTCGTTCACCACCACGATGTTGTGCTTCTGGCGAATGCCACCAGTTTTTCGTAGGTTTCGCGCTTTGCCACACCGCCTGTCGGCATGTTAGGATAGTTGGTCCACATCAGTTTTACGTGACTCAGGTCCATTTTCTCCAGGGCGTCGAAATCGGGCTGCCATCCGTTATCCTCTCTTAAATCGTAGTAGGTAATCTTGGTACCCAGAATCTTGTTGATGGCGGTGTAGGTAGGGTATCCCGGGTTCGGGATAAGCACCTCATCGCCAGGGTTGCAGAAGGCGAGCGTTACGTGCAGAATGCCTTCCTTACTACCTATGAGGGGCTGGATTTCTGTAGCCCAGTCGAGGTCTACATCGTACCAGCGCTTATAGAAACCAGCCATTGCTTTGCGCAACTCTGGTATGCCCACCGTAGGCTGATATCCGTGTGCGTTTGGATTGTTGGCTACCTCGCAGAGCTTGTCAATGGTCTGCTTAGAAGGCGGCATGTCTGGACTTCCGATGGCCAGACTGATGATGTCTTTGCCCTCGGCATTAAGCTTAGCCACTTCCTTCAGCTTGCGGCTGAAGTAGTATTCCTGTATTTCCGTTACTCTATTGGCTGGTTGTATCATAATTCTTATTTTTAACTATTAACTGTTAACTATCAACTATTCCTTCTCCTCATATTCTCCCAACACCTTTATTTTCTTCACGAGCGGCGTAATGGCGTCGATGCTCTGGCGGTATCGGGTCAGGTTGTCGAAGGTGAGGTCTACGTAGAAGAGGTATTCCCACTCATGTCCGATGTTTGGCAGCGACTGGATCTTGGTGAGATTGATGTCGTAGAAACTCAGGATGGTGAGCACCTTGGAGAGCGATCCCTTATCGTGAGCCAGACTGAAGACGATGCTCGCCTTGTTGGCCTTTTCGATGGGACGGAGCAGGGCTGCCTTCTGCGGATTGCAGACCACGAGGAATCGGGTGTAGTTGTGCGGATTGTCGTGGATGTCTTCCTGCAGCACCTTCATGCCGTACATGTGGGCAGCGTAAGAAGAGCAGATGGCTGCCCATCCCCTTACCTTGTGCTGGGCGATGTAGGCTGCCGAACCTGCGGTATCTTCTGCCTCCACCGCCTTGAGGTCGGGATGGTTGGCTAGGAACTTGCCGCACTGCATGAGGGCTACCGGATGGGAGTGAACCTCCTGCAGGGT
Organism: Segatella copri; assembly: GCA_003463005.1. GTDB lineage: Bacteria > Bacteroidota > Bacteroidia > Bacteroidales > Bacteroidaceae > Prevotella > Prevotella copri_I. The sequence goes on along the minus strand of QSCI01000016.1, from coordinate 4,042 downwards.
GCTCCAGTCGTCTTCTGGCAGACAGCAGATGCTGTGCTCTATATGGAGCTTGTGTTCGCCTACCACGGTGGTTCCGCTCTGCCGGAGCAGTTCGTAATTGTGGAGCAGGCTGCCCGCGATGGTGTTTTCTATGGCGCAGATGCCTACTACAGTAGGGTCGCGCTTGATGTTTTCGAACACCTCTTCAAAGGTAGCACAACAGATGATTTCAATCTGTTCGCCCTCGAAATACTGGTGGGCGGTAATGTCGTGGAAAGATCCCAGCTCTCCTTGAATTGCTATTCTCTTCATGTTTCTTTTATCTTGTCTAATGTTACGAAAAACGGTCCTACTCAATAAGAGCGGGACCGTTTCGATGATTTCAAGAATCTAATATCCTAAGTTGAAATTTACACGCAACTTCCCGCTTTACAATTATTTGCAAAGTAAAAGTAATAGCTAAAAAAGAATGCGTTAAACTTCTTCATTGTCTTTACATTTTATATGTTACTCACTTTTATTCTTTCCGAGCCCGTTTCTCCTTTATTATATAAGGAGCAGGGAGTGCTCAGATTTCGAGTCTCGACTTGCAAAAATCTCAACTCGACTGCAAAAGTAACATTTTTCTTTGATATTGCCAAACAATTTGATATATTTTTCTTCATTTTCCTTATATTTTATGCTAAAAAACATATTTTCGCCCAATTTTTATCATCAGAATACGGAAAAATGCAGAAAAATGTACTCAAAAGCCAGGCGCTAGGGAGAGACGCAACGCCGGAATCCGTGAGGCAAGCCCCTTCCTTTATCTGCAATGTTCTCTGCCTTCAGCCTTGAATTCTCCTGTCAGCTCCCCTACTTTCTCCGGGTTCAGCTCCAGGTAGCGCTTCATGTCCTTTCCGGCACCATCCTTGTCGCCCATCTGCATCAGCAGATTGCCGCGCTTCAGGAGATTCGCGCTCAGAGAGGCTTTTACAGACGAGTGTTCCGCAGAATCCTTCTGTTCTGCCAATTCTTTCTCCTGCTCTACAATCTGCTGCGTCAGCGTAGCAAGCAACAGAACAGGGTTTATCTGATTCAAATCCATAACCTTATATTTTTACGAAAAGTTATTCTATTGTATATCAATGAGTTAACCCACTTGACGCCCTAAAACAGGGCGTCAAAGTATGAGCCGCTCCTTATTATAATAAGGTGAATTTACTTGATGACCCCGATAATCTCAGTCACACTCATGCATCCGTGAGCATCAAGCCACTCGTTGATTCCATCCTTCACCTTCTTCGTAACCGCAGGATCAATGAAGTTGGCTGTACCAATCTCAATGGCCGTAGCACCGCACATCAGGAACTCAATGGCATCCTTGGCAGAAGAAATGCCACCCAGACCAACAACCGGAATGTTTACGGCATGAGCCACATCCCAAACCATGCGCAGGGCAACAGGCTTAACGCAAGGACCACTCAAACCACCCGTACGGATGCTCAAGAGAGGCTGGCGCTTCTCAATATCCACCGCCATACCCATCAGCGTGTTGATGAGAGAAACAGAATCGGCACCCTCAGCTTCCACGGCACGGGCGATGTCGGCAATGCTGGTAACATTAGGCGAAAGCTTCACGATGAGGGTCTTCTTATAAACCTTTCTCACCGCCTTCACCACGCTGGCTGCACCCTCGCAGGTTACACCGAGGCCATGCCGCCATCCTTCACGTTAGGACAGGAGATGTTCAGCTCTATAGCCGGAATCTTATCCAGCTCGTTGATGCGCGCCGCACACTCAGCATAGCTCTCAGGCGAATGTCCGCTCACGTTGACAATCATATTGGTATCAATGTCCTTGATCTGAGGATAAATATGAGAGCAGAAATACTCCACACCCTTGTTCTGCAAACCTACGCAGTTGAGCATGCCCTGAGGCGTTTCAGCCATACGCGGATAGTCGTTTCCCTCGCGCGGTTCCAGGGTAGTGCCCTTCACGATAATACCGCCAATCTCCTCCAGAGGAACGAAATCGGCAAATTCCAATCCGTAGCCGAAAGTACCCGATGCAGTCATCACAGGGTTCTTCAACTCCAAATCCTTTATCTTTACACTTAAATCAGCCATAATCTTCTGTTTTACTTAAAAATGTTTTTACAAACAAAGGCAAAAGAATTCTTCGTTCTTCACTCTTCGTTCTTCACTTTCCACTCTTCACTTAAATTTCCCAAGTAAGTTTCTTGATGTTGATGACAGGTCCATCCTTGCAGACGCACTGGTTACCCTCGGTAGTTTTCTCTACGCAGCAGAGGCAGGCGCCCACACCGCACGCCATCTTGTTCTCGAGAGAAACCTCACACTCCACGCCAGCCTTCTTGGCAAAGCGAGCCACGCTCACCATCATCGGCTTAGGCCCGCAGGTAGAAATCATATCAAACTTCTCGTTCTCCAGAACAGAGTGGTTGGTAACGAAACCTACCTCGCCAGCCGAGCCATCCTCGGTAGTGATGCATACCTTACCAATCTTGGCAAACTCATCCAGTTCGAGCAGATCTGTAGCCTTGCGTGCACCCAGCAGGAAGGTAACTTCAGCCCCGAAATCCTTGATGAGTTTTCCGAAATAGAGGAGCGGAGCCATACCTACGCCACCACCTACGAGCAGATATTTCTGGCTCTTCCCGGTAGGCATGGTGAAGCCGTTGCCGAGAGGCAGCATACAGTTGAGCACATCGCCCTCCTTGAGCTGTCCGAGCTGACGGGTACCGTCGCCCACCATTGCTACGAGCAACCAAAGCTGATTATTTTCACGATCCACGAAATTGATGGAGATAGGACGGCGAAGCATGGTAGTAGGCGAATGGTCTACTCTTACTTCTACGAATTGGCCAGGCAAGATTTCAGGCAAAGGTTTCTCATCGGTAAGCTTAATCAAAACGTGCTTATCGCTAAGCGCCTCTACAGAAACCACCTTGAGGTCGAGAACATATTTTTTCATCTTATTGCTATTTTTTAATATGCTTATTATATAATGTACGTATATTATAAAATAGGTACGCGTAGCTTCCAGTTACGCCCACCTACGTTTCTACGATGCAAAGGTACATCAAAAATCCGAATTTACGAAAAGAAAAGAGATATTTTTTCTTTATCGCCGCTCCTATGTGATTGTTTTAGGGTTCTCCAATCCCTACTTTATTTCTTAGGAACGAAGGTTTCCCAGGTCTGATCATCGTAGAAAATACGGATTTCGGTAATCTTTCTTTGCGGTTTGTCTACATATTTTACCTCCGCTTGGGCGATATTTTTAGGTGTACGATTTACACCCTGCATTTGAGGCTGGTCAAAGAGCGAGGGAGAAGTAGGGGAGGCTGTGGCTCCTTTGGCTCCAAAATCGAGCATAGGCTCGGCAGAGGCGGCTCCAGAAGGCTGACAGCCCTGCTTCATCCCCTCAGCACCACCGGCTGCTCCATCCGTAATGCCCTGATACATGTCTGCAGCACCCTCTTCGCTGCCACCCTGGGAAGCCTGGTTCTGATACATAGGAGGAGTACCGTAGAGTACCCAATAAACGTTTACCTGAGGAAAACTCTTATGGATGCCATCCACAATACTGAGCGATGGATTGGTCTTCCCGTTGAAAATATTGCTCAGCGTAGCGGTCGAGATTCCGATCATCTGAGCGAAGTTTTGCTGAGTGAGGTGTTGGTCCTCCATCAGCTGTCTGATTCTATCTTTCATGCTCTAAAAATTTTAGCGTTCATTTTTCTACTGATACGATGTTTTATTTCCGAACAAGCCACTTTTAGGCCCTTTTTCGGTTGATTTTACAAAGATAAAGCAAAAATTTAGAATAACCAAACATTTCTGAATAAATTTAGATTTTTAAACTTTAGGTTTCTGTTTATAAATTTAAATTCTACTCACTCCAGTGTCGGTTTTTAGGTTTTAGTTTTATAAAATATAAACCTATCAATCAAAATATATGACGAACCTTTTCTTTATAAATTTAGGCTAAATCACTGGTTATTCATATCATAAACCACCTAGATAAAGGCATATAGAGCGATTTATACAATGTTTTC
>QSCI01000159.1:0-4483 GCA_003463005.1 Segatella copri | reverse complement strand
TTTGTGGTTTTATCTTGATAAGATACTGTTTTTATCTTATTCTATTTGAAATCAGGCACCTGAATACAATTTGAATATGTGTATAACTATCAGTATATTAGTATGTTATGTAAAACGCCTAAAGGAGTTGTCTAGACATTTTGATTCTTTCTTTAGTAGCAACTGAATTAGAATTTAAAAACCACAAAACTGTTTACCTGGCAGAACGTTCATCGATTTTTCTCATAAACCACATTTCTGTTTACCTGTTTTTCTCATGAATTTAACTAGGTAAAAACCACATTTCTATTTACCAAAAGAGGAGCAACTGCTTTTTACTAGGATAGGTAAACAGTTTTGTGGTTTCTGGTAAACAAAATAGTGGTTTCAGGTAAACAATTATGTGGTTTAGGTAAATAGAATAGTGGTTTAGGTAAACAAAAATGTGGTTTGTGCTACAAAATGCAGTGATTTTTGGTAAACAACTTTGTGGTTTATGCGTAGTTTTGTGGTTTTAGGTAAACAGTTTTGTGGTTTTCTCCTTATAGAGAATCAAATTCTTAATTGTCTAATTGTAGAATTGACTAATTGACGGAAAAACTACAAGTAAGTTTCTTTTTTAGGTTATTATTTTGTCATTGAACTGCTTTCAAGTAAGAAACATTTTAGTAAGAGACTGACTCAAACGTTAGTTGTTGCTACAGTATAATATAATAGTGCCAAGAAAACCCAATGGTCTTTTAGCCTTTGGATTTTCTTGGCACAAATTTAGCCTTAATCTGTTTCCTTATGTTTATGTAAACGGCTGATTATCTTGTAGCCTCTTCCGTATCTTTTGCCTTTTATTCCAATCAGTCCACCATTATAATAATTCAGAACTTCATTTTTATGGAGTCTTGATAGGGTGGTGTTGAAACAGTTTATCTTGAGAGTAGGATAGAGTTGCATAGTCTTATCAATAAGACTCTCTTTGGTTTGCGGGAGGGACTCCTCTGTTAAGACTTTTACCATCGTAGATGCCAAAGAAGGTTTGGAATTATCTTTCAGGATAGTCTTTTCTTTTTTCTTTTCCTTCTTCTCCTTCTTATGGTTATCTACAGTTGGAGTGGTAGTCTTTTTCTCTTCCTTCTTTGCCTGTTTGGCAAAGGATTCCGCATTGATGTCAAGCTTCAGTCCCAGAATTTCCGAAATGATGTTCTTGAGGACATAGATGAACAACTCGCTGTCTTTACTATTGAGTGAGGTCTCTTGTTTCCAGTAGCGACTCTTGAAAGCAAGTTGGGTCAACTCTTCAATCTCCTGTTCAGAAATATCTTCTTTGTTAGCGAGACGTGCATTGGCCACATTGAGGAATGAAGCAAAGGAGAAGGTGGAGAATTGACTTGGAATTACGTATGTGAAAATATGATTGTTTTCTCCCTTTGCTGAAGGATGTTTGAGATTAATCATACTCATCCCTTTTACCAGAGCAATTAAAAAAGCCATGCTGGCGTATGAGAGATTTGTATTTTCAACCTCACAGATTCCTTTATAGTCGAGGTTCTTATCCGAGATAAAGTTCATGGTAAAAATACCATAGTTAGTCCATTCTGTAGAATGGAGCAACTGCTGGAGTGTGGGATCTTCTGGTGCACCCAAGCCTCTGTTAACGCTATCTATATAGCGACGCATTATTTCTACTTCTTCCCATTGGAGAAGTGAATCATCTCCCGGCTCATGGTTTCTGATGCAGCCGATGGTTCCCAGTCTGATAACATCAGCAGAAGTTGAAGTTCGCAGGTGATTTGCGAGCTTGGCAAATAAATTAGGCATCCAGTCGAAATCATCAACCGGCGAATCTATATAATCTTCCTGATAGTGATTGTTATCAGTAAAATCTAAATCTTGATACATGCTATATTTTGTAAAAAATTGAATTCAAATCTTTCATTTGCAAAGGTAAGAAAAAATATTCTATTCTCCAAATTTTTGGCTAACTATTTGAACATCAGAGTATATTTTATGGTTTTGTTTGCTGAAAAATCACAAAAAAATGGTCTTACTTGTAAAAAAAGACAGACTTTTTAATAGTTTACAGCTCAAAAGGTGAGAAAGAATCTGTATTTTTTCTTGTATGATTAAAATGTTTTTTGTAACTTCGCAGCATGATTTAACGTGAATAATAATACTTATATATATAATTAAGGTGAAAGCATTTACATATATCCAGCAAGGAAAGTTTGGCTTCACAGAAAAAGTGAAGCCTACGATAATAGATGAGCATGATGCCATCGTAAGAGTAACGCTGAGCAGTATCTGCACCAGTGATCTTCATATCAAGCATGGTTCTGTGCCTCGCGCAGTACCGGGGATTACTGTTGGTCACGAAATGGTAGGCATTGTAGAGGAAGTAGGGGAGAGGGTTTCCCATGTGAAGCCGGGAGACAGAGTAACCGTGAATGTAGAGACCTTCTGTGGAGAATGCTTCTATTGCAAGCATGGATACGTGAACAATTGTACTTCTCCACATGGCGGATGGGCTCTGGGATGCAGAATCGATGGCGGGCAGACGGAATATGTGAGGGTTCCTTATGCTACAACCGGCTTGAACAAGATTCCTGATTCGGTAAGCGATGAGCAGGCGCTCTTCGTTGGCGACATCCTTGCTACTGGATTCTGGGCTACGAGAATATCTGAAATTACGGAAGAGGATACTGTCTTGATTATCGGTGCTGGTCCTACGGGTGTCTGCTGTTTGCTTTGCATCCTGCTCAAGAATCCGAGAAACATCATCGTCTGTGAGAAATCAAAGGATAGGCGAGAGTTCATCCAGAAGCATTATCCGCAGGTGATGGTTGTTGAACCGGAGGATTGTGAGGCATTTGTCAAACAACATAGTCTGCATGGGGGAGCTGATGTGGTGATGGAGGTTGCAGGTGGACCTGATACCTTCCAGCTTGCCTGGAAGTGTGCCCGTCCTAATGCCATCGTCACCATCGTTGCGATGTATGACAAGCCGCAGATACTTCCGCTTCCTGATATGTATGGCAAGAACCTCATCTTCAAGACGGGAGGTGTGGATGGATGTGACTGTGAGGAAATCCTTGATTTGATAGCCCAGGGAAAGATAGATACCACTCCTCTGATTACCCATCGTTTCCCGCTCTCAAGAATAGAAGAGGCATACGATGTTTTCGAGAACCGCAAGGATGGAGTCATCAAGGTTGCGATATTTCCGGGATAAACAAGAGAGGGTGGGGCATAACTCCATGACCCACCCTCTCTTGTTAAAATGCAATGTTCTGTAAATATTAAGCTTTACTGCCAGGAATGGCAGATACAATACCTTGGTGCATCATGCGCGATTTTTCCTTAGCCAAGGCTTGCATGTCTACAGCCACATCGTCTTCATCTACGATTTCTACGCCAGTCATCGTTTCGATTACGTCTTCCATGGAAACCACTCCTCTCAGACATCCGTATTCATCCACGATGATAGAGATGTGTTCTCGTTTTTCCAACATCTTTTCCCATATCTGGTATAGAGATTCATCCTCGTTGAAGGAAAGAATAGGACGCATCAGCTCGGATAATCTGGTTTGGAACTCATCGTCTGAAACCAATTTGAGAACCATATCTTTCAATACGTATCCCACAATGATATCCTTGTTGTTGTCATAAACGGGAATGCGTGAGAATTTCCATTCTTTCTGTTCGTAAAACTCCTTGGTAGTCAGATTCATGTTGGCTGATTCTACTACGATGGATGGAGTCATCACCTCCTTGGCCTTTACTCCTGCCAGGCGAATGCAGCTTTTGATGATCTTGCTTTCCGATTCGCGGAAGATGCCTTCTGTAGTACCTACGTCTACCATGGCCGATACCTCTTCGCGACTCACGGAAGCCTGGTGGTTCTTCGGAGTAAATACCTTAGTGATAAGTTCCGAAAGCAGTACCAAAGGATAGGTGATAAAGATGAGCACATGGATGATCTTGGTAGATGTCATGGCAAGAGAGCGCCAATATGAAGCTCCGATGGTTTTGGGGATGATTTCTGAAAGTACCAGAATCAACAGAGTGAGAATGGCGGAAATGATGCCGAAGTATTCTTCGCCTAAGAGTTTCATAGACTCGGCTCCTACACCGGCAGAACCGATGGTGTGGGCGATGGTGTTGAGTGAAAGAATGGCACCCACCGGACGGTCTACGTTATTCTTATACTGTTTCATCAGTGAGGCAGTCTTGCTGCCTTGATTCTCCTTCATCGAGATAAACGACATCGGAGTAGAAAGTAATACCGCCTCCAGGACGGAGCATAAAAAGGATAGTGACAGAGCACCTAAAAAATATAAAATGATTAAACCCATGTAATTTTAAATTCGTTAATAATATGTTATCTCAAGCAAGATAGATATTATTTCCGAAGACTACAGTTGAGGATGTAATGGGGAACATTACATCTATGTTTATCCAATATAAGTGCATTTTTTAATACCATTACTATATGTTTCAATTTTCTGCAAAG
>QSCI01000158.1:0-4545 GCA_003463005.1 Segatella copri | reverse complement strand
TTTTGTTAACTTTGCAGGAAAAGTACAATATAATACACTACTTGATATGAAAATTCAAGAAGTAATGAAATTGCAGCGTAAGAGTCTGATATCCATTAATATTAATAGGAGATTCCTAGATATAGGAGGCTAATAGAAATGAAAAAAGAATCAAAAGTAAACCAAGCAAAATATGTAGAACTCAATTTGTTTCCTGAGGAGAAAGAGGATCATCAGAAAGACTCTATCTCTTCAGAAGACATGGAAAGCGATATTTCTCCAGACAAAGAGTATGACTTGACTGATTTGTTTGAAAGACTTTCCCAATCAGCTTTTCGCAGCCGATTCCATCTCTCGAAGAAGGATAAGGAATATATTGCAGAAAAGGGTTTGGCTACCATCCGTAAGCATGCGGAGGATTTCGTTGCCAAACGCCTTGCTCCTGCCGTGATTCCCAATGACGGCAAGCAGACGCCTATGAGAGGGCATCCTGTATTCATTGCCCAGCATGCTACAGGCTGCTGTTGCCGTGGTTGTTTCTTCAAATGGCATCATATACCTGCCGGAAGACAGCTGACAGGAGAAGAACAGCAGTATGCTGTAGCAGTACTGATGGCATGGATTGAAAAACAGGTTTAAAAAGCATGAAGTTTTAGCAGCAAAGTTTAAATTAATTATCCATTGTTGTCAATTTTGCAGAATCTTTAGTCAAAAATGGCAAAAACTGTTTACTCCAAATCTACAAACCGGGTTGGCACGTAACTTGCTCCTACATAGAGTGAAAGCCGAAGCCGAAAGGGCAAGGGGAACGACAAGAACCCTAAGTAATGACAGTTGAGGGTTTCTAGAAATCCTTGAACCTCGTAAGCCGAAGCAATCGTTATTAAAAAGGATAAATTAAAAACAATGAGAAATCCCGACTGAGCCGGAAGGCGAAGAGAGGACGAGAAAAATAGAATTAGGAGGTTTTACATGATGTTGTTAGCTCGTAGAAATAACAGTGTTTCAAATTGGTTGAACAGTTGGTTTAATGACAACTTCTTTGATACAGGCTTGATGCCACACATGAACGCAACAGCTCCTGCAGTCAACGTCAAGGAAAGTGCTACAGCTTATACGATGGAGGTTGCAGCTCCTGGTTTGAAGAAAGATATGGTCAAGATGAACATCGATAAGGATGGCTATCTGAATGTATCTATCGAGAACAAGGATGAGAAGAAGGAGGAGAAGAAGGAAGAGCATTACTTGCGTCGTGAGTTCTCTTACAGCAGCTACTCTCAGAGTTATGCTTTGCCAGAGGATGCTGATCAGGAGAAGATTTCCGCTGAGGTCAGTGACGGTGTCTTGAAGATTGAGATTCCTAAGATAGCCAAGGAGGAGAAGAAAGACGATGTTAAGCACATTGAGGTTAAGTAATCTTTCTTGAGGTGCTATGCAGCTTTCAAGATACATTCATTGCATCGAGAAAATAATTAAAACTGGGGGCTAGTCCTGATTATGGGGCTAGCCCTTTTTTTAAACGAATAATTAGATGAATTAAAGCAACCCTGCTGTCAGTAATAATGTCAATATGAGCTTAGCCACTCTTAAATTTAGTGCCCTTACGCATATTTGTGCAAATATAATTTAGATAGTCCAAATTTGTTGCTTAATAGAATGTCCTCGTATGATAACCTTCTCTTAAATTATTATTTGAAATAGTCAAACAGAAAAATTGGGAAAGCATTGAGTACAGCTACTTTGCAATCTTCGGTATTCACATACTGTTCTACTTGTGAGTTGAATATTTTGTCTTGAAGTATGTCTTCTTTAGATGCAGGCATCGTATTCTTCCCCTTACATAGATAGTTCGCTTTTCCCACATTCATTTCCTTTAAATATTCCCAATTTTGCTTAACTTCCTCCATCTCTACTTCTGTTGGCTCTCGATGATCTTTCAGTAGGATGAAATCGAAACTGTCATACGCAGAAAAATCTGCAGATACACCTTTAAACTTACCACACTCAGAACGTGTTACAGAATACGTCCAATAGACACAATATCTCCATCGCCATCATACTCCTGCAAATCTTTGTATAGCTGATAGATGTTGTTGTTATAGGAACATACTATCTGCTCATCTCTATTTGCAAAGTATAATCGCTGGATGGTGCGGAACAAATCCGGCTCCCGTTTTACTCCTTCAAAAACGAATAGTATCATACTTCGAATGCGTTACCTCTAAACATTTTTTCTATATTATGCCCGAATCTCAACTCTTTTTGAGTGCAGTCGCTCAACGGCTTGATTTTGTTGTCTTGCAAGATGAAATTGCAATCTGGGCGAAGCAAGTCGTTGGTCATCAGATAGGTGTTGTGTGATGACGTAAAAGCCTGACATGGAAGGGAAAAGAGGGTTTTGCAAACCTCATAAGAGAGTCTGAAATGATAGAATGCATCAAATTCATCTATGAAAACGAACGATGCTTTTGTCATCTGTTTCAGCCAGTAATATAGCAGCATCAGAGATTGAGTACCCGTTGATGCAATCTTATCGAATGGAATGCGACCTAATCCAAATACGCAATACAACTCTTTATCATCATCCTTTGGCTCCTGAAACTCAAAACTTTGTCCGCTTACCCGATGGATGAATTCCTCAAAGTCCCGAGTCAGCTTATTCTTGATGATATACTCATCGAGATTTGCCGGAGCAGTAGCCAACCCCATAAACTCATTTTTTTCAACACTTCTGAACCATAACATTGAGTTTACGAATTGCTGCAGTTTCAGAAGATAATGTTCCTTGGCAAGAGGATAGGAAGTAAGCAGAAAGTTTACGATGGATACATTATTGGCGTTATTGGCAAGGTTTGCCTTCACCGCAGAATCCATCGGGAATTCAACATCATCCAATGTCAAGACTGAATTCTTGTTGCAGAAAATAAGCTTGTTATTCACAACAAGTTCTTCTTCCTCCAGTTTTCCATCAGGTGATTTGCTATATGTATATAGTAACGTATTATCTCTAAACTTGAATGTATATTCAAATTTTACGGGGAAGTTCAACTTTCCCGTATATGTAAAGTTATCATAATAGTTCACCTTCTTCCACTTCTGTGAAAGATGATTGGTAATGTCGAAGATGGCCATTGCAAAGTTTGACTTGCCAGAACCATTAGGTCCATATACGATGCCATTCTTGATGATACCATCTTTAATGGCAAAAGTATTGAACGAATAGTTACTTGGTTTCGACAAATCCCATTCTATACGATTGGCAAATCCTCTATAGTTCGTTACGGCAAATTTTACTAGCATGCTTATATATACTTTATTTTTAATTGATAACAATTTTGTTGTTGCAAAGCTAATACACACTTAAACAATGCAAACTATCTTTTATTATAATGTCAAGTGCAGCTAAGCAGTTGCAAAGATATACAAAATATCAATACGCCGTAATTTTTTTACGGATATTTAAGATAATAATCCTTGCAATACAATTTAAATGCTTTATTTTATTTTTGAACATCAATAATCAGTAGTTGTACAAACTTAGAACAGAACCATTTGTGCCTTCTCCTTTATAATCTCCAGAAAGCGGAAGTTGACTGCAGATATTGCAGATTTCTGCATCATCCAAATGTTCTGTTAACTCCAGATGAAATCCCCAACTGGTAGCATGCAAATCCCAGACACCATAACCGCATGCGTTGACTGCTGTAATGATGGTATCTTGAAGTTGCCATATTTCCGTGAAGTCTCTCATCCTTTCTTTACCACCCACTTAAAGTTTTCCTTTCCTGCTCCTATTTCAAAGTGAAGCTTGGCAATACCGAGGTCCATCTTGGTATATCCTACCATTGAGAAGCCTCTCTTGGCAAGAACTTTGGGTTTACAACCAGCTTTTGTACCTTCCTGATCTTGCAGGAAGAATGAGAACTTCTGCTGATTGATGGCAGTGGGAGCAAGAAGAGCTGCTTCCACGCCCTTTCGGAACCATGAAGGAGAATTGCTGGTTGCATTGCTCACCTGTTCCATGGTCTTGATTTTGTGACTAACCCCTTGTGACTCTCCGTATCCCAAGGCAATCATGCATGTCAACTTCTCCCCTTTTTCAATCTTGTAGGCTTCATTCACCTTGCGATAGCTTAATCCTGCCCAGCAGGTGTTGAGTCCTAGGGCTTGTGCAAGCAGCACAAGCTGTTCGCCATAATAGCCAATACGCTCATCAAGATCGTCGGCTTTTTGCCCTGCCATTACGAGATAGTTCTCCACGCCATGGAATTTTCCATATGACATAATGCCGGAGAATGCCTTGGTTTCTTGGGTAACCAGTTGTATGTGAAGGCCACCCTCTTTGTTGCACTCCAAGATTTTTTCTTCAAGTGCTCTAACTACCTCAGTTGAAAGAGGTTTGTGTATGTACTTTCGTACACTATGTCTTTGTTTGATAGCTTCTTCTATAGTCATGATTTCTATAATGAATTGTGCATGCAAAGTTAAGAAAAAAACAATATTCAAAGGCAAAAAAACAAGAAAAATCTCAGAAACTTATAATTTTTTATAAAAAGAACAATATAT
>QSCI01000157.1:0-4602 GCA_003463005.1 Segatella copri | reverse complement strand
TGTGAGAAACACGAAGAGCTGGAGCAATACTGAGCTGCGCAAGAAGTGCAAGATTCAGGAGTACGGCGGCTATATCGGCACCGACGAGGAGGGCACCACAGGCGGTGGTACTACCGGTGGCGGTACTGAACAGGGCGGCGGCTCTGACACCAGCCAGGCCGGCTCAGGTACTACCGGTGGCGGAACCCAAGAAGGCGGCGGAGGCGGCTCTCAGGATAGCGGCGATGGGCTTGAATAAAGCCCTCGCCTGAGGGCCGCCCCGGCAGGAGCGCCTAACGGGGGTGCGTCTCTCCCTAATACCTAGCGGAAGCCAGCGCATCCCCCCACCAAGTCAACATTCAACACTCAACATTCAACATTAAAAAAGTCAACATTAAAATAAAGATTATGAAAGCAAATACTTGGAAAACGATTTTGCAGATTGCAATCTCCGTCCTTACAGCCATCGCTACTACGCTCGGAGTTACCAGCTGCAGCCTTTAAAGGTAAAAAAGTAAAAAGGTAAAAAGGTAAAAAAAGCCTAGCGGGATGTTAAGCCAGCGAGGTTGCTCTTTTTAAAGATAAAAAGCCATAGCTTATTTAAAGCCCCCGGTGCGTATTGCACCGGGGGCTTCTTGTATTTTGCCGTTAGGCGTTATAATGACTGTTACTCACCCCAATAACGGCCGTCTTCCATATCTGGTTTTTCATCGTCAATGCCTCCTTGACCCATAGTAGATGCTGCGAGGAGGGTGCAAGATGTGATATTTACCACCTGCATCTCTGGCTTTGTATATTCTTTCTTTTTCATATCCTTTTGATTTTAAAATTCTTTACTTAACCATGATTTTATAAGTCTTGCTGCCACGCTTCACGATGTTCAGACCCTTCTGCAGACCATTGGTACGACGACCATTCGCGTCATAGTATTCTGCGTTGGCATCGTTGCTGATAGCGTTGAGGTTGTCAATGGCAGTAGTGCCATCACCCTTTCCGATGCTCAGCATGGCTGCTCTTGCCTGAGATGCTGTAGCTGGACGGATATATGCACGCATCGGTTTGATGCCCACGCGATTGCCATCATCCAAGTCAGAGACACGCCAGAATCTATCCTTACCAATGATGTAGTCGTTTTTGTCAAGACCCTGATTGTCATTGCCGCCAATCTTGGTGAATGAACCTACGAGGTTGACATCTGAGGCAGTTCCTGCTACTGGTTCTTTAACGAGGTCTGCATCTTGTGCAGAAATTTCAAGCTTCTTCACACCCTCATTCATCTTGAAGAGCACTGGAGTACCAGCAGGGATTTCTGCTCCTTCTTCATAACTCTCAAGGGTGATGCAATCATTCATGTTGTCAATACCTGTAAGACTATAGAACTTACATTCTGTTTCTTTGCTCTGGTCAATGGCGAAAGGCAAGCAGAGCGTCCCCCATGTAGAACCTCAGGGATAACTCGGCTGTAAGATGCAGCCTTGGTAGCGAACGGCTCATAAGCCTCAAATTCCTTATCATCAGCAAGTGCAAGTCTTTCGGCAGTAAGTACTTCGCCCACAGCGCCAATCTTGTCGCTACCGTTCTTTCCTACAAGCTTAGTGAAGTAGCCAGTCTTGTAGTTGGCGTACTTGTGGTTGGTCTTATCCTCACCATAAGCTATTACTCCCTTGAGCAAGGTGCATCCAGAGAACATAGCAATTCCATAACTATGTTCTGTTATTACAAACTTGTCGCTGGCATAGATTGTTGTAAGACTAGAGCAACCAGAGAACATATCGCTCATACGCTCCACTTTCTTAGTATCGAAATTAGAGAGGTCGAGCGAGGTAAGACCTGAGCAGCCTTTGAACATAGAGAGCATAAATTCCACATTCTGAGTATTGAAGTTAGAGAGGTCGAGCGAGGTAAGACCTGAGCAGTTCTCAAACACAGACATCATATCAATGACATTCTGGGTATCGAACTTAGAGAGGTCGAGTGAAGTAAGACCTGAGCATCCAGAGAACATACCGCTCATACCTTGCAGTTTCTGAGTATCAAACTTAGAGAGGTCGAGCGAGGTAAGACCTGAGCAGCCCATGAACATACAGCTCATATACTCCACATTCTGAATATTGAACATAGAGAGGTCGAGCGAGGTAAGTGCTGAGCAACCAGAGAACATATCGCTCATATGTTTCACGTTCTGAGTATCGAAGTTAGAGAGGTTGAGCGATTCAAGACCAGAGCAGCCCATGAACATCCAGCCCATATTCGTCACGTTCTGTGTATTGAACATAGAGAGGTTGAGCGAGGTAAGACCAGTACAGCCTTTGAACATAGAGCCCATATATTCCACATTCTGAGTATTGAAGTTGGAGAGGTCGAGCGAGGTAAGACCTGAGCAGCCTTTGAACATATTGCTCATATCAGTCACGCTCTGTGTATTGAACTTAGAGAGGTTGAGCGATTTAAGACCAGAGCAACCCTCAAACATAGAGATCATACCTGTTACCTTCTGATTATTGAACTTAGAGAGATTGAGCGAGGTAAGTTTAGAGCAACCATAGAACATATAGTTCATATATATCACGTTCTGAGTATCGAAATTAGAGAGATCGAGCGATTCAAGATTAGAGCAGGCATCGAACATATTTCTCATACTTGTCACATTCCGAGTATTCAAGTTCTCTACACCTTCTATTTCGGTCAGATTCTTACACCCTGCAAACCACCAATAGCAACTCGTTGGTCTTGCCATAGCAAACGAGGTATCAAAGACAACCTTTTTAATATTGTCTGATTGATTTATCCACGCTGGTTGTCCCTCACCTTCGTTCAAATCATAAGCACCTGCAGGTTTATTGGTGCCTCTGCCAAAAGTAAGGGTTCCTGTGGTTTGATCAAATACGGCATAATTTTCTATAAGTGTGAAGTAGCCTGACTCGTAGTTGGCATAGGTGTGGTCGACCTTGCTATCGCTATAATCTTTAAGGTTTGTACAGCCATAGAACATATGATAATCTACATATACCCGGCCCGTAACAAAATTTTCGCTGACATAGATGTTTTGAAGGGTTGAACAGTCAGAGAACATCTGTGCCATTTCCGTCACAGACTTTGTATTGAAATTAGAGAGATCGAGCGAGGTGAGATTTTTGCATTTTTGGAACATGCTGCACATTGTCAATAACTTTTCCGTGTTGAAATTGGAAACATCAAGTTTGGAAAGGTTTTGACAGTTATAGAACATGTATGACATATACGTCACATTCGCTGTGTTGAAGTTAGTGAGGTCGAGAGATTTGAGAGCAGAGCAGTCGTAGAACATAGAGCTCATATTCTCCACATTCGCTGTGTTGAAGTTAGTGAGGTCGAGAGAGGTGAGAGCGGAGCAGCCCTCGAACATATTGCCCATATCCGTCACATTTGCAGTGTTGAAGTTAGTGAGGTCGAGCGAAGAGAGTTCTTGACAACTATAGAACATGTATGACATATCCGTCACATTCGCTGTATTCAAAAATTTAAGGTCTGTAATAGTTTGCAACTCATCGAGGTCTCCAAAGAAACTATTCAACGATGTAGGAGTGTATGTATTGATACTCTTATCGAAAACAATGTTCTTAATAGCACTCTTCTCTATATTTAAAAGAGAGCACATATTGCTCACCGTCTGATCGTTATTCACCATAGCGATACGGTTTAAATTTAGGGCTCCCAGATTGTCAGATTTGATACTTTTGAATGTCATTGTTTTGTTAGACGATTCATAATCTGCGACATAGTCATCAATTGTGGTTGATGTTTTCAGATTGTATAAGAATGCGCGATCAGCATAAAGACTGTAATCTGAGTATTTTTTATAATGTAACGTCAAAGAATGTTCGCCTACAGACAATAAAACTTTGTATTCTGTTTGTTTTTTATCGCTAATTTGCAGATTCAATTTGTTATCTACATAAATAGAAAATATATCCCAAGATTTTTTTGACGAAACGAGAACCTGAGATGTCAGCAATATAGGTTTAGATACTTTGAACTTGATTACAGTCTCTGAAGTACTTCCGTCCACATGATAATTACTTGACATCAGTCCCTTGCTATCATCAGGAATAGTGAAGCCAAGATTCTTCATTCCATCTGCGTTCAAGTCCAGCATCTTCCAAGAATAACTGCCATTGTCAGTAATGGTAACATCGGTTATACCATCCAAGCCATTAAACAAAGCATAGCGTGGGTCTTCTGTTGTGGTCTGCGCCACCATACGTGCAGGCAGAAGCAACAACATGAACAACATCAATGGGAACAGGGCAAATCTACAGAACTTTGCCCCCCCATAGTTCATACGGCCGACATACGACCCATAGGATTGATTGTTAAGCTTTTTCATAATTTAATATTATATTTGTTATTTCAATAGTTCGTTAATAATTCAATAATGTGCTAAGCAGCTATACGCTGTAAGCACGAGAGATCTTTGAAAATCTTGCTAATTAAAGTTCGGTTCGGGGTGTACCCACTTGCTTTAAAAATTCGTTTCACCAGATAAATGTTGGTCATCAGTGACTTGAATGAAGACATAGAATATTCCATTCCCATCTCCTTCATAGTTACCTTGGCAACATTTAGTGATGTGAACGAAGCATT
>QSCI01000156.1:0-4767 GCA_003463005.1 Segatella copri | reverse complement strand
GAAGTATCGGGCTTTGAAGATGGTGCTTCCATCCGATGACCCCAATGTTCGATACATCGAAAAGAACTTTTCTGTATGCCCAAATAAAGAAGTTATTGAGAATGTGAGAAATCGTGTTACTGCTTATGAGGATTCTGTCCGTCACCATTATGAAATGATAGAAATAGCAGCTTATAAAGACAGCATTGCCAATCGCCTATTGCGAGAGTCTAAAGAGATTAAAAGTAATTTTGGCAATCGTTAGACAACGGAACTATTAGTAATTTAGAGGTGTATAATGCAATTCAACCTCCCATTATATAGCAGACTTTTCTATATAGTGGGAGGTTCTGATGTATTCCTATTTGTATTTTGCATAGGCTTTTTCCAATCGTTTGTCATACTGATTCTGGGCATACCCAGAGCCATTATAATGTCGGGCAAACTCTTTCCAGTCAAGATTACGAAGATAGCCATCCCATCGGTTACCTTTGATAAACCGAACAAACAGTTCCAGCTGCTTGCCCTCGCTTTCCGTCATCATCTCCACAAACTCGCTGACGGATTTACAGCCGCTCACTTGATAGTTGAATCCCATAATCTGAGCCAATCCCCAACTTGCAGATGAATCGGCAGCTTCACGATGGATAGCTCTTGCACGCTCCAAACGGTCATATTCCTTCAAGCCACCTTGATAATGGGTCTTCGTCCATTTGGGATAGAGGATGTCTTCATTGCCTTTCTGATGTTTGGCAGGATCAATGCCTCTATTCTTCAACTGACTCCAGAAAATGTGTCCCTCAAATAGAATTGTAGGTTTGCCTACTGCAAGGAAACCGCCCTTGTTGCCTGTTTCTACTTCAAGCACAGCCTTAATTGCTGCAACTTCCACCCCAAGCAGCTCTGCTGCGTGTTTGAAATCCGATTCTGTGAGACGCAAGGAAGCCAAAGACTGGGCACTGTCACTTTGCAACATATCCCATGTGCGTTGACCGACTATTCCGTCGGATACCAATCCGTAATCTTTTTGAAATTTACGGACAGCCACTTCGGTATCATTACCAAATATTCCATCAGCTCCTACGTGATAGCCCTTCTTGCAGAGCAATCGCTGAAGCAACTCAACATCAGTACCAGATGCACCTCTTTTTAATGTTTGCATAAATTCTAATTATTAAATGTTATTGTTATTTTGACCTATTGTAAAACACGGCTTTCTTCTTCATGCCGTATCCCCCTTATAGAAATATACTTTCATCGTATATTTTCTGTCTTTGCTGATGCGTAGCAGGGCTTCTGCGTTCATGCGCTTCCAACCTTCAGTCAGTTCAAGGACATAGCCATCAGCAAGTTCCATGCTGAACGTTGTCTTGTCTGCCTTGATATGTCTCTGCAACCATTCACGTTTCATGCACGACAGGTTTATGAGGAATAGGTAGGCATCCACAAAGGTGGCAGGTCTGACTTCCCAAATATGGCGACCTTGCCGTTTCTTCACTTTGACAACTCTTTCTTTATTTGCCTTTTCCAAAGATGTGATAATGGATTCTTCCAACAAGGATTTGGCCACGACTTCCTTGATAGCCTTTTCACCAACAGAATCGTCCTCATCCTCAATGAGAGGACATTCCTTATCCACCCATTCGCCAAACTTTTTGACGACTGTGTCTCTTATTCTTGTCCATATTCTTCTCAACCACATTGTTATATAGAGTTTATCGGTTAAACTTACTTGTACTTTCCACTCGTTTCTGTGCAGCCTCCACCTTAGCGAGAGCTTTCAGAGCCGTAGCCGACTTGTGCCTGTCTATATCCAACTTCAAAAGGCAATAAGGACAACGTAGGTATCCAGAAGTCAGCAACTCAGTGATGGTGGTTGGGATAAACTTGCCACATTGTGGGCAAGCCATACCTGGCACTTGCTGCGTCTGCTTATTATTCATCATGGTTTGCCTCCTTTCCTTCTTCTACCGCTTCCATCTGTAAATTGTTGGTAGTAAGATGCAGAAGGTTGGCTAAACCTCCAGGCACATCAGCTTGTTCCATCCTTACCTTCACTTTCATGTTGGCAGTAAGCGACTGTTGTGAACTGCTCTTGCGTGAGCCTTCGGCTTTTGCGGAAGCCATTGAAACTCGTAGCTTGACACCTTCTGCCGTTTTCTCCTGAGGTGTCGCTCCATTCTTCAAAGAGAATGTGGCATCTGTATCTGCACTTAGGGCGTCTACAATCTGAATGTCAAAATCGAAATCAGCTTCTTTTACTTGAAGCAATGGCAAAGGAACCAATGTCAGCAATGGTATCTTTACCTGTTGTTGATGTGTACCATCTACATCGTGACTTTGATAGTTGAACTCAAGCATACGCAGTTCACCAACCTTGCCTGTTTCCTTGTCGTATGACTCGAAAGCAAGCTCCATCAGATAGCTCAAATAACGTCTGGTCGCTATGGAGTCTGCGTCAATGGTAGCAGCCAACGGACCAGAGATAAGGTCTTTCAACTCCATCACTTGGCTGCTTGTTCGTTTAATATCTTTTCCTGTAGGCATAATCTTTCTATTTTATGGTTCTACAATATTTTTATTCCTCAGAATATAGTTTGATGTTATTTGGCGAAACGTGGAAATGCAAGGTATGGATACACTCCTCAGGTAAGTTTGCCAATTCTTCAGAGTTCAATGTCACATCTACAGATGGTATGATACGCTTGCGCTTCAAGTTGATGTCTTTCAAGATTGATGGCATCATATTTTTCAAGAAGTTCTCCAAGTTGTCTCGTATATCTTTACGAGTATTTTCTCCATCAGGTCTGTTGAAAAGTACTTGCAGGTCTTCGTGTCCAAGCAAATTTTCATCACATACAGAAAGAATACAGTCAAGTAGAACACTGTCGTTGACACTTCCATCATCCTTGATGAGAGAAGTGAAACTCAGCTGCATAGCTTTCAGAATCTTACGGCTCAAAAAAGCACTATATTTTCTTTTCAAATTATCATCTATGGCAAAATTTGCCAACACCTTAGTACCACTATCCGTTCCATCCTCAGGAAAGAGAGATTGCAACAAAGGTAGGGTGCTCTTGATTATTGCCTTGGCAAAATCAAGACTTATTTGTTTGGCAACCTTGCGCAACAGAGGATAGTTGATTTCGTATTGCTCCGTTTGGACAGAGTCACTTTTCACACCATAGCGCAAGTCAAGCTCCACCTCACCAACAGCAACTGTTGGAAGGGCGAACTGTTCCAAGCGTCCATTTTGCTTGTAAACATCCTCCAATGATATGGCATACATATTTGCCTCATGCTGTGCCACTATCATGTCTCGGAGTATTGAACTGATTATAGTACTTAATTGAGCCATAAGATTCCTTTAATTTACATTAGATTATGGTTTGGTTGTGTCTGTTTTTGTGTCAGGCTTTACGTTCTGCACATCAACCGAAACCTTCTTCTTACCTGCAACAACAGTATAGGTCTTAGCCTCTTTGAGTTCAAAGACCACGCTATCGTCGCTTACCTTACCTGTCACGCCGTCAATCTTGATAGATTCAGGCTCGAAGATGCCCTTGCTGTTCTTGTAGGTTGCAATAAGGGTAGCCTTACCATCAGTGAGGGTAAGCTCACGAGCACTAACCTCCAAAGTTCCATCTGGGTCAGAAACATCAAGTGTATTACCCAGAAGCTCAAGAACCTTGGCAAGACCTGCTGGCATACTATCCTGACCAGCCTTGACTGCCACATCCATCGTGTACTCTACGCTATACTTAGATTCTTGTGTAGCCTTTGAGTCCTTCTTGGATGAATAGTTAGCCTTCATCTTGGCATCCATGTGGAAAGGTCCCCACTTTGCGCCAATACTTGCCTCTGCACCAGCATCAAGGGCAGAACTGCTTGACTGTTCGTTAACACTTGAAGAGGAAGCTGAGATGTTCGCCTTGAAATTGATGTCAATGTCGTGGATGGCGATGTACGGGATAGGTACAATCGTCAACAGTGGAACATTCAACTGAACCATGTGACCGTTCTGCATGAACTGGAAAGAAACGTTTACAGCTTCTTTCTGACCAGTCTTAGGGTCAGTGTTCAATCCTACTTCTTGAATAAACTGCCATGATGTCTGCGCAGCCATAGCTTGCGCTTCGATACATGCTTTCAACGGACCTCCGATAATACTACCGAAGGGAATCGCCTGCAACGCATTGGTTGCTACCTGCGAAGGAGTTGTGTCTATTGCTGCCATAACTTCTCCAATTAATAGGTTATTACTTCATAATAGTCATTATCTTCGTCTGACGGTTTGAGATTGACCGGATCTTTGATAATCTGGTGCTCAAATTCTTGGGTAGTAACAGTACCATCTGCAGCAATTTCCAACTCTTGTGTAGCTGTAATAAGCCAAGCATTTTCTTCATCCTTGATGATGATGAAGAACTCTAGCTTTCTCTTATTATCAGGAGTGTTTGAAATGTACGGCAGATCGTTGCAACAAATAGTTCGATCACCTTCAACTCCTTCATCTATAAGTTCTTTAAATACAGAACTGTAAGAACCAGCCCACTCATACATATCAGCCCACTTGTCTACTTCATTGTATACAGGTTCTGTATTTGTAGGATTGCCAATCTCATATTCTTTGTTTGCTTTCTCATACCAATGAAACTCCAAATCACTTGTATTATCAGTCACTGCTGTCCCGTTTAGAAATCATCGGGCCTGAAAAGGCTAGGATATAGCCAATCCTCCGTCTCTTCTGTTGGAACAGCTTTGTTAAACAATTCATTTAAAGGAGTC
>QSCI01000155.1:1824-4894 GCA_003463005.1 Segatella copri | reverse complement strand
CTAAAGAAAGTGTTCGGGCAATTAGTAATGCTCGGCTTTGACATCGCTGTCTTTACACCTGCATCCTATCAACGTCATCGTCTCTGACGACCCTCAATGGAGTTCTCATCTTGCGGCTGGCTTCGCACTTAGATGCTTTCAGCGCTTATCCAATCCAGACTCAGATACCCAGCGGTGCGCCTGGCGGCACAACTGGTAAACCGGAGGTCTGTCCATCACGGTCCTCTCGTACTAGTGACGGCACCACTCAAAACTCCCACGCCCACGATAGATAGAGACCGAACTGTCTCACGACGTTCTGAACCCAGCTCGCGTGCCACTTTAATGGGCGAACAGCCCAACCCTTGGGACCTTCTCCAGCCCCAGGATGTGACGAGCCGACATCGAGGTGCCAAACCACCCCGTCGATATGAGCTCTTGGGGGGGATCAGCCTGTTATCCCCGGAGTACCTTTTATCCTTTGAGCGACGGAGTTTCCATACACATCCGCCGGATCACTATGCCCCAGTTTCCTGCCTGCTCGGCATGTCTGCCTCCCAGTCAAGCGCCCTTATGCCATTGCACTCTTTGAGGTCGGTTACCAATCGACCCGAGGCACCTTTGGAAGCCTCCGTTACGCTTTTGGAGGCGACCACCCCAGTCAAACTACCCACCAAGCAGTGTCCGCGTATCACGCGTTAGACCTCAGACAGCCAAAGGGCCGTATTTCAAGGATGGCTCCACGAAAGCTGGCGCTCCCGCTTCGAAGCCTCCGGCCTATCCTACACATCGGATGACCAAGGTCAATGCTAAGCTGTAGTAAAGGTTCACGGGGTCTTTTCGTCCCATCGCGGGTAATCGGCATCTTCACCGATACTACAATTTCACTGAGCTCATGGTTGAGACAGCGTCCGGATCATTACACCATTCGTGCAGGTCGGAACTTACCCGACAAGGAATTTCGCTACCTTAGGACCGTTATAGTTACGGCCGCCGTTTACCGGGGCTTCAATTCAATGCTTCCTCTTGCGAGTGACATCTCCTCTTAACCTTCCGGCACCGGGCAGGTGTCAGGCTGTATACGTCATCTTTCGAGTTTGCACAGCCCTGTGTTTTTGTTAAACAGTTGCCTGGACCTATTCTCTGCGCCTCGCTCATCACGAGGACCCTTTATCCCGAAGTTACAGGGTCAATTTGCCTAGTTCCTTAACCATGAATCTCTCAACGCCTTAGTATGTTCTACCCGACCACGTGTGTCCGTTTGCGGTACGGGTGCCGCATGGGTTAAGCTTAGCGGATTTTCTCGGGAGTATGATTACCCACACTATTGGATTCTTCCGAAGAAGACTCCATACTGTCAAGTTCAGCTCGGATGGTGGATTTGCCTGCCATCCTCAACGCCTACACTCTTCAACGGGGACTTCCGTCGCCCCGCGGTGGTTTCACTGCTCCGTCTCCACGTCGCCCCATGCGGCAGTGACGGAATATTAACCGTCTCTGCCATCGCCATCGCCGTTCGGCTTAGACTTAGGACCCGACTGACCCCGGGCTGATTGGCATTGCCCGGGAAACCTTGGTCTTACAGCGGGAGGGAATCTAACCCTCCTTATCGTTACTTATTCCTACATTTGCTTTACTCACCGCTCCAGGATAACTTACGTACACCATTCGACGCTGTGAGTATGCTCCCCTACCGATACTTTTATAATTGCTATCCCGCGCCTTCGGTGTCTGCCTTATACCCGATTATTATCCATGCCCGGACCCTCGACTAGTGAGCTGTTACGCACTCTTTGAATGAATGGCTGCTTCCAAGCCAACATCCTAGCTGTCATAGGGACCAGACTTCGTTAGACTAACTCAGGCAGAACTCCGGGACCTTAGACGGCGGTCTGGATTCTTCTCCTCTCGGGGACGGACCTTAGCACCCGCCCCCTTACTGCCGGACTGCAGACCGTGAGCATTCGGAGTTCGTCAGGACTCGATAGGCGGTGAAGCCCTCTTGTCCTATCGGTCGCTCTACCTCTCACGGTGACCATCCGACGCGGCACCTAAATGCCTTTCGGGGAGTACGAGCTATCTCCAAGTTTGATTGGCCTTTCACTCCTACACTCGGCTCATCCAGAAGCTTTTCAACGCTTATTGGTGCGGACCTCCATCCCGTGTTACCGGGACTTCATCCTGGCCAAGTGTAGATCACTTGGTTTCGCGTCTACCCCCACTGACTGTGCGCCCTGTTCAGGCTCGCTTTCACTGCGGCTACGTGTCTCATGACACTCAACCTCGCCAGTGACGGTAACTCGTAGGATCATTATGCAAAAGGCACGCCGTCACATCTTACGATGCTCCGACCGCTTGTAGGCGTATGGTTTCAGGAACTATTTCACTCCCCTGCTCGGGGTTCTTTTCACCTTTCCTTCACAGTACTCGTTCGCTATCGGTCTCACGGGAGTATTTAGCCTTACCGGATGGTCCCGGCAGATTCGCGCAGGATTCCTCGTGTCCCGCGTTACTCAGGATACCGCTATGCTGCATTTCGCTTCACATACTGGACTATCACCGTCTATGGTCACATTTTCCAAAGTGTTCTGTTCACGATTTGCATACAATGTCGCGGTCCTACAACCCCGCTGGCGCCTTGCGACGTCAACGGTTTGGGCTGTTCCCCGTTCGCTCGCCACTACTAGGGGAATCATTATTTATTTTCTCTTCCTACAGGTACTAAGATGTTTCAGTTCCCTGCGTTAGCTCTAACACTTAAGTGCTAGTAACCGTCCTTCAGACGGCTAGGTTGTCCCATTCGGAAATCTTCGGATCAAGGGTTATTTGCACCTACCCGAAGCTTATCGCAGCTTATCACGTCCTTCATCGCCTCCGTGAGCCTAGGCATCCGCCATACGCCCTTTCTTACTTTCTTTACGACTGTATTCTTGTTACTCGTTTCCGAATAACGAATAAGTAGCTCATACTTTCAGCTGTATTCTAACAAAGTGAAATCTCATCTTGCGATTTGATTTACTTTAGTCTGAACTAAAGTTCATTACTTACAGTTTTGCTTGTGTCAATATGTCAAAGATCTTCTTGCCTTAAA
>QSCI01000155.1:0-1561 GCA_003463005.1 Segatella copri | reverse complement strand
ATAGGAAATTCGTCTCTCCAGAAAGGAGGTGTTCCAGCCGCACCTTCCGGTACGGCTACCTTGTTACGACTTAGCCCCAATTACCAGTTTCGCCCTAGGCCGCTCCTTACGGTCACGGACTTTAGGCGCCCCCGGCTTTCATGGCTTGACGGGCGGTGTGTACAAGGCCCGGGAACGTATTCACCGCGCCATGGCTGATGCGCGATTACTAGCGAATCCAGCTTCGTGGGGTCGGGTTGCAGACCCCAGTCCGAACTGAGACAGGCTTTAAGGATTAGATGCGCTTTGCAGAACACCATCTCTCTGTACCTGCCATTGTAACACGTGTGTAGCCCCGGACGTAAGGGCCGTGCTGATTTGACGTCATCCCCACCTTCCTCACACCTTACGGTGGCAGTGTCCCCAGAGTGCCCAGCTTGACCTGATGGCAACTAAGGAGAGGGGTTGCGCTCGTTATGGCACTTAAGCCGACACCTCACGGCACGAGCTGACGACAACCATGCAGCACCTTCACAGAGACCCCGAAGGGCGTCATTGTCTCCAAATCCTTCCTCTGCAATTCAAGCCCGGGTAAGGTTCCTCGCGTATCATCGAATTAAACCACATGTTCCTCCGCTTGTGCGGGCCCCCGTCAATTCCTTTGAGTTTCACCGTTGCCGGCGTACTCCCCAGGTGGGATGCTTAATGCTTTCGCTTGGCCGCTGACCTATTCAGACCAACAGCGGGCATCCATCGTTTACCGTGCGGACTACCAGGGTATCTAATCCTGTTCGATACCCGCACTTTCGAGCTTCAGCGTCAGTTGCGCTCCAGTGAGCTGCCTTCGCAATCGGAGTTCTTCGTGATATCTAAGCATTTCACCGCTACACCACGAATTCCGCCCACTTTGTGCGTACTCAAGGAAACCAGTTCGCGCTGCAGTGCAGACGTTGAGCGTCTACATTTCACAACACGCTTAATCTCCGGCCTACGCTCCCTTTAAACCCAATAAATCCGGATAACGCCCGGACCTTCCGTATTACCGCGGCTGCTGGCACGGAATTAGCCGGTCCTTATTCATAAGGTACATGCAAAAAGAGTCACGACTCTCACTTTATTCCCTTATAAAAGCAGTTTACAACCCATAGGGCCGTCATCCTGCACGCTACTTGGCTGGTTCAGACTCTCGTCCATTGACCAATATTCCTCACTGCTGCCTCCCGTAGGAGTTTGGACCGTGTCTCAGTTCCAATGTGGGGGACCTTCCTCTCAGAACCCCTACTGATCGTCGCCTTGGTGGGCCGTTACCCCGCCAACAAGCTAATCAGACGCATCCCCATCCATCACCGATAAATCTTTAATCTCCTTCAGATGTCTTCTAGAGATATCATTGGGTATTAGTCTTACTTTCGCAAGGTTATCCCCAAGTGGTGGGCAGGTTGGATACGCGTTACTCACCCGTGCGCCGGTCGACGCCCATCAAAAGCAAGCTTTCGATGTCGTTTCCCCTCGACTTGCATGTGTTAAGCCTGTAGCTAGCGTTCATCCTGAGCCAGGATCAAACTCTCCATTGTAAAATATC
>QSCI01000154.1:0-4950 GCA_003463005.1 Segatella copri | reverse complement strand
GCTTTGTCAGATTACTCAAGTGGCTCAATCAGCGAGTCCAGCCGTCTGAGTAAGCGAATCCAGCCGTCTGCGTAACCCAGTTCAGCCATATCCTTAACCCGACGCAGCCGCTTCAGTTGGTAAACGGAAGAACATCGTTTGTTTACCTCATTTGGGTGGGCAATGACTACCAGAGAGAATTATCCTTTTTTGATGACTACCAGGGCCAATAATAGGTACCATCAGAGCCAATCATGTGCCTTCTGATATGCCCCAATGACTACCAGGGCGAATCTTAAAAATACAAGATATTGAATATCAGATAGTTAGGTGCTAATTTTTCTTCCCTACATTATACCAAGTATATTATATATATACGTTTACATTTTTTACATTATACGTAATACGTGAGGAAAAAGATTTTTTTTTCAACAAATCAGCCACTAAAATGCATTTTTTCTCTTCAAAAAAATTGCATAAGTCTGAAATAAACATTACTTTTGCATCATGAAAGCGCGGAGAATGTGATTCTCCTCCCGATGAAGGACACCAAGCTTGCCCCAATCGGTAGGCCACTAACAATTTAAAGAGAAAAACGAAAATGGAAAAATTAAATCATATCATGGTATGGATTAAGCGTTGCAAAGCCGGGGGCATAAAGAAAGACCGCCAGGCGTTTCTTTCTACGCCTGGCGGTCTAGATATTTCACAGAATAAGAACTTAGTTTTTCTTCCAAAGCTTGGTCATATCCTCCAGCGTCTTACCCTTGGTCTCAGGAACGAGCTCCATACAAAGAGGGCAGCGAGGATACAGATAACACCATACAGGCCATAGGTGAACCAATAGCCCAGGCTGTTAGCCATCGGAACGAAAGAGGTAGAAACAATCCAGTTGAAAATCCACTGGAAGGCTACGGCAATCGCTACGGCAGCACCACGAATCGTATTAGGGAATACCTCGGCGATAAGTACCCAGCAGATTGGTCCCCAAGAGAACATGAATGATGCAGAATAAACCATGATGGATACCATGCACAATAACTGCAGATTAGGATTACCGAAGGTGATGGCTACACCGATGGCACCCAATGCCATGCCCAAAGAACCGGTAATGAGCAAAGGCTTACGTCCCAACTTCTCTACCGTAAAGATGGCTACACAGGTGAAACCGAGGTTCACGATACCATTGAATACGGTCAATACCATCGGATTGTCAAAGCCCATAGCATCATAGATACGAGGAGCATAATAGAGCACGGCATTGATACCTACAGCCTGCTGGAATACAGAGAGCATCACACCTACGAAGATACAGAGCACACCGTAAGTAAGCAGTTTCTCCTTCTTCTCAGTAACCGTATTCTTGATGTCATCCAAAATCTTCTTAGCCTCGTCAGCACCATTGATGCGAGCCAGGATACGCTCAGCCTTCGCATCCTGACCAACCATGGCAAGATAACGGGGAGTCTCAGGAACAAAGCAGATAAGCAGAGCAAACAAACCCGCAGGAACCATCTCAGAACCAAACATATAGCGCCATCCGGTTTCGATAGCCAGGCAGCCTCGCCACCATTCAGAATCTGGTTCATACCATTGCCCACACTCTGGATAGCAGGAGCAATATGATCGCCAAGAATGAAGAAGTTGACGAAATAAACCACCAGCTGACCGAAGATGATGGCAAACTGGTTCCAGCTGACCAACATACCACGGATGTTACTAGGCGCAATCTCACCGATATACATCGGACATACAGCAGATGCCAGACCCACACCGATACCGCCAATCACACGATAGAGGTTGAACACGATGAGAAGCGTAAGATTAGGTTCGCCCTTTGGCAACACCAAAGACTCAGGACACATAGATCCCCATGCAGAGATGAAGAACATCACACCCGCAAAGATCAGCGAACGCTTACGGCCCCAGTTAGAAGCCAGCACACCCGAAAGCGCCGAACCGATGATACAACCAATCAGGCACTGGAAGAAGTGAATCCATGCCAGAAATCGGTATAGGTGAAATCCTCAGCACCCATGAAGAATGCCTGCAAACCCTTCTCGGCTCCCGAGATTACCGCGGTATCATAACCGAAAAGCAAGCCGCCCAAAACGGCTACCATCACAATTGAAATAAGATAGGCTCTAGAGCCTGTTTGTTTTTGTTCCATTATTTTTTAGGTTTAAATTTTAATCAATTCAAGTTTCGCAAGTTTTGTCCCATACGCCCAGAAAGTAAGCCCCACACGCCCTGAAAGGGCAGAAGCTCCTAGCCCAGGGCATCGCCCTGGGTTATTACGGGCGCTAGTATGTCGCCCTGTAAGGGCAAAAGCTTTAAAACTCCAGGCAAGACATAAAGCTTTTGCCCTTACAGGGCGCCTTGTTGTCTGCCATTATACCCAGGGCGATGCCCTGGGCTAGGAGCTTCTGCCCTTTCAGGGCGTGCTGCTTCTGGAGCTTTTGGGCCTTCAGCCCGTTCTTGAACCACATGCGAAAGTTCAGCTAATTCTGTAGAATAGCGTAGCATTTACCGGCAGGAAATCTTCTTTTTTCGTGCCAAAAATCAATCTCCACCTAATAATATACGTTTTTTCTTTATAAATATTACGTTCAATATGCGGTTTTCCCCTATTTTTTTTGTAAATTTGCACCAAAATAAGAAGAAACATAGAATTTAGGTAATATGAACATAGCAGATTTTCTACATCAGCAGGGCGATAAGCGAGGCTTTTCGTTCGAGGTTTTACCTCCGCTGAAAGGTAACGGAACAGCAGCACTCTTCCGTACCATCGATGCGCTGAGCGAGTTTGGTCCTCGCTTTATCAACATCACTACGCACCATAGCGAGTATGTATACAAGGAACTGGAAAACGGTCTCCTCACTCGCCAGCGTGTGCGCCGCCGCCCTGGCACCGTAGCCATTGCAGGCGCTATACAGAACAAGTACGACATACCTGTCATCCCTCATATTATCTGCAGCGGTGCTACGAAGGAAGACATCGAGTACGAACTGCTCGACCTCCAGTTTCTGGGCATCAGCAACATTCTCGTTCTGCGAGGAGACAAGGCGAAAGAAGACCGGCAGTTTACACCAACCGAGAACGGTCATGCCCATGCTACCGACCTCCTGAAGCAGGTGAATCAGTTTAATGACGGTTTCTTCTTTGACGGCACTCCCATCAAGCACCCGGGCGACAAGTTCTGCTGCGGTGTAGCCTGCTATCCGGAGAAGCATGAAGAGGCGCCAAACCTCGAAATGGATATGCAGCACCTGCTGGAGAAACAACAGTTGGGCGCAGCGTATGCCGTTACCCAGCTCTTCTACGACAACGAGAAGTTCTATGCTTTCGTTGAAAAGGCTCGGCAGATAGGCGTAACCATCCCTATCATTCCTGCCATCAAGCCTTTCGCCAAGTTGAGCCAGCTCACTGTAGTGCCGAAAACCTTCCACTGCGATATTCCTGAAGAACTCGCACAGGAGGTAATGAAATGTAAAACTGACGATGATGCCAAGCAGCTCGGTATCGAGTGGACTACCGCTCAGGTGCAAGATCTCTTCGAACATGGTTACAACAATGTTCACTTCTTCACCGTATCGGCTGTAGACAGCGTCAAGCAAATAGCAAAAATTCTGTTTTAAATGCAAAGAAATGAAGTTATAGGTCAGCAAGAAGTATGGAACCGTCTCATGGAGATGGTTCAGGAGAACCGTTTGCCCCATGCGCTGATGTTCTGCGGCCCGCAGGGTTGCGGCAAACTGGCGATGGCACTGGCTTTTGCCAGCTATCTTCTGGGCGATTCACCGATGCTCAGGAAATGGGAACATCCGGACCTCCACTTCACCTTTCCTACCATCAAGACCGCCAATATGGGCAGCGAACACAAACCGGTGAGCCTCGACTTCATCAAGGAATGGAGAGAGTTGCTGCTTTCTAAAGGTCCCTACATCCAGATTAGCGACTGGATGCTGAAGATGGGCAAGACGGATGCCGACTATAACAAACAGGCTATCATCACTGCCGAAGAAACCGATGCCATCTCTCACGAACTGATGATGATGTCGAGTCAGGGCGGATATAAGATAAGTCTGATATGCTCCCGGAACGTATGAACATCCAGAGTGCCAACAAGATACTGAAACTGCTGGAGGAGCCGCCTCGCCAGACGGTGTTCCTGCTGGTAAGCGAGAATCCGGAACTGCTGCTCGAAACCATCAGAAGCCGTACACAGCGTATCGACTTCAAGAAGATAGAAACCGCTGAGATGGAAAAAGCGCTGACGGAACGGAGAGCGCTGGAGCCAAACATGGCACACCGCATAGCCCGTATCGCCAACGGCAACTGGAACCTCGCACTCGAAGAACTGGATGCTGGAAACGAAAACCGGCAGCATCTCGACATGTTCATCATGCTGATGCGACTGGCTTACATGCGCAAGATAGGTGACCTCAAGAAGTGGACCGATGTGATTGCCACCTTCGGAAGAGAAAAGCAGAAACGCATGCTCGACTACTTCATGCACATGCTCAGAGAAAGTTTCATGTACAACTTCCGGAATCCGGAACTGAGCTACATGACGCAGGATGAGGAGAACTTTGCCAAGAACTTTGCCCGCTTCATCAACGAGGCAAACATCATTGACATCTCCAACCTCTTCGAAGACAGCAAGCGCATGATTTCGCAAAATGCCAATGCCAAAATCGTTTTCTTCGATATGGCGCTCAAAATCATCGTCCTCCTGCTTAGGAAGTGAAGAGTGGAAGCAGCACGCCCTGAACCAATGGTCACCGGCCGAAGGGAATTGAAAATCGCTGGCCGAGGGGTAAAGCAAAGGTAAAAGGCAGAAGTTCCAGAAGCAGCACGCCCTGAAAGGGCAGAAGCTCCTAGCCCAGGCATCGCCCTGGGTATAATGGCAGACAACAAGGCGCCCTGTAAGGGCAAAAGCTTTATGTCTTGCCTGGAGTTTAAAGCTT
>QSCI01000153.1:0-5057 GCA_003463005.1 Segatella copri | reverse complement strand
TTGCCCTTACAGGGCGTCTTGCTGATTGCCATCATACCCAGGGCGATGCCCTGGGCTAGGAGCTTCTGCCCTTTCAGGGCGTGCTGCTTCTGGAGCTTTTGGGCCTTCAGCCCGTACTTGAACCACATGCGAAAGTTCAGTTTTATACTAATGTTGTTGCATAGATGGCAAAAAGAATACCAAGGACAATCAATCCTATAAATATCCACTTGATTACTTTCTCGCCTTTTGCAGCCTGTTTCTTCTGATAAGCCTCATGTTTGGCTCTTCTTAAGTCTTTATTTCCACTCATAGTCGTATATTTTTTAGATTATTATTGTTGTTCGTCATCATTCGTAGGGAACTCCATCAGGTATGCCTTGATGAAATCATCTATCTTGCCGTCCATCACGCCATCTACATCTGATGTCTGATAGTTGGTACGGTGGTCTTTCACACGACGGTCGTCGAAGACATAACTTCTAATCTGGCTTCCCCACTCTATCTTCTTCTTACCAGCCTCAATCTTAGCCTTAGCCTCCAGACGCTTCTTCATGGCGCGGTCGTAGAGTTGGCTCTTCAAGAGCAACAGGGCTTTGGCACGGTTCTTTGGCTGGTCACGGGTCTCGGTATTCTCGATGAGGATTTCTTCTTCCTCGCCGGTATCAGGGTCAGTATACCAATAACGCAGACGGACACCCGACTCCA
Organism: Segatella copri; assembly: GCA_003463005.1. GTDB lineage: Bacteria > Bacteroidota > Bacteroidia > Bacteroidales > Bacteroidaceae > Prevotella > Prevotella copri_I. The sequence goes on along the minus strand of QSCI01000153.1, from coordinate 4,370 downwards.
CCTTGTTCACATTCTGACCACCGGCACCACTCGAACGGAAGGTATCCCAGGAGAGCTTGGCTGGGTCAACATACACCTCGATGGTATCATCTACCAGCGGAGTTACGAAGACACTGGCGAAACTGGTCATTCGCTTGCCCTGGGCATTGAAAGGAGAAACACGCACCAGTCGGTGCACACCATTCTCGCTCTTCAGATAACCATAAGCGTACTCACCGCCCTCAATGGTCATGGTGACGCTCTTGATACCAGCCTCATCGCCTTCCTGCATATCGGTGATGGTTACCTTGTAGCCATGAGCCTCAGCCCAGCGCATATACATACGCATCAGCATCTGTGCCCAGTCCTGGCTTTCTGTACCACCGGCACCGGAATTAATCTTGAGCACGCAGTCCATCGGGTCTTCCTTCTGGCGAAGCATGTTCTTCAACTCCAGGTCTTCGATGGCTTTGATCGCCTTGGCATAATCGGCATCCACCTCTTCCTCGGTTACCATTTCATCTTTATAGAAATCGAAGGCAAGCTTCAGCTCGTCGGCATAAAGACGCACGGTCTTGTAGCCGTCGAGCCATTTCTGGATGCCCTTCACCTTCTTCATCTGCTCCTGTGCATACTTCGGGTCTTCCCAAAAGTCTGGAGCCTGGGTGCGGAGCTGCTCCTCTTCGAATTCTACTTTCTTCTGGTCTATATTGAGATAGTGATGCAGAGCGTCAGCTCTGTCCATCACATCCTTCAACTGGTCAGCTGTAATCATTAACTATTAACTATAAACGTTTAACTTTAAACTTTATGATTACTCCTCATACATCTTGTCAATCTCCGCCTTGTAGTTCTTGTTGATGATAGGGCGGCGAATCTTCAAGGTATTGGTCAACTCGCCCGACTCCATAGAGAAGTGGTGAGCCAGGAGGGTAATGCGCTTGATCTGCTCATAATAAGCCAGATGCTGCTGGAGAATCTGGATACGGTCCATCAGCATCTTCTGCACCTTCTCGTTAGCACACAAATCTTCACGGCAGGTGAAGGCGATATGATGCTCACGTGCCCAGTCCTCCACGAGACGGAACTCTGGAACGACGAGGGCTGATACGAACTTGCGCTGGTCGCAATCACAGCCACCTGATCGATAAACTTATCTACCAGGAGCAACGATTCTACCTGCTGCGGAGCGATATATTTACCATTCGATGTCTTGAACAGGTCCTTGATACGCTCGGTGAGATAAAGCTCGCCGTCCTTCAAGTAGCCGGCATCACCGGTATGGAAGAATCCATCCTTGTCGAATGCCTTCGCATTGGTGGTATCACGATGATAATAGCCCGGAGTGATGGTAGGACCCTTGAGGAGCACCTCATTATCCTCACCTATCTTTACCTGAATGCAGGAGATAGGGCGACCCACCGAACCCAGACTGCGTTTCTTGTCAGAATGATCGCAAGATACGGTGGCAAGACTCTCGGTCAGACCGTAACCCACCACCATATTGATACCGATGGCATGTACAAACTCCTCTACTTCCGGACTTACATAAGCACCCGCTGTAGGGAAGATATTCGGTTTTTCCAAGCCCAACTGCTTGCGAACCATGCTCAGAACGGTCTTGTTGATAATCTGATATTCCAACTCCAATGTCAGAGGAGGGCGCTTGCAGTTTGCCAGATATTCTATATTCCGCTTCTTTCCTACTGCCAAGGCATGATAGAAGAGTTTCTTCTGAAGAGGACCGGCATCATCCATCTTTGCCTTTACGGCGATATACACCTTCTCCCAGAAACGTGGCACACTACACATACAGGTAGGATGCACCTCTCTCATACTCTCCTGAATTTCATGAGGATAAGTATTGATGATGAGTTCGGCACCTTCGCTCAAGCAGAGGTAAGACCAGGCACGTTCAAAGATATGGGTGAATGGAAGGAAATCGATGACACGGTCCTTGTCTGTAACAGGCACACACTCGTCGTTTGCCTTCAATCCTGCATAATACTGACCATAGGTCAGCATCACGCCCTTGCTGTCTCCAGTTGTTCCACTGGTATAGAGGATATTAGCCAAGTCATCCATACTTGCCTGCTTGTAGAGTTCCTCTACTTCCGTCTGACGAGGAAGATTCTCTCCCAGCTTCAGGAAGTCCTTGAAATAGAGGGCAGCAGGGTCATGTGTACTGATGCGCACGCTGGAATCGAAGATGATGATACGTTCCAGAGATGGACAGAGGGCAAAGATACGGTGAGCCTTGTCATACTGCTCCTGTTCGCCAACAAAGAGGAAGCGAATCTGCGCATCATTAATCATATATTGAATCTGCTGCTCGCTGCTGTTGGCATAGAAAGGCACAGAGGTAACTCTGATACCGTACGCACCGAAGTCGGTGTACAGATAATGCACACAGTTCTGCGAGAAGACAGCGATTTTGTCAAGAGGTTTAGCCCCAAGATTCAGGAGGGCATTGCTCACTTGTTTCACTCTTAAGGAAAAGAGGTTGAATGAAACCGATTGCCACTGGTCGCTGCCAAACTTTCTGAAAGTTAAAGCAGTTTTCTCTCCCCATTTCTTGGCGAGATCATGTACCAGTACCGAAAGATGACTATTAATCTGCATAAGCTTATATTTATATTCTGATGCAAAGATAATAGAATTTGTCAAGAACACAAAATAAAAAGATATTTTTTCCACTTTATCTGCTCTTTTTTTCGTATCTTTGCCCTCGAAACAATAAAAAGGGAGATTATGATGACACAAGAAGAATATGTAAGCGATGCCGTGGATTTGCTGAAAAAGCTCATCGCCACCCCATCTGTAAGCAGAAACGAGAAGGAGGCTGCCGACATCATGGAGCAGACCATCCGCAAATATGGTTTCGAACCTCATCGTGAGGCGAACAACATCTGGATTATCGACCCTCATTACGATGAGAGCCGACCTACCCTGCTGCTCAACGCTCACATCGATACCGTGAAGCCTGTGGCTTCATGGACACGCAACCCGTTTTCACCGGATGTTGAAGAGGGTGTACTTTACGGCTTGGGCAGCAACGATTGCGGCGGCGGACTCTGTTCGCTCCTCCAGCTATTCAGAATGCTGACCGCAAAGCCTCAGCAGTATAATCTTATCTATCTGGCATCTGCCGAAGAAGAGGTGTCGGGAAAGGATGGCATTACCCGTGCCCTGCCTTTGCTTCCGCATATCGACCTTGCCATCGTAGGTGAACCTACCGGCATGAACCCTGCCGTAGCCGAAAAGGGACTGATGGTGCTGGATGTGATTGCTCACGGAAAGAGCGGTCATGCTGCCCGCAACGAGGGAGTAAACGCTATCTACGAGGCATTGGATGATATGCGATGGATTCGTGACTATAAGTTTGAGAAGGTAAGCGAGTTCCTGGGCCCTACCAAGATGACGCTTACCGTAGTGAATGCCGGAACCCAGCACAATGTGATTCCGGATAAGTGTACGATGCTTGTGGATATCCGCACCAACGAGTTTTACGACAACGAGGAGGTTTACGAGTTTATCTGCCAGCACCTGAAGAGCGAGGTAAAGGCTCACAGTTTCCGTCTGAAGTCATCCCGCATCGACCCGGCGCATCCTCTTATCAGGAAATGCATAGCCATGGGCATGAAGCCGTTCGGCAGTCCAACGTTGAGCGACCAGGCTCTGATGCACTTCCCATCGTTCAAGTTGGGTCCTGGCGAGTCTTCCCGCTCCCATTCAGCCGATGAATTCATCAGAATAAGCGAGATTTCGGATGCTGTAGCTAAATACCGGGAACTCTTGGATGGAGCCAGCATCTGAAAGAGACATTCGTTCTGACTACGCCTTATATATAGAATACAATAAAAGACGAAGCGCGGTTATGCCTAGGCATAACCACGCTTTTTGTTTTCCATCATCTTTTATCTTGTTACTTACTTTCGCTGGCAAAGATAAGACTTCTTTTTAGAATACCGAATAAGGAATATAGGAAAAATGATATAAAAAAGAGGCAATCGTTTGCACACTTTGCAAACGACAGTTCCCCTGTTTTTCGTATTGAATCATATCATGTTCTAGGCAAGTATTTTAAAGCTTTTGCCCTTACAGGGCGACAGGTTTGTGTCCGTAATTACCCAGGGCGATGCCCTGGGCTAGGAGCTTCTGCCCTTTCAGGGCGTGTGGGGACATGATGGTGTTCTGATGCCTGGGGCGTGTGGAGCTTACATGCGAAATTCGTAATCTACATCTCAGCTTTCAGCAGCTTTATCTCCTCTGCCGAAGGAAAGAGAAGAAGCAGAACGCAGGCTAAACGCAAGCAGCACGCCCTGAAGGCACAAAAGTTCCAGAAACAGCACGCAGGCTAAAGTTCCAGAAACAGCACGCAGGCTAAACGC
>QSCI01000152.1:0-5263 GCA_003463005.1 Segatella copri | reverse complement strand
CAAAGGAAATCAACAACACACAACTGAAACACTTGGCAAGTTTCACACTGAAAATATCACCTTTTCCTTTGCAAACTCCATGTACAAAGTAGCTTGTGTCTGTGACCTTATTCTTTCAATGTGGCAGCTTTGATGTTTGGCGTAAATTGAGAGAATTAAGGTCTGCAACCTTGGGCATGGAAAGCCGAAAGGCAAATATCTCGTCTTTTGTTCTTAGAGGAGGGAGCGAGGTTATGTTTTGGAAACCCCAAAACTCCTCGCTCCACCATGATGGCGGAGAAATTTTGCTCCCGATGGTCGCAGAAAGTGAGTGTACCAACTGTAAGCAGTATATCGAATGGCAAACATACAGAAACAAGACTATTCTTTGCGGAAATGCTACATTAAGACAAAGAATGCTTCCTTTTTATTTTCATCAATATCTGCCTTTTTGCGGAAGCTAATCCTGGGGATAGGGTCTCTTGTTCCAACATGTCCAATGCCATCTTTAACTCGCTGAGAAGTTCGGGATAATACTTCATTTGCCCATAAGCAAGCTGCATGCAATAGGCTCGTATAGCATAGGGTTGAGCGCAAGCGGTAATCTTGCTTACACAGAAGTCTATGAAATCCGAGCGGAGGAATTCTTCTTCAAACGGTTGGCGTAAGAGTAGATTGAGCATTAGACGGCGTTTCCCAACATGCTCTTCCTTCATCACTCGGTCAATCAGCTCGTCATGTTTGCAATAAAGCCACTCATTATTGGCTAAGTCGAAATTTGATAGAACATGCAGTGCATTGAATGCTACTCGGTTGTCCTCATCGAAAGTGAGCCGATAGAGTTCTTCCTTTCGGTGATTGTTCTCTTCGCCTTGGGTGAGAAAGCATAGCTCATGGATGTTATCCATGCTAATTCTACCAATTAGTTTTTGTTTCATATCATGCGGCTTAGTGTCCCATTCTTGATGTATCAACTGCTTTTACTTTTTTTTCTTTATAGCCACCGAACTTATAAATAACAGCAAAAGTAGCAGTAGCCCAATTGTTGTTAATTTTCATACGGTAATCTTGATTACCTTGTACGGAACGAGTGTCTGCCTTGTTGTTGAAGATGTTGCTGCCATTTATGCGCAATCCCCATTTCCCATCATGTGAAGTCCATTGTAACTTGGCATTCATTCTAAAGATAGGACTTACATCATAAACACCTTGTATTACTTTTGACTGAAAGAAAGGGTTGAGTATAAGGCGTAAGTCTTGTGTGCTGCAAAGTTTTATAGATGCAGTACCTCCAAGAGCTGCCGTCAGCTTCTTGCGGTTGAATGGCAAATCGAAGAAATGGTCACTTTTGGCATGTTTATAGATTCCTACAGCAAACACATTACCGTTGAGCCATTTGCCAGCACTGAATATTGCAGAGGCTTGCAATCCAAAGCTATTCTCATAGTTGAAGTTGGTTTCCTTCAATATTACCGCCATACGGTCTGTTGGTTGGTACGGTAACTGCACAGAATAATCAGGTTTCAGACTTGCAAAAGCCATCAGCGTATAACGTCTTTTAATCTGCCACATAAGGTTGACATTGTAATAAGAGTATGGTTTCAAATCAGGATTGCCATGTATCTCGGTATATGTCGATGAGTAAAATACACTGCTCATTGTTGACCAATAGCTCGGAAATTCAGAATTGGAACTGAATGACAAGTTGAGTAAATGATTCTCGTTGATATTCCACAGGGCGTTGAGTGAAGGATATATGCGCCATTTGTCCCATATCGGGGAGTGGTATTGCTCGGCAGCTACGGATGCTTCAAGACTAATTGCCTTGTTTATCTGTTTGCTGAAACCTGCGTATATATTCCAAATACGTTCGTTGATGTCTACACTGCTTGTTGCATTAGGCAGAATGTTACCCTCTTTGTCGATGGTGTTCTGATAACTCTTGTTGCTTGTGAATTGTCCCTTTGCACCATACGACAATCCCCAACCATGTGTAAAAGAATGGTTTTGGTCGGCTGCAAACATCCATTTGCTGATAGTCTGTTCACTGCCACTTGTAAGGTTGCGTTCCGTTTCTGTCGTATTTTCATTTGTATAAATCGTACCGTCAAGTTTTTGTTGTTGGGGGGTACGATAATTCGTGTATGAACCATTAATATTAAGTCCAAAAGGAAGTGAGTAGTTTACATCAACATTGTGCAGATACTCATGGCTGTCATTATGCATTCCGCTTTCACTTGAGCCTGCGGTGTTGCTGTTGGAACAAGACTTGTCCCATTTACCTGTATAGGCAACTTCAAGACGATGATTCTTGCTAAAGGCGTAATTCATGCCAAGTCGGTAGTTATGAGCAATTCCACATGCATGTCATATGGACTAAAACGCATCGAAAAGAACTCCAAACAAAACTTAGAGAAACGTCATAAATAGCTCATTTTCAATACATATTCATTAACATAACGCTCCAACCGCCTATTGCGAGTTTCATCCGTTTATAGTAATTTTGTACCACGGTTGTACCATGGGCAGAGGGACACACGGTTCTTAATGAGGGTTCTTATTTCCTCTTATTTCCCCTTGTTTCCTCTTAAAAGTTTCCGTCAAGGACCATCCCCCATGAGTCACTGCAAAATTCAAAAATAACGGTAAAAATGAATACTACAACTCGCATTCCAATCGTGCTGATGTCCGTAGAGGAAACAGCGCAGGCAGTAAGCATCAGCGTCAAGACAGTACGCAGTCTTATTCGTCAAGGCAGGCTAAGAGCCGTAAATTTCGGTACACGCATGACCAGGATCTATTTGCAAGACCTTCTTGAAATAGCCAAGGGACAAGGTTATCAGGTGGTTCTCCCTTCTTCCCTATCGTTAGAAGGAGCAACGTCCAAGAAAGCACAGAGGCTAAAAGATGCCGAGACTGGCTCAGTCAACAAGTTGGCAAAGTGTCGCAAGACTCCCAGGGCTGGTGAAAGAGCACCTGATGGAGTAACCCACGACACCCATTACACAATGGCAGAGGTGTTGAGCACCTTTAATATCAAGTATGGAAGATTCTATGAAGTCCGCAATCGTTACCAACTCCAGTCAGTTCACGCATGGGGAACGACCTGCTTCAAGAAAGAAGACGTGGAAAGGGTTATCGGGCTTTATAATGAAGAACAGGGTAAGAACATTTCCGATGACTGGTACACCTGCTTCGACATCATGAAACTCTACGGATTAGGCAAGACACAGGTACGCAGATTTGCGGAGACCCATGGAGTGAGAATCCGAAAGTTCAAAGGCGGAAGAGCCAACTACTATCTGAAAGCAGACTGGGAGGCTGCACGCAAGAAGGCAGAGAAAAGCAGTACTACGACCAAGGCAAAACGGAAGTGAGACACAAGTCAAGAGATGGTTCAAACAAACTCATATACGACCCATGCCGTTGCAATTGCTATGCAGCACCCATCCATGTCGGTCGAAACAAACCCACAACGCAGAGTAACGGATATAAGACAAAAAACGCATCCAATACCTGCTTTTAGTCTGATTTTGAGCGTAAAATCATACTCAAAAGCAAATTCAGGTTAAATTCTGGCTGTATTTGAAGCCATCTTTGCTTTTCTCTTTTCACGGCAATCTAACTTTGCATCGGATTTGAGAGTTAAAGCGTTGCGACCATGGCTATTCGCATCCACAGATACACATCGGTAAGAATAATAAAAGAATAACAATATGACGAACATTTGTACAAAGGTCACCGTGCGGAAACGACCTATCAAGAACGGACAGACTTCCCTCTATCTGGATTTCTATCCTCCAATCCGCAACCCGAAGACAGGCAAGCTCTCACGCAGGGAGTACCTTGGTCTTTACATCTACACCAACCCTGTTGAACGCTTTCAGCAGGAGTACAACAAAAGTATGATTCAGAAAGCGGAAATCATCAAGTGCCGCAGGACTGAGTCCATCATCAATGAGGAGTATGGCTTCCTCGACCGCAACAAGGGCAAGGAGAGCTTCTTGGAATATTTCAAGAACCTCATGATTGAGCGTGGCAGCAGCCAGAACTGGGCAACCGCCTACATGCACTTCCACAATTACACGCATGGCGAGTGCCGCTTCTGCGACCTTACCGTTCCGTACTGCCAGGGATTCCTCGACTACCTGTTGTCGGATGCCTGTATGCACAACGGCAAGCGCATGATGGGAACAACAGCCAACAACAACCTTACCAAGTTGAAGTGCATCCTTGCCATCGCATACGAGGACGGACTGCTCAAAGAGAATATCGCCAAGAAACTTGTGCGTGCCAAGGCTCATGGCAACAAGCGGCAGTTCCTCACCAAGGAAGAGTTGTTGCAGTTGTCTCAGACTCCTTGCAAGAGTGATGTCCTTCGCCGTGCAGGTCTCTTCTCCTGCCTTACAGGTCTTCGCCTTTCTGACTGCATCAGACTCCAGTGGGAGAATATCGTCAAGTTGGCTGATGGCGGCTGGGGAATGGACATTATCACAAAGAAGACTTCCACCGCTGCAATCCTGCCTATCAGCGAAGAGGCTTTGCAGCTCTGTGGCGAGCGAAGCACTGGACAGGTGTTCAAGAATCTCACGAACAGTACAGTGGCATTGTATCTCAAACCGTGGATAAAGGCTTCCGGCATCGAGAAACACATCACCTTCCACTGTTCGAGTCACAATAAAATCTTTTATTGATTGAATATCAGTAAGTTAAGTACTTTAAAGAATGTAACTGCTAACGATTTAGAAACGAGCTATATTCTTTTTCTTTCACAACCTTGCAATATACAAAGAACGCCTCAATTCGGGGGCAAAGATACGATATTTTTCTTAATATCCCATAATTTGCAAGAAGAGAAACATAGAAATTAGGACTTTTTTACATAAAATCTCAAACTTGCAACATAACCCCATCATAAAATGAATAGCAAGTATTCCTGCTGAGTTTATCCAATCAGGGTCATTGTTGTTGATGACGACTCTACCATCAGCTCATATATACCTTTCCGACACAAGCATATAGTGTTTTCATTTGTACTCCGAGTGTGTACAGTTTCAAACCATGATTTACATTCTAACATAAGAAACTGAAGCCGTGACCATTTGTGTATTTTTGCCAAACTAACTCCAGTACATACAACAGATGTAAAAGATTTCTGCAAAATCGACCGAAATCATAAGAAAAAAACACCAAATCAGCAAATTTCTTAAAGATTATATCTGTTTATTAAGATTATTTTTGTATATTTGCAGCATTATTTTGGTGGTAAAGCCTGTTGGCCTGC
>QSCI01000151.1:0-5272 GCA_003463005.1 Segatella copri | reverse complement strand
TATATTATAATAAGTTAAATATAATAATAAACAATTTGAAAGCAGTCCGATTTCATATACCCCTCCCCTGAAAACTGTCACAACTGTCACAACTGTCACAACTGTAACGCTCCCTCAATCCTTCTCCTCTCCTTCTCCCTCCATCCTGTTTTGTAAAGAAAAAAGGAATCACCCTACCCCCCTGGAGGTTATTAGGGAGATACGCTCATGCCCATAGGGGGTGCTGCTGAGTAGTTACTTCATTTTTCATCCTTTAAAATCAGTTAAAAAATGGGTGCTCCCCATAAAATGTGCAAAAACATGATAGGATTCCCTCATAAAATGTGTATATTTGCAGCGTTATTCCCTCATAAAATGTGGGATAATAGGTGATTATTCCCTCATAAAATGTGATTTTAAGATACGGATTATGGAAAGATTAGCTATCAATGAACTTCTGAAATGGAAGAATAAACAATATCGTAAACCTCTTATTATAGAGGGCGCCAGACAGGTGGGAAAGACTTGGCTGGTGAAGGAGTTTGCCCGCCAGAATTACAAGCAGCTGGCATATGTGAACTTTGAAGAGATGAAGATCCTGCAGAATCTATTTGAACAGGATTTCAGTATTCCTAGAATTCTTACAGCTATTGGGGCTGCAACGAATGTAACCTGCACAGAGGGCGAAACGCTGATATTCCTGGATGAGATTCAGGCTGCCCCTCATGCTGTTACTTCTCTCAAATATTTTGCAGAGAATGCGCCGGGCTATCATGTCATAGCTGCAGGTTCTCTTCTGGGTATCGAACTGCATCAGGGGGAATCTTTTCCTGTGGGTAAGGTGGATTTTCTCTCTCTGTATCCAATGAACTTTATCGAGTTCGTGATGGCTATGGGGGAGAAGAATCTGGCGCAGCTGCTTCAGACGAAGGATTGGAATATGATAACGATGTTTGCTCCCAAGTTTCAGGAACTCTTGAAGTATTATTACTACGTGGGAGGCATGCCTGAAGCCGTATTGAGCTTTAGCCAGAATCGTGACTGGAAAGAGGTGAGAACCATACAGAAGGACATTCTGAACAGTTATCAGAGAGATATGTCGAAGCATGCTCCATCGGAGATTATTCCCCGTATTACTGATTTGTGGAAATCCTTGCCCGCCCAGTTGAGCAAGGAAAACAGGAAGTTTATCTATGGAGTGGTGCGCGAGGGGGCAAGAGCCCGGGAGTATGAGTTGGCCTTGCAGTGGCTGCTGGATGCCGGACTGATATATAAGGTATATAATGTGAAGGCTCCCCGACTGCCGCTTGCCAGTTATGAAGACCGGGCGGCCTTCAAGATCTTTGTCCTGGATGTCGGGCTTCTAGGTGCGATGTCTAATCTCAAGGCTGCGACAATAGTGGCTGGCAACACTATTTTTACCGAGTTTAAAGGGGCATTGACGGAACAGTATGTTTTGCAGCAGCTCATTCTCAGGTATGAACCGTATTATTATGCCAAGACCAACAGTACTCAGGAGATTGATTTTCTGCTCCAGGATGAGGAGGACGAGATTGTTCCGCTGGAGGTGAAAGCCGAGACGAATGTTAAGGCAAAGAGCCTGCGCCAGTTTGTTGCAGACAACCAGTCAAAGAAGGCCTATCGCATCTCCATGAATGATTATCTGCAGGAAGATTGGGTTACTAACGTACCGCTCTATGCGGTAAATGGTCTCGAATTTTATTCGATACAAAATTAATCTTTCTCACGAAAACACAAAAGAAATCCCCCAAAAACTTGCAGAAAAGAGAAAAATTTCTTATTTTTGCAGCAGATTTAAAACATAAAAAGATGGGAATATATAAGTATCAAGCAGAAATAGACGCATTGATACAACAAGGACTAAAGATGCCTGAAGTTGTATGTGACTTATCCAAAACATTTAAACTAGAGGAGGGAAAATTATGAAAACAATAAAAGGCATTTGCATCAAGAACCGCAACTTCGACAAATTCAAGAAAGTGGCCGATCTTATATATTTCGATGGACCCTTGTTGTCACACTACGTTACCAACAAGGGTGACAACTATCTCTTTTATTGGATAGACCAGGATGATACAAACAATCGCTGGATGTTCATCAGAACCGATTACGACAATATACAAAAGTACACGAATAAAAAGCAAACATTGCGTAACGTATTAAGTTCGCCATTAGACGACATAGTATATACTGTCGATATTGATGAAGAAGGCAATCATCACAACTTCCAGGCCCACTCCATAGAAGATCTTCCAGAGGATTATCTCCCTACCGAAGATTCTTATTATGAATTTGAGCCAGAAGATGTGAACAAAGAGAACTTATCCATTGCAGAAATGAGCGGCAAGAAACTCGACTGGTTCCGCAAGGTCTGTGCAGCGGTACTGTAGTCACTTTTTCCGATTGTCTGCAATTCGTCCGCAACTTGCGGACAAATTCACTGATAGCACAATAACCATTGATATTCAACAAATTGCAGCCAACAAGCAAAATCGTCAACAGCCTGTTGACGATTTCAAATTATTGGTTCCTAACTCTAGTTCCGCATGTGGTTCAGGTACGGGCTGAAGGCCCAGAAGCTCCTAGCCCAGGGCATCACCCTGGGTATAAGCGCAATCAGCCTTGCGCCCTGTAGGGGCAAAAGCCTTTAAAATTCCGTGAAATCCCTGCCTATTCCTCTCGTCTTTCCGCCTCCGGCTCCGCCACCATTTCCGGCTTTTCTTCCGGCAATTCATATCTTCTGATATGATGATCTTCCAGATAGATATGGTTCAGCGTAAAGGCGAGCGACTCCAGCGTCTTCTCCCTTACCGCCGGCTTCAGTTCACATTCCCATATCACGATGGTATGCCATCCCATTTCAGCCAGCCGGTGCAGCACCTCATGGTCCCTCTCCCGGTTCCTCCTGATCTTCTCCATCCAGAACCCGGTGTTCGATTTCGGCACCACATAATATTTGCACCCCTCGTGTCCGTGCCAGAAGCACCCGTTCACCAGAATACAGGTGCGATATTTCCTCAGCACGATGTCCGGCTTGCCCGCAACCGCGGATGATTGAGCCGATACCTGAATCCCCTACTCCACAGAAATTTCCTGACAAGAATCTCCGGTTTAGTATCCCTGCCCCTTATTGCCGCCATATTGTTATGGCGCTGTTCTATGGTTAAACGGTCCGACATCTTTAATTTATCATCAACATCTGTTTAACATTGCAACATCGCAGCAGGAGTTATGTTCAGAACCTTGCATAGCAATCTAGCTATTTTTAGAGTAGGCTCAGAGCGCCCTGTTACATAATCGTTAATACGTGAAGGACTTACTCCAATTTCTGAAGCCAGTTGTTTTTGAGTCATTTTCTTTTCATTTAAAGAAAGTTCGATAAGTTCAGAAACAGAAGGCTTTCCGATAGGAAAATGTTTCTTTTCGTATGACTCAACAATGTCCGACATTAATGTCAGTTCTATGGCATTCTTATCATTGGCAGGAGTAGCATCCGTTACCAATGGCAGTAGATCTTCTATTCTGTTGAGTGCAAACTCATATTGTTCTTTCGTAATTCTATCCATAATTGTTTTTATTAAATGGTGGAACAATCTATTTTGTCATATTCACTATGTGTTCCGACAAATCTTACGAAGAGTCGGCCTATTGTAAATTTAATTACCACTACCAACCTATACCTGTTTCCTCGAATGTTGAATACGTAATGTTGATTACCTACGTAGTCAGCATCAGGAAAGTCAGTTCTTATATCAGAAAAGTTGCGCCATTCTGCTTCTTCCGCAATCTGGTACCATCTTTCCAGAGCTACTTTTGAGTCTTCCCGCCCAGGGGTCTCGTAAAACTCTTTTAGTTTCCTATGCGAAATAATTCTCATAATTCCATGATTTAAATTTTCATTGCAAAGATATATAGAAATATTGAAATACAATAGTTTCTTCCATAAATATTTTGTTTTTTAGGATTATTTATATAATTAAGCTTGTTTTCTACTATTTAGCTTCCACCTTTCCCCCTTACGGGCTGAAGGCCCAGAAGCTCCTAGCCCAGGGCATCACCCTGGGTATAAGCGCAATCAGCCATATTGTTGTGGAGCTGTTCTATAGTCAAACGGTCTGACATACTCTTTATTTACAAAGACTTCTTTTAACGTAACTTAGAAACAAAACGAGGTCACTCTTACCAGCAACCTCGTTCAAATATTAGTTGAGTTTTAAAATATCCTCCTTGGCAAGCCCTGTATATCTTGCAATTTTATCAATAGGCTCGTTTTCCATCAGCATATTCTTAGCTACTTCAATTTTACTCTCTTTTTTACCCTCTTTTTTACCTTCTATTCTACCTTCTATGATAGCTCCTTTATATGCTGCAATGTTATCACGCATCACCTTGATACTTTCATCATATTTTTCACGGTCTTCCTTACTGAGTGCAGTGATATCCGCTATCTCAGCCAGTTTCTGGAAGACGGCATTTCTTGCCATAAACGGCATTCTTTCCAATGTACTCATATTCTTTAAAACAAATATCCAACGTTCAAAATCAGTTTCACATTCATCCTCCTCCTTAGTAAAGAGGGGAAGCATAAGATATATCATTCTGAGATTATCAGAGAAAACCCATCCTGTTTCTGTATCCACAAGACAAACATCTGTTCTAAACTTCTCAGGGCTTCTACTCTCTATATTGAAGTTCATAAAACATACTGTATAGACCGGCGCGAGGTGATAGTCCCATTCCCCCTTCACGCCTTGCTTTACTATAGCACGCGAAGCATAATAAAGAGAGCGATCTACAAAATGTTCCTGATAACGGTTTTGCATCTCCACAATAATATGCTGTCCCTGATCTGTAGTACAATATATATCATATATGATACCACGCATATTCTTTGCCTCGGGCAATTGCTCCTTGTCCTTAAAGGTGATATCCGTTATCGTATGCTCACCCTTCAGGAGATCATTGAGGAAACTAATCAGTAAATCTTTAGTGATTTCCTGTCCAAAGATCAGTTTAAATCCCCAATCAGAAAATGGATTTATAAACTTTCCCATACGCTATCGTCGAGTAAGTGGAGGGAGTTTCACCCTCCCTTCTCTCGGAACCGTGCTTGACAGTCTCCCATCACACGGCTCTTCGTACTTAACTCTTTTGTTTATTAGTTTATATTCTTTATTAACCTAGACGTGGATAGGGTACAAATCCCTTCACCCAGTGTGAAAACTCATTTCTGTTATGTGCCGCATACTCTACAAGCCAATCATACGCTTTA
>QSCI01000150.1:0-5290 GCA_003463005.1 Segatella copri | reverse complement strand
AATGCTTCGTTCACATCACTAAATGTTGCCAAGGTAACTATGAAGGAGATGGGAATGGAATATTCTATGTCTTCATTCAAGTCACTGATGACCAACATTTATCTGGTGAAACGAATTTTTAAAGCAAGTGGGTACACCCCGAACCGAACTTTAATTAGCAAGATTTTCAAAGATCTCTCGTGCTTACAGCGTATAGCTGCTTAGCACATTATTGAATTATTAACGAACTATTGCTATATATAATAATGTATAATCCCCTTTTCTCCTGTTCTTATCCCTTTTGGGATAATTTTACGAAAGTAATCAATTTACAGTTGGTCTGTGAACGCTGAAGGTTGATGCTGTTTTGTCGGTGTAAATGTCGGTGCAAATATTGTTTTGGCGGTAATGTGGCGGTAATAGTGGCGGTAATGCCGATGTAAATGTCGGAGAAAAATGTCGGAGACTTTGTCGGTAACCATGTCGGAGACTTCAAGGGTGGTAAAAAGAGATTTGGCGGTGATGCAAAAAGTGGGTATTCTAAGGCATGAAGGTAAGGGTAATGTCGGTGTTTGTTGTTTACTTGCTAAACTGGCATTTCGATAGGATAAAATGAAATATTAGTATAATAATTCTTAAAGAAAATAACAACATATAAGTTTTTTTATTAACTTTGTGTGCATAAAACAAATATTTATGAAATTTAAAATAACCTTGAAGATAGATAGAAAATATGGTGACTTGCTGCCCTTTAATTATCAGTATGAGCAGTCGGCAGTCATTTATCGCATATTGGCGCAAGCTGATACGCAATATTCGTCATGGCTTCATGAAAATGGCTATCTATTACATGAAAGAAAGAGGTTTAAGCTATTTTGTTATTCACCCTTCATTTTTTTAGAAAGTAAGACCTTTGCCTGAAGCAGGGTGTTTGAAAATCATAGGTGAAAGAGCTGTATGGTACATTAGCTTTATACCGGAGAAAAGTACTCTTGAGTTCATTCAAGGTATATTTGCTCATCAAAGCTTTAGCATTGGCAATAAGAAATATCAAGTTGCTTTTGATGTTGTTGGAGTAGAGGCTATATCAATGCCACAATTGACAGAACAGATGGCTTTCCAAGCTATGTCTCCTATTTGTGTCAAGTTGCATGAAGACAACAAAACGCAATATTTGTCACCAGATAATCCCATGTTTGCTGACGGCATATTAAAGGGATTGATGGCGAGATATGAGAGCATTCATGGTCAGCCATTTGATATGGAAAACAAGGAGTTTTCATTTGAATTGACAGATAAAAAGGTCAAGTCGAAGTTGATAACGATAAAAGCCAATACTCCATACGAATCAAGAGTACGTGGATATCTTTGTTCCTTCCGTCTGAAAGCACCTTTAGAGTTGATGAAGATAGCTTATGAAGGAGGAGTCGGAGAACAATGTTCACAGGGATTTGGATTTGTTGAAATAAAGAAAGAAACAATATGATAAGAGAATTAATCAATTTTATGAATGACCTTATGTCTGACATTCCTGACATTATGGAATGGAAAAGTCAGCCTGATAAGGGACTTCATGTCTTTATTGATATTGACAGTAAAGGCGTTTGGGTTAACAAAGACCTTAAGAAGGGTATTGATTATGATTATTTCGATGGAAAAAATAAAAATATAGACCTATGGAAATATTGTATAAGATATCAAGAGGCAACCACATATATTTCGATGAATAAAGTTAAGAAATTCGATAAGAAACAGAAAATACATTCTTGTTCTCCTTTCGCAATAGCTTACAACTTTAATTTCAGTAATAAAGATAAACAATCTCATGGTATTAAAATATTTAAAAAGAAAGACAAGCCAACCAAGGAGAAAATAGAAGAAAATAATCAACTAATACGGAATAAGCGTTTTGAGGTTGTAAGTGACCGACTAAATGATTATTACGACAACTGTATCCGTGTCTATAATCTAAACATGTTAGAAGCTAACGATAGTCAAACATATAAATATAAAGCGGAGATTGAAGGTTTCTTCTCATCCTTCAAAGAAATCATTTCTTGTTTGAAAAGACTTAAGGCATATAAGCAATTATCAGAAAAGGATTATCTTCATCTGTATCTTAGAAGTGTTCCTATAGAAGAAATTGAAAAAAAACATAAAGAATATATTGAGCAGGAAATTTTCAACGGGGAGGTTCTTTCTGATAAGAAACATGGAGTAGTTGGATTCCTTACGGCATACAATGATAAGAAACCTTTTTTGAAACATCAAACATGTTATCTTAAGAACGGAATAAGCCAAAGGTTTTCAATCAACGATGCTATGGCTTTGTTCTATTTGGATAAGTTGCTTAGACGCAAATCGAAATGTCTCCCTAATCCACTCCCTATCGTGGTGGACCAACGTGAAATAAATACGGCTATCGTGAAAATATTCAACGATAAAGAGGAACCATTATCGTACAGAGAGTTATTAGAAAGCCTCTTTACAAGTACGAATAAAAAATATCTTTCAGATTATTATCTTCTGAACTATTCAAACACGAAGTCAGGGATGGTCTTAAATGATTTTGATTTCGTTCCAATGTTTAGATATGAGCTTAGTCAACCTGTAATCGTGTCTAATGTAACAGATGCTGGATTTTATGAAAACAAAGTCTTCAACAAGGATTCCGATATCAATATCAGGACGATATTTGATTTTGAAAGAAACGTGGTAAAGATGATATTTAATAATACCTTGGTCAAGATCAAAGATGACGATTACACATGTTCTTATTTTGGAGATCTTCCTAAGCCAGAGTATATACAAGGAGGTAGTCTTATGGTTGATTTAATCCTCAAATATAGGCAAGCTGTATACGCTTATATATATAAATCTGATTTAAAGGCGATAACCCAGAACATGTTTGATGACATGATGTTCAATTCAATTCTAACGAACATCAAATCAGAGATAATAAAAAAACGATGTGAATGGAATAACAATATAAAAAGAAAGATAAATATATGGTTTAGCCTTCAAGGAATGTTTAACCGTTTATACAATAAAAAAATGGAAAAAAATGTAACAGAGTTAAGAGAGAAAATTAGAGACGTTGCCTCTGGTAAGGCAACCCTCAATAGTTCTGAAGAACTTGCCTTTGCTGCAGGTCAACTTGTATCATACATTATAGACCGTAGCGAAGCAAAGAACAAGACTTATGCCATGCTTGAGCCTTACTTGCAGAAAAGCACTTCGTCTCAACTACAGGATGAAATTGCTCAGTCTATAGCTATTTACAAGCATGATATAAGAGTAAACTACCAACGTAAAGGAAATTTTGAAAGACTTGCATCAGAGATACTTGCAAACGGCAATGAAGTAAAAATGAAACCATTGCTTAAGTTCTTTCTCGCTGGTTGTTTCAGCCCTTGCGTGATATATGAGAAAAATGATAATACAATTAATGAATAAATACGTATAATATGGCAGAGTTCAAAAAAAGAGTGTATGGTTGCGCAATTGTGAAAGCCATCAATTCAAATTACAATGCAGATTTCTCAGGACAGCCTCGCACACTTCCTGACGGAATCGTGTATGCAACAGACAAAGCTTTCAAGTATTCTATCAAAAAATATTTGAAGGATGCTTATGAAAATGTTGATGTTTTCTACATGAAGACCCTTAACGATAATCTAAATCCAAGGTCTTTGGATGAAAGATACGAGAATCTGTTTGGACCTATATCTAAGGAAGAGGCGAAAAATAAGAAAAAAGAAGTTGCCAAGAACCTCTTATCATGTCTTGATGTCAAGTTGTTTGGTGCAACATTTGCAGGTTGTACTAACGTTTCTGTTCATGGACCAGTACAAATAAATCATGGCATTAACATTTGGAAAGACAATTATATCTATACTGAACAGATTACATCGCCTTTTAGTAATAAGGCTAGTAATACGGCTGAAGGTCCTGATACTGAAAAAGGTATGACTACGATAGGCCGTCAGTCAAGACTTGAAGAAGGTCATTACCTTCATCATTTCTCTGTTAATCCTGGCAATCTGGATGACATCTCTAACATTGTAGGTGAAGGTGTAAAGTTAAGTGCCGCAGATATAGAGAAGCTGAAAGTAGGTATGCGCCGTGGAGTAACATGGTATGATTCTGCGTCCAAAGCTGGATGTGAGAACGAGATGCTTGTTTGGGTAGAACTCAAGGAAGGTTCAAAGTTGGTTTTTCCCAGCTTTGCAACACTTATCAACTTGGAGGAAGAGAAAGATAACGGGAAATGTGTGTACGATTTTGAAGCATTAAAAAACAAACTCGAAGATATCAAATCCTCCGTTGAGAGTGTTGAGGTTTACTATAATAAGCAAACCTGCATTTTAAAGAATCTAACCAAAGAAGTCAAACAATACGATATTTAATATGAATTCAAATCAAAAGCTAATATCGTTTGATTTGAAGGCAGAGATGGGTTTCTTCAAGAAGCCTGATATCAACGATGGCATCTATCTGACTTACAATATGCTGCACAAACCGGCATTATTGGGGATACTTGGTGCCATCGTTGGCCTTAAGGGACATGAAAAAGAAGGTGTCTTGCCAGAATATTACTGTAAATTCCGAGATTTGAAAGTGGCCGTACAACCATTGGCAAGTGACAATGGTAACTATAGGAAAGAGGTTATCACCTATAATAATGGTACTGGATTTGCGAGTAATGAAGCTGGAGGTAATCTGATAGTCAAAGAGCAGACCCTTCTCAAGCCTTCTTATAGGTGTTACCTGCTTTTAAATACAAATGATGAAACGGAAAAGCGGCTTTATGAAAACATAATGTCTTATAGAGCCGAATACATTCCTTATATGGGTAAGAACGAATTTGGTGTCTGGTGGATCAATCCAACAGAATACTCTGAATTTAAAGCTTTCCATTTCAACAGGGATTTTAAGATATCATCTCTTTTTCGTAAGAATGAAGCGGTAAGTAAATATATTGTAAAATCATCATTGTCCTTGTTCGCAAAGCGTGATGAAAAACCTACGTTCATATATTTTGAGAAGTTGCCAGTAGGATTCAACGAAGAACTCTTTCAATATGATTATGCAGATTTTGTATATTCAAATATTTTATTCAGTAAAGAATTGACGGTTGATGGCTCTGCTGCATTCTTTGATATAGGTGATTCACAGATAATACAAATGATATAAATAATATCACTAGTGTCCCGTTAAAACGAGACGATTATTAAATAAGTTATTAATACTCAAAAGTTTACGGACTTTTTATAGTGTATTCGATTTGATTTTGTATCTTTGCACGCAT
>QSCI01000015.1:0-50021 GCA_003463005.1 Segatella copri | reverse complement strand
AGTCGATATGATTGAAGAGATTGGCAGCCATGAAAGAGTGATAGCTCTCAGGATGAGATTCCGGCAAACCTACATATTCATCCATATTGAAGGTGATGACATGCTTGAAAGAAACCTTGCCTTCTTTTACCGCCTTTACCAGATTGGCATACATGCCTGAGGTGAAGAACCGGTTGGCAAACCCAGAACAAAAGGACGTTCAGCAGTTGGTTGAAATCTGTTAATTGTTTCAACAACATGATCAGCTGCCCACTTTGACAGCTTCTCATAATCTTTTTCGATAATAACACGCATAATCTATTTCTTATTGTTTAGTTGTAAAATTCAGGAAACAAAAATAATAAAAATCTGTTTCATTACCGCTAAAAGATGGCAAAAATTATATTTTTTTACAGTTTGCGGTATCTACTTCTTCATAGCCCTCCTGCTCTACATATTCATCAAAACCGATGCTGATATCGGCGCCATTCTGCTCGAAGAGACGCAGTAATTTCTGCTGCATATCGGGTGCGATGAGGATGGCGCCGCGCTTCGCCTTGCAATAGGTGCTTTCGCTGATATAGGGCGAAAAGTGCCAGAAATGAGGCGTATTGGCAGAAGGTATCGTACCGAACATGCGGCGGAATCCGCGTGCCATTCGTATGATCTTCTTCTGAAGCCGATAGGCGCAGCCCTGCTCGTTGCAGGCTATATGGTCCGGGTTCAGAATACTGAATACCTTCTCCGACTTACGCAACTTCTGATAACGCTCAAAACGAGCACAAAGGTGATGTACTGGGCACGCCTCCTTGAGACATACCGTATCAATGGAATGGATTGAAATATTGTTCATGTTCTTTATTTTTTAAGTTGGATAAATAATTTTTTCTTCGAAAGATTGAGAGGCTGTTATCGGCAAATAGCCAACTGGCGAACCACAGACAGCCAACTAGCCGCTATGAGAACAGTGGGCTGTTCTAGTCAGACAGCTATCGGAAAAGCCTGAGAAAGAATTTTAAGAGAGGAACTGCGAAAAACTCTTCACTCTTCACCTAACCCTCGGAAACACCGATAAACAGAGGGGATTCGAGTGGTGAAGAGTTGTTTCTCACTCTTCACCCACTCTTCACCACTCTTCACCCATCTGCCGCTTAGCTATATTTTCAGATTCTTACAAGCAGATAGGCCTGACCCTTCTTGGTATGCTTCATCTTGCAACCCAGGAGTTTGAGCGACTGACCTATGCGAATCTTGGTACTCAGATTACTGATCAGCATCGGAAATCTTTCGTGCAGAACCTCGAAAACATCCGAACAGATGAGCCATTCGCCTGTTTCATTATCCTCAGGAACACGGAAGCAGCTCTTCAGCATCGACTCAAAATCATCCACCTTGAAGAAAGGAAGATTGCACTTCTGGATGCGATCCACCTCGGCATTGGTAAACCAATAAGGTGTCTTCTTATGACAAAGCTCATACATAACTTGTGCATAGAGCTGGTCATAAATGATGGGTGAACCGTTGTCGATATATTCACCTGCCGGAATGTGCAGACAGACGAATCGGCGGCTACCCGTAGGGTCGCAGAGCGGATGCTCATCATTGGTGGTTGCCAGAAAGGAAGCATAACGCGGACGGTCATCCTGACTCTTGCCGAAGATAGGGCGCCCGTTCACCTTCACCTTCGAAAGCATCTGCTTCAGCTTGCCCTGCTGCGATGGTCCCATATTCGCAAACTCATCTATGTTGACAAAGAGATTATGAGTGAGCGCCATCTCGGAATCAAACTTATTGGCAAAGTTGATGTGGTCGAGGAAATACTGTCGCAGATGATCCGGCAGCAGGCGATAGGCGAAGGTACTCTTGCCGCAACCCTGCTTGCCGATAAGCACAGGAGTGGTTTCGTTGCCATGAAACATATCCATCTGCAACCAGTGAGCCACAGCAGAACGGAGCCAGGTGGCGCACCATCCCAACTGTTCACTTGTAAGCCCCGGAATTCTGCCAAAGAGTTCAGCCACATGGTTCTTACCATCCCATTCAGGCAGGTTCTCGAGATATTCCCTGATAGGGTCAAACTCCGGAACCTCTTCAGAACGTACGAACTCCTCAATATCCTGTCGGGGCGACTTCTTTCCTCCCACACCCAACCGCTTGGCGTGACGGACGATGGAATTGAAAGCCTCCGGAGTCAGCACCTTCCAGGTAGAGTCAGAAGATTCCTCCTCTTCCCCACCGGTTTCCGGTTCCTCTTCTACGGCTTCCTCAGTTTCGTCCTCATTCTTTGAGAGAGTGAAATACTCGGTTTTACCACTTAGCACATTTCTACGGAAGAGATAATACTCATCGAGAAAACTCTCAACAAGAGAGAGTGCTGAAATTTCGTTTGTCATCTTATCTGATGACGATAAGTTTTTTAAATTTTCCTTCATAATTAAATTTTTAAGATTTATAATATTCATTCTTTTAGCCTTTATATATAATAAGGTGAAGAGTGGTGAAGAGTGGGTGAAGAGTTGTCTCTATCTCTTCACCCCCCGAAACCCCTCTGTTTATGGGCATTTCCGGGCTTCAGGTGAAGAGTGAAGAGTTTCAGCTCATTCATGGCTCAGCATTTCGCCGCTCTTTCGTTTTCGATGGCAAAGTTAATACTTCCCTTCACCGATTCCAAATTTTCCCCGCCACCTTCCCGCTACTTTTCTGAAATCAGGGAAGAAACAAGGGGGCTACGGGGAAAAGTATGGGGAATTTCTCCAAAATCCTTGTCTTAATCTGGATAATTTGCTTCGAATTCGCTCATTTGTGTAGAAGATAATTTGCCTAAAAACAATTTAAAGAATAGAACTTTTAGCAAACGTGTTACACGAATTGAGACACCTTAGCCGTAATTTTGCAGCCGAAATAAAAAAAAATGTATTATGACATTAAAAGAATTACTCGACTCGCTTTCGTTCGACGAAATTGCACCTTTCCGCATAAGGCATTATCATACGATTATGCGCCAAGAGATTTTTTTGTGGATCTGCTTCCTAAAATATTTTGTCCCAGACTTGACAATACTCTTGGTAAAGAAATAAGAATAGATGTGGCTTATTACGAATAAAAAATGACTTCAAACAATATTTAAGAGTATAGAACGTTTTCCATATAAAAAGATTCAAAATATGACTGCATTGGAGAAATATATTTGGATAGTAAGAACACTCTATAACAAAGGAGATAGAGGGTTGTCGCTGAAAGAACTCAACGACAAGTGGATACATGACGAGAACATCAGCAATGGAGAGCCTTTGCCACGGCAAACCTTCGACCGGTGGAAAGGAAACATTCTGATGATACTCGGCGTGAACATTGAATGCCGGTTAAAAGGCGGTTATCGCTATTACATCTCCAACCCTGAATGTTTGAGTGAAGGTGGGCTGGTCCGTTGGCTACTGGATACGTATTCTACAGCAAATACCTTGTCGCAAAGCATTCAGTTGAAAGACAGAATTCTTGTTGAAGAAATACCATCCAACCGTAACTACTTGACAGACATCATAGAGGCGATGAAGAACAACCATGTGGTGACGCTGACATACAAGAGTTTTATACATGGCTCCTCTCATACGTTTTCTGTAGAACCTTACTGCCTAAAGATGTTCCAAAAAAGATGGTATTTATTGGCGAAGAATCTCGTTGATAACAATCTGCGTATCTATGGGCTTGACCGTTTGGAAAATTTTGAGGAAACCAAAGAGCATTTCACGATGCCCAAGAATTTTGATGCAAACACCTATTTTTCCTCATTCTATGGAATAGTAACAGACGAGACCATCCCATTGCAACGCATTGTGGTTCGGGCAAATAGGCAACATCAGCATTATCTTCGTTCTCTGCCATTGCATCCTACGCAGAAAGAGATATTCACCTGCAAGGACTACGCAGACTTCGAACTGACATTGCGACCTACCTATGATTTCATCATGGAACTGTTACATTTTGGAAATATGATAGAGGTATTGGAACCACAATCCCTACGACAGACCATGAAAGGTTGGGTAAGTGACTTGTGGGAGTTATATGAAAACGACTAACAAAATCTAGATTATGGAAAGATTTGATATTAACAAAGAGCTCAAAAACTTAGAAGGACTGTCTGTCAGAGCTAAATGCTCTGCATTGGATGACCTATGCTGTACGCTAAGAGAAGCCATATCAGATATCAGTAATGCCAAAAATGAGATTTTGGAAGAATACGAGCGTTCTTGCCGAAAGAAATTCATCGATGAGATCAATTCGGAGATTAAAGCAAACTTCGATGGCAGAATACCCTACGTGGACAATTACGGATATAAAGTTAGCTACAATGGGATTCCCACGTATATCAACTTCTCATGTATAGAAGGAGAATGGTATATCTATTTTACTATATTGGAAGGTAGCCTGAAGCCTGTAAAAGAACTTGTCAAAAGAATGGGAGGTGATTCCGAATCCCTGGAGCTACGTGTTTCAGAAGAAGAACTTGTGTATAAATTCAGGTTCGCTTTTTTCGAATCAGATGTCTTCTTCAATTTAGTTCAAGAAAATATGGCAATAGACCAAGAAGTTATTTTTAAGTTTGGTAAATTAGCTAACAATGTCTGTTCAAAAGAATGGAAGACTATGCCGTTGGAATCCATGGATTCAAGAACAGATTGGGTTGTAATTCTGACTGATGACGCAGAAGCTTATCTCAATGAAATAAATGCAATAGTTGCAAAAATGAAGCATCCCAAGACTTGCTTTGTGATAAATTTGCATCCATGTGCCAATTACAAGCATTTACAGAAACTATGGGACAATTATATCATGACAGACGTGGAATCTGTAGGAATACTTCTTAATTTTATACATCATCACTTGGTGAATCCAAGTAGGATAACTTTCTCCATACAAGAATTCAGAGAATACAGCGTTACATATCCACTTGTGAGAGCTGTCTCTACTGAAATCGGGAAGAAAGTCACAATTGATTCTAACGCAAAAGCTATATATTATGGTCTATGCTTCGAACTGAATTGTGAATTTGCAGATTCTTACATGAAAACGTTTAATGAAAATTTAGACGAAATGGGTGAAGATATTGGTTTGCAGTGGTCTATCCAAAACTCTACAGACAATGTTGTAGAGGTTCTATACTTATACGAACCAAAAGTTTAATTATAAAACATATTAATTATGAACAATTTAACAAAACAACTGGCTAACTTATACGAGCCAAAATGGAATGAACTGAAACAACAGTTGGATGCTCAAAACATCAAGGTACAATCACCTTTTATGCTGGGTGTAGCATTGGAACATAACAACCAAGGAGGTTATGTTGACGAAAGTTGGTGGACTGATGCCGACTTGAAAGTTATGGTGTTCGGGCAGGAGCCTCTCAATTGGCCTATGCCAATATTGGATGATGGCTCCCAAGTACAGTCTGATGATTTCGTAGAACTATACCAACGTTTTTATTCTGACAACTATAAAGGGGAATATTTCCTTACAGATTCTGACAACCACTTGGCTAAGAATAAGTTCTTCAGCATGGGATTCAATGGTATCATGTCGGGTATCAAAGACTTCGTTTTCGGCGAACAGTATTCCGACAAGAAAGTAGCATACCTTTGGAACAACATTTCAAAGTTGTCTGTAGGTGGACGCAATGGAGTTTGTAAAGAAATACATGAGTTAGAGAAGAAATACTTTCATGTCATCCCTCAGGAGATAGAGATATTGAAGCCTGATGTTCTTATCTTCCTGACTGGTCCTGGCCAAAACACCTATTACAGCTACATCCAAGAGAACTTCAACGTAAAGGGTTCGCCAATTCCTTTGGCAGGAAATGATATTGACGCAGTGGCAAAACTTGACATTGAAGGCGTCAGCCTTGCTTACAAGACCTATCATCCTACAGCGACCAAGGATGGAGACAGAGGTATAAAAGACGCAGAAAAATGGCAATACTATCATGCCATCTTTGATGATATGAAGGAGCATCTCGATGATATTTTCAACAATAAATAGATGAATCATTCTAAGATTATATTTCTCGATTTTGATGGTGTTTTGAACACAGAACACCATCAAAGACAATTACTGTATGAAAGGAAAGCGTGGCAAGACAAATATGGAACTTGTTTTGACCCAGAAGCCGTGAAACAACTGCAAACCATAGTAGATATGACCCATGCGGACATCGTAATAGAATCCTCATGGAAATATCTCGGTTTGGAGGCAATGCAAGACATGTGGAAAGACAGACAATTGCCAGGAAAAGTAATAGGTATAACTCCGTCTGCTATCAGTGATAACATTTTGCTCTCGACAGACTTGGATGTGTTAGATTCTTCTATGCTTCATTGTAAAGGGGCGGAAATAGCTTCGTGGCTTCATGAGAATAATATGCAAGAGGTTCCGTATGTCATTATTGATGATGAGTATGTTATATTGGAATCTCAACTTCCTCATTTCATTTTAACCAATCCCTACGATGGTCTTATAGAAGAATTGGCAATGAGAGCCATTGGTATTCTGAATCGGCAATAAAAAGCAAAATAATTTAATCTTAGTCTCGACGTGTCATAATTTGTGGGACACCATCGCCATATCTTTGCACTCAGTTAAACAATTAAAGTTTCAAAGATATGACTAATGATAAATCAAACAAAGAGTTGGATAAATCTACTTTGCGTATTCCTACATTCAATATGATACTTCGTCAGATTCTTGTTGTTAATGCTTACGGAGACAAAAGCCTTAGCGATGAAATTCTCCTCCAAGATGAACTGTTCTACAACACCGTCAGTCAGTTGAACTTTTCAAAGGATTCAAGCGAAGTGAGACAGCTGTTGTCCTATCTTCTCGAATTGACAGGAGAGCCTGATAGTTATCTGGTGGAGGAGATTCTGCTGGACTTTGTGATAGGAAAGGGATGCACAGAATGTTCAAGGACAGTCTGCGAAAACATCTTTGGCAAGCATCCTACGTTTGTCGACATGATGCGCCATCCTTGGTTTGAACACTTGATGAATCATCCTGCACAAACTGAACCCTACAATCCGCGTCCTTCATTTGTTCGCAACGACGCTTTCTACTGGCGCAATTTCCATTTTCCTCTGTTCTACCATCTTCAGGAAGGTAACAGTTTGGCTTTGGAAGTGTTGGAGCATCTTGCGGCTAAAGGCGACATTCCTTCCATGGAACGTGTGTCACTTTACTACTTCGATAAATGTCAATTTTCCAAGGCGTTTCTTTTATTTAAAGCTTTGCATGAGAAAATGCAGACAACCGAATGGTATGATGATTGGGCGATTAAGCAAGAAATCACCTACAAACTCGCTCATCTATATACCTATGGAGAAGGTGTAGAGCAAAATCTCGACAAAGCAGCACAATACTACAAAGAACTTGAAAATGGCTACAACTGGGGAAACAGAGCCCAATACCAGTTGGGAAGAATGGCAGAGAAAAGGCATAACTATCAGGAGGCGATGGATTACTATCGTAAAAATATAGATTGTAGCGAGTATAGCAAGTACAGCTTCTACAGGGGAGATAAGCCGAAAGACTTGTTTCCACTTCGATTGGAGATTGCTTATAGACAGATGAAAAAGAAACTCAACCCTATAGTTGACTGTCTGACACTTGCAACCTGCCAGAAGTGCAACGATATGATCCTTCAGCTAAAGGTCATGATGAATGCAACTGTCATGATTGAATGGGGTGATGGTGAAACTGAATCAGTAAAATGGAAAGTAGACGACTGGGGAGAGGTAAAGCATTCCTATCAATCGCCAGGCTATTACTGTATTACAATAAAAACAGACGAGGAGAACGTATTGACGGGATTCCATATTGTTTCTCACAAGGCAATATGCTCAATAGACGTTTCAGGCTGTAAGGGATTGACGCATCTATTGTGCCCAAATCAAATGTTGAAACAAATGTCTTTAAGCAAGACTGAATATCTCTCTGTGCTTGATGTACATGGAAATAGGCTGCAAAGAATCAACCTCAGAAAGAATCAGTTGCTTACAATCGTTGATTGTTCTAACAATCCGTTGCAAAAGATAGAAGCAGTGAAGCATCCTCCATTCAGTTTAATGTGCATAAGAAAAACAAGGCTGGGAACTAAAGCAAAAAGGAGATTTCATGAAATCGTTCGTTTGAATGCAGGTCGATTATTGAGTGAGGGCTTTGTTAACCAATTGACAGAGCCGCTTTTGCCTACGTTGCTGTTTTATATAAAGAACAGCACTTGGGAAGATGTCTTGACATGCTTGCAACAGGAAAACGAAGATTCAAAGGTAAATAATAACTTCACGGTATTGCACAGCGTCTATGTCTTACTTAAAGCATATCGTCACGTCACTCCGTGCCCATACAAAAATGGTTTTATGTGGGCGTCAGGAACATGGGTCGTTATTGCACATAAGTTTAAAACCAAAAGGACGGGGCAAATAGTAGAAAGTCAGGCTCTCGAAGAAGAGTTCTATTTGTATGAACGCCCTTGGAGTATGATTCTTGGAACACCAGTAAAAGCATGGGACAATCGCCTGCCTTTCATGATGCTTCCACAACATCCAAATGCCTACTATGCAGCCATGTGTTTATATAATATGGTGGACAATAACACTGAAATGAAGAAACATAAAATTCCTAAGATCGTTTATGGCAAAGAAACTTTCTAAAATCATCTTTCTTGACTTTGATGGTGTTCTGAATACAGAATACCATCAAAGACAATTACAGTTTGAAGGAAAAATATGGCAAGACAGGCACGGTGCCAGCTTTGATCCCGAAGCCGTAAAACAACTGCAAGCCATAGTCGATAAGACTCATGCAGACATCGTAATAGAATCCTCATGGAAATATCTTGGCTTGGAGGCTATGCAGGAAACCAGGGGGACAGGTCTGCTCCACTTGCCAACTATTAAATTTTCAAAAGCCATTGTCCTACGTTGGTTGGGCGCAAGACAAAGGCTTTATCTGGAAAGGCGGATTAGGAGGGATTCCTCTTCAATGCAAAATATACTTTCTGTTTAATTTGGCTACTTTTTATTGCAAGCATTGCAATAATTCTAATTTACACTCGTTATTATAGTAAGAAAGTACAAACTTTGTTGCTTAAATAATGTACTTTATGTAATCACAATAAAGCGATATAAAAAGATGAAACAAACCGATAAAAATATAAAAGAGATACGAATATACCATAGCCTTTGGAAGAATATTCTTCTGACTGTTGGTTGTTTCGCTTTTGCTGCAGGTGGATATTTCATACTCCATGATGCTAATACCTCATGGCCAACAAAAGTATCTGGCGGTATAGGAAGCATGGTGTTTTTTGGTTGTGGCGGAATGCTTATGTTTATGATGACTTTGTATAACATAACTACTCATATACCATTTTTGATAATCCATGACGATAGGCTTGACATTTACGAACAGCGCAAGAGAACATATCGAACAATCTATTTTAAAGATGTGGAGCAATTTCGCCTAATTAGTATATATTCTAACAACTACATAGCCATTGATTATTGTACAAAACCTTTGATGCATAAGATGGAAAATGCTTCATGTCTAACCCAACGTATGATGAAATTTAATGTGTCTGTATCAGGAGCAATAGAAAGCATCCTCGTGCAGAATCTGACAATGAGGGGTAAGGAAATATGCAATACTTTGAACAATCGAATGAAAATATGGAGGTCAAACTGCAATGAATGAAGAAAAAGATGAAATAGAATTCAGCTACGAAGTCTTCGACCGACAGCTCGACAACTTCTGCCGAATGCTCAGCATTCTGTAGATGCATGGGAAGATTACAGTCCACAGGAACTGACCTTCGATATCCGTTCGCTCTGCACCAAAGCCACCCGGCTCTGCTATATGGCAGAGAAAGATATGGTGCTGCAGCACAACGACATAGCGAAACAGCGAAAGGAGCAGAACGAAACCCATGAAGTAAGCATCAGCATCATCGTAATGCAGAAGTTTACACCCCTGATGGCGCATATCATGGAAGACATGAAAAAGGGAAAACAGATAGAAGGAAAACGGATGAAAGTGGCACCGCTGGATATGACCCGCATCCTGCCGAAACTCAACGAATTTTTCGAAACCGATGAACTGGGCAAAGGAAGTACTATCGATGTAAACGAAGTAACCAAACTCCAGAAAGAACTGTTACGCCAGGTAAAACCCACTCATATCCCCGGCGTAAAACCCGTAGAGCGCCTTTGGAATCTCTTCCAGCTATACAGCATGGCATGTTATCTGATGCTCCACTTCCGCCAGCTGAGCCATTTCACAAACCTCGCCATGAGCGAAGAGCAGACCACCCGCCTCTTCGAAATGTCGCTACAGGAATATCAGGAAGAACCAAAGGGCATCAGCGACATAGACCGATACTTTACAACCCTGGAATATGATAACAACGGAAAGCAACTCTCCGTCAGCCAATTGCTGGAAGTAAGAAAAACGCTAAAAGACGAGGTACCGGAAAATCTGCGCCTCGACTTTATGAAATATATAAGAGACACCCAACTGCTGGGCGCCCAGCTTGCCCACGTCAATTTTACAGCACAGGAATATCTCAAGCTGGTATCAGCCACCGTAAAATGGCACATCATCGAGCAGGAAATCTACGATTTGGAACATCCCGAGGCATTCCGGAAACCCTTCCCAACGAGGTTTTCTACAAAGTAAAAGACGGCAAATACATCGACATGCAGAATCTGAAGGCTCAGATAGCCAATATGTTGAAATTTGTTACCCGCAAGAACCATTGGTTCTGCGTATGGTGTGTATTGAATCACAACTGCATGCTTCAGGACAACCAGAACTTCGAAGCCTTTGCCACCCAGATGATGACTCCCGAATGGTTTGGCGGCATCGACGATTATCTCCATTTCTCGGGCGACAATCTCCGTGACTACCGCCGTTATTTCTCTGAGATAGATTATCCGCAATGGGATGAAAAGAAGTTTAAGGAAATCAAGGACCTTTACAACATGACGAAATGGTCTGACAAACTCCTCAGCAAGTTCCAGCATCTCTGCATCACGATGAATGGTGTGTTTGATAAGAAAAGCCTCTGATTCCGGCTTATTTTATGCATAAAAACAGCTTTTAAATACCTGATTTACAAAATAATATTAAAAGTTCACAAGTTTGTGGTCCACAACCTTGTGAACTTTCATTTTTTGCTTATCTTTGCATCCGTAATCAAGCAAAAAAAACAATGGAAAAGGCATTCGTATATGGTATGTCGGTTGCCGGAAACAACTTCACCGACCGAAAAGAAGAAACCAAGCGCATCAAGGCAGACTTTGAGCATGGCATCAACGTCATTCTCATCTCTCCCCGACGCATGGGCAAGACTTCGCTCGTCAAAAAGGTAATATCCGAAATTGATAATCCAGAGATAAAAGTGGTGTATATGGACATCTATGACTGCCGAAGCGAATATGATTTCTACAATCGCTTTGCAGAAACCATTATGAAATCTATGGGTAATAAGCTGGAACAAGTAGTAGAAAACATCAAGCAGTTCCTGGTAAGAGTTTCACCAAAAATCTCCTTTAGTCCAGATCCTACATCCGAATATTCATTATCTCTGGGAATTACACCAAAGGACTATTCCCCTGAAGAGATTCTGAATCTTCCGGAAAGAATCGCTCAGGAAAAGGGAATCCGCATGGTGGTCTGCATCGACGAATTCCAGCAAATTGGAGAATTCCCTGATACTCTTACGGTTCAGAAAAAACTGCGTGGCGCCTGGCAGCATCATCAGAATGTATCATACTGTTTCTTTGGAAGCAAGAAGCATCTGATGGAAAACATTTTCCAAAACCGACGCATGCCTTTCTATATGTTTGGCGAGATGCTGCACTTGGATTGCATTCCTACAGAATATTGGGTGCCTTTCATCTGCTCCCGATTCAAAAAATACGGAAAGAAAATATCTGAGGAATATGCTACAAGAATCTGTAAAACCGTAAAGAACTATTCTTCCTACGTGCAGCAACTAGCTTGGAACGTGATGGCAGAAACCGAGAAAGAAGTAAACGAAGAAACCTTACAAAGTGGCATCAGCGCCTTGCTGCAACAATGCCATGGTCTTTTCGTACAGCAAACCGAGGGCTTAACCACCTATCAGCTCAATTTTCTGCGCCTCCTCTGCAGTGGCATCCACTCAGGTTTCACCGCCCAGGCTGTAGCTGAAACCTATCCGCTGGGCAGCAAATCCAATATCGACCGCATCAAGAAAGCCCTCATCGACAAGGAATTGATTACCCTGGAGAAGGACGGCATCTTCATCGCCGACTGCGTGTTCGAGCTTTGGTTTAAGAAGGAAATGATGTAAAATAGTACAGAATATAATCCCAAAAGTACTTGCCATATCCAAAAGAAATTCTTATCTTACATCGAAAGTGCTCTCTGCGATGGTGGTTAAGCCTGGGAGACTGATACTCTCAAGATTTGAGCAAGACTGGAATGCATGATTACCAATTGTTCTCAATGATGGAGGGAACTGAATAGACTTCAGATTAAAGCAAGACTGAAAACAGATTCCAATACTGTTTTTTGGAGTCTGCTTTTCCGAAATGGTTAAGTATATCTTATTTATTGTTTCATAGATTTAATGGTTGCCTAAAGAACGTAAGTTCTATTTATGGCTTATGGTCAATATATACCAGCATGAAGTGGTGAAGAAATTTCTGATATACTTCATCTTCCAGACCCAATGTGGCAAGAGTCGTGGGGTAAGGTGGAACTTCTGCTTGTAATGAGGATTGATAAACCAAAGTTTTTGGTCTGTTATCGAGAAGCCGCATTGGTGTATGAGTCTTTCAAACAACTCTATACTTGTTCGGCATTCTTTTATGCTCATAAGCTCATTCATAGTTCCTTTTTTTTCATTGCATGTTTTTAGCAACAACCGGTATAAAGGGTTTGGCAGCAAGTGAATGAATGGCAGATGTGAGCAAAGTTTGCTTCTGCAAATCTGTTGATGTCCTCCAAAAGGCATTTGCCATGCGGGGAATCCGACAAACAGCACGCCTTTTGTTTTCATAAACTTTCTTAGGTGTGCAAGAAATGGCTCTTTTGTCGGAACATGTTCTATCACATCATGTAATAGTATTACGTCATATTTATCCTCTTCATTACATGGAACAGGATATTGCATGAAATCACTGCATACAAATGTGGCATGATTGCTGATTTCAGAAAAGTATGCTTTGGCATCTTTAATTCTGCATTCTGCAATATCTATACCTGTCACTTTGCAGCCCAACTGTGCAAAGGGAACTAAGTTTCCTCCTTCACCACAGCCTACCTCCAAGATTCTACTCTTTGATGTCAGTTCCGTAAAATCTGACAAGTAGCTGATGTAAAACTCCTTAGATGTTATCTCCAAGTCACGGAAATACATCTTTCTGTCTGTATGTCTTTTTTGCATGTATCTTATTTTTTGACTTTTCTGTATATATAGATACAGATCATTCATAAAGACTGCATGCAAAATGATACTTTCTTACCAAGAGAGCCTAATACCGAAAGGCACAGTCAATGTAAATGGACGTTCTGTCCAAGTATTCTTGACTTCACTTCCATTCGGAATGTACCAATTCAGCGTTGGCTCAACAAACAATGTCAACTTTGGTGCAAATTGATATTGTATTCCGATGTTAGTGTTTACAGTCCACTGTATAGAAGGTATTGTCTTCCAATCCGTTGTATAGCCAGACTTTCCTCCTACTACATAGTCTGCATATGTCTTTCCAGACAATGGTATCTGAATGCTTGCTCCTGCAGAACCGTAAGCCGACAGTCTCTTGTACGCCATGAATTGGTACGAGAGCTTGACAGGGATACCGATGTAATGCAACTTTTGTTCCTTGTCAACACGGTAATTACCAGTACCCAAAGTAAAATATGACTTCAAGTAAGAGTATTGGAGTCCTGTTTCTAAACTCCAATGCTTTCCTATGCTCTTGTTCACAGCCAATCCTAATATTATAGGTTTGTCATGATGTTCTACCTCTTCAATTTTGCCCTTGTTATTATCGGCAATATCCATCATTGCAACATTTTCCGCCGTTGGGTCAGTTGGTGTTAAGCGATGTAGATATTCAGAATACTCTTCCCATGTAGTAAAAATCTTTTTTGAAGGTTGTTCACTCGTAATATCATCACCGCTACTTGTTATAATCTTATAAACATTTTGCGCAAGAGTAGTACCCAAAGAACCAGCTGCGAGCAATTGCCATTTACTTTTCTTGTGCGTCTTTGTATCATCCGCAATCCATCTTTCCTCGTTTGGAATAGGTGTATAGACAGTATCTTTTGTGATGATACTATCTCGCTTGTTATCAGCCCAAATATGTTGGTTATCCTGCAAAGAATCGGATATTTCGACTATTACATTTTGACTTGCCTTAATCGAATCACCAACAGTTATTACAGTGTTCTTTCCCTGTTGAACACTTCGATAATTAGAGCACAAAATAGCGTTTTGTATTCTACTAACAGAAACATTAGGCTTCTTTTGTATAGGCGTAATGTCTTCATTAGGCTTTCGAGTTCGAACTATATTCACATCATTTTCTGAAACTATTTTTTTCTTTGCTGTAAAATATCTATATACAGGGATGACTATCAACGCCAATACGATGATAAGCATAGCTCTTGGAGACAATATGTTTCGCAACATTGCCTTTGCCCTTGACAATTGTGAGGAAGAACTATGTGGAGCAATAT
The DNA here is from genome assembly GCA_003463005.1 of Segatella copri. Classification (GTDB taxonomy): domain Bacteria; phylum Bacteroidota; class Bacteroidia; order Bacteroidales; family Bacteroidaceae; genus Prevotella; species Prevotella copri_I. The sequence continues at coordinate 35,258 of QSCI01000015.1, read as the reverse complement.
CAAGTAATTCGCTGATTTCTTGATGAGACAAGCCATCCAAAACAGACATGTTGAATATTTTCTTATACCCTTCAGGCAAACTGTCTATTGCTGCCATAATTTCCTCATACGGAATTGATTGCTTGGAAGTGTTGCCATCTTCCAATACGGAACTAAATTCATCCTCTATATCAGACAAGGAAATGAAATCGTATCTCTTACCTTTCTCCTGATATTTCAATACAAGGTTAGTAGTGATACTTGTAAGCCATTGACTAAACCTATGAGTATTCTTCAAGTCTTTCAATGAAACAAACGCAAGTATAAAAGCATCTTGGACAAGGTCGTCAACGACAGCCTTGTCCTCTCTAAGAATATTGATGCATATCCCTTTCATCTTAGGATAATACATTTGGTATAATGTGCTGAAAGCGTCAGCGTCACCTTGTTTTGCTTTTTCTACTAATGTTGTTATATTTGAAGCCATGAGCGAATTGTTTCGTACTATATATTTTGATATAGATACATCAAAGGCTTGATGACTGCATAAAGTTTAGTTAAAGAATATAAATGTATATATATGATTATTTTCTACCCTTCACTATCTGCTCAAAATGCAGCTGCCCCCATTCTATGACGTAACTGATTTCTCGCAAGAAGTCCTTGGCTATTGGTGTGAAAGAATATTCCACCCTTGGAGGAACTTCTTCAATTTTGTTCTTTAGCGATTACAAAGATACAACTTTTTATCGAGAAACTGTTATTTTTACCCTATTATTTTGGGGTGGGAACTTTAGTTAATAAAAGTACAATCACAGCAATAAAACTATTAATTTTACGTTCTTTTCAAAAAAAGAGGTTGTGCAATAATGGCTTAAAGGCTAAAAGCACTACCTTTGAATGCAATAATAAGTAATAACACGTTTGAGGTCACACAATGCTTCTGTTTTTAGTCGTTTGGAAACGATGGAATATCATCAGTTGGAAATCCTGCAACATCAACAAGATACCGATAAGCACATTGAAGCAACCAATAAGCGCATAGACGAGGTGTTTCGCAGATTGGACGAGGGCAATGCAAAGCCGAAACAAGGTGTGTTCTACGTTATCAGAGTTAGTTAACGCCGAGGATTGCATAAAGGCTTTCCAAGGCATATGTTTAATTCAAATTTAATCTACTTTTTTAAGTGGAGTCATAGATAAAATCATATAGAATAAAGATGAAGGAATTAGTGGGTATTATATTATTGACAGTTTTGGTAGTATTTGGTTCATGCAACTCCAATACTAATGTGTCTCTTGTGGGAACATCTCCGCAACTATTTGATGTATGCCAAGTAAGCACAGGTAATCCTGACTATAGAAATAAAGAGTTGTTTATAAACGAATTGGAAAAAAAGTGTAAATATCCTATTGAGTTTCAAAAAAATAATTTGGAGGCATACGTTGCTATTGAGTACAAGACAGACCAACGAGGATATATTGTAAAAAAAGAGTGGTTATTTGCGACAATAAAAAATTCAAAAAGATAACATTGGATATATTCGACGAAGTTAAAACTCTTAAAATAGCCACAACAGAGAAAATAGATACAATCTACTTCCAATACAAGATACAAGGTTCACCAACTTTAATCCATTCAAAAGTAGATGTCAAGATTATCGGCTATGGCAGCAATAATAAATCAATTTTAATGAAGTAACTCGATTTATCATAATTCACTACTGTCCAATAAAAAAGCAATTCAAATACACGTTCTTCTTCAAGTGGGAATGGTTTTGGTTCTTTTGGAAGTGGAAGCAATAGTAGTAGTCAGGATTTTAATAGATGATTGTTTATGAAGAAACTGTTAATAATAAAGCCAAAACAAAATAGGTTAGTGATAGTGACCTTTGTAATTTTCATTTTTGTCTAACATAAAAAATAATGAGTATGAAAATTAATTTTATTTTTTTGCTAGGATGCATGATGATTGCATTTAGTTCATGTTCTGATGATAATTTGGATTTTAAAGTCAAGAAAATGTTGGTAGAAGCATCTTCTTCAGAACAAGTCGTCTCCAATATGGCTAATGAAATGCCTATGGATAATCAATTAGAAGCAAACGAAGTGAATCAAATATTATTAAATAATTTGGTTCTTGATGGTAAGTTTATTATGCGGTCTAATCATAACAAGAAAGATTATCCTTCATTTTGGGGTGGCTCATATATCACTCCGAGTGGCATGTTGACCATTTTATTCAAAGGTGACTCTTTGGAGGTTGCTAGACGAATTTCAACAATAAAATCATCAAGACTATATCGTTTTGAACGTTGTAAATATTCTTATCAGGAATTACAACAAGTTATGGAGGAGCTAGACAGACATGTAGAAAATGCAGAAGTATTTATCAAAGACAACATTTGTGGATATGGAATCTTGGATGCTCAGAACTGTGTTGAGGTAAGTCTAAAGCATAAGGATGATAATTTTATAAAGAAATTCAAAACGATATATAATCATCCTGCCATAACATTCGTTGAGTCCGGACAACTAATAGAAGAAACAGATTTGAATCCAGGTGGATACTTGACATGTTCTACAGATGGAAGCCATGGGTCTTTCGCCTTTAGAGCTAGAGAAAAAACTGGTGCCAAAAGAAATGGTATGGTAACAGCAGGGCACGTTTTAAGTGTTAACCAAAAGGTTTATGTCGCAGGTAAAGTAATAGGTACTTGCTCTGCATCTCAAAACTCAGGAAGTGTAGACGCAGCTTTTGTACCTATTGTAGACTCAGCTTTTGAACCATCAAATTTTATTGTAGGTACAGTTTACGAACTCTCTGTGGCTACAAGCCTTCCTGGAGTTGGCACTTTTGTCAATATGAGAGGTTCAACAACAGGCTCAAATGGTAAAGGTGGATATATAAAGTCAACCAATTATACTTTTACAAGTAAAGGGATAAAATATACTAATATGACAACAGCCACATATCTAAGTCAATCAGGTGATAGTGGTGGTATTATATACACATATGTGAAAAGTAGCGATACTAGATATACGGTAGGAATACATCTGGGAACGACAACAGTTAGTGGAGTCAGGGTTTTTACTAAAGCTGATCAAGCTTTAGCTGCTTTGAATGTTGAACGATATTAGGTGGAAATATGAAATTGATATTTGCATGTTTATTGTTTCTTTCTTGCTCTGTTGGGGATAAAAGTAATAGTCAAGTAACGGAAGCAAGTGCTTTAACTAGTAATGTGCAAGAGAATAAATCCGAGCAAGAGACCAAAACAGCAAAAGAGGCCAACTCTGTACAAGGAAACCTTGGCTTGGAACTCTCGCAGACGCATTTTACGAATAAACCTCAAGTTGTTACGTTGACTATAACCAACAATTCACCATGGACTTGTATCGTTGGTTATGAGTACTTTATCGAGAAGGAAAATAAAGGTTGGAAAAAGATTCCATTGAAGAATGCTGCCTTTATAGAGATAGGTCTTGGCATCCGACCAAACACTGCCAGAAAATTTCAAATTGATCTGGGCAATGTACGTCAGAAATATACGAAAGGGACATATCGCATTGGGAAGAAAATGAGAATAGAGACAACAGAAGGCTACAGAGATACAACGGGTTACTGCTCGTTCAACGTCTTATAATTAATGCCACTTTGCGCACTAAAAGGTGTGTGAAGTGGCATTGTTGTTTATGAAACTATTGTAAAGAAAAATGCCTTTATCTTCATATAGTAGGTGTATGCCTTGGGAGTTGTCGCAAGAATAGGAATCATTAATCGATGACATATATAGTAGAAAGAAAAAATTGGCTTTTTCTACTCATTCCATGTAAAACGTTTTATCATATGACATGCATATATATACGACAGTAAATCAATGAATCTATACGACAGTAAGTCATCATATATGCAATTCTCTGCTTACCGATAGGTTGATTCAGATACTCGACTTTGGAGAGTATCTACCGATAGGCAAGTGCTTTCGAGAGTAACTCGAAAGGTTTTGAGTAACTCAAAACATAACTTGCTATCGTCAGATACCTCGATTTTTCAAATCATCTCAGAGTCTGAAACCACGTTGCCTTTTAGGAGTGCGGAAATGTGGTTGAGGCTCGTCAACGATTTCGAGTTTGAAGACATCTATCAACTTCCGAATGGCAGGATTCTGTTTGATGAGGGCTTGAAGTTTTGCTTCTGCAGGCTTGATTTTGAGCAAATAATCAGCAATGTCCAAGCCTTTAGCTTTATCTTCTTCGCAGGCTTGATGCTCTAAAAAGTCGAAAAGTGTTGCACGGATGCCGAGAACTTGCATCATTGGCAGCTTATCTTGCCAAACTGTTGTCGCTCCCAAATCAGGGAATAAGACCACATCTCTGTTTTTCAGAACAGATAACGACTTCGTGTTAAAGCAACCATTCTTACCACCACTTGCTATCCATGAGAATTGAGGAAGATAGTAGGAGGCTATCAAGGCTGTCTTCTCACTTTCAACCAATGCTATAGGCTTGGTCTTGTCTTTATTGATAAGATGTTCGCCAAAGAAGCATTGACAGAGATTGAAATCCTTGTGGGGGATAAGCGAGTGTACCCATGAAATATGGTTGTATGGTTCTTTTACTCGCTTACCAGTCTCGGGATAATAGAGCATTACCTTACCAGTTCTCACCTTGCCTTGATTGTCAACTTGCCAAAATACCGTGGCACCAGTCCAGTGTTTGGAAGTTCCGACATGATATTTCTCCATCAAAGAAAGAGTAGCTGTTTCACCGAATTGAGAAGATAGAAACAAGAAAAGGTTGTTTGCCTCATAACATTTAAGAGAACTTCGCATGATGTTCTCGTCTATATAAGAAGTGGGTAATGGCTTCGGCATTTCTCTCTTCTTATATGAAATAGTCTCATCCTTTGTGAATGTCTCATTCTTCTCGGGATTCTTCTCAAAAAAATCCTTGGGAGTGAAGTGATAACCACAAGTTTGCTCATGGTTGCAGCGCCCCACGTAAGGAGGAAACTCAATCTTCCCTTCTGTGTCAATATATCGGGCGAAGCTACGTTTCTTATGGCATTCTGGACATGTATGTCGGGTAGCGATGCCTTTGTATGGCTCTAATATGAATCTATGTGTACTCATTTCATTTCTTTTTTATGTGGCGGTTCTGTCGGTTTTGTCGCTTTTGGTATTAAAACCGTCAAAAGCGACAATTCCGACAATACCGTCACGAGTTAATCTTTGAATATTCTCCATGCTTCTCTTTGCGAAATAGGACTCCGATGTTATCATTCAGAAATCTTTCCAATGTCCTTGGTTTCATGTCGTTCTCTTTGGCGACATCATGAGCTTGGGCCGTGGTGAATGTTGCAGGAAGATGGTTGACGATTGCTTGTTGTTGAGCTGTAAGCATATTCTCGTTGAGGATATTTTGCACTGATATGGCAGAGTTCTTGAAATACTCTGTCAATCGGATGGCTCGCTCTACACTCAGCAGGTCGATGGCTTCCTTATCACATTCTCCACACGTCCATCGTGCCAATTGAATGATCAGACAGAAACGGATGATGTATATCTCCAACTTGCAATAGATGCTGACAATGGTATCATTTGTTTCATTGTCACATTGCTCGGAGAAGTGATGCTGCCATTCATAGAGCCTTGCCTTAGCTTCTTCTGTGAATGATAAAACATGAGGCTCGATTTCCTGTTGCTCATTTATTTGACACTCCATATCAATAAGGTGTTGAATGATGGTTTGCCAATCTCGCTCTATATTATCGGGCAACTCTCGGTCACTCCATCTCGCTTTCTGCTGAAGGTTAGGCATGACGAACAAAATGCGATCGATGAAGCCGTTGTTGGAGCGTTCGCCTTTCGACAACTCACTAAGTATCTTCTTTTGGATGGTTCCGATTACTGAGATATAGGGGCGTTTAATGAAGATGGAACTCTTGGAACTTCTTCTGTCTGATATGGTTGTCTTGGCGCTAAAGACTGATAGCCAGAACTGTTCCTCTGAACCATTGTTATAGCGGTTGAAGTTCTTGAACCATGCAGATAGCTCGTCTGTCCATAGGCACAAACCCCTCTTGTTCTGCGCATGAATATAGCTCAAGCCTTCTGGTGTGACATCAGAGACCAAGAAACGTTTGCGTACAGGTTCTTGCGGGAATCCATCCTCTCCATTTTCAATGCGTTCCTTGCGAGACATGCACATCTTTTCCTCAAACTTACTGTATTGCTCCTCGAACAACTTGTTTTGCTCATAGTCGTAATCGAGGAATGGCTTCATAGCGAAGCTAAGTGGGTGGCTCTTGTTGGCTCCTGGTCTTCCGATAAGAGCCATGTATAAGATAGGACTTTCAAGCCAACCTTGTTTCATCTGTGCCAAGTGCGTGTTGCCGATACCAACAGCCAATGCAGTGAGTATGGCTGCTGATATATAGTCGGTAGGAAAACTGTGGCATTCGTGTACCTCCTTGATGATTCTCTGAATCTTGGCAGGAAAGATGCTTACGGGAAACTGGCTTCCTGATAGGCGAGTACTCATATCAATAGCCTTATCCATGATAATCATTGGATTGATGGAAGTTTCCTTATTGTTATTTAAAGCTGTCATTTGGCATAGAGTTAAAAATTATACATTGACTTGGGTTTGCGCTTCATTCCTCCTTGCATGGCTTTTAGCATTTCAGAATGGTTCTGCTCCTTGGTAGCTTTTCGACCATTATCAATCCATGCAAGCAGCTCATCCTTATAGAAGTATAGCTTCTTACCTTTTTTATAGGATGGCAGAATGCCTTGGTTAACCAATCGGTAAATGGTTGGCTTCGACTTCATTATAATAATAGCAGCCTCATCAATCTCAACCAATATATGGTTATTTGCTGATGATGTAGGTTGAAGTGCTGATACCATTTGCTTCAACTCGATAACTTGTTCTGTTAAATAAGAAACCGCTTGTGGTAACTTATCAAAGGTGATACTTTCATTTATCATATCTGTTCATTTTTTATTATTCGGGTACAAAGTAAATGAGTTATGTAATGGGGATAAATATCACTGAGATATAACCTCTGAATAACCGCTCAATGCTTATCAGCAACAATAATTTGTCTTGATTCCGCCTTGAACATCTAAGCTTGGTAGTAATTCAATGATGCAGGTACCTTCCATTCTTAACTTCCTTATAATAGTGGATATTTCCACATCAACCAGCGCATCAGCAAAAACTTGTTTTATAAAGGTTGCTGTATCAATGCCTTTCTTCTTGAAGAGATTTCCTATATTCCAAGCATAATGCATTAAGTCTATAGTACGAATAGCCTTATCAACAATCAATGAATGATGTCTCATGTGTGTAGAGACACAACACTGGAAAATAGCGATGTTGTCACAAAGTTGGTTCAAATGCTCCTCTTTCATGTAGGCAGCAAAAGTTCTTCTGGTATAATCGATAGCTGAGTTTAACAAGACCTTTTCCTTTTTGGCTTTGTCTTCCAATGCTTCCTGTCTCAACTGTTCATAGCTTGTAATACAAGAAGAGGCTTCGTCTGCATAGACGAAAGTTACATCTTCCAGATTTAGCTCTTCTCCCTCATCATATGTATTTGTTTCATTGATGACAATAGAAGACAGACGCTTTCTTTCTGTATTGTTTACTGTATTACAAAAGATATGCTTAAACCATGGGGCAAGCAATCGTACGATACTATCTAATGCATGGAGATAAACAACCATCAGTATGGTGGTTGAGATAACGAACGTCAAGTTGCAGCTAAAGGTGTCTACACCATATTGCATAGCTTCGTTGCGAACAAGTGCACCAATGATAGACATTGCACACAAAACCAATAAATGCTGTGTCAAAAATTCTTTTTTAAACTGTTTCATATTGCGTATTATTAATCATTTGTGGTGCAAAAATAGGAAAGACTGCAGAAACTGACACGTGAGTCACGCGTGACTCACGTAAAACTTTTAGGAGCCTTTAACTAAAAAGCCCGATATTGAACATTTTTTCAATATCGGGCACCATGAAATGAATGCAATGGATTTATTTAAGAGAAATCTTATTTGCTGTCTCTCTTTTCTTTGCGTTCACGAGGTCGGCATATATCTGTGTTGTGCTTACATTCTTATGGGTAAGCATCTTCGAAACCGTGTAAATGTCTGTGCCTAAGGCGATTTGGATTGTTGCATACGAGTGCCGGAAGCAATGGAATGAAAATGGCTTAGTGATTCCTGCCTTCTTCAACCATGCTTTAAGAGGATGGTTAATCATGCTGCGCTTCAATCCCTTGAACACGATACCCGTGCTTGGTTCACCACATAGTTCGTATGCCTCGTTGCTGATAGGCAAGGTTGCCTCGGTCTGAGTCTTCTGGGTACGAATACGCAAGCAATAGCCTTGGTCGGGAGCTATCTCGAAGTCTTCCCAACGCAATTTTAAGATGTCGCTGATTCGCAATCCTGTGAGGCAAGCAAAGAGGGAGGCAGACTTCAGTACAGGTATATCGCAAGGAGTAGCTGCCAACTGCTTTACTTCATCGAGGGTAAGAAACTCCTTCTTTACATCTTGTGGCTCAATCTTGTCCAGATAGTCATTGATGTTCTCACGCAGCCACTTGTCACGATAGGCGATTTTTAAGAGACCACGGAAAGTAGAGTAGTAACCTGCTGCAGAGTTGAGAGATACCTTTTGTTTTGTTCGATTCAACTGATTTGCATTCAGAAGATACTCTCTGAACTTTTTGCAAAGTTCCACTGTCACATCCCCAAATGTACAATGACCTTGAACAAATTTGAAGAAATGCTTGTAGACACATGTCCACTTGTCATCTTTCTTATGTGTCATCTTCTCAAAGTATGCCAAAAAATCAGCTTTCTGTCGTGTTTTGTCCAAAAAACCAAATTCTTCATTGATGAGTGATTGGGTTCTGATACAACGGATGGCCTCTGCTTTGTTGAGCATATCTGTATTAAACTCACGTTCCATCTCATTCTTTGGATGAGCATAGATATAGATACCTAAATATTCCCTGCGACTCATTTGCATAGTCTCAGGGTTGCGTACTGGTGGATAGAAATCCAAATAAAGAGAAATACGGTCGTTTTTAATCGCTCTTTGGCGAAGAGAAACTCTTGTACATGTATTTACCATGATGTTTACTTTTTATAATGTGATACTTATGTTTCATATATGATCCCGTATTAAGAGATCTTTGAAATCGATTGCAAAATAATAGAGTTATGTAATGGGGTACAACTTAACCTTTTGATAACCGCTAAATAACCTTAGGCTTGCCGATAGCTTTCTCTAAATCTCGCTTGGAAATCTTGATATACTTGCCAATCTTCACCTTTTCAATAGCGTATTTCTTGATACGCTTATAAATCTGGTCCTGACTTAAACCATACAACTTCATGGCCTCCGGTATTGTATAATAAAGTTGGTCTTCTACGGATTCACCTTTTGCCAATTGTACATGACGCTTGGAATACAGAACATTGTTACCTTCCATTTTTCTTGGAATAGCATTGTGACTAACGAAACTATATACGGCTGTTTTCGTCATACAATATTTCTGTTGAATGTTCATAACAGTCATCCATTCACTGATGGTTGGATCTGGAGACAGGTGTGCAAAATAATCATCCACCTCTTTCTTGTTCCAATATACTCTTCCTTGTATGGATATTCTTGAAATCTTGACTTTCTTAACTATCTCATAGATGGCGGTCTCGTAAGTGTTGTGGACTTCTGCAATTTCCTTGGCAGAGTAATATTCTGGAACAGGTAGCTCTCGGTTTGCATGAACTGCTTCTTTTGAAGCACTTTTATTTGTGGTGTATGGCAAACTATCAACAAGATAATCTATATCTCGCTTTCTGATTAAAGATAAACGAGACGTAATCTTGGATGCTCGCAACTTACCACTATACACCATATTATATATGGTCTGTCTGCTTAGTCCCAAAAGTATAGCGACCTCTTGAATAGTGAGGTATTCTTTCATGAGGATTTCAGACATGGATTTCTCGGAAGCTTTTCGGTGGCTCATTGTCTCAGCCATCTTTACTTTCTCCTCACGTCTTGCTGCCTTATAGGCATAACTGTTGCATTGCTTGGAGCAATAACGAGTTGTGGATTTCAATGCATAGAAGCTCTTCCCACAATACTCGCAAATTTTTAGAATTCTTTCTTTGCTTGCTGTCATTTGTACGCTTTTTATACTTTTATACTTAATTTATTGTAGAAAAAGTCGTCTGTCATTACTCCGTTTATTTTCAATAGTCTTATATCATCGTCCATCATTGTCCAAAACTCTCGGCAATCTTGCACTCATTTGCCAAAAATGGAGTCTCAAATTATTACTTTTGAAAAGTGGAGGTACAAGAGCGGTACAAAAAGGTGCTAAAAAAGCCTTACCATTGATTATAACCAATAGTAAGGCTAAAAAGAAAGGTGCTCATTTTGAGCACCTTAACTATCATTCGTTGTCGATATTAATCGTTGTTTATCACGACTTACTTTCCGATGCAAAAGTGCTTGAAGATATTGTTTAGCGTTTCCTGGCTACTGATCTGTCCGCCAGTGATTTCACCCAATTCTTCCAATACCATTTTCAGGTCTTCGGCGATGATGTCGCCGCTCATTCCCATTTCCATTGACTCCAATACACGGGAGAGGGAAGCTTGGGCACGGAGAAGAGCCTCGTAGTGGCGGGCACTCGTAATGATGACGTCGTTCTCGGTAATCTCCGGAATATCAGCGGCTTTTACTAATGCCTGCTCCAGGGATGAAACGTTCTCGCCTGTGCGGGCACTGATGAAGAGTGGGGCTTCTGATTCACTGGAATCTGAGCCACAGGAATGGGTGAATTTATCGAACGCAAGTTTATCATTCTCAAGTTTATCCATCTTATTAAATACTACCAGCAGCTTCTTGCCCTGGTTCTTCAGCTTCATCTCCTTGATTTCTGAAGTTGACGGCTGCTCATCCAATAGCCAGATTACTATCTTCGCCTCTTCCATCTTCTGGAAAGTGCGCTCTATTCCGATGCTTTCTACCACATCATCCGTCTTGCGGATTCCGGCTGTGTCAATAAAGCGGAAGGTGATTCCGTCGATGAGGGTGGTGTCTTCGATTACGTCTCGGGTGGTTCCGTGAATGTCGCTCACGATTGCCTTCTCCTCGTGGAGCAGACGGTTGAGCAGGGTGCTCTTGCCCACATTCGTCTTGCCTACGATGGCTACGGCTACTCCCTGCTTTAGGCATTGCCGGTTTCGAAGGAGTGGGCGAGGGTGGTAATCTTGTGATTGATTTCTTCGGCTAGTGCCTGGAGTTCGCTGCGGTCGGCAAACTCCAGTTCTTCGTGGTCGCTGAAGTCGAGCTCCAACTCCAGGAGCGAAGTCATCTTTAATAATTTTTCGCGAAGGAGGGAGAGTTCGTTGCTGAAATGACCCTTAAGTTGCTGAGCGCCATCTTGTGGGTTGCCTTGTTGGTAGAGGCGATGAGATCGGCTACGGCTTCTGCCTGAGAGAGGTCCATCTTGCCGTTGAGATAGGCACGACGGGTGTATTCGCCCGGTTCTGCCTGGCGACATCCTACCTCCGTAAAGCGATGGAGAACCTGCTGAAGAATGTATCGGCTGCCATGACAGGAAATCTCGGTGGAGTTCTCGCCTGTATAACTGTGGGGCGCACGGAACACGCTCACCAGTACATCATCGATGGTGTTGCCATCCTTATCCTTTATTTCGCCATAATGCAGCGTGTAGGGCTTGGCTTCTTCCAGGGATTTGCCGTTGGCAGACTGGAAGATTTTGTCGGTGAGGGTAATGGCGTCGGAGCCGCTGAGTCGGATAATTCCGATAGCACCGCCGGCTGGGGTTGCCAGGGCGCAGATACATTCTTCTTGATTCTTCATTTATTTGTTTCTTTCTTTTAAAGCTTTTGCCCTTACAGGGCGACAGGGGGTGTTTGCTGTTTTAACCCAGGGTGTTGCCCTGGGCTAGGAGCTTCTGCCCTTTCAGGGCGTATTGCTGCAATGGAGCTAGATTCTATCTAATACAACCTTGATGAGATTGTCGATGGTGCTCTTGTAGCCGGTGTTGGCGCTGAGGGCACGGCGGTTGGCGATGACCATGCAGCAGGTTAATGCCTTATGACCGAGGAGAAGGGAAAGACCGGCGAGGGCTGAACTCTCCATCTCGAAGTTGTTGACGCGCAGACCGTTATACTCGAATGCTTCAATCTTCTGATTAAGTTCCGGGTCGGCAAGTGGGGCACGGAGTTCGCGGCCCTGAGGTCCGTAGAAACCGCCACAGGCTATGGTAATTCCGCGTACCATATCATTGCCGGCTATCTGGTTGAGCAGTTCCGGATTGTTGTCTACACAGTATGGGTTGCCAATCTGGTCGTTCCATTTTACCTGGCGCTTGAATTCTGCCTCTGTTTCGAGGTCGCAGATTTCGTTGCGGCGGGCATAGAAGTTGATGAGCCCGTCGAAACCGATACTCTTCTGCGAGGCTACGAAGGTTCCGGCAGGGCAGTTGAGCTGCAGGCCGCCGCAGGTTCCGATGCGCACGAGGGTGAGCGTGGTGTGCTCGGGTTTCTCGGTGCGGGTTTTGAAATCGATGTTCTTCAGCGCATCGAGCTCGTTGACTACTATATCGATATTATCGCATCCTATTCCGGTGCTCTGCACGGTGATTCGCTTACCTTTATATGTGCCGGTGATGGCGTGGAATTCCCGACTTGAAACTTCGCATTCCTTCTCATCGAAATGGGAGGCTACGAGGGCTACGCGACCTGGGTCGCCAACGAGGATTACTTTATCAGCCACTTGTTCCGGGCGAAGATGAAGGTGGAAGCAGCTTCCGTCTTCATTGATAATCAATTCTGATTCTGCAAAATATTTGCTCATGGTTCTTTTGATTTTAAGTTATACATTATTTATATTGGGGCTTTGCGCCCCTCTGTGTTTAAGATTAGCAAAGATACGAATAAAAAATGAAATGGAATATTTTTTTAATGATTTTAAACAGTAAAAAAGCACGAAGGGCAAATCCCGGAAATGGAACTTGCCCTTCTCTTTCAAATCTCTCTTCTTTTATATCTAGTAAAGACTGCCGATGAACGGAGCCTTTTGCCGGATATTCTAGTATGGTTAAACCCGGATGAGGGTTATGAATTCATAGAGAGCAGGAACTCGTCGTTGTTGCGAGTATGCTGCATATTCTTGTGGATGGTGCTCATCGCCTCGATAGCGTTCATATCTGACAGATACTTGCGCAGAATCCACATGCGGTCGAGCGTTGTCTTGTCCTGCAGCAGATCGTCGCGACGGGTAGACGAAGAAATGAGGTTGACAGCAGGGAAGATGCGCTTGTTGCTGAGTGAGCGGTCGAGCTGCAACTCCATGTTACCGGTTCCCTTGAACTCCTCGAAGATGACTTCATCCATCTTACTACCTGTATCGATGAGGGCAGTAGCGATGATGGTGAGCGAACCGCCGCCTTCGATGTTACGCGCAGCACCGAAGAAACGCTTAGGCTTCTGGAGGGCGTTTGCATCTACACCACCGGTAAGCACCTTACCAGATGCAGGAGCTGTGGTGTTGTAGGCACGGGCGAGACGGGTGATAGAATCGAGGAAGATGACAACATCGTGTCCGCATTCTACCATTCTCTTAGCCTTCTCGAGCACGATTCCGGCAATCTTGACATGGCGCTCTGCTGGCTCGTCGAAGGTAGAGGCGATAACCTCTGCATTCACGGTGCGTGCCATGTCGGTAACCTCCTCAGGACGCTCGTCGATGAGCAGCATCATGAGGTAAGCCTCAGGATGGTTGGCTGCGATGGCGTTGGCAATATCCTTCATGAGGATGGTCTTACCAGCTTAGGCTGAGCCACGATGAGCGCACGCTGACCCTTACCGATTGGCGAGAAGAGGTCTACGATGCGGGTGCTGAGATTGGTGGTGCGGCGGTCGCCACAGAGATTGAACTTCTCATCAGGGAAGAGTGGGGTGAGGTGCTCGAAAGGAACACGGTCACGAACCTCTGACGGGTCACGGCCATTGATCTTGATGATGCTGGTGAGCGGGAAGTATTTCTCGCCCTCGTGAGGCGGACGCACCTTGCATTCGATGACATCGCCAGTCTTCAGACCGAACTTCTTGACGAAGCTGGATGCTACATAAACATCGTCCGGTGAAGAAAGGTAATTGTAATCGCTGCTGCGCAGGAATCCGTAGCCCTCTGAAATCACTTCGAGCACACCGTTGGATTTCACGAGATTGCTGAAATCGTAGGCTGGTGCTTCCTGCTTGTTCTTGGCTGCAGGGGCAGCAGCAGGTGTGTGCTGGTGAGAAGTCTGCGGAGTGGTAGGACGGTCGAAGATGTCGACAGTAGGAATGGCTGCCTGGTCTTCGATAGGAATGTCGACTACCGGGATGAAATCGGTTCCATCGCCCGGATCACCCTTCCAGGTTCCGTCTGCATCGAGTTCTACCTTCATACCTTCAGTATAGTGGATAGGAGTTGACTCCTGTTTCTTATCGGTTGCAGTTTTTTCAGTAGCTTCTTCCTTTGCCTCCTCAGCTGGAGCCGGAGCTGGAGCTGCTGCTGTGTTCTGTGCATTCATCTTAGCCTGGAGCATCGCCTGCAAATCGCCGCTGATGTTAGCGCTCTCAGCGTTTCCGGCAGAGAACTGCTCTTCAGGAACGGCAGCTTGCTCAGGTGCTGCCTGCTCAGGAGCAGTCTGCTGGTTATCGGCTGTTGCCTCTTCCGGCTGTTCAGCTCAGTAGCAGCCTGCTGGTTAGCCGTCTCCTGTGCATCTTTCGCCATCTGCGCTTCTAGCTCGGCTTTTACCGCCTGATGCTTTCTGATGGCAGCTGCTCTGGCTTCTGCAATGGCTTCGAGTTCAGCCTTGCTTCTTCTGCCGCGGTGTTTCGGGAAGTTGGCAAGTACCTGAGCCTCGATGTCTTCGCCTGATTGGTTTAGAGTCTGCTTCTGGGCAGATGATTGTAAACTCTGCTCTGCCGGGCTGAACTGGATTTCTTCCTCAACCGCTGGGGCTGGGGCAGTTTCGTTCATAGCCTGAGGAGCAGTCTCGCCGCCGTTAGGACCCAATACCTGGTTCTTCTGCACGTCGAAATTCTCTCCTTCATTACCGTGTACGGAATAAACACGGTCTTCTTTCTTGGTTGCAATGCGGGTGCGCTTGCGCTTAGGGGCTGCTTCAGAAGCTGGCTGTTCTGCCTGGGCGTCGAGAATGGCGTAGACGATAGTTCCCTTGTTATCGCTCTTCTTTACCTTGGCTCCAAGTTCCTTGGCAATGTCCTTCAACTGAACGACACTCTTTGCTTGTAATTCTTCTTTGCTATACATATATTATATATTGTATATTAATGATTTTCTTTCTGAAATGTCGCGTTTCTGAATGGAAACACGGTATTGATTGATAAATTCGTGTGCAAAGATAATTAAAAAATTTGTTTCTGCCAAATATTTTGCCTATCTTTGCACAAAAAAAATAAAAATGGCTAGTCAAATACCCTATTTAGACGTTCAAAACCTCACCAAACGCTTTGGTGCACAGGTTCTTTTTGATAATATTTCCTTCTCTATCGCTGAAGGACAGAAAGTGGGACTCGTGGCGAGAAACGGCACGGGAAAGTCTACGCTCATGTCGGTGCTGATGGATAAAGAGGGGCATGAGAGCGGAGACATCATCTACCGACGCGACTTGAAGGTGGGCTATCTGGAGCAGTCGCCGCAGTTTGATCCGGAGGAAAGTGTGCTGCAGGCGTGCTTCAATCATGAGGATGATCCGGAGAAGGTGCTGAAGGCGAAACAGATTCTCACCCAGCTGCACATTACCAACCTGGAACAGCCGATGGGACAGCTCAGCGGCGGACAGCAGAAGCGAGTGGCGCTGGCGAATGTGCTGATTACGGAACCCGACTTTCTGATGCTGGACGAGCCGACCAACCATCTGGACCTGGAGATGATAGAGTGGCTGGAAGGTTATCTGAACCGCGGCAACAAGACCATCTTCATGGTTACGCACGACCGATTCTTTCTGGACAAGGTGTGCAATACGATTCTGGAACTCGACGACCGCACCATCTACACCTATCGTGGCAATTATGCCTATTATCTGGAGAAGAGGCAGGAGAGAATGGACAATCTGAGAGCCGAAATTCAGCACTCGAAGAATCTCTACCGAAGGGAACTCGACTGGATGCGCCGCCAGCCTCAGGCGCGCGGACACAAGGCGAAATACCGCGAGGATGCTTTCTACGAGCTGGAGAAGGTGGCGAAGCAGCGCATAGAAGACAGGCAGGTAAGGCTGAAGGCTTCTACCGTATATATAGGTTCGAAGATTTTTGAATGCCAGTATGTGAGCAAGGCTTTCGACGACAGGGGACAGAAGAAGGTGATTCTCGACAACTTCTACTACAACTTTGCCCGCTTTGAGAAAATGGGCATTGTGGGTAATAACGGAACGGGAAAATCGACCTTCATCAAGATGCTGCTGGGCGAGGTTCAGCCCGACAGCGGCAAGTTTGACATCGGCGAGACGGTTCGCTTCGGCTATTTCTCGCAGGAGGGACTGAAATTCCGTGAAGACCAGAAGGTGATTGACGTGATTACGGAGATTGCCGATTACATAGATCTGGGCGGCAAGCACATGACGGCTTCGCAGTTTCTGCAGTTCTTCCTCTTTACGCCCGAGGAGCAGCACAACTACGTTTACAAGCTGAGCGGCGGCGAGAAGCGCAAGCTTTACCTCTGTACGGTGCTGATGAGGAATCCGAACTTCCTGGTGCTGGACGAGCCGACCAACGACCTCGACATCCAGACGCTGCAGGTACTGGAAGAATATCTTCAGGATTTTGCGGGTTGCGTCATCGTGGTGAGCCACGACCGCTATTTCATGGACAAGGTAGTAGACCATCTGCTGGTTTTCAAGGGCGAAGGCGAAATACAGGATTTCCCAGGCAACTATACGCAGTACAGGGAATGGAGCCGGATGCAGGCGAAGGACGAGGCGGAACAGGCGAAACCGGCAAAGAGCGGAAATGCAACAGCAGAAAGCGACGGAGCAGGCACGGCAAAGCGCGACGCCAACTTTGAAAACAAGCGCAAGATGAGCTATAAGGAGAAGCGCGAATATGAGCAGCTGACCCAGGAAATAGATGCGCTGACCGAGGAACAGAAGAAGCTGGAAGAGGAACTCTGCAGCGGAAATCTATCGGTTGAGGAACTGACGGAGAAAAGCAAGCGCCTGCCTGAAATCAAGGATGAACTTGATGAGAAGGAAATGAGATGGCTGGAACTGGCTGAAATGCTCTAGACTTTGAACTTTGAGCGTTGAACATTGAACTTTATGATTAGTTGATGTGCGGCCGTTAATAATAAACATTTATAAAAGAAAATAGAAAGAATGGAAATTAAGAAATCAGAATTTACAATATCGGCTCCACGAGTGAGCATGTGTCCGAAAGATACGAAGGCTGAATATGCTTTCATCGGCAGAAGTAATGTGGGAAAATCGAGCCTCATCAATATGCTCTGCAACCACAAGGGTTTGGCTAAGACGTCAGCCACACCGGGTAAGACGCTGCTTATCAACCACTTCATCATCAACAACGAATGGTATCTGGTTGACCTTCCTGGCTATGGTTTCGCCAAGCGTTCGAAGACCGTACAGAAGCAGCTGGAACAAATGATAAGCAGTTATATTCTGCAGCGCCAGCAGTTGGCTAATGTCTTTGTGCTCATCGACGTGCGCCACGACCAGCAGAAGATAGACCGCGAGTTTGTAGACTGGCTGGGCGAGAGCGGCGTTCCTTTCTGCATCGTCTTTACCAAGGCCGACAAGTTGGGTCCGGTCAAGGCGCGCATGAATGCGGAGAAATGGATGCATGCGCTGGAAGACCGCTGGGAAGCACTTCCACCTTATTTCATTACCAGTAGTGAAAAGAAGATGGGACGCGACGAGGTGCTCGACTATATTGACGAAATCAACAAATCGCTCGCCGGAGAATAATCTTTCGGGAGAGAATAAACCAACAGAGAATGAAACAGATTAATTGGGGATTTATCGGCTGCGGAGAAGTAACCGAAAAGAAAAGCGGACCGGCTTTCAACGAAGTGGAGGGTTCGCAGGTGGTGGCTGTGATGAGCCGAAGCGAGAACAAGGCACGCAGCTATGCTGAGCGCCATCATGTGCGCAAATGGTACACGGATGCATCGGAATTGATAGAAGATCCCGATGTGAATGCTGTTTACATCGCCACGCCACCTTCTTCTCACGCCACCTTCGCCATCATGGCGATGCGTGCGGGCAAACCCTGCTATATAGAGAAACCGCTGGCAGCGAGCTACAACGACTGCATCCGCATCAACCGCATCAGCGAGCAGACGGGTGTTCCCTGCTTCGTAGCTTACTATCGCCGTTATCTTCCTTACTTCCAGAAGGTAAAGGAGATTATCGAGAGCGGAACCATCGGTAACGTGGTGAATGTTCAGGTGCGCTTCTCGGTTCCTCCGCGCGATCTCGACTTTCAGAGCGGCAAGGAAATGCCTTGGCGACTGCAGCCGGATATTGCGGGCGGCGGCTATTTCTACGACCTGGCTCCTCATCAGATAGATTTGCTCCAGAATCTGTTTGGTGTGATTACCCGTGCGCACGGCTATCCTGCCAACAGAGCGCATCTTTATCAGGCTGAAGATACGCTTTCGGCGTGCTTCTTCTTTGAGAGCGGAATTCCGGGCAGCGGAAGCTGGTGCTTCGTGGGACATGAGAGTGCGAAGGAAGACTGCATCGAGGTGATTGGCGAGAAAGGTTCGCTCTCATTCTCGGTGTTCACTTACCAGCCGATAGAAGTGATTACGAGCGAAGGAAAGAACTTGATTACGGTTCCGAATCCGCCTTATGTGCAGCTGCCGCTCATCAAGAGTGTGATTCAGCATCTGCAGGGAATAGGAAAATGCGACTGCACCAGCGTTTCGGCTACGGCTGTCAACTGGGTGCTGGACCGAGTATTGTGGAAGAACTGATTTTTTACAAAATCATCATCAGGATTAGAGCGTAAGTTATGAAGAGATGTTTCTGTATAGTAGGATTTATCTGTTCCCTTGTCTGCACTTCGGCAAGGGCAGGGGAGCCCGTGGATTCTACCATGCTGGGAACGCTCTTCAACAAGACGATGTTCATGTCCAATTCCCAGGACAGCCTCGTGAAAGAGCGCCATCGCAAAACCTTCTTCCATCAGGTGGGAGATGTGTTCACCCGGTTCTTCAGAGAATTCAACAGTACGGATTCGGCTTATATAGAAGACCAGCATTACAATTATACGGTGATGCTGCAGAACACCAATACCTACGAGGAATATACGCTCAGAAACAGCGAAGGACAGAGCATTTCCTTCTCGCCTGATCCTTCTTACCGCCTGGGGCCTTATCTGGGCTGGAGATGGGTGTTTCTGGGTTATACGTTCGACCTGAAACACATTAATTTCAGGAATAACCACACTAATAAAAAGGAGTTTGACCTGAGCCTCTACAGCAGTCTGCTGGGAATAGACCTGTTCTGGCGACAGACGGGAAATGACTATCATGTTCTGCGGATGAATCTGGGTGAGCACATCGATTGTGACCCTATCCGCAAGGCTCCTTTCGACGGTTTCAAATCGAGCATCAAGGGATTCAATCTTTATTACATCTTCAACCATCGCCGCTTCTCTTATCCTGCCGCCTATTCGCAGAGTACGGTGCAGCGGAGAAGTGCCGGTTCCATGCTTCTGGGAATCGGTTACACGGAGCATGAACTGGAGGTGAACTGGGATAAACTGACCAATCTTGTAGATGAAAAGCTGAATAAAAATCTGACAAACGGGGGAACTCCGGAAGCTAAGATAGACAGTTCGCTGATGTTCAGTAAGGTGAAATACAGCGATGTGAACGTAACCTGCGGCTATGCTTACAACTGGGTTTTCGCCAAGAACTGGCTCTTCAACGCTTCGCTCTCGGTAGGTGTGGCTTACAACAGCTCGAAATCGGATAATGAAAGGGAACATCTGGACATTACCAACTTCAGTTTCAAGAATGTGAACCTGGATGGAATAGGCCGCTTCGGTATTGTGTGGAACAACACGCATTGGTACGCGGGCGCCAGCACCATCATCCATTCCTACAACTATAAGAAAAAACAGTTTTCTACCAACAATTCGTTTGGCTCACTCAATATTTATGTGGGTGTGAACTTCGGCAGGAAACGTCATCATTAACATATTAAAAGAGAAGAGATGAAAATATTTACGAAAATGGCAGCTGTCGTGCTGGCTTGCGTGCTGGCTGTTCCGGGAGAAGCCAGGGTGAATGTGGTTTATCAGCGGCAGGACAGTCTGCGGATTGTAGGACTGCTGCAGCAGGCAAGGGCGATGAAGAAGAAACCTGCCAGTTGGATGCTCTGGTTTGGCAAGCAGATGGCGGGCGTTCCTTATGTGGGCGGCACGCTGGACCGGACGAAGGAAGAGGTGCTCATCGTGAACACCCGTGAGCTGGACTGCACCACATACGTAGAGATGGTTACGGCGCTCACCCTGTGCGCCAAGAAGAACGAGACTTCTTTCTCGGCTTTCTGTGAACATCTCCGAAATGTGCGTTATGTGGGCGGAGAGATTTCCTATGTGAAGCGTCAGCATTATTTCACGATTTGGATGGATGCAAACGAGCGCGAGGGAATCGTGAAGAATATTGCGCCCAATCCTCCTTTCTCGGCCGTTCAGACCGTGAACATCAACTGGATGAGTACGCATGTTTCGAGTTATAAGATGCTTAAGGCTCATCCGGAATGGAAATCGGGAATCAGAAAACTGGAACAGAGTGTGAACGGCAAGCGTTACCGTTATGTTCCGAAGGGCAAGATTGCCAACACGGCAGTTTTCCGCAACGCTATTCACGATGGTGACATTATCGCCATCATTACCAACAAGAAGGGTCTCGACACGACCCACATCGGTATTGCTTCCTGGCACAAAGACGGATTGCACCTGCTCAACGCCAGCAGCATTCACAAGAAGGTGATTGATGAACCGATGACACTTTATACTTACATGCACAAACATCCGGTGCAGATAGGAATCAGGGTTTGCAGAGTTCAGTAAAAAAATATTAGAAAAGAAAAGATAAATGGAAGAGAAAAAGAATTTTGAAGCGATTTTCAAGGAAGATCTTTATCAATATCTGCTGGGTATTGATAAGGTAGATGCTCATTTGCCGGAAGCTCCGGATTTGGAAGAGCTGTGGCAGAAAGTAGGCGAGAGTTATCTGCCTGATGCGATTCGCGAGTTTGCTAAATATCCTACGGTTTCATTGGGTTGGATCATGTATGTAGGAATGGCGCTTGCCAAGTATTGGGATGAGGATTGGGAACTCTACAGCAAGGTAGAGAATCATTATGAATATCTTCGTGACAGAATAGATTTCGACCACATGGATGATTACATCTGCGAAAAGGTTCTGCTGCTGAATGAGGAAGCGCATAAGGCTGTTACGAATGTAGTGGCAGAATGTGCTTCGCGCTCTTACAGCAAGCTGATTCATCTGAATCTGCAGCCTGGAAGCGAGGAAGCCTTCCGTGGTTTCGTTGCTGCCCTTCACCAGATGTTCCTCATGGGAATAGCCGTAGAGCTAAAAATGCTGGGTTACCACATGACTAAAATGTAAAAGAAAGTCCGTAGGCGTTCTGTTAAAATGCCTACGGACTTTCTTACTTATTACTAAAATAATTACTTCATTTTCTTGAGATATTCTCCAGCGCGGGAATCGCCGAGTTCCTGGGCTTTCTTCAGGTTCTTGATGGCCTCTTCCTTATTTCCTTTCTCCTTCTGGAGCAGACCTAAGAGAAGGTAGCCGTCAGCATATTCAGGAGCCAACTCTATGCAATGGGTGGCTGCGCTGATTCCTTCATCATAACGCTTTACACGCAAGTCGAGACTTGCCCATTCTGCAAAATATGTAGGCTCTTTAGGAGCCAGGTAACAGGTGCGGGCAATATCAAGCAGGGCTGGCTGCCACATGCGTAACTTGGTTTCGCATTGGTAACGGGTGTAGAAGAAGGCTGGCGAAACAGGACGGGCAATGGAATCGTACATATTATAATCCTGAATTGCACGACGGAATTCACCCTGCTCTTTCAGAAATTCTGCACGAGCCAGATAGTAATTCGCAACCATTCCGGTCTTGCTTCCAACGCTTACCGCACTATCGAGCAAAACTTCAATCTCCTTGGCTGGAGCCTTGAGATTCTTCTTAGCCTGGGCAGCCTCAAAATAGAGTTCGCCGCTGAGAAGTGAAGTATTGGTCAAATCCATGAAAGTATCGTAAGCTTTCTGATACTCACCCTTTACAAAATTAATCTGCGCTTCCTGATGGCGGTAAATAGGCTGAGCCTTGATTTCGTATGCCTTCTGAGCCTCAGCTATGGCCTTATCAAGCGTCCAGTCCTTATAAACAGAATCGCCCTTGTAAATAATCTTCTGATAAATCAGGTCGGCATAGTTGGAATGAGCCTCATCCTTGGCAGCCGATTTCTTAATGCCTTCTTCCATCAGTTTGGCAGCTGCATCATATTCTGCTTATCCGTCAGATAAGCGGCCTTCTCCTTGTAACCGAAGGCTGAAGTAGGGAATTTGCTGATAAACTCATCGCTATATTTCGCATACACATCAGCTGTAGTCTGGCCTTTCTTCAGAGTCATCATCGTCATCGCTTCGTTCTCTGTATCAGGAAGAGCTGTACGGATGGTGGTTTCGCGAAGGGCTGCATCAAGACTCGAAAGACCGGTTACCTTCAACTGCTTAGCGTAGTTGGCGTCGATGGCCGTAACCTGACCATTGCTGTGCATCAGACCGATGACCTGTCCGTTCTTGTTGGCAAACGGACAACCTACTGCATTTTCGGGAGCACTATTCGAGAAGATGTAATAGTTGTACGTAGTCTTGAATTTCTCCACGCTGCTGATGTCCTCCTGCTGGTAAGCCGGCTTCTTGATAGAATATGGAACCAGCCAGACCTTGTCGCCAGCAGCCGATTCCTTGGTTGCGATAGGGGCAGCAACGGTAGAGGCGTTGATGCGGAATTTAGCCACATCGTAGAGCTCGTCGGCTCCCATGATGGCCTCAACAGGAATCGATTTGCCGGAAGCGTCAACAACGCTTGCCTTTACAGCTCCGACAAATGGTTTGAAGGTGCTGATTGCCGTTCCCTTGTTGTCGATAAAAACACCTTGGGTAGAGGCGATAATGTCGCCTTTCTGATTGAAAGTTGTCAAGGTGAAAACGCTCTTAGCCAGTTTCTGGACCGAACCCGGCTGGGCATAGAGGGACGATGCTCCGAGCATCAGTCCCATCATGATCATATTTATTTTTTTCATAATCTTATTTGTGTTGCTTGTGCTTATTGAGCAACTCCTTAGCATTTGCCAGGGCAGCAGGCGTAATGTCGCTTCCGCTGAGCATCTGGGCAATTTCTTCTATGCGCTGCTGCTCGTTGAGTTCCTTCATGTGAGAAAGAGTTCCCTCTTCGGTTTCTTCTTTCAGAACCTTGTAATGATGGGTTCCCATGGAAGCAATCTGAGGCAGGTGGGTGATGGAAATAACCTGACGGTTCAGGTTGCCCATCTCTGTCATGATTTCCGCCATCTTTTCAGCAATCTTACCGCTTACTCCCGTGTCGATTTCATCGAAGATGATGGTTGGCAGTTTTACGGCTCCGCTAATCATGGCCTTCAGAGAAAGCATGACGCGGGCGATTTCTCCACCGGAAGCAACCTGACTCACCGGCTGGAGAAGCGTGCTCTTGTTGGCGCAGAACAGGAATTTGACCTTGTCAACACCATCTGAACTGAGCGGCTTGGCGGAGAATGAAATTTCGAAGCGGACGTTTGGAATTCCCAGAGGAATGAGACGTTTCTTCATTTCTTCTTCTATCTTTCTTGCCGATTTCGTTCGGATGGCAGTCAGATCACCAGCCAGCTTTTCAGCCTTGGCAAGCAGAAGGCCAACTTGCTTTTCCAGCTCTTCTATGTCTTCATCTCCATTATCTATGTGCTGCAACTGTTCGTTGATTCGCTCGCGAGTGGCAATGAGTTCCTCTACATTTTCCACATGGAATTTCTGCTGGAGCGAGTAGAGCTGGTCAAGCCGGGAATTGATGGTTTCAAGCCGGTTCGGGTCAAACTCTATATTGTCAACGCTTCCGCTTATTTCCTGGGCAATATCCTTGAGTTCTATATAGCTGCTCTGCATTCGCTCAGCCACCTCCTTCACATCCGGATAAACCTCCTTGATGTTGTCAATCTGCTGGGCTGCATTTTTCAGTTTGTCGAGAATGCTGCCGTCTTCGCCCGAGAGTGCATTATCTGCCTCATAGAGCGCAGTCTTGATGTCTTCAGAATGGCTCAGGGTTTCTGCTTCCTGTTCCAGTTGCTCAAGTTCGCCTTCCTGCAGGTTTGCATCATCCAGTTCCTTAAACTGGAAGCGCATGAATTCCTCGTTCTCCCTGTTCTTTGCGATTTCCGCTTTCAGGTCTTCCAGCTGCTGCTTAGCCTTTTTATAGTTCTTGTATTCGGCAAGATAAGCCTTCTTCTGCTTTTCATCGTGGGCAATAATGTCGACCACGCTGAGCTGGAAGTCTTCCTTCTGCAGCAGGAGGTTCTGGTGCTGCGAATGAATATCGACGAGCTGTTCGCCCAGTTCTCTCATCTTGCTCAGGGGGACGGGCGTGTCGTTGATGAAGGCACGGCTCTTTCCGGCAGCTGTCAGTTCGCGGCGGATGATGGTGTCTTCTGCATCATAATCAATATCGTTAGCATCGAAGAAATCCTGCATTCCGTATTTTGACAGGTCGAAGTGGGCTTCAATCACGCATCGGTCTCTTCCTGCCTTGATGGCCTTGCTGTCAGCACGGTTGCCCAGGAGCAGTCCGATGGCTCCGAGAATGATGCTCTTTCCGGCACCCGTCTCGCCCGTGATGACTGAGAATCCTGGATAAAGAGGAATGTCCAACTCGTCAATCAACGTGAAATTCTTGATGTATAATTGCTTGAGCATAATTTCTTTTCTTATTGTTTTAAAGGAACTTAACCTACCTAGGAAGAATCTTTGCTTTATCATCCGAGAAGTTGCCTCGAATCATTCTGCATGTAGCCTTATTCCTTGATTTTGTCCCAATATGAGTTTTGAGAAGGATTGATGGAGAAGAGCAGCTCATAAATGCTTTCTTTCTCTTTCTGAGTGCCATGTTTCTGATAGATGTTAGCAAGCTCGTCCTTCTTATAGTCGGTCCAGATTTGTGGCAGCAGACTGAGCGGTCTGTCCGTACGTGCCTTCTTCAGATCCTGGAGCAGGGTGTTGGTGATTTCAGTTCTGCCTCGTTCCACATTATTCGCCATTTCATCGAGCCCTTTTCTGTAATAGTTGTATTGCAGCATTCTGAAAGGTTCCATGGCTCCGTCGAGATAATCGGAAATGATGGCGAACCGGTTTCTGTTGTCACTAAACGCTTTCCAGCCCGGAAAATCAAGATTCTGGGCGTTGTTGGTGAGGTTCATGCAACGTTGCAGAATGTCTTCACCACCTTTAGGCGCAAAACTGTCAAGATCTAAACCGATGATGAGGTAAGCATAGTAGGCGAGCAGAGCCGTTAGCTGGTTGTCAATCCGCTCTTCGGTAAACTCCAGCTGGTCGAACTCGGCAAACTTGAACGTGAAGTTTTCATCCACATTATTATATAAGGTGGACGTATAGGCTGAATTGTAGACGGGACGGTTGGCCTGGATGAGCGCCTTGCAGGTAAAGATATTCTGGTCTTTATCATACTTGCTTACCGTGATATTGAAGTTGCACACGATGCGCTCGTTCTTCCTGAATTGAAGATTCGTCCATTGCCTGTCGTTCACAAACTGCTCAAGAGTTTGCTGCAGATTATCGAATACCCGGTTTTCCGTGCCCTGAATCTGGGCATGGTTGATGGTAATCTTAGCCTGCAACTCCTGAGCGGCTGATGTGATGGGACTACAAGAGATGAGCCAGCTCGTTGATAATGTCGCGAGCCACTTCAGTTTTCGGTTTCTTCTCATATTCTTTCTTACCCTCTTCAGAAATAATCGTTATCTGGTTGTCATCCGTACGGAATGTGGTTCCCGGATTGCGAGTAGAGTTAAGCACGATGAAATCGGCATTTTTCTTTTTGCGTTTTTTCTGTGCATTAGCCTCTTCATCGTTGGTTTCCAGGGCGAAAGCCACAATTCGCTGATGTTTTTGTTTCATCTTGCCAAGGGCTGCAGCAATATCGTGAGTAGGGACGAGGCGGAGTTCCAGATCATCTTTCTCGCGCTTGATTTTCCTGTCAGCAATCTCGCTTGGCTTGAAATCAGCAACAGCAGCACAGAGAATGGCTGCATCGGTTGAGGCAAAAGCTTTAGTGGCTGCCTGATACATTTCCTCGCAACTTTCTACATCGATGCGATGAATGGCTTCGGAACAGCTGAGCGAAACCGGACCTGCAACCAGCGTAACCTCAGCACCACGACGGCAGCACTCTTCAGCAAGGGCAAAGCCCATTTTGCCGGAAGAATAATTGCCGATGAAACGTACCGGGTCAATCTTTTCGTAAGTTGGTCCGGCTGTAATCATGATTTTCTTGCCTTTCAAATCGCGCTTATCGCTTTCTTTTTCCTTGCAGTTTTCTGATGCAGCTTCATCGGTCTCTGTGTTCTGCTGAGCCTGTTCGTCGAAGAATCTGTCAAGGCATTCTACGATAATATCTGGTTCTTCCATGCGTCCCTTTCCTTCCAGTCCGCTTGCCAGGAATCCCACTTCGGGTTCTATGATGTGATTTCCATAGCCCAGAAGTGTTTTCATGTTGGCTTGGGTAGAAGGATGCTTATACATGTCGAGGTCCATGGCTGGAGCGATGAAAACAGGCGCTTTCATCGACAGATAGGTTGTGATGAGCATGTTGTCAGCAATTCCGTGAGCCATCTTTCCCATGGTAGAGGCTGTGCAAGGAGCGATGAGCATGGCGTCGGCCCACAGACCTAAGTCTACGTGCGAATTCCAGGTTCCATCGCGCTGCGAGAAGAATTCGCTTACCACAGGCTTATGCGTAAGAGCCGAAAGGGTGATGGGAGTGATGAACTCCTTTCCTGCAGGCGTAATGACCACCTGCACTTCGGCTCCGCGCTTGATGAGACCTCGTATGATGAGACAAGACTTGTAGGCTGCAATAGAGCCCGTAATGCCCAATACGATTTTCTTTCCTTTTAACATGAATTTTTCTAACTGTTAAGAAATAAATCCGAGTTTCGCAAGGTTTGTTCTTCAACTGCTTGTGAAAGCCCGGTAACAATTATTTACCCATTCTCTTGTTGAATTCACGAAGGCGGATGCGGGTAAGTACCTGCTTGGTGTTGTTGGTGAAATCGCTTCCCAAAACCCATGTAAAATAACCCGGATCTTTGGTCAGAATTTCAGCCACATCCCATCCTTTGTATTTGCCGAAGTTGAATACTTCGTGCTTCAAAGGATTTCCGTTCTCATCGTTTACAACGTTGCCCTGGGCGTCTTTTACCTCTTCCCAAACGATGCGTCCGGCGAAATCTACATTATCCTTCTGCTTAGAGAAATCGGCAAGTTCATCCATGTTGTTGTTGAGCACGCGCTCAGGTTCATCCTGCACGCCTGGAGCATACTTGTCGAGCTCGCCCATGAGCACGCGGTAAGTAGCCTCTGTATCCTGATCTGCACGATGAGCTTCGAAATCTTCCTCCATCTTTCTGCCGCAATAGAACTTGTAGGCAGCAGCCAGGTTACGGCGTTCCATCTTCATGAAGATGGTCTGCGCATCGATGAGACGGCACTTGTTGAAATCGAAGTCGATTCCAGCACGCAGGAATTCTTCTGCGAGCATCGGTACATCGAAGTGGTTGGAATTGTAGCCTGCGAAATCGCAACCTGTAAATTCCTTCTCTAATGTGGCAGCCAGCTGCTTGAAGGTTGGTGCATCTTTTACATCTTCGTTGCTGATGCCTGTAAGGGCAACTACTTCGGCAGGAATCTCCTTGCAAGGATTTACGTAGAGGTTCTTGCGGTCTTCAGTTCCATCAGGCATTACCTTGATGTAAGAAATCTGTATAATACGATCCTTGATCATGTCAAGACCCGTTGTCTCCAGGTCGAACACGATCAGAGGCTTTGTCAAATTGAGTTTCATTTTTGTAGAAATACTTTTCTTTTTGTTGTTTCAGAGAAAGCCCGTGCTCCTTTAGTCGTTAAGGAGCATAGGCATGATGAGCATCAGAATATCTTCGTTCTCAGGCTGTTCTGCTGGTACGATGATTCCGGCACGGCTTGGGTCTGCCAGCTGGATGATGATGTTGTCGCTGGTGAGATTGCTCAGGATTTCCATCAGACTGCTTCCCTTGAAGCCGATGCTGATAGGAGAGCCGTTGTATTCGCAAGACAACTGTTCCTTTGCAGATGTTGAGAAGTCAATATCCTCTGAAGAAACCTCGAAACGGCCTGACTCGATGTGGAAACGGATGAGCTGGCTGCTCTCGCTTGCAAATGGCAATACGCGGCGCAAAGCACTCTGCAAGCCTCTGCGGTCTACTGTAACCTCGTTAGGGTTGTTTGGAATGACAGAGTTGTAGTTAGGGTAGCGGCCATCAATCAGTCTGCATCTCATAACGCCGTCAGTAAACTGGATTTCTGCGCTTCGGTCATCAAACTTGATGATAGCGTCGTCGCCATCCTTGCTCAGAATGTTCTTCAGCAGAGAAGCTGGCTTCTTAGGCAAGTTGAATGCTGAAGGAGATTCGCTCTTGATAGTGAAGTTCTTGCTGCGAACCAGCTTGTGACCATCGCTTGCTACGATAGCGAGAGCATCTGCTGTCAGGTCGAAGTAAATACCGTTCATGACAGGGCGCAACTCATCGTTGGCTGTAGCAAAGAGCGAGCGTGAAATGTTGTTGATCAGCATTTCTGTAGGCAAAGAAACGGTGGTGCAAGCATCGTTCATGCTCTGTGTGCGAGGATATTCCTCTGCGCTCTGACCTGTGAAGTTGTAAAGACCGTTCTGGTAAACAATCTTGATGGCAACGGCTTCTCCGGCAGCATCCACATCGAAGTGAAGAGGCTGCTCAGGCAGTTCCTTCAACGCATCGAGGATAACGCGGTTAGGCACACAAAACTCACCTTCTCCATCGTGGTCGGTAAGAGCGAGTGTACTCTTGATGACATTATCACTATCGCTAGCCGTGATGCTCATTTCACCGTTAGCAACTTGGAAAAGGAAACAATCGAGGATTGGCAACGAATTCTTGCTTCCAATCACTTTTGCGAGCATGTTGAGCTTGCTGCTCAATGCAGAACTTGATACTGTAAATCTCATGAGTATTTTATTTAAATTTTATTTTGTTTTCTGTTTCACCTTAATTTAATTAGGCAATATCACCTAATTGAGCACAAAAATACAAAAAATATCGCTGATAAGCAAAAATAATTGGAGAAAAGTTCTAGTTTTTGAACTATTTTTAGTAATTTCGCAGTCAGAAAGAAAAAAACACCCTTTAAACAAAGGAAAAACTTTAAATATTATCATATGGAATTACAAGGAAAGGTTATTGCCGTTTTGCCTGAAAGAAGCGGCGTCTCTGCAAGAGGAGAGTGGAAAGCTCAGTCGTTCGTAATTGAAACCCACGAGCAGTATCCAAAGAAATTGTGCTTTGATGTTTTCGGAGCAGACCGTCTGGCTCAGTTCAACATTCAGAGTGGTGAGGAACTCCTGGTTTCTTTCGATATTGATGCTCACGAGTATCAGGGCCGTTGGTTCAACAGCGTCCGTGCCTGGAACATCCAGCGTGTTGACCCTAACGCCGTTGCTGGTGCTATGGGCGGAATGCAGCCAGGTGCGTTTCCTCCAGTAGGTGCTCCTGTAGCTCCTGCTCAGCCAGCAGCTCCTGCTAATGGCGCAACTGCAGCATTCCCTCCAGTTCAGCCTGCAGCTCCTGCAGCAGAGGGTGGTAGCGCAGATGATCTTCCTTTCTAAAAACAGAAAAGTAAGATAAAAATAAGAGCACTTCGCCTGAGACTTTCTTCTGTCTCGGATGAAGTGCTCTTTTTTTTATTCATAATCTTATATTTCTCTTTATCAACAGTTTTCTATTCTCTGCGTCTCTTCTCAAAGAATTGTTTCGAAGCGGCGAAGAAGAGGAGAACGGAAGCTGCATTTTCTATAGCAACCATCCAGAATGTTCCGTTGTAACCGAAATGTTCTGCCACAACTCCGCCTAGCAGACAGCCGATTCCGAAGCCCAAATCCCAACCTGTAAGAATGCTGCTGTTTGCCGTTCCACGCTGGTTGTGACGAGCCACATTAATAAACATGTTGAGGAAGGCTGGGTAAAGATGACCGTTTCCCAGGCCGATAAGACAAGCCGAAAGATAATAGGCTACCGGGTGCTTGACGGCAACAAAGATGATGAAACCAACAAGCGAAAGCAGCATTCCTTCGGCCGCATTCTGGGTAAGTTTGCCCTGACTCAAGGCTTTTCTTCCCTGCAATCTTGACAGGAATAGGCCCATGGAAAGAAGGGCAAAATAAGTGCCCGTTCCGCCCGTAATTCCGAGTTCCTCCTTGCTGTAGATTGCGAGATAATTGCTCAGAACGCCCCAGCAGAAACCGAACATGGCGATGTTGATGGCAAGGAGCCAGGCACGCGTCAGGAAGAAGCGGTCGAGAGAAAGCTTCTCCTTGTTCTTAACGATTTCCTTTTCGGGGAGGCGGATGGTTCCTGCAATCACAACTGAGGCAATAGCCACGATGAAAGCTATCCAGAAGAGAATCATATAACTGTCTACCGCATTATGGAGATAGATTCCGATGGATGGAGCAATTGCCATGGCAAAATTGTTGCTCAGTCCGTAGAGTCCGATTCCTTCATTTCTCCTACTTGCCGGAAGAACGTCGATGGCGCAGGTGCTGTTGGCAACCGTTACGGCTCCGAACGGACCTCCGTGCAGGGTTCTGCAGATGGCAAACATCAGGATGGTGCTGGCTGCAATATAGCCGGCAAAGAAGATGGCGAAGGCCGAGAGACAGACCATCAGAACCTTCTTGCGCGAAAAGCTGTCAACCACATATCCGCTGAACGGACGAATGATGAGGGCGGCAACCGTATAGCCGCTCAGCACAATTCCAATCACATCTTTCGTGGCTCCAAAATTTTCGCTCAGATAGAGAGGGAGCAAAGGTGTGAGCAGATAGAAGGCGAAATACAACAGAAAGTTGGTAGTCATCACCTTGATGTAGTTTGCATTCCAAAGTTTCTCTTTCATCATTTTTTAGAGTTTATCCTCACTTTTAGAGTTTGTCCTCATTATTAGAGTTTGTCCGCCAGCCAGGCGTCGATGAGTTTTCGGGCGATGGAAAGTTTCTCTGGGAGAATAGGGAGATTCTCTTTCGTGAACCATTTACCACGAGAGAGTTCTTCTTTCTGAAGATGAATTTCTCCATCTACATATTCTGCCGAGAAGCCAATCATCAGACCGCTCGGATAAGGCCAAGGCTGGGAACCGAAATATTTCAAGTTCTTGATAGTCAGACCGGTTTCTTCCATTACTTCACGATGAACCGCCTCTTCCAGATTCTCGCCAGTCTCTACGAAACCAGCCACGAGACTGTCGAAATTTCCCTTGAAATTGCG
The DNA here is from genome assembly GCA_003463005.1 of Segatella copri. GTDB lineage: Bacteria > Bacteroidota > Bacteroidia > Bacteroidales > Bacteroidaceae > Prevotella > Prevotella copri_I. The sequence continues at coordinate 3,493 of QSCI01000015.1, read as the reverse complement.
AGCGTGTACCAGCAAGACCTGATCATCTTTCTTAATCAGAACGATGATGGCTGTGGCAAGCGAAGGCCAGACCTGTTTGCCGCATTCTGTACATTTCTTACTGATGTCGGTTGCCATTTTCATCGGAGCTCCGCAAACGCCGCAGAATTGGGTATTCATGTCCCAATAGTTGAGTTCCTGACACTTTCCTGCTTTCTGGTAAAGGGCAGGAGAGAGTTTATAGAAACTAGGGCGCAAGCCGCACATTTCGTACTTCGGATTGCCGGTAACGGGCTCAGGAATGGTGAAGGTCTTCACCTCTGTTCCGTCTTCCATCGGGGTAATGTTGAGAATGTGAGTCCAAGGCTTTGTTGGGATTGGACTCTCTTCTGAACAAGGAATCGTATAGGTTCCGTCTTCTTTCTTTTCGAGCAAGAGATCAGTCTTGCAAAATATAAACCAATACTTCATTCTTTATTTTGAACTTATTTGCTTTTTTACTTTGATCTTTATAATATGCTTTTCCAAAAGCGTTTCGAGGAGCTATTTCTTCTTACCGAACAGCAATTCGAAATCGCGCTGGGCAGCTGGCTTGGTCCATGCTTCCGGCACAAACTTCCAGTTGTTGTTTGGTTTTGCATCAACCGTTCCCATCTTTTCAATTTCTTCCATCAGATAGTAGCGCTGGTCGCGCTTGCTGCGATAGATGATTCGGCTTTCAAGACTGTCTTTCGGGATTCCGGCACCCTTGGTAAGGAGTTCGCCGCCGCCATTTCCACGATAGCTGTTAACGGCTACCTTGTACCATTTCTTCTCATCGAAAGGTTCGCCGTTGCTCATGCGCAGAATCTTCACCTTCTTGCCATCTGGCTTGGTTACGTCAACTTCGTAATCGATTCCCGCAGCACTATCAAAGTTGAACGAGAGATTCTTGAAGCCGAGGCGTTGCTGGTCGCCAACGGTCTTCTCATCGAGCAGCAGGAGATGGTCGTCCGGGCTCTTCATAGTGTTCACCCAGAGGTCGTAACTCATTTCCAGATGCTTTCTGATTTCTTCGCCCGTCATGCGCATTACGTAGAGCTGGTTCTCATATTTATAGAGATTGAACATGTCGCTCACGTAGATTGGACCGGCTTTCAGAACCGCGTTGAACTGAAGGGGAGCGTTAAACGAAATGTCGGCTTTTGTCATCTGCAACTGGAGGTTGAGGATGAAATCGTTGAAGGCAGAACTGCCGAAGAACTGGTCGCGGCTGTAGATGGTAGTCTTGAAGTTGCCAATCTGCTTGCCCACATATTTCTTTACTTCCGCAATCTGAGGTTCGAAAGTCTTCATGAAATCCTCGTCGATAGGACAATCTGTCACATCCACAATCTTGCCTGTCACCTTTTTGTCAGTTACCACCAGCTGCTTCTTTCCGTTCACCTTTTTTTTGTTGAGGGTGAGGGTTATTTCTGCATCAGCCACGCTAATGGCGTTGTTGGCAGGATCCAGGCAAACCACCTGCTTTCCATCAGTATTGGTTACGGTTTCGTTGTCGCGCGTATGGTCGTGGCCGAAGAGAATGAGGTCAAAGCCTGGCACTTCTTTTGCCACCTTGATAGAAGCGTCTTCATCATATTCGGCAGTCTGAATGCCTCCGTCTTTTCCGCTGTGGAAGAGGCCGATGATAACGTCCGGTTTCTCATTCTCCTGGAGATACTTCACCCATTTGCGGGCGTTTGTTACCATATTTTCAAATTTCAGTCCGCTCCAGAGATTCTCCGTGAGCCAGTTTGGAATGGCAGGAGTAATCATTCCCAAGACAGCCACCTTCACGCCCTCGCGGTTCAGGATAAGATAAGGCTTAACGTATGGCTGGCCTGTCGAAGTGCTGATGATGTTGGAACCAAGAACTGGGCAATTGAGTTCTTTTATCCATTTGTCGTAAACTGGATGACCCGTTTCAACATCATGATTGCCAAATACTTGCGCATCATACTTCATGTAGTTGACCACATCGGCAGCCACGTTTCTAGCCTCTGTGTTTACATAATTATAATAATAGCAGGTAGGCTGTCCCTGCAGAATATCGCCATTCTCCAAGAGGATGAGGTTATCCTTGTAGTCTTTTCGCAAATTATTGACGTAGGAAGAAACGCGCGCCAAGGTTCCTGCTTTTGGCTTACGGTTGATGAAATCGTAAGGGAAGAAAGAGCCGTGCACATCGCTTGTCTCTATCACTCTCAGTTTTACGGTACGTTGTTGTGCCATCGCTTGTGAATTGAAAGTTAGCGCCAGAAGAAGCGCAGCAAATAATTGTTTCATATTAATTAATGTATTACTTTTGAGTAATGAAAGCCCATCAGTTGAGCTCTGTTTCTTATTTTCTCTGCAAAAGTACAAAAAAGAACTTAAATAGGCATACTTTTTGTTGGATATTTTTTAAAAACTAAAAAATAGGAGGTTTTATAATATGGCATTTGTTGATTATTACAAGATTCTCGGCGTAGACAAGAACATTCCGCAGAAGGATGTGAGAGCTGCGTATCGTAAACGTGCAAAACAGTTTCACCCAGATTTGCACCCTAACGACCCGAAGGCGAAGGCTAAGTTCCAGGCGCTGAACGAGGCGTATGAGGTGATTTCTGACCCAGATAAGCGTGCTAAATACGACCAGTATGGCGAACAATGGAAGAATGCTGATGCATTCGGCGGTTTCGGCGGAGCTGGTGGTGCAGGCGGTTCCGGAAGCTATGGTGGAGCAGGTGGAAATCCATTCGAGGGTTTCGACTTCAGCCAGTTTGGCGGAGGCGGAGGTTTCTCCAGCTTCTTCGAAAATCTCTTCGGAGGTCGTGGCAGAAGCCAGCAGTCGGCTGAAGGATTCGGTTCTGGCAATTTTGGCGGTTTTAATGGTTCAGCCGGTTATGGTAGCGGCTTTAATGGGGCTGGCTACGGAGCTGGTGCTGATTTCGGTACTGGTGGTTGTGGCGGCGGTTGCGGCCAGAATGGTCGTGCCAATAACGGCGAAATGAACATGAATGTGAATATCGACCTTTATACGGCTCTGCTGGGCGGCGAAGGGATCATTAAATTGAGTAATGGTTCTAAAATCAAACTGAAGATTAAGCCGGAAACGCAGAATGGCACGAAGGTTCGTGTTCGCGGAAAAGGATACGACCGAGGTGACGGAACCTTTGGCGACTTGATGATTACTTACAACGTGAAGTTGCCAACCGGGTTGAATGATAAGCAGAAAGATTTGCTCCGTCAGATGAAGGATGCAAAGTAATTTCTAAAAGAAGGGAACGGGTTCTCGGACATGAGAACTTTCCCGAAACATGAAGGTAAAAAGAAACGCCCTGCAAGAAGGGAACATTCAGAAATGAAATTCCTGATCTTGCAGGGCGTTTTTTATTCTATTTAACCCGTTGGCGGAATTAATTTAGCGCATACTTAACCCTGCCAATCGGTCTGTTGTTTACATAATTAATATATTGCAAGACTGTAAATGCGCTGATTTTCCCGATGATTC
>QSCI01000149.1:0-5302 GCA_003463005.1 Segatella copri | reverse complement strand
AAAGCTTTAAATATATGAAAGCTTTTGCCCTTACAGGGCGACTTGGTTGTTAATATATAGACCCAGGGCGCTGCCCTGGGCTAGGGGACTTCTGACCCTTTCAGGGCGTGCTGACTTAAATGCTAATATTGTCTCAAAGCAGGGCGTACTGCTTAAATGCTAGTACTGTCTCAAAGCACCGAGTAATTCAGCATTCTCGCTCTTGTTTCCTATCGTAATTCTCAGACAGTTGCCGCACAACTGAACCTTGTTGCGATTTCTTACGATAATGCCTTGAGCCACCAGATAATTATAGATGGCGTTGGCGTCGGTCATTTTAGCCAGGAAGAAGTTTGCATCAGTAGGATAAACCTTCTCGCAGATAGGCAGATCCAGGAATGCAGCCATTACCTTAGAACGCTCCTGCAGGATGTTCTTCACCCATTCGTCAACCTTCAGCGGATTCTTCATCACTTCCAGCGCATGCTCCTGAGTAAGCAGATTGACGTTATAAGGATATTTCACCTTATTGAATATGTCAACAATCTCCTTGCTCGCAAAAGCCATTCCCAGACGGAGAGCAGCACAGCCCCACGCCTTACTCATGGTGTTGAGCACAATCATGTTGGGAAATCTGTCGAGCACGCTGCGGAATGTGCGCTCCGAAGAGAAATCGCTGTAGGCTTCGTCGATGATGACAATACCCTGGAATTTCTGCAACACCTCTACGATAGCCTCGCGGTTGATGTGATTGCCCGTAGGATTGTTCGGACTGCAGATCCAGATAACCTTTGTCTGTTCATCGCAGGCTTCCAGCAGTTTTCCGGCAGAAATCTGATAATTTTCATCAAGCAAAACAGAACGATACTCCACATCGTTGATGTCTGCGCATACTTCATACATTCCGTAAGTAGGTGCAATCGCTACTACATTATCCTTACCCGGGCGGCAGAATACACGGTAAACCAAATCGATGGCCTCGTCGGAACCGTTGCCCAGGAAGATTTTCTCTTCAGCCACACCCTTAATCTTGCTGATCTGCTTCTTCAGTTCAACCTGCAGCGGATCAGGATAGCGATTGTAAGGGTCATTATATGGATTTTCGTTGGCGTCGAGGAAAACGCGGGCATTTCTGCCTGCAAACTCCGTACGGGCGCAACTGTAAGGTGCCAGATTCCAGATGTTCTCTCGGCACAAATCTTTCAATTCTTTCATTTTTCTTTCAAAAACTATTAAGAAGTATCTTTACAACTCCCCGTTTTACCCTATTGTTTCAAACTGTTCACTCTCAGTCTCATCGCATTGGCATGAGCTTCCAATTGCTCATTTTCCGCCATGGTCACTACAGCATTTCCAATGTTACGAATACCTTCTTCTGTAAGATGCTGGAAGGTGATTTTGCGATTATAACTGTCCAGGTTCACTCCGTTGTAAGCCAAAGCATAACCATGGGTTGGCAAGGTATGGTTCGTACCGCTTGCATAGTCGCCAGCACTTTCGCACGCATAGTTTCCGAGGAATACACTACCTGCATTCACTACCTTTTCTGCCAGCTGCTCGTAATCGGCTGTGGCGATAATCAGATGCTCCGGCGCATAAGTATTGCAGAGGTCGATTGCCTCCTCTTCAGTCTTCACGAGGATAAACTTAGAATTATCTAACGAGGTCTGTGCCATCTCCTTACGTGGCAAACGTTCAAGTTGTACTTCGACTTCATTCTTTACATCATCCAACACCTTTTCAGATGTAGTAATGAAGAAAACCTGAGAATCGAAACCATGTTCAGCCTGCGACAACAGGTCGGCAGCAGCAAACACAGGGTTGGCTGTTTCGTCGGCAATAAGACAAACTTCAGACGGACCGGCAGGCATGTCTATAGCCACATCGTGCAGGGAAACCTGCTGCTTGGCAGCCATGACAAACTGGTTGCCCGGACCGAAAATTTTATAAACCTTAGGCACGCTCTCCGTACCGTAAGCCATGGCTCCGATAGCCTGAACGCCACCCGCCTTAAAGATTTTGCTTACGCCCGCAATCTTTGCCGCCATGAGGATAGCCGGGTTCACCTTGCCCTCTTTATTAGGAGGAGTACACAATACTATTTCTTTACATCCCGCAATCTTGGCAGGAGTAGCCAGCATCAGAACGGTGCTAAAGAGAGGAGCAGTACCTCCCGGGATATACAATCCCACCTTCTCTATAGCCACACTCTTCTGCCAGCAGGTTACACCAGGGCAAGTTTCAACCTTTACACCATCAAACTTCTGGCTATGATGGAATGCGGCAATGTTATGATGGGCGAGGTGCAAAGCGTCTTTCAGTTCTTGAGAAACCAATTTCTCTGCCTCTTCGATTTCAGCTTCAGTCACAGCCAAAGAATCGAGATGGGCATGATCAAACTTCTCCTCGTAACGCTTCACGGCTTCGTCGCCATGGTTTTTCACATCGTCGAGTACACCTTGTACGGTCGCATTCAGCTGCGAAACATCCAGGTGTGGGCGTTTTACAATCTCGCTCCATTCCTCCTTTGCAGGATACTTTATTACCTTCATTCCTATTATTAATATTTAATTATTCATGTTTAATGTTTGGTTTTTAACGCATAATGTCTCTCAATAAACATTACACATAAAACACTACACATTATTATAATATCATCTTTTCGATTGGTGTTACCAGGATGCCCTGTGCACCGAGTTCCTTCAACTTGCCTATGATTTCCCAGAAACGCTTCTCATCGAGCACGGTGTGGATAGAGCACCATTCCTCATCAGCCAATGGGATAATCGTAGGACTCTTGATGCCTGGCAATACTTCTGTAATCTCCTGAACCTTTGCCTTAGGAGCATTCATCATCACGTACTTCTTGTCCTGTGCAGAACGTACAGCCTCGAAGCGGAACAGCATCTCGTTCAGAATCTCATGCTTCTCCTCGTCCATGTTCCAGTTGCCGATGAGCAGAGCCTCGCTCTTCATCACCACCTCAACCTCAGCAAGATTGTTGCTGACCAGAGTAGAACCTGAACTTACAATATCGAAAATACCGTCAGCCAAACCGATGCCCGGACTGATTTCTACAGAACCCGTAATGACATGGATGTCGGCATTGATATTATTCTTCTTCATAAACTTGCGCAAGATGTTAGGGTAAGAAGTAGCAATCTTCTTGCCGTTGAACCATTGCAATCCCGGATAATCAATCTTCTTAGGAATGGCGAGGCTCAGGCGGCACTTGCTGAAACCCAGACGGTCAATAATCTGCGCATTCTCTCCACGCTCAACAAACTCGTTCTCGCCCACGATTCCGATATCTGCCACACCAGAGGCTACACTCTGAGGAATATCATCATCACGAAGGTAGAGAACCTCGAGAGGAAAGTTGCTTGACTGCACCAGGAGGGTGCGTTTAGAGGCGCTTACTTTGATGTCAGCCTCTGATAAAAGATTCATGGTGTCGTCGAAAAGACGACCCTTACTTTGTACTGCTATTCGTAACATATTTCTATATTTTGTTTGAAAAACATTGCAAAAGTACATATTTTTATTAGAATAAACAAATAATTTCTCACTTATGTGCAAAATATTTCGTACTTTTGCAGCTGAAATGAAGAATAAAGGATATTTATACGCATTATATGCACTATTTTTGCTCGCTGCCTGTGCCGACAAGAAACCGCAGCAGGAGCTTACGCCATGGGGAACTCCCGTAGGCGAAATGGAGTATGCTGACAATTCTGATGGGGCTGATGGCGATGAAAAGAAACCTGCTTCAACCAGCAAGGGGCTTTCGCTCGAAGATATTCAGGCCAATGGTGAGCTCATCATGCTTACCGTTAACGGCCCTACTACCTATTATGATTACCACAGCCACGGAATGGGACTGCAATATCTGCTCTGCGAGAAGTTTGCCCAGCAGATCGGCGTGTCGCTACGCGTAGAAGAATGTAAGGATACGGCTGAAATGGTGCGCAAACTGGAGAAGGGAGAAGGTGATGTGATTGCCGTTCCCCTACCCCGAAAACAGACCAGAGGCAACCTGCTGTTCTGTGGTGTTACGCCCGACAGCACCCGAACCCAATGGGCTGTGCAGAGCGGTAACAAGAGTCTTGCCGACACCTTGAACGGCTGGTTTAAGCCTAAGCTGATTGCTCAGGTCAAGCAGGAAGAATCGTGGCTGCTTTCTTCTGCCAGCGTGCGCCGCCACGTTTATTCACCATTCCTGAACCGTTCTAAGGGTGTTATTTCCCGCTACGACCACCTCTTCCAGCGCTATAGCGGAACGGCTCGCATGGACTGGCGTCTGATGGCTGCCCAATGTTATCAGGAGAGCTGTTTCGACCCGAATGCGAAGTCATGGGCTGGAGCTTGCGGACTGATGCAGATTATGCCAGGCACGGCTGCCCATCTGGGTTTGCCGATGAGCATGATTCATGAACCTGAGGCGAATGTGGCTGCGGCAGCCAGATATATGGCGGAACTGCAGGGGCATTTCTCTGACGTAGGCGACCCTTTCCAGCGCATGCTTTTCGCCCTGGCTTCTTATAATGGTGGCTATTTCCACATCAGAGATGCGATGTCGCTGGCTCGCAAACATGGTCAGAATCCGCACAATTGGGGCGTAATTCGCGATTATATTCTGCGCCTTTCTCAACCGGCTTATTACACAGATCCGGTAGTGAAATATGGTTATATGCGAGGCACGGAGACGGTTAATTATGTAGATAGAATCAGAGCCCGCTGGGGCGAATATAGCGGTGGTTCCGGCTTCCATGAGAGTTTTCGTGGCGGCGGTATGGGCAGCGGTTCCTTCCATGGAGCCCCTGTTAAATCCAAGCGCCACTACCAGAATAAGTACCATATATAATATAAAATAGGTACTGAAAATGATGAGGAAAGGTATATTTGGGGCTCAATTTACTCTGATTTCTTGCAAAATTTGGAGATAAGAGTCCCAAATATACCAAATAACGTGGATGTGAGTTTGCGTTCTTTTATAGGGCGTTTTGTTATTTTGTAAAGAAAAATACAAGATACTAAAATTTCGTTATATCATCTTCTACAACGATTAAAAGGAGTGTTTATATATATGTATGTATAATATCCTTACTACAGAAAATAGTAACGGAAATGATGCGAAAATCAGCAGTTTTTGAGTTTTAGAAGATAAGAAGCAAAAATTAGAGGGTTAGGAAGGAGTTTTACCCCCTCTACTAGGGGTGAAAAATGCCCCTCCTCAGACATAAATCTGTCTCAGACTTGACGTATTTTTGACAAATTCGAGGGGTAAATAAGGGGTAGAATGAGGTAAAGAGAGGAGAAAAAG
>QSCI01000148.1:0-5325 GCA_003463005.1 Segatella copri | reverse complement strand
TGCAAGAGCGGCTTTACGAACAGCTTGTGCGTATTTGCCTTTAGCTAAAACTTTTGGTGCATTTATTCCTAACATAATTATATCATTTAAATGTTTGTGATGCAAACGAGCGCAATGAAAGCTTGCTTTCAAATTGCCGAGGGCAGCTTTTCTTTTGCAAAATTAAGCAATATTTCTGTAACTTCCAAATATTTAGCAGGTTATTTTGTTCTTTTTAGTATTAAAACGCATATGTAAAGCTTTTGGGCCTTCAGCCCGTACTTAACCACATGCGAAAGTTCTGTCTATATTTGTCGGAATCTCCAAATGTTTTCTAAGAAATCTGCTTATCAAGCATGGAATTTAATCCAAAAAGTTCTAATTGCCATAAATTTCTCATTATGAATCAACGGAAGAACCGCTTTATACCCCATCTTCTTCATCTTCTTCCTCTTCAGCGGAAGCGTTGGTATCCAACTTCTCATCCTTTGAAATAGAAATACTACCCATTCGGGAAATCTTAAGTACCAGAGGTACATATTCATCGCTGGTAACATCAGGCGACCCAACACTTGCTGCGAAGTAAAGATAATCACCTTCTGCTTTCACATACACAATACCGAGCAAAGCACCCATGTCCTGTGTATGTTTGTCAATATAGGATGTGAAATCTTTCTTTGTGAAAGTACGGCTAAAGAATTCTGAGCCATCGCTTCTCAATACCTTAACCGATATTCTGTTATCATAATACTTGGTGTTTTCGTCCAACTGGAGAACCGGAAGTTCCTTGTCAGAACTACGCTTCACCACCACTTTATAATGGGAGCCAACCCAGTCAGCCTCCCTGGTCTGCTCATAATCACTCATTTTCTGAGTAGCTTTGTTCACAACCTTAGCCACCGGTTTAGGAGCAATAATGATATTACTCTTCTTCTTTTCTGTACAAGCCGTCAAGCTAGAAATAGCCAAAAGACCTATTAATATATAATCAATTCGTTTCATTCCGTTATTTTTTCTTACTGCAAAAGTACATTTTTCTTTTGAAATAGCCAAAGAAAAGAACCGAAATCTACATTCTTACACAAAATCAGACGCAAAAAGGCGCCTACTTTCACAAGCAGACGCCTTAACATACCTAAATACTAACTAATAAATTTCCTATTGAATCTTACACGATATAATAAAAGTTCAGTTTATGAATTCTAATCGTAACTTTGACGAAAAGAAAATGAAAAGGTTTAATCAAGATATAAAAAAAAGTGCTTTTTCTGCTTTTTTTTCATTTCTTAGCAAAAGAACATCAAAAAAAACGATTTTGTTTTGTTTTTCGAACAATTTGCCGTACCTTTGCAGCATAATAAAGACATTTAGTATGAAAAAGAGGTTAATATTTATCATTTCTGTATTTTTTGCCTTCATTTCATGTTCGCATCAGCAAACAGAAAAGAAGGAGCAAGTCATCGACACAATACCTGTGATGGTGATGCAGATACAGAAATGCAATCGCTTATATACAGCAGAAGCTCATGTCCATAAGATTATAACACATGATGACCAGCTCAATCTGAAGGGCTCACTGTTCAAAAAAGACTTCAATATTCATGTTCCCGGCTCAAACCGCAAGGTGGCCATTCCGATGGATGCGACATTAAAAGCTTATGTAGACTTTTCAGGATTCTCTGCTAAGAACGTTAACCGACAAGGCGACAAGATAGAAATCATCTTACCAGACCCCAAAGTGATGCTCACCAGCAGTAAAATCAATCATGAAGGAGTAAGACAATTCGTTTCACTCACCAGAAAGAACTACAGTGATGCAGAACTGTCACAATTCGAACAACAAGGCAGGGAAAGTATCATTCGCGATATCCCGAACCTAGATATTCTTGAACAGGCACGCCAAAGTGCAGCAAACACCCTGATTCCGATGCTACAGGACATGGGATTTGCAGAAGAGAATATCAAAATCAGTTTCAGGAAGAAATTCACTTTCAACGATCTGAAGACTCTTCTGGATAAGACAACTATCGAAAAGAATCACTAAGCGAGGAGAACAATGATATGAAAAGAATACAAATCATCGTACTATTAGCACTGATCCTTATTCTGGGTGGAGCCTTCTACTGGCTCACCAAAGACAACGAGGTCAGCGTGGTACAGGAAGATAAGACAACCCTCTCACCCACTCAGGTAGAAAGCATCGAGAATATCGGTCAATGGGAATTTCTATCTGTAAGTGATGAAGAACTGATAGATACTATACGCCGTGGCTTTTGGGGCGACGACCAACTGGTACGTATCTATTACGGAACGTTGCGCTTGGGTATCGATATGAAGGATGTAAAAAAAGGATGGCTACAAACCAGCCAGGACAGCATCGTTTGCACTTTACCTCCTATCAAACTGCTGGACCATAACTTCATAGACGAAGCGAAGACCAAGAGTTTCTTTGAAGAAGGCAAATGGACAGGCAGCGACAGACAGGCTATGTATGAGCGCGCTTATCAAGCCATGAAGAAACGTTGCTTAAACCGCACCAATATCTATACTGCACAGGCGAATGCCAAGACTCAGTTTAGAGAGATGCTGAAAGCAATGGGATTCAAAAACGTAAAGATAGAATTTGAGAAATAACAAGGTTATAATACATAAGTAACTGCGTTATCAGGTATAAAAATATAGATATAAGATAAACATAAAATTTTTAAGAGATGGATGCAATAAACGATTTTTTCACCGCATTTAGTTCATTCCTGTGGGGATGGCCTATGATTATCCTGCTGTTGGGAACCCACATCTTTCTGACCATCCGCTTGCGCTTTCCACAACGCAAGATTTTCAAGGCAATCAAACTGTCAGTAAAGAAAGACAAGAATGCCACAGGAGATGTTTCACAGTTCAGAGCACTGGCAACAGCATTGGCAGCTACAATTGGTACCGGTAACATTATCGGTGTGGCTACAGCTATCGCTCTTGGTGGACCAGGAGCCGTACTCTGGTGCTGGTTAACCGGTGTCTTTGGTATTTCTACCAAATATGCCGAAGGATTACTCGCCGTAAAATATCGCGTAAAGACCAAGCGAGGCACGATGTTGGGTGGTCCTATGTATGCCCTGGAAAAAGGATTGGGCTGGAAATGGCTTGCAGTCCTGTTCGCCCTCTTTGCCGCATTGGCATCATTCGGAATCGGTAGCACGGTACAGGCAAATGCCATCTCTACCCTGGTAGAAAACCAATACGGAATTTCTCCATACATTACTGGAGCCATCGTTACGGCTTTAGGAGCAGCTGTGATTCTTGGAGGCGTGAAAAGTATCTCCAAGGTTTGTGGCATGCTGGTACCTTTCATGGCACTCTTTTATGTATTAGGCTGCATCTACATTCTCTGTGTAAATCATGCTTATTTATTGCCTGCCATCCACGTAATCTTTGACTCTGCATTCACGACTAAGGCTGCAGGTGGCGGCTTCGCTGGAAGTACCATGATGATTGCAGCCCGCTATGGTATAGCCCGCGGATTGTTCTCTAACGAAAGTGGTCTGGGTTCGGCGCCCATCGTTGCTGCAGCAGCCCAAACCCGTAACCCTGTGCGTCAGGCATTGGTTTCATCTACCGGTACCTTTTGGGATACTGTCATCATCTGTGCCCTTACAGGTCTCGTCATCACCTCAAGTATCATAGCATACCCAGACATTGACTATCATAACGGAGCAGCACTCACCAAGGCTGCCTTCAGTAAGATTCCATATATCGGAGCTCGATATTGACCATCGGACTGGCAACATTTGCATTCAGTACGACATTGGGATGGAGTTATTATGGAGAACGGTGTGTAGAATATCTGAAAGGCAAAAAGTGGATGCTCTGTTTCCGCATAGTCTATATTGCTACTATCTTCCTGGGTAGTGTCATCAGTCTGGGACTGGTTTGGAACATTGCCGACTGCATGAATGCTTTAATGGCGATACCAAACCTTATCTCCCTGCTCTGCCTGAGTGGTATCATAGTGCATGAAACCAGAAAGTATCTGTGGAGAGACCAGTTAGATAAAGACATGGACGAAAAAGAAATAGAGGAATTAGAATAAAAGACACAGAAAGAAAATACCCTGAATGGGAGTAAAAATACAAAAGCTCGGTATTGCATCACTGCAGACCGAGCTTTTATTATTAAATCAACAAAAACTAATAAAATATCTTTTCTAAAAACCAAAAAACCTATTCGTTATGAACTTATGGTGCAAAGATACTACAGTTTGCGCAATAAACAGCACATTTTCTGTTGATTTCTATACTTTTTATTGGGCAAACGTTTGCACAGTTTGCCCTATCAGATTACAATTTATACTGAAGATGTTTCATTGCATGACCACCCCAAGTGGTATCATTGACATATTGGAAACCAACCTTCGTATAGAGACGCTCCGCTTTCGGATTGCCTTTATCACAAAGCAAACCTACAGCAGGAAGTCCTAATTCTCTTGCGCGAGAGATAGCAGCATCCAACAGTTTAGATGCAATACCTTTTCCACGGTATTGGTTAGAAACTGCCAAACTATCCAAATAGAACTCACCTTCCTCTGTTTCAAGCTCCATAGCCGAATAGTCTATTCCAAAAGCCACGATCGCAGCCTCAATAAAGCGCTTACGTAATCTTTTGACGTCAGCACCATCGTATGCAACCAAGATGCCAACAAGAATGCCATCAGTAGACATAGCAACCAATGTATTCTTATAACTATACTGACTGTCCTCCATCTCTACAAGTTTAGTCATCATACGGTGAAAATCAACCAATGTATGCTGAGGACCAGCAAAATTTTGGCAACACTGCGCATTCATCGCCTCCATGATAAGCGATGCGATATGCGAAGCCTTGTCAGGCGTAGCCTGTTCTATTTGAATTTTCATTATATTGTTTTTATTTTATTGTTTTATTATTGTTATTTCTTTCATGCTCCAGCATCGTGAGGAAATTCTACAAAGATTACTTTTTTCATGATTGCTGATTGGGTTTGATGCCTTATCGTTTACAAAGTTACATATATTTTTTGATAAGAGCAAGTTTTTTATATTTTTTATTCGAAAAAGTTTTTTTATTCGAAAAAAAGATGTATCTTTGCCGCAGGTTTTGAAGCTAAATTTCTATTACTAGTATAATATCTAATTTCCGCAACACTATAATTTAATATTTTTTATAAGCACCTGAGCAACAAAAAGTTGCTCAGGATTTTGCCATGTCAGAAATTTCACTTATCTTAGTGTTGCAAAATAAAAACAAACAAAATTCTGAATGACATGGCAAAAGTACAAATAAAATCTGAGAAACTCACTCCTTTTGGGGGAA
>QSCI01000147.1:0-5369 GCA_003463005.1 Segatella copri | reverse complement strand
TATCGTGTGGCTTTTTATCGCCACTCAGTTCTTATTGTTCTTATATGTCGTGGCTTTTTGTCGCCACTCAGTTCTTGTTGTATATGGAATATCTCCAGCCGGGAGATATGCTATGGAATGGAAAGGTAACCATAAATATCTGCATGAGAAAAAGTTTTTCTCAATTTTATTGCCACATTTGCCACACGCATATTAACTTGCTGGTATACAATGGTTTAATGGTGACAATAGACCCTATTTCTGTTATCACCTTATTGTCACCTATTGCCACACCCCAGGTATGCCAAAAATAGGCATAATTAGCTGATATTCAGGTGCTTATTGTTTGCTTTTTGCTTTTCTATTCATTGGAACGCTTGGTGCATCGACTGAATAAAACAAGGTTTTTGCGTTCAATATAGCCCCTTTTTTCGTTTTTTTATCACCAAAAATGGAAGTGAGGCTTACTTTAGATTCAAATAAGGCTCTTTCGAACTTCAAAAGAACCTTACTTGATAATGGGCAGGATGCTCCTGAAACTGCGTCACGACGTAGCTGTCACTGCGTCGGGACGTAGTTGTTGTTACGTCGTGACGTAGCTACTGCTACGTCGTGACGTAATTTCTCCTGCATCGTTGGCGGAAAAAAATCTACCTCCCTCTCATATACTGATAGCTTCGATAAGCATATCGTTGTATCTGTCTATCACATCGTCATTGATACTTTTCAGATAGATGCGCGTGATTTTCTCTGAGTTGTGCCCCATACTGTCACTTATCACGCTGATGGGGATGTTCTTCTCCTTGGCGATGGTAGCCCAGGAGTGGCGGGCACAGTACATCGTTACTTTCATCGGTATGCCGATGCGCCGGGTGAACTTCTGTAAAGCCTTGTTCACCCTACATTGGCGGTAGTGATACTGTTTCCTGACATCGGTAACCACGTTCTGGTTTACGATACCCAGCAGATGCTTGCCGTCGAGTGAAGGGTGGCGGTCTGCAATCTCTTGCATGCAGGGGCGCCATGCTACTCTCAGTTCTTTACCCGTTTTCTTTCTCTTGTATATAAGTTGCCCGTCCTTGATGCTTCCCTTTTCAAGAAAGGCGATATCTACGAACGACATGCCTCGGGTATAGAAACTGAAGAGGAATAGATCTCTCGCCAGCGTTTCCTCCTCGGTGACGGTTGTTGCAGCGACTATCTGATGGATGTTTTCCGCTGTAAGTGCTCTTTTGGCAGTCGGAGGGTTCTTGGTGAAAGAGTGGGCGAAGGGTTTGCGGTCTTCCAGCCCATATTGCTCCAGGGCTTTGTTGTAGATAGCTCGGAGACGCTTCATGTAAAAAGAGATGGTGTTCAGCGTAAGACTGTTCTTTCTCAGATAACTCTCGTAATCTTCCATGATGAGGCTGTCGAGTTGGCTAATCAGCAGGTCTTTCTCTTTCCGGAATCTCATGAAACTGCGCAAGGTGCACATATATATATCGGCAGACCGGTATTTGCCATTCTTGTAGAGTCGCTGGGTGAGTTCCCTGACATATTCGCCCAGCGTCGGACAGGCATTCATGTCTTCTTTGGCTATTTGCTGCGCATCATGTTCGCTACCATTCTCTATGACATATCCCAATGCGTTGTTTCTGTTGCTTACTTTGATGACGATTTCTGCATCTTGCCGAATAAGTTCCTGTGGAATTTCTATTCTTAGTATCATTTTTATGTGAATATTATGTTGAATGAAGTGCTTTGTTGTATAACAAATTAGTAAACAGCCAACAAAGTTACGATTAATCTCTGGATTACCCAAAGCTTTTTCCGATATTCACATCTCAATGCCAGTATATATGATAAGGGGTAGGGACTCCAGCCAGTTTAAGTAAGCAGATGAAATCATGTACGTCATTTAACAAGTTCATACGTTTCATTGCGTCGATAGATATGACTGCGTTGGGTTAAAGATACGACTGCGCTGGGTTAAAGATACGACTGCGCTGGGCGGAAGATTCGATTTCGTTGGGTTAAAGAGTCGACTTCGTTGGCTGAATAATATGGCTGCGTTGGCTGAACGAAGTAGCTCTGTTAGCTGAATGAAGTACTTGATGTGTCTGAATGATATGGTTGAAGTAGCTGAATGAAATAGCTCTGTTAGCTGAATGAAATAGTTGAAGTAGCTGAATGAAATAGCTCTGTTAGCTGAATGAAGCACTTGAGTTATCTGAATGAAGTAGTTGAAGTAGCTGAATGAAGCACTTGAGTTATCAGAACGAAGTACTTGAAGTAGCTGAATTAAAGTTTCGAAAAATATAATTTCAAAGAGGGTGTGCCATGGACTTATGACACACCCTCTCTGGATATCTATACCTCCTTCATGTTCTTTAGCTCCCAACCCTCAAATTGCATGATGATTTTATGCAGTTGAGTACCCTGCCTTAGAACTTCTACTCTTGGGGCTGCAGCATATCGGTTGACAGATACTTATCATATTGCTTGCGCACATTGTTGTTCGGAATTCCGAGTATAAGCTTTGCTCCTCTCGTAGCCTTGATGGTAAGCATGCCATAATAAAACAGCAGGCTTGGAAATACCTGCGGGTCTGTTATCATTCTTGCAGGGAAGGTGTCATAGAGTGTAGTCACAATCTCTCCTGTCTCGGCAATCGTGCGAATCACGCCCTTGCGGTCGCCATCTAGCTTGTCGAGCTGGATGAGCTTTTTCATCTTGTTATAGTCGGTCTTGGTGTTAGGGTCTATCATCTCTTCAGGTCCCTTGCCAGAGCTCAGATAGTTGCGCAGATAATAGAACACCATATCGCAGTTGAAGATCTTACTTTGAGATGTCAAGGCACTCTTCGAGAAGCAATAGTTATCATACCAGGGTTTCATCTCGTTAACAATGTCATCAATGTTGGCATTGGCTGCAATTTCGCCCTTTTCCTTATAATAGTTGAACATCTGGTAGACATCTTCTGTAGAAAAGCCTAACATCTGGTTGAATTGCTTCTTGGTGGATATATGCCATCCGATGTTGAAACCGCTGGTCACGTCATCGAGCGTCACAGGACTCACACCCGTCATAAAGATACGTTCAAACGAACCTTTGAATTTCTTGAAGATATCACGATAGAAACCCTCAGCATGGGTAATGGCACGATACACTCCTTCACCCTGCTCGTTGAGCACCGTATTGGTGAAGTTGTCATATTCGTCAATGATGAGATAGGTACGAAGATTCAGCTTCTTCGATTCGTCGTTGATAAGTATCAACTTGTCTACGGCGTCTTCCGCCTCGAAGACCTTCTTTACAAAATCCTCCGAATAGTATTGACGGTAGACATCCACAAAACTATCCAGCTTCACTTTGCAATAACGGTTAAACTTGTCTTCCAGTTGGTCGATACGTCCGCCTACTTGCGAAAAATCAAGATAGAGAACCAGATATTTACCTTGAAGGGGAGTAGGATTCTTGCCAATCCACAGATTGCCGAACAGATCCTTGAACTTATCCTTCATGTTACAATCATAATAAGCTTGGAGCATACTGATGAATACGCTCTTGCCAAAACGGCGAGGACGGATAAAGAAGAGGTTTACCGCCTCATCTTCCAATGCTGGCAAATACATCGTCTTGTCCACATAGTAATTGTTTTGCTCTATGATTTGTACGAAGTCATTGCGTCCATAAGGTATTCTTTTAGTATCTTGCTTCATATCTCCAGTATTACTTGTAATTTTGTGCAAAGATACAACTATTTGGGAATAATACCAAAGAAAAACGGATTTTTTTCGGTAATCTGCAGAAAACAACATTCCTGGTAGATACTCATACATTCGTATCTAGATGGTCCCTATATATAATAAGGTGTAGGGCCGTTAATTAAAAAGCAGTCGATAGTGAAAAGTTCACTGCCGACAGACTAACTTGTTTTTGAGTCTGTAAAGTTATCTCCATAGGGGCTCGGAAATCCAATTTTCAGGAAAACCCATAGCTGTCGGATCTACCTGTGAATAAGAAGCGAGTAAGGATTTGAGCTTGTTCTTGAAGTCCAAGCCGTATCCCATGGAATCAAGCCAATATGCAATACAACAGGCTATAGCATATACTTTGTTTGCATCTACACCTTCTATGTTCACCCATGCACCACGTAAAGAAGCGCTCATTTGAGGAGCTGTAGAAAGATAACGGTTCCAGAGGCGTGAGTGGTGAGCGCAACAGTTTCTCAAGACAGTTACGCTACGCATCCAGCTTTCCAATACCTCATGCTGAGGAAGATTGAACTGACGAGCTACACGCTTCTTCAATTTCTTGTCACAGAAATTGTAATAGAGTTTTGAAAGCGTACCGAAAGATGCCAGTTCAAGAGTTTTCCATGCTGGTGGGAAAATTGGCTTGTCATAGTTGCGCCTATGCTCCTTGATAAAGTCCTCTTTACTACGTTGAAGCTCTCTGTCTATGGAGTTCATATTCTCAATAAACTTATGTTCGTCATCAGCAAGG
This sequence comes from Segatella copri, assembly GCA_003463005.1. Classification (GTDB taxonomy): domain Bacteria; phylum Bacteroidota; class Bacteroidia; order Bacteroidales; family Bacteroidaceae; genus Prevotella; species Prevotella copri_I. The sequence goes on along the minus strand of QSCI01000147.1, from coordinate 902 downwards.
CTTGTATCAAAGAACCAAAATGGTCCATGTTCCAATGAGAACTCTTGTATAATTTTTGTGCGCAAAGCTATCTCTAATCGTTGGATAGCTTTGAACATCAAGTCTCTCAACTCCATATCAAAGTTGTAGAGAGCTACGGCATCTTCAAATCTACTATTAGGCTTAAATTGATGTGAAGTTTTATCTGCCTCCATTGGACGAAGGTATTGAACAAAACGAAAATAACTGACCTCTCCAAGAAATTTTGCAGTCTTGGATGAATCAGCAATATTTAAGCCTCTACTTTTTAGTAGTTCTATTTGTTCTGAAATAGAAAGAGCCTGCTTAGTGTATAATCTTAATGTACTCATAAAAAGCAAAAGACCCGCCCTGGTTCGCTGTTCTAATGGGAAGCGTGGCGGATTCTGTTGCTGCAAAAGTACGAATAATCATTGACAATACAAACTTTTTAGCAAGAAAAATCATTCTAAAGTGGATTCTTTAACATATTTATATTTAATAATGCCAAATCTGATCATAGAATCACGTTTTGTCAGTGGAGAAAAGTTTCTAAAAATATCGCTTTGTTTTTTATCTCTTTCCTATTCTTTAGCACCCAACCTCCGAATTGTATGAAGCTCCTATATATAATAAGGTGTAGGATCGCCAATCTCTCCTATATATAATAAGGTGTAGGTTTTATATCGGCAAAATGGAGGAAAACAGGGAAAATGGACGGGTTAGAAGCCCAAAATGGGGGCTATTTTATAAAAAACATAAGAAAATTAGCCTTTTTTGAAAAAAAAATGCTCAAAAACTTGCAAGTTTCGAAAAATATACTTATATTTGCAACATGAAAAATCTCCCGGCTGGAGATATGATAAAAACAAAAAGAACTGAGTGGTCATAAAAAGCCACACGAT
>QSCI01000146.1:0-5377 GCA_003463005.1 Segatella copri | reverse complement strand
GATATAGGTATATACAAGATAAAGAATTTCTTTGAAACGAAAATTCTATAACGATTCACAAAGCACCATTGGTTACACATTTCATAGCCAATGGTGCTTTGCATTTTCACCTCCTCATTCTCTCCAATTCATCATCCCTCCGCATTTTCTCATTCAACTTCTCCTGCATCTTGTCCAGAAAATAGGTGCGACTACAAGATGAATGTCGCTATACAAAGCATATCTATATAGGTAGTCAGCGTGTCGTTTCCAAGATTGGTGACTTCGACTCTTACGGCTCAGATCCACGCCGCATCCAGTATGCTGGAAGTGAGACTGATGGACTTTCTGTTGTTGCCCAAAACAGCTCTATTTCTCTCGATGAAATAACTCGTCAGAGATGCGAGCATCACGACCAACAACAATTTTATTGCTCTTACTCGTGTATATCGTCAAAATTAATCATATTATTTCCCATTTTCTTGATTACAGAATATGTTCTAACATCTGATGTCTTCACCGTACGCTCACCGTCTGCATCATACCAATAGTTGGTCACAAAGCCGTTATCATCAGAAGCAAGGAGACGGTTCTCCTCATCCCATTTGAGTTTGCGCTCTGCGGTCTTCTCGTCAGCCATGCCATCCTTCTTTGTACGGCCTGTATTGACATAGACCAGGTTACCATTGGCATCGTAAGTGTAAGTATGGTTGTTGTCCACCTTGGCCACGGAATCTGGATTCTCCTCCGTTCGGTAGTTCACATCCTTCACATTGGCGAGTTGGAACTTCTTGCCTGTCTCTGTTCCATAGGTGTATGACAAATCATAAAAATTTATGAGAAGCTTTACATAATTACTTCCGTATAGCCAAATCAAAGATAGAGATACGCCCAATGTTTCATTTTACACGCAGACGCATCGAAGCTCATATATGCATCTGCTTTGTAGCTTTGAAAGTCTACAAGAAATTGGAGCGCATGTTGAAAGTCTCAGAGATCAAGATGAGCGTAGACAAGGTGTTGGCATTGGCTAAGACAATCACAACAATACAAATTAAGCTACCTCTGAACAAGGAGGTTTACACTCAGACAATGCTGATGGCAAGACATCAGAAAATAGCGAAACTATTTGATGGAGATTTTTGGGTGACGCAATGACGAAGTCAGGAAATAGAAACCTCGTATGCCGAACAGCACGTACAATGATATGAGAGGTCGATGAACACGAAAAATAGGAGATAAACATCTATGATTAGTGTTTACCTCCTACTTGATGTACGCTCGGCATGAGCATTGTCTAACGGGTGGAAGTCCCGAGCAAGCCCTAATAGCGGGAATTGCATAGTCAAAGGCAAGGGTGTCCATCGTGAGGTGGAATCTGAAGGAAGCTGGCGACAAATATCTGACCTAACGGACAGAAACTTCATATAAGGCATTTGACCATGGATAAGATTGCATCACAAATCAAAGTCCTATTGCTATTCGGAATGGTTGGTGTAAATGAAGTAGGTATAAGATGGAAAGACAATGCCCTTATCCGAGGAGGTCTCACGGACGCTTCAAATAGTTTTTTTTACGAAAGAAGCGGAGTAAAGCTTGCCGTGAGAAGTCAGCAGACGCCATAGTAGTGCAATACTCGATAACGCTGCACGAAGGGCAGAACCTAACAAATTAAACGATAGTAATTGAAACATACCTCATGAAGGAAAGAATGCAGAAAACGTTATCCCAAGTTAATTGCTGCCCCCAAAGAGATAGGTCGGAAACCGAATGGTATGGGGGAGTGCAGACCTTTATGTGGATGTGTGAAGACAACATCGTGGAAGTACCATTCGACAAGGAACACCTTTTCGAGCAAATCCTTAGCCCTTCAAATCTCAACCGAGCCTACAAAGCAGTGATGAGAAACAAGGGCTGTGGTGGTATCGACAAGATGTCGTGTGAGCAGCTGCTCCCATGGCTCTTGACCAATAAGGATGAACTCATTCGTTCCTTGATGGACGGTTCTTACCGTCCGAACCCAGTGAAAAGGGTAGAAATACCCAAAGACAATGGCAAGATGCGCCTGTTGGGAATACCTACAGTAGTAGACCGTTTGGTGCAACAAGCCATAAACCAAGTATTGACTCCCATCTATGAGACCCAATTCTCCAAGACGAGCTACGGCTTCCGTCCGAGAAGAGGATGCCATGACGCACTACGGGGAGCGCAAAGGATAATCAACGAAGGCTACAAATATGTAGTAGACCTTGACCTTGAACGCTTCTTCGATACAGTGAACCATAGCAAACTCATAGAAATCCTCAGCCGTACCATTAAAGACGGCAGAGTGGTCAGTCTTATACACAAATATCTCCGAAGTGGTGTAATGAACAAAGGTTTATTTGAAGCGAGCGAGGAAGGAACGCCTCAAGGCGGACCTCTAAGTCCATTGTTGAGTAATATAATGCTCAACGAATTGGATAAAGAACTCGAACGCAGGGGACTACCCTTTGTGCGCTATGCTGATGACTCGATGATATTCAGTAAGTCCAAAAGGGCTGCAATGCGAGTAAAGGAGAGCATAACCCGATTTATAGAGAATGCTCTATATCTCAAAGTCAACAAGGAAAAGACTGTAGTGTCGTATGTGCGAGGAGTGAAATACCTCGGCTACTCCTTTTATGTGATGAAAGGCAAATGCCAACTCACGGTGCATCCAAAATCCAAAGCCAAGATGAAGTCAAGGTTGAAAGAACTGACAAGTCGCAGCAATGGTTGGGGACATGCCAAGAGAAAGCAAAAACTGAAAGAATACATAAAAGGGTGGGTAGGTTATTATCATCTTGCCAATATGAAACGTCTTTTACTGAAACAGACGAATGGTTAAGACGTAGAATACGCATATGTATATGGAAATCTTGGAAGAGAGTCAAGACAAAAGTGGCAAACCTCATCAGATGTGGTATTAGTAAACACAAAGCATACGAATGGGGTAATACTCGCAAAGGCTATTGGCGAATAGCTGATAGCTACATACTGCATAGAGCTATAACAAAAGAGCATTTATGTAGGGCAGGGTATGCAACTTTAATGGGGGCGTATCTCGAATGGTACCCAAAATAGGAACCGCCGTATGCCGAACGGCACGTACGGTGGTGTGAGAGGTCGGTAAATACGAAAGTAGGAGATAAACACCTATGATTAGTATTTACCTCCTACTCGATTATACAATATAGAAATTGCCACAAAATTCACTACTTATTCTTAATGTAGAAGACATTCTTTTTACAAAGTATTAACGAATCTCTTAGTATATAATCTTGTTCTTCTATAGGAATTTTATCTTCATCTTCTTCGAAAAAATAATCATCTCCATATGAAAAAACTACAAAATGTTTTTTTTCATTTACACTGAAGCAGTTTTTTACATTGCTTGATAGACTTACTATATTGGCAACAATCGATTTGTCGAATTGCCTAACAATAAGCCAATGGAAAAAATTGGCATCCAATCCCGTTGGTGCTATAGAGACTGCTCTAATGAATATAAACTCATTATTACATATAAATATGTGAGGTGGATATTCCATATGGCTTAACCAGTTACATATTTTTTGATTACTTTTTAACTCCTCAATTTTTTTCTTTGTTTTGTCTTCAATTAGAATTGTTTTATTTCCGTTTGAATAATCTCTTAGTGCTTCGAAATCTATGTTTAAGTATTTGGCGCTATTATTTTTAGCCTCGGAATACTTAGCTTATGGGAACAAGAAATCCCCATAAGGCTAATTAAAACATAAATAATTAAAAGTATTTTATTTCTTTTTGTATGTTCCATCCCAATGATTACTATGATTTTCCTTTTGCCATAATGTACTTAGATGCATGAATGTAGTATTGCCATACGCTGCTGTTGATTCATACTTGTATGCCCACTTTGAATTTGTCTTATAATTTCCCATCTTCCAAATATCATGAGATGGACTCGAGAATTTAAATCCTGTTTTATAAAAACTTTTGTAAGCAGGTCTATTTTTCATATGAAAATCGCTTCCATGCCAGTAATAGCCGCCATTAGAATAATCGTATTCATCTAAAATTCCACGTATCAATCCTTTATAAGCATTTTTTACATGGTCTTTGGGAGCTTTGGCATTAAAGATTTTATCCCGTTCATTATAGCCATAGATGCCACCACCTGATGCAATTTCTAATGTTGTCTTATTATCTGCATTACCTCTATTCTCCAATACAGAATAAATAGCAGCAGCTTCTTTCCAAGAGTTATTCTTACCTGGGGTACTTTCAGCAAACAAAGTGCCTGCTAAATTATTAAATTCATCTTTGGTAATGGCTTCATTCTTATTGTTTCTCAATTGCGTCTTTCGGTAAATGAGATTATATCCACTTTTTTTATCAAATCGATAATCTTCATTTCTTACAGCAAAAACATATTGAGTTTTCTTCTTGTCATCACCTAAATATACCCCATCCATAGTATAATAAGAATCCATACCTTTTGGATCAATAAAAATTAAAGGATTATTGTTTACAAAGCAGTAGCTTGTAAACATTGGATAATCATCTTCTAATGGGTCTGTACTTATCCATAAACTTACTCTTGGGTCATAGTATCTCGCCCCATAGTAATACAATCCCGTCTCCTCATCGAATTCCTTCGCATTGAAAAGATAAGGTGTATTCCAAATGTTGTTGCGCTCCTCAACGAACACTTCACCGAAAGGTACATACTCGATATGCTGCACCACCTCGCCTTCAAGGTTGGTGATGTAACTACTGCTACCCAAATGGTCTGGGTGGTAGTAGAACTGCATCTTCTCGTATGCGTCGCCTTCTTGGAAGTTATTCTTTGCAGCTCTCACCAAAGCTCGTGTCTGAGCAGCCTCCAAGCTGCCGTCATTGCAGCAGAAGCCCTTGCCATCGACATAGTCGTTGTTGTCCTTGCCATTGTACGGCACTGCAAAGGTTGCATAATTATCCTTTATGACCTGCAACTGTTGAGTATATTTAACCTTATAATCAACAGACAAGCCGTCAGTCTCGCTACCAGCATACTGGATGCGGCGTGGGTCAGAACCGTAAGAGTCAAAGTCTCCAATCTTGGAAACTACACGCTGACTACCGATATAGATGTGCTTTGTGTAACGTCCGCCTTGGTTGGCTACGAGGTAAGGAGATACATACAATGAGAACTTAGCGGTGTTCGTGCGACCTCCAGCAAACTCTGAGTTCACATAGACTTGGTCACTCTCGCCCGATGTCTTCACCGTGCGCTCGCCGTCAGCGTCATACCAATAGTTGGTTACGAAGCCATTGTCATCAGAAGCAAGGAGTCTGTTCTCCTCATCCCATTTGAGTTTGCGTTCCGTGGTCTTCTCGTCAGCCACGCCATCCT
>QSCI01000145.1:0-5414 GCA_003463005.1 Segatella copri | reverse complement strand
AGCTTTAAAAACTCCAGACAAAACATAAAGCTTTTGCCCTTACAGGGCGTCTTGCTGATTGCCATCATACCCAGGGCGATGCCCTGGGCTAGGAGCTTTTGGGCCTTCAGCCCGTACTTGAACCACATGCGAAAGTTCAGTTAGAGTCCTCTAGCCTTGTAGATGCGGTCTTTGGCATCGTTGATTTCCTGGAATTTCTTCTCGGCTGCACGGCGCACATCTTCGCCTAGGGCTGCTACCTTGTCAGGATGATGCTTGAGAGCCATCTTGCGGTAAGCGGCTTTCACCTCATCGTTTGAGGCGTCAGGACTGATACCCAGAACACGATAGGCATCATCCAGACTGCCTGCTGAAGAAGCCCCGCTCTCCAGGTTCAGCATCTGGTCTACATCCTCGGCAGAAAGACCCATGTGGATGGCCATCTCCTTGAGTGCCTGAATCTCCTGAGAATTCACAACTCCATCGGCCTGGGCTATCATGACGAGGAAATTGAGCAACTGCAGGCGCTGCTCATACATCATGTTGGCACGTATCTGATGACAGCTGTCCTGTATCACCGAACGGTACTGCTGCATGCCCATCTGCTTCTGCTGTTCGAAGAGTTTGAGGAGGATTTCCTCGCCCTGCTGCTTGGCTGCCTCGCCGAAATTCTGACGCAGGAAGCGGCGCACCATCTCCATCTCGGAATGCATGATCTTGCCATCTGCATTGATGATGTATGAGCTGAGCACCAGCAGCGAGAACATGAAGGAGTTTCGCTCTCCCTCATAGCTCTGCTGGCGGCTGTAGCCCTGGTTGCCGAAGCCCTGGCGGCCGTTGTGCTGCTGGCCGCTGTAGGCATCGTAGGCGTTGTTGTAATGGTGGTCGCCGTCGCGGTTTACCGCATCCAGTCCGTGCTCAAAGAGGGAACCGAGGGCATAGCCTGCCAGGGCTCCCAGCGGACCGGCTGTGATGAAACCGAGCACACCACCAATCCATTTACCTGCTGCCATCTTTTAGTTGTTGAAATAGTAGAGGAAAGAAGCGATGCCTAAGAGGGCTGGCTTGCGCTGACCTTCTATTTCGATGTCAAACTTGATGCTGGTCTTGCAGATGCCACGGATGTTCTGGATGTCGTGGAGAGTGGCTACCAGGCGCACGCGTGAACCGGTGATGACTGGCTGACCGAACTTCATCTTGTCCATGCCGTAGTTTACAAGCATCTTGAGGTTGTTTACCTCGATAATCTGCTGCCAGAGGTATGGGAGTACTGAGAGGGTGAGGTAACCGTGAGCAATGGTGCTGTGGTAAGGGCTCTCTACCTTGGCGCGCTCTACGTCTACGTGGATCCACTGTGGGTCGAGTGTAGCGTCAGCGAACTTGTTGATACGGTCCTGGTCAATCTGCAACCAGTCTGATTCTCCTAACTTCTCACCGAGGTGAGATGCAAATTCCTCGTAGGAATTGATTACTAATTTTGCCATTTCTTATTTTTCTCTTTATTATAAATATTATTGTTTTCCTATATTCCGTCTTCAGCTTTCAACTGTTAACTTTTAACTGTTAACTTTCAGTTCAGATCAGTCTCTTCTGAAAATATCGCGGGTGTAAACCTTTTCTTCCACATCATCCAGACACTTGTCATACCGGTTGGCGATGATGGCCTGGCTCTGCTGCTTGAAGGCATCCAGGTTGTTTACGATGCGGCTTCCGAAGAAGGTGGTTCCGTCTTTCAGCGTAGGTTCGTAGATGATAACCTGCGCGCCCTTTGCCTTGATGCGCTTCATCACGCCCTGTATGCTGCTCTGGCGGAAGTTGTCGCTGTTGCTCTTCATCGTGAGGCGGTATACGCCGATGGTGCAAGGCTTCTCTTCCTCCTCGCTGAAGTTGTTCTGGTTGGCATAATCGTAGTAGCCAGCCATGTTCAGCACGCGGTCGGCGATGAAATCCTTGCGGGTGCGGTTGCTCTCCACAATCGCCTGAATCAGGTTCTCAGGCACATCGGCATAGTTGGCGAGCAGCTGCTTGGTATCTTTCGGCAGACAGTAGCCGCCGTATCCGAAGGAAGGGTTGTTGTAGAAGGTGCCGATGCGAGGGTCCAGACCCACTCCGTCGATAATCGCCTTGGTGTCGAGACCCTTCATTTCGGCGTAGGTATCCAACTCGTTGAAGTAGCTCACGCGCAGGGCGAGGTAGGTGTTGGCGAAGAGTTTCACGGCTTCTGCCTCGGTAAGTCCCATGAACAGGGTTTCTATGTCTTGCTTGATGGCTCCCTCTTTCAGCAGTTCTGCAAAGGTGTGGGCTGCCTGGTCCAGTCGCTCGTCACCGTTCGGTCTGCCCACGATGATGCGGCTCGGGTAGAGGTTGTCATAAAGTGCCTTGCTCTCGCGCAGGAATTCAGGAGCGAAGATGATGTTCTTGCTGCCCGTCTTCTGGCGGATGGTTTCGGTGTAGCCTACCGGGATGGTGCTCTTGATGACCATGATGGCATCGGGATTCACCTGCATCACCAGACGGATGACTTCTTCTACGTGCGAGGTGTCGAAGTAGTTTTTCACCGGATCGTAGTTGGTTGGTGTGGCAATCACTACGAAGTCGGCATCCTTATAGGCTTCTTCTCCATCGGTTGTGGCTTTGAGGTTGAGTTCCTTTTCAGCCAGATATTTCTCTATGTATTCGTCCTGGATAGGCGAGCGGCGCGAGTTGATGAGCTCCACCTTTTCGGGTATCACGTCTACGGCCACCACCTCATGATGCTGGCTCAGCAGGGTAGCGATGCTCAGGCCTACATATCCTGTTCCGGCTACGGCGATTTTTATCTTTTTATTCTCCATTTCTTTCTGTTCTTTTAGGCAGTCTATACCTTAATATATATATTAGATGCAAAGATAATGCAAAAGGAGGAGACTACAAAATGAAAATGGGTTTTTTATTAAAAAATAACGCGAGAAAGGGGATGGGAGGAAAAGGAGTGCTCAAAAAGGGAGAGGAAAAGGAGGCAGAAAAAGGCCTCCAAAATCGCGAATTCTAAAACGGATGGCCGGTTGGGCGGAAATTCGCAAATTTTGAAGGCTGGGGAAGCTCTGTTTAAAAACTTCCGGACTGTCCCCCGCTGCGCTCATAATGTCAATAAATCGGAATAATCGGGAATGGTCTCTAAAAATACATATTTTTTACTTTCATAATCCATCTTGCAGATGTAATGCTCCAGCCCGTTGCTCACCACCAGAAAGTCGACATGGAGCAGAAGATTGTAGACCGAAATCTGGTCGAATACTTTCTGCGTGATGGGGATGTGAGGGGCTTTGTACTCGATAATCATGCGGGGCTGAAGCTCACGGGAGTAGAGCACACTGTCGGCTCGCAGCACCTTGTCGCCACATTTCAGCTGGATTTCGTTGGCGAGCAGAGAGGCAGGATACCCCTTGTGCTCGATGAGAAAATGAACGAAATGCTGGCGCACCCACTCTTCGGGAGTGAGCGTGATGAACTTCCGGCGCAGCACATCCAGTATCTGGGGATGCTGTTTTGAGCCCGAAACCTTGATGTCGAAAGATGGCAAATTTAAGCGAATCATTTTTCTGTACCTTATTATATATAGGGTTATATTTCTTTCTTTTCTGTTTTCGATATGGTTTCTTTTCTTCTTTTAACCATACCTCATTTTCAAAAACTACCTCTTTTATATAGGCAGTTCAATTTATTTTTTGTAACTTTGCAGTCGAAGTGCAGCTGAAAACTGCACCTCAGAAAACTGCGAACCTGGAGGCGGAGCAAATGCTTGTCCGCACCCCCGGAGTTTGCTGGGTGCAAAGTTACAAAAAATAATCCAATGGTAGAAAAGAAAAGTGCAATAAGTTACGAGTCAATCATGAAAGATTTGAAGGCTCGGAAGTATTCTCCCGTCTATGTTCTGATGGGCGAGGAACCTTTTTATATAGATAAGATCTGCGACTACATTTCAGAAAATGTGCTCCAGCCCGAGGAGCGTGACTTCAATCAGACGGTGGTTTTCGGAGCTGATGTTACGGGTTCGCAAGTGGCAGATTTGTGCAAGGGCTACCCGATGATGGCGGAGTATAGAGTAGTGGTTGTGAAAGAGGCTCAGAATTTGCGGAATTTGGAAGCGCTCGAGAAGTACCTCGAAAATCCGGTAAAAACAACCATCCTTGTTTTCTGTCATAAAAACGGCAAGCTCGACAGTCGTAAAAAGTTTTCTGCCCTCGCTGCCAAGGCGGGTGTGGTTTTTGAAAGCAAGAAGCTCTACGACCGAAATCTGCCGGGCTTCATCGAGACTTATCTCAAGACCCGTAAGGCAACCATTGAACCCAAGGCTACCCAGATGGTGGCAGATCATGTGGGGGCAGATTTGCACCGACTCACTTCCGAGCTCGATAAACTGCTCATTTCTCTTCCTGAGAACGACCGGCGTGTTACTCCGGAGATTGTGGAGCGAGAAATAGGGGTGAGCAAAGACTTCAATGCCTCGAACTGAGAAGTGCCATCGTCAGCCGCGATGTGTTCAAGGCAAATCAGATAATAAATTATTTTGACAGCAATCCGAAGAGTGGTTCTCTCTTCACGCTTCTCCCGATGCTCTTTACTTATTTCCAAAACCTGATGATTGCTTATTATGCACCCAACAGGCAGAACGAAAATGAGCTCGCAAAATTCCTGGATTTGCGCGGAGCTTGGGCGGCGCGCGAATATATTACAGGAATGAGGAACTATACGGGCGTGAAAGTGATGGCGATTATTGAGAAGTTCAAGGAGGTGGATGCGAAGATAAAGGGACTGGATAATCCATCCACTCCGGTGGGTGAACTGATGAAAGAACTCATCTTTTTTATCCTTCACTGATGCTGAAGAGCGAAGTGGGGGAGAGTAGGCGAGCTCCTGCTGAGAGTTTTCTCTCGGCAGGAGCTCGTTTCCGTTTTCGGCCTTCTTTGCCGCCTGTTTCCAGAAAGCAGCCAACTAGCGTTTAGCATTATAAATTTGCCCCAAATAGGGGATTTTCGGCTCTTTTTGGGGCGCTTACCTGGGCTCATTTTGGGCGATTTTTGGGCAAAAATGGGGGATTTAAGCGATTTTTCGAGCTAGATGCCCATTTTTCTGTTTCGCCTGAAAATAGACTTAACTTTATTGGTTATCAGTAACTTACATAAATTAACACTATTCATTACTCGCGAATTTGCCCGTTTCCTTGCCGATGGGCTGGAATACGCTAGAAATGGAAAAATTAGCCATTTCCTATTGTCTGAAATTGGTCGTTTGCATTTGTTAAGGTTTATATTTCATAAGTTTATGCTTTTGAATTTATAAATCAAAACGTGTGGTTTTGATTTATAAACATAAATACAAGAAAACTAAATACACGAATTTATGTTTTATATTTACAAAAATAAAGATAAATAGGGTGTTTATGGTTATGAATG
>QSCI01000144.1:0-5556 GCA_003463005.1 Segatella copri | reverse complement strand
GATTTTGTGTCTGCGACATTTCTGTTGTGCAAGAAATATGTACAATAAAATGAATTTTGTCGCTTTGCAAGCAAAATCCCACTAAACCCTATAGGTTGCGGATTTGAGGTTAATTTCTCGTATATCGCTCATACAAAAAAATATGTGCATATATCATTTCAAACATATGCACATACTTTTCTCTAAATCTTTATTCTTATTATTCAGTAATCCACTTCTTGCCAGAAGCTCTCTTATAGCTCTTGAGCACCATCTCAAAACGGAGCATTGAATAGCCTTGGATTGAAGAATTACCGCTCTCGCCATAAGCCAGCTGGTATGGAATGAACACCTGCCAATGGTCGCCCGGATGCATCTTGAGCAATGCGGTAGTAAAACCATCAATAAATCCACCGGCCACACTACGGGTAGGATTAGCTGTAGCTGCATCAAAAGTACCCGTAAAACTCTGGTCGAAGACGTAACCTTCCGTATAATTCTTAGTAGGATGAAACGGCCACGATAGCTCACCTGTACCGAATCGGTAAGGATTGGAGAAGTTGTACCCTCTCCCTCCTTCAGAACATGAACGATGATATTATCGCAATCCTTATAAGTAAGGGTCACTAAATTACCATTCTGATCCTTGTTCAGAGTCGGAATCTGGTTTTCGAACGTCCAGTTCTTATAAACGTACCAGCCGTTAGTTTCGCCCATCTTTCTGGCATAAGCCAATGTATCGGCAAAAGCCTGCTCGTTACGCTCCTGCCAGTTGGCATATTCCGAGACATTATCATCATCTTCGCTACATGATGACAGTGTGATCACTGCCATCATGAGGAAGAAGAAATATTTCAAACTCTTAAGATTCATCTAAATGTATTTGATTAATTAGAAGTTCTTGATTTCCTTGCCAAGCTTCTTCAATACGCTAGTGATGCTTACGCGCTCCTCGATGATGCTGCGAAGATCTGAGATAGCTACGCGCTCCTGCTCCATTGTATCACGATAACGCAGAGTTACCTTATGATCGTTTGGAGTCTCGTGGTCTACGGTGATACAGAATGGAGTACCGATAGCATCCTGACGGCGATAACGCTTACCGATAGAATCCTTAGGATCGCCATAGTGAGTATTGAAGTGGAACTTCAGTTCGTCAACGATTTCGTGAGCCAACTCTGGCAAACCATACTTCTTATCCAATGGGAACACAGCACACTTAACAGGTGCCAAAGCCTCTGGCAAACGCAAAACAACACGTGTCTCGCCATTCTCCAGCTTCTCCTCGCAGTAAGAGTGGCACATTACGCTGAGGAACATACGGTCTACACCGATAGATGTCTCTACATCGTAAGGTACATAGCTCTCGTTCTTCTCTGGATCGAAGTACTTGATAGAACGGCCGCTGTACTTCTCGTGCTGAGAAAGGTCGAAATTGGTACGGCTGTGGATACCCTCTACCTCCTTGAAACCGAATGGCATCTTAAACTCGATGTCGGTAGCAGCATTGGCATAGTGAGCCAGCTTCTCGTGATCGTGGTAACGGTAGTTCTCATTACCCATACCGAGAGCCTCGTGCCAAGCCAGACGAACCTTCTTCCAATATTCAAACCACTTCATCTCAGTACCAGGCTGGCAGAAGAACTGCATCTCCATCTGCTCGAACTCACGCATACGGAATACGAACTGACGGGCTACAACCTCGTTACGGAAAGCCTTACCAATCTGGCAGATACCGAATGGCAACTTCATACGGCCGGTCTTCTGAACGCTCAGGTAATCTACGAAGATACCCTGAGCTGTCTCAGGACGGAGATATACCTTGCTTGTAGCATCGCTGGCAGCACCCATCTGGGTAGAGAACATCAGGTTGAACTGGCGAACGTCTGTCCAGTTCTTGGTACCGCTGATAGGGCAAACAATACCCTCATCCTCGATAATCTGCTTCAGCATCTCCAGGTTAGGACCCTGCATAGCCTCAGTATAGCGGGCATGGAGATCATCAAACTTCTTCTGGTTCTCCAGAACGCGAGGATTAGTTGCACGGAACTGAGCCTCATCAAAGCTATCGCCAAAACGCTTCTTAGCCTTGGCAATCTCCTTGGCAATCTTCTCCTCATACTTAGCCATGTGATCCTCGATGAGCACATCGGCACGATAACGCTTCTTTGAATCGCGGTTATCAATCAATGGGTCATTGAAAGCATCTACGTGTCCTGATGCCTTCCATACTGTAGGGTGCATGAAGATAGCTGCATCGAGACCAACAATGTTCTCGTGCAACAACACCATACTCTGCCACCAGTACTGCTTAATATTGTTTTTGAGCTCAACACCATTCTGACCATAGTCATAAACAGCAGCCAAGCCATCATAAATTTCACTACTTGGGAACACGAAGCCATATTCCTTGCAATGGCTTACAATTTTCTTAAAAACATCTTCCTGTGCCATGATTAAATCTTATTTTTTTCAAATTTTCGGCAAAGATACTCTTTTTTCTCGAAAAATTGTTGTATTTTTGCCATAAATTAATAAAATAAGTATTAAAAGCTATATATGAGCGACGAAATTAAAGATAAAAACGGTCTTGAAGAGGAAAAATCGCCAAATTTGGAAAATTCTTCTGCAGAATCTGAACAGGATGCTGCGGAAGATGCCAACGAGGAGATTTCGACCGAAGAACATTCCGATTATAAGCCGGTGAACCGATTCGATGCTTCTGCTGTACATCACCTCAGCGGAATGTATCAGAACTGGTTCCTCGACTATGCATCGTATGTGATCCTCGAGCGTGCCGTTCCTCATATTGAGGATGGTTTGAAACCGGTACAGCGACGCATCCTCCACTCTATGAAGCGCATGGACGACGGAAGATACAACAAGGTTGCCAATATCGTGGGACATACCATGCAGTTTCACCCTCACGGTGATGCGTCTATCGGAGATGCTTTGGTACAGATGGGACAGAAAGACCTGCTCATCGATACGCAGGGTAACTGGGGAAACATTCTTACGGGCGACCGTGCCGCTGCTCCCCGATATATCGAGGCACGCCTCTCTAAGTTTGCTCTCGACGTGGTTTTCAATCCTAAAACCACCGACTGGCAACTCTCTTATGATGGCAGAAACAAGGAGCCTATCACGCTCCCTGCCAAATTCCCGCTGCTCCTGGCACAAGGTGCCGAGGGTATTGCCGTGGGATTGAGCAGTAAGGTTTTGCCACATAATTTCAATGAGATTTGCGATGCTGCCGTCCACTATCTCAAGGGCGAGCCATTCCAACTCTATCCCGACTTCCCTACAGGCGGTGCCATCGATGTAAGTAAATACAATGATGGACAGCGAGGGGGTGCATTGAAGGTAAGAGCCAAGATAGACAAACTCGACAACAAGACACTCGTTATCAGCGAGATACCATTCAGTAAGACTACAGGCAGCCTCATCGATTCTATCACCAAAGCGGTAGAAAAGGGTAAGATTAAGGCACGCAAGGTAGACGATGTGACTTCAGCAAATGTTGAGATTCTTGTGCATCTGGCACCAGGAACCTCATCAGATAAAACGATGGACGCACTCTACGCATTCAGCGATTGCGAAATCAACATCTCGCCCAACTGCTGTGTCATCGAAGACAACAAGCCTGTTTTCCTCACCATCAGCGATGTGTTGCGCCACAGCGTAGACCGCACAATGGGATTGCTGCGCAAGGAACTGATGATCAGAAAGGGAGAATTGGAAGAACAGCTCTTCTTCTCTTCTCTCGAACGGATTTTCATCGAGGAACGCATCTACAAGGAGCGAAAGTTTGAGCAGAGTAAGAGTCAGGATGAAGTTGTTGCCTTCATCGATTCAAAACTCGAACCATTCAAGGACAAACTCTTTACTGCCGAAGTAGACGGTAAGGGTATGGTAGAGTATGCCTTCCATCGGGAAATTACCCACGAGGACATTCTCAAACTCCTGGAAATCAAGATGCAGCGAATCCTTAAATATAATAAGGATAAGGCAGACGAACTGCTGATGAAGATTAAGGCTGAACTTGCTGAGATTGAGAACGACCTGGCTCACATGACCGATGTAACCATCAACTGGTTTGAATATCTCAAGGGCAAGTATGGAAAGAACCATCCTCGCAAAACAGAAATCAGAAACTTCGATACCATTGAGGTGACTAAGGTGGTAGAGGCTAACCAGAAACTCTATATCAACCGTCAGGAAGGTTTCGTTGGTACAGGTTTGAAGAAGGATGAATTCGTATGCAACTGCTCCGACCTCGATGACATCATCATCTTTTATAAGGATGGTAAGTTTAAAGTCACCAAGGTAGCCGACAAGATATTCGTTGGCAAGAATATCCTCCATGTACAGGTATTCAAGAAGAACGACAAGCGCACCATCTACAACTGTGTTTACCGCGACGGCAAGCAAGGCGATTACTTCATCAAGCGATTCAATGTAACCGCCATGACCCGCGACAAGTTGTATGACATCACCCAGGGTACACCTGGCAGCCGCGTCATCTATTTCACCGCCAACCCGAATGGAGAGGCAGAAATCATCAAGTGTACGATGGAGCCCGACCTGACGAAGAAGCGCCAGAGCATCTTTCTGGAGAAGGATTTCTCAGACATTCTGATCAAGGGACGTGCAGCCAAAGGTAATCTCCTTACCAAGCGCACCATTCGCCGCATCGGTCTGAAGAGTCACGGCCACAGCACGTTAGGAGGCAGAAAGGTTTGGTTCGACCCAGACGTAAACCGCATCAACTACGATGAGAACGGCCGCTTCTTGGGCGAATTCAATGATGATGATTCTATCTTGGTAGTACTCGATAACGGTGAATTCTACATCACCAATTTCGATGTCAACAACCACTACGAGGACAACATCATCCGCTTAGAGAAATGGGATGAGCACAAAATCTGGACGGCTATCCTTTACGATGCCGACAATCAGGGATATCCATACATCAAGCGATTCACGATGGATGCCACCAAGCGCCATCAGAATTTCATGGGAGAGAATCCTAACTGCAAGCTCATCTTGCTTACCGATACGGTTTATCCACGCATCAAGGTTACTTATGGCGGTGTGGATGCCATCCGTCCTGCCGAAGAAATCGATGCCGAGCAGTTCATTGCGCAGAAGAGTTTCAAGGCAAAGGGTAAGCGCCTCACGACATGGAAGATTGAAAGTATCGAGGAACTGGAACCAACCCGATTCCCAGAACCTCCTTCTGAGGATAATGATGAGGAACCAGATGGTTCTGACTCAGAGAATGAAGGTGAAAACCTTGATCCAGATGCTGGCAAAAGCGAGCAACAGGTGATTGACGAACTGACTGGTCAGACCAACCTCTTCTCAGAAAAAGATTTCGAAGAAGACCAGAAGGATAAAGACTGGTTATCGAAGCAATAAAAAGCACTAAGAAAGCGCAAAAGAAAAGCTGAAGAAAAGCGCCCATCAATCGAGTAGGAGGAAAACGAAGTAGTTTTTCTCCTACTTTCGTTTTCCGACCTCTCACACCACCGTACATGCGGTTCCGCATACGGCGGTTCCTATTTTGGGTGCCAT
>QSCI01000143.1:0-5560 GCA_003463005.1 Segatella copri | reverse complement strand
AGAACAGAAATCTTGGTACCGATTGCAGCGATACAAGCGGTACCGATTGCAGTGATAGTATGGTACCGATTACACCGCTACGCGTGGTACCGATACAGCGCTATCGTCACATTATGCGAACTCATCCACTTCATTTCACGACTTCATCTACTTCATTTCACGAGTTCATCTACTTCATTGAGTTGACACATACGGCTGCGGTGGCTGAAGGAGACGACTGAGTTAGCTGAATGAGTCGACTGCATTAGGTGAAGGAGACGGCTGAGTTGGCAGAAGGAGACGGCTGCATTAGCTGAAGGAGTCGAATGCATTAGCTGAAGGAGTCGAATGCGATAGCTGAAGGAGTCGAATGCTGTGACCAGAGGAGACGAATGCTGTGGCAGGAGGAGACACATTCTGAACACTTATAACTAGAGATTGCGGTATAATACTAAAGCTATCAGTACTTCTGAATTAATTCCATAAAGGTACGATTAGATTAGAACTTTGTTCGGAATTAACTCAATACATATTGTCTATATTTCAATTCCATAAAGGTACAATTAGAACTCTATGGCTTCGTTCGTTGCGCTGACGTCTATCGAATTTCAATTCCATAAAGGTACAATTAGAACTATGCCTCCATTTTATTTCGGTACCCTCACAACTGCATTTCAATTCCATAAAGGTACAATTAGAACCTATCTTTAGTTCTTTGCCGTTAGTATGCTTCATCATTTCAATTCCATAAAGATACAATTTGAACGCCACGAGGGAGCGGCGGAGCCGCGACCGACACTTATTTCAATTCCATAAAGGTACAATTTGAACGCCCTATGATTCTTAATAATACAGAGACTAAGGAATTTCAATTCCATAAAGGTACAATTTGAACCCATATCTTTTCTGTTTTATCGTTTTTTATTTCTTCATTTCAATTCCATAAAGGTACAATTAGAACCCTGGATCTTCTTCTCCTTGCTACCGGTGTTCCAGATTTCAATTCCATAAAGGTACAATTAGAACTGGAATCCACCCATTGCATTTGATTTTTCATATAATAAATTTCAATTCCATAAAGGTACAATTAGAACTTGATATACGGAATGGCTTCGTCCCTGATAATGTATTTCAATTCCATAAAGGTACAATTAGAACTCATGGAAGCGGAGGTCTAAGATATGTTTCCACTCCTATTTCAATTCCATAAAGGTACAATTAGAACGCGGCGTTGATCTTTTGATAATTTGCCATATTGATATTTCAATTCCATAAAGGTACAATTAGAACTTCATAAATGCGCCTTCCTCCTTCACCTCAATCTGCATTTCAATTCCATAAAGGTACAATTAGAACCCGTTAATCCTTAGGCATAGATGCTCGAAGAATCAATAGGTTTGCGGGTGCAAAGATACAAAAAATCTTCAGAAAAAATGTCGATGCCTAAAGATATTTTTTCTGCGGTCTTACGACAACCAGCCTATTTATGGAGGTTTCAATAAGTCAAAGAACACTTTCGGAGGTTTTTCCGAACCTAGAAACGGAAAAATAGAACCACATCGACAACTCTTTATAAGAAATTATCGGTAGACATTCGTTCTTTTCCAAGAATCTGTTTATTCATATTATACCCCATTTTATTGGTGAAAACAATGACACTATCCTCGGATTCATCAATGATAGCTTTCATCTTCATTTGCAATTCCCGAAGTTTAGCTTCAGATAATTCTCCCTCCAAAACAGAGTTCTGAATCCAACACAAATATTGGCGGCAAAGTTTCAACATTTTGCCTACTCGCTTCTCACCAACATCATAAACTATAATAACATACATATCACCAATACATTTTAAAAGGTTTATATTCTTCTATTCCTAAAATATCTTTTAGTAGCTTATAGCATTCCAACTTTATAAGATGCTTATAGCTTACATTACGTCCCAAAGAACGATGACGGAATGTTTCGTCATAGCGCTCTTCCATAGCCTTTACAAAAATCTTCTTTCCCTTTTCGTTCAAAAGACATTTGTTGAGTTTCTTGTCAAAATGACTGGTGCTTAAAGCATGCTTGTTTAGCACCTTGAAATAACTCTGTCTACGATAATAGGCTTGAATATCTCAGAAATGTCAAGACATAAAGAAAAACGCCTTTCTCCCGGAGTATGCAGAAAGCTTATCGTGGGATTGAGCTGAGTTTGATGAACAGCTCGGAGAGTTTCTGTATAGCACATCATGTTGCCAAAAGATATGAGAGCATTTACCTCGTTCTCCGGTGGTTGCTTGGTTCTTGCCCCCATGTTGAAATCATCGAGAATGATATCGAATGCAGCATAATATGCCTGTCTGATATTTCCTTCTATTCCCATAATTTCATCCACGGCCTTGGCATCTGGCAAAGTATTACTCAATCTTTTAATAGTATCGATAATATCTTGCAGGTCTTTTCCTCTACGATTATAATAGTTGAGGTTCATAACCATATTCCAAGCTGCTCCCTGAATGAATTTACGAGCCAATTCTACCCTTTTCTTCTTATTTTGGTACGCAGATGTTTGTGCCAACAATGCCTTGCCAGAAAGAAGACTTTCCCTTGGCATGAAGCTTCCGGTATAGTTCTCATAATAGTCGAAGAAGTGGACAGGAATACCTTTCTGCCCCAGAAAGTTGAACAAAGCGCTATTTGTCCGCAGACTTCCAAAGGCATACAGTTCCGCAACATCCTCAATAGGAATGTATCGAGGTTGCTGCTTGATTTCTTCATTATCTTCATTTACGATAACAGGCGTGAACTTCAGCGTATTATCTCTGCGTTCCATGATGCCTGGATTGAACAGATAGAAACTTCTTTTCATTCTTCTTCCTCCAACTCGTTTATATAACAAAAATCGAAATAACTACAATTCTTACAGATGCCTTTCTTAACTTTAGACGGGCAAACATCTTGAGAGATTATCTGAATGATGTCTTTAGATATAACCTGAATGTCATCTCTATCAACATCTGTCAAGATTACTTCTTTTGTCTTTCTCAAAAGAGGATATTCCAAGATGCCCTTCACGCCATCAATTCCATGTTGCTCGAAAACATACAAGTAATATTTCAGTTGCCATTCATGAGCTTTATCCACCTTATTAGATTTCTTTATCTCATGGATGACCTTGTTCTTGGCATCATAGTAATCGACTTTGATACCATCAATCTCCACTTCCTCATACTTTGATGTACGTTGCGGATAACTTGATTCATGCACCAGCTTTCCTTCATAGACCAAGTCAGATTCTTGTTCCATGTTGATGCTATTGGCAAACAACCATAGTTCCCTATGACATACGAAATAATAGTTTATAAATGTGCCTGAAATTCTCATATAAAACTCACAAAAAATTAGTATCAGTAAACTTATCCGTATTAATGCCTTCATCGAAGGAATAAAGATCTTCCCAACTGTTAAGATAAAGAAATCCATATTTTTCGTAACCAAACGTATGAATTATATCATAATCTTTACCATAAGGATAGATACAAAATGAGAACTGACTCATTAAGCTGAGTATTTGTTTCATCTTGATTTTATTTTTTATAAAGTCTTCATCAGGTGCAGTTACTAACTCCTCAAAGAAATCCCATACCTTACGTCCGTCAATATTATCATTGTCTAATAGCCCGAACTCATTAGCTATAGCAACCACATTTTCCAACATAGAAGAAGGTATCTGTAACGGAACAAAAACTGTTACGTTTTTTTGATCAATAAGGCAAATAGACCGATTTATTTTAGGAAAATTTAAAGACTTAATTGCTTCATAAAAATCATGGATATTCTGAATATAAGCAGATTTATTCTTCTGCTTTATCTTACTCATGATAATATCATACAACTTGTCAAAATCCTTACTCGCAAGAATTTCTTTATATGCTGTTGAGTCTGCATTCGATTTTGTCATAATTTCATATCGCTCATCCTTACCGTAAAGTGATTTTTCGGAGTCGCAATCAAACAAATAGAGTTTACAATTGTCCTTATTGCAATTACGATTAATTCGACCAGCCAGTTGTTCTTCACTGTCAATTAGCGACTTGTCTTTAAATCCGAGATCCATGTCTATGTCCACTCCTGCTTCTACAACTTGTGTGGTGATAAGCAGCAATTTACTATTTCTATAACATCTTGACTTCAAAGAAGATATTATCATTCTACGTCTTGGTTCAAGAATTGTCCCAGATAGAATAACAATATTATCAAAAAAGCCGTTTACTTCTTTTGCAAGAGAATAAAAAGTATTAGCTGTTCTTTTGGTAATAAACTCGACTATTGTAAAGACCCCATTCACATTGTCTTTGTTTTCGGTAGAATATTGATACGATTTTTCTTCCACAACATTAAAAAGTTCTTTCAAGTATGCTTCCTTTGTGTCATCATTTGGTTTTTCCTTTTCAAGAAGAGAGTAATCAAAAGATACCCTGTTGCAAAAATTGGGATTTCTAAAATATTTGTCTCTGTCTGGTACTAAATAGGTAAATGGGTCTTGCCTATCATTAGCCATCAATAATTTTCCAATTTTTGGAAGCGTGGCTGACATTAGGATAAACTTCATATTGAAATATTGAGCATACCATGAAATAAGGCAAATAATCTTATTCCACATTCTCGGTGGATACGATTGAAGCTCATCTATAATAACTACAGAATTGGCTAACCGATGAATAAGATAATTGCTTTCCTTTACATTTGTCTTTAGGATATTGAAAAATTTGATATGGGACATTAATGCTATGGGATAGTCCATAAACATCTGATCCAGATAATTAAGATACTGATCTTCATTCTCATTTTTTTTATCCGAACATTTTACTGGAGCTTTTGAGTGAATCTCTGCTATATCATCGTCTTCAAGGCCAAGGGTTTCCTTAAGCGATTCATATGTTTGTGTAATCAGTGTCGTAAAAGGGAAAACATAGAAAATGTTCTTAATGGAAGAATCTGCATCCAGCAATTCCCCCAAAGCCAACATGGACACATTGGTCTTTCCTGCCCCTGTCGGTGCATCTATGTAGAAAAGTCTTTCCCCAAGGTGATGGCGTATATTTGTTACGACATCATACGCCAAATCGCACCTTAGGTTGTTAAGACTCTCGTTGCATCTCTGGCTGACATCATGCTTCGGTTCTATACCTTTTTCCACATAATCAAATACTTTGTGATTGTAGACTTTGCTGTTATGAAAGTACATATAAAAAGTGTTTGAGAGAAGAATGAGGAAAGTTTACTGGCTATCAGTTACTTTCCTCATTTTGGTTAAAAGTGGCGAGGACAGACGAAGACGGGAATACGACAAGATGAGACAGAGGAACGTTACCTATCCGTAACCTATACCCCCAATGGTGAATGTTGAGGTTCGGAAGAATGAGGAAGGTTACGAATTGAATTTGAACGCTCTGATTTATAGTGAGTTACTGATGAGTAACGTAAGATTTTTGGTTACGAACCAAATTTGCCGTGTTCTGCCGTGAAATGCGTAGCAAGAAAAGACTCTTCATGTATTAATTTTGAACGCAAAAAAGAATGACGTTATGAAGAGTAC
>QSCI01000142.1:0-5590 GCA_003463005.1 Segatella copri | reverse complement strand
TGGGCATTCTTCCAATCGATGGTTTCACCATCATAATAAGCAAGGTCAAGTGTCTTCTTGGAGACATCTACGCCAAAATACAGTTCTTTATCCATATTATTAACATTTTAATATTAAATGGAAACAAGAAAACATTTGGCTTGGCGAAGGACTGAATCAAAAAATAGTGATATTCTAGAGTGACATACAGTTCACCTTAACACCCGTTAACCAATTCGTTTAAACTTGTTTCCAGGTGCAAAGGTAAAAGAAGTGACATATATTAAGGATATTGTAGAGCGTAATAAAATTAAAGTGCCAGAGGGGTTACGTGAACTTGTGCGTATTTTAGCATCAGGAATAGGCTCTTCTACTAATCCGACCAGGATTTGTAATACCTTTCAATCTGTAAGTCAATTACAAATAACTGATAAGACAATAAATGAATACATCTCAGACATACAGGATGCTTTTCTTATAGAAGAGGCTCTCAGGTATGATGTTAAAGGTAGAAAGTATATTGGTACAGAGACTAAGTATTATTTTTGTGATTTGGGATTGAGAAATATAGTATTGAATCTCAGACAACAAGAAGAAACACATATTATGGAAAATGTCATTTATAATGAACTAAGAATGCGAGGTTACTTGGTTGATGTCGGTTTAGTTGAATGTTGGACAACGGACGAGAATGGAAAAAGGAAACGTAGTAAACTAGAAGTTGATTTTGTAGTAAATAATGGTCCCGAACGTGTGTATATTCAGTCGGCTTTTAATATGCCAACTAAGGATAAAGAGAAACAGGAGCGTCGTTCTCTTATAAATATCGCTGACAATTTTAGAAAAGTAATTGTTGTGAAAGATGATATTAAGAGAAAGATTGATGATGATGGTGTCGTCACGATTGGACTCTTCGACTTTTTGCTAGATGAGCAGAGCATAGAGAGATATTAAGCCTAAGCCCCGACTGCTGTTCTTCAGTCGGAGCTTTCACCATATATCCGTAAGCAGACGCAAGTAGCTGCGTTGACCATCGCAAGTACTTGCGAAAAGCAATGAAGCCTGTTTCGAAGGGCATCGAAACAGGCTTCATTTTTTATTCTAGAATTCTGCGTTCTTTGGTGTACGTGGGAATGGAATCACGTCGCGGATATTCTGCATACCGGTTACGAAGAGAATCAGACGCTCAAAACCGAGACCGAAACCTGCGTGTGGGCATGAACCATACTTACGGGTATCGAGATACCAGTTCATATCCTTCATAGGGATATTGCGAGCCTCAATCTCACCCATCAGCTTGTCATAGCTCTCCTCACGGACAGAACCACCGATAATCTCACCAATCTGTGGGAACAGTACGTCGGTACCCTGAACGGTCTGACCGCTCTTGCCACCGAAACCACTCTCCTCCTCGTCTATCTTCATATAGAATGCCTTGATAGCCTTAGGATAGTTGGTCATGATAACCGGGCGCTTGAAGTGCTCCTCTACGAGGAAACGCTCATGCTCTGAAGCCAGGTCATCACCCCACTCGCATGGGAACTCAAACTTCTTGCCGTTGGCAATAGCCTCCTGAAGGATGCGGATACCCTCGGTATATGGAAGATGAACGAAGTCGGAATTCAATACGCCTTCCAGACGGGCAATCAGACCCTTGTCAATCATCTTGTTCAAGAAAGCAAGATCGTCCTTGCAATGCTCCAGTGCCCAACGGATACAATACTTGATGAAGTCTTCCTCCAACTCCATCAAACCGTCCATATCCAGGAAAGCAACCTCTGGCTCTACCATCCAGAACTCAGCCAGGTGGCGAGGAGTATTACTGTTCTCTGCACGGAAGGTTGGACCGAAGGTATAGATGGCGCCGAGTGCTGTAGCACCGAGCTCACCCTCCAACTGACCGGAAACGGTCAATGAAGTCTGCTTGCCGAAGAAATCATCTGAATAGTCAATCTTGCCATCCTCGGTCTTCTTCAGGTTGTAGAGGTTCTTGGTAGTTACCTGGAACATCTGACCGGCACCCTCGCAGTCACTGGCTGTGATGAGCGGAGTATTGAAATAGAAATATCCATGCTCATGGAAGTAAGTGTGGATAGCCATTGCCATGTTATGACGGATACGCATCACGGCACCAAAGGTATTGGTACGGAGACGGAGGTGAGCATACTGACGCATGTATTCGAAGCTCTGTCCCTTCTTCTGCATAGGATAGTCGCTGCCGCAGAGACCGTAAATCTCGATGCTCTCGCACTGGATCTCAACACTCTGTCCGGCACCCTGGCTTTCTACCAGCGTACCTACGGCGCTGATACAAGCACCGGTAGTAATCTGACGGAGCTGATTCTCATCGACCTTTGATGGGTCGACTACTATCTGAATATTATTAATAGTAGAACCATCGTTAAGAGCGATAAAATCGACTGCTTTGCTACTACGATGGGTACGAACCCATCCCTTGACATTCACGATTGAGCCGTAGGCTGTACTCTTGAGCAAGTCTACAACTTTAGTTCTTTTTACTTTTTCCATTGTTTATTACTCTGTTTTATTCAAAAGCACCCATGCGGAGCATGTCTACCTCCTTCTCAGTAAGGAAGCGCCAGTCACCGCGACGGAGATTTTTCTTAGTCAAACCTGCGAACTGTACACGGTCGAGCTTGGTAACACGATAGCCGAGGCTCTCGAAGATACGGCGCACGATACGGTTCTTGCCACTATGAATCTCGATGCCAACCTGTGCCTTGTCGCGATCATCAGCATACTCTACAGCATCTGCCTTGATCTCACCATCTTCCAAGGTGATACCCTCACGGATCTGATCCATATCGTGAGCAGTCAGGTTCTTATCGAGATGAACGTGATAAACCTTCTTCTTCAGGAACTTAGGGTGAGTAAGCTTAGAAGCCAGGTCACCATCGTTGGTCAAGAGAAGTACACCTGTTGTATTACGGTCGAGACGACCTACAGGATAGATACGCTCAGGACAAACATCCTTTACGAGGTCCATCACAGTCTTGCGCTGCTGAGGATCATCGCTGGTTGTAACATAATCCTTTGGCTTGTTGAGCAATACGTATACCTTCTTCTCCAAAGTTACAGGAGCGTCGTGGAACTTCACCTCATCGGTACGAAGGATCTTGGTACCCAACTCGGTAACTACCTCACCATTGACAGTTACCAGACCAGCCTGGATGAACTCATCAGCCTCACGGCGAGAGCATACACCAGCATTGGCGAGGAACTTGTTCAAGCGCAATGGCTCTGTTGGGTCGATGTTCTCCTCCTTATATTCAATACGCTTCTTCATGCTATACTTAGCATTTGGATCGTAACCAGGAGTGTGCTGACGGAAACCGCCACCACGGTTGTTGCCATAGCCACCACCCTGTGGACGGCCATAACCGCCACGATTGTTGCCATAACCACCCTGCTGAGGACGACCATAGCCACCACCACGGTTGTTGCCATAGCCGCCACCCTGTGGACGACCATAACCACCACGGTTGTTGCCATAACCACCCTGCTGAGAACGAGACTGGTAGCCGCCCTGCTGGCGTGGCTGGTAGCCACCCTGCTGACGAGGCTGATAACCACCCTGCTCATCATTATTGTTGTAACGAGGACGATAGCCACCCTGCTGAGGACGAGACTGATAGCCTCCCTGCTGACGTGGCTGGTAGCCACCACGGTTGCTGTTACCATAACCACCACGGCTCTGATAGCTGCTGCGCTGTGGACGCTCGCTGCTGCCTGTACTCTGCAAGCCAGCACCGAAACCTTCAGGACGGAAACCGCCTTCGCTGTTACTGCTACTTCTGTCGCTGCTGTATGCGCGATGTGATTGATACGAGGACGCTGTGTGCGACCTACTGGTCGATAACTCTTCTGATAACCACCTGCTGGGTTGTAGCCCTCACGGGTTCTCTCATTCTCAGAAGACTGATCTTGAGGTTTGTTTTCAAATTCTGAATCCATTTTCTTAAAATACTTAATAGCCTCACGGCTGGGTTAATAAATCTAATTTTTACGTTTATATATATGTACTAAAACTACAAAATTCCTTTGTGTATATTAGATACCTGTATAATTGCTTGGTGTGATTGCCATCAGTTCTGCCTTAACACTATCACTCACATTCAATCCCTGGATAAACTCATGAATAGTTTCCTCAGTCATGTGCTGGTTGGTACGTGTCAGCGCCTTCAATGCCTCGTAAGGATGTGGATATGCCTCACGGCGAAGGATAGTCTGGATAGCCTCAGCTACAACTGCCCATGTATTATTCAAATCTTCCTGCAGTTTCTCCTCGTGAAGAATCAATTTACGCAAGCCCTTCAATGTACTCTGGATAGCAATGACGCTATGACCGAGAGGCACACCGATGTTACGGAGCACTGTACTGTCAGTAAGGTCGCGCTGCAAGCGGCTAACTGGAAGTTTCTGTGCCAGGAACTGAAGAATGGCATTGGCTATGCCCAGGTTACCTTCACTGTTCTCATAATCGATAGGATTCACCTTGTGAGGCATCGCACTTGAGCCTACCTCACCTGCCTTGATCTTCTGCTTGAAGTAATCCATAGAGATATACATCCAGAAGTCACGGTCTAAGTCGATGATAATGGTGTTGATACGACGGATGGCGTCAAAGATAGCGCCAAGGTAGTCATAGTTACTGATCTGTGTGGTATACTGCTCGCGCTCCAAACCGAGTTTTTCGCTGACAAACTTGTTACCGAATGCTTTCCAGTCATACTGTGGATAAGCTACATGGTGAGCATTGTAGTTACCGGTAGCGCCACCGAACTTAGCTGTAATCTTGCAAGCCTTGAGCGAATTAAGCTGCTCGGTAAGACGGTAAACATAAACCATGATTTCCTTGCCCAGGCGGGTAGGTGAAGCAGGCTGTCCGTGAGTCTTAGCCAGCATAGGCACATCCTTCCACTCATCAGCATAAGTCTGGAGCTGTGCAATCAGCTCTTCAACCTGCGGATAGAAGCACTCTTCCAAAGCCTCTTTTACAGAGAGAGGCACACTTGTGTTGTTGATATCCTGAGATGTCAAACCAAAATGGATAAACTCCTTGTAAGCATCCAAGCCTCCGATCTTATCGAATTCTTCCTTGATAAAATACTCTACAGCCTTTACATCGTGATTGGTAATCTTCTCGATGTCTTTTACGCGCTGTGCTTCATTTTCGTCAAAATTACGATAAATGTCACGCAGACGTTCGAACAGCGACTTGTCGAAAGAAGCAAGCTGTGGCAAAGGTAACTCGCATAGAGTAATGAAGTATTCAATCTCTACGCGTACACGATAACGAATGAGAGCATACTCTGAGAAGTAGTTAGCGAGTTGCTCTGTTTTTCCCCTATAACGACCATCAATTGGTGATATGGCAGTCAATAAATCTAAATTCATAACAATACGTATTATATATAGGGTGCAAAATTAATGAATTATCGTGAGAAAACAGAGAAAATAGTGATAAAATAATTTAAAAGCAATCGAGTAGGAGGAAAACGAAGTAGTTTTTCTCCTACTTTCGTTTTCCGACCTCTCACACCACCGTACATGCGGTTCCGCATACGGCGGTTCCTATTTTGGGTGCCAT
>QSCI01000141.1:0-5618 GCA_003463005.1 Segatella copri | reverse complement strand
AGGCGCAGGAATCTGCATCACTATTGAGAATTAAGGACTCTTTCAAGAAAATAATCATTGTGAAAGATGATATCAAGCCCAAGAGAAATGAAGATGGCATCCTTACAATCGGGCTGAAAGACTTCTTGTTAGACAAAAACAGTTTAAATTATTAATGCTTAAAATATAGAAAAGTGCCATTCAGCAGGAATGAACTAATTATAAATACCACATATATTATCTTTCCGTTATAACCATATCTCTGCAAAAGAAGGTGGTACACAAAGTCAGCCGTGAGAAAAATTCTTGCGGCTGATTTTGTATTACGATTGTTCTACAGGATAGTTGCATGAACGAAAGTATATAAATCAAAAAGCGATTATCAGGAATGGAAAGAAAAAGGCTCAGGGGAGATTGTCTTATCCACGGACAATCTCCCCTGAGCCAGTATTTACCTCAGTTCGGGATAAGAAATGTTGTCATGTATTGAGAATCTTTGTTTCTCAAACATTCCTTCAAAATCCGATAGGTATAAATACTATTGCCATCGTTTCTTCTTGGGAAAATATTTGAGAGATACAAAGAAAAAGGTGTATCCTCGCTTGCCCGATTATTGGGCAAAAAGGATACACCTTGAATTAATATGTGATTCTTTGTTAATTTCCGATTAATGAATAGTATTAATCTGTTACACCATCACGAAGTTCACCATTCTGGTTTGGTGTAGGCTGTGAGCCTTCTTGGTTATCTATGATTCCGGCATTATTGTTCTTCTCACGAGTAGGGAATCTCATATTCAACCAACCATCATTAGCAGCCAGATTAAACTTGAAAGCTGCAGGGTAGTTAGAAGTCTGACCCGCATGGAAACGAACGATAGGCTTACCAAGACGCTTGGCATCTGAAACGAAGAAGCCTTCACCCCAAAGCTCAACACGACGCTGGAACCAGATTTCGTCCGCCAAGGTTCTACCACCGGCAGTTACACTATATGAAGGATCGCGATAGGTCTTCACAAAACTTTCCAAAAGAGTCTTTGCCTCTGCCTCATGACCGCTTTTAGCCAAACCTTCAACCTTGATGAGAATCATCTCTTCAACACGCATCAAAGGGAAATCATTGTTGTTTAAAGTACTTCCAACACCTGACTTCTGACCGAACTTGATACTAGTATAAGCATCGAATGGAACTTTACCACCATCATCAGTTGTCAAATCAGCAATAGCATCACCTGTAGCACCAGCCCATGTCAAGTTAGCCCAGTTTGGCGAATGCTTATCTGCATTTAACCACCATCCCTTACGAACGTCGGTAGATGGAATCTTGTCGTAAAGCAAGACATTGATGCAAGGCACATTTCCTGTTGCAGGAGCATAACCATCACCAGAGAAGGAACCAAACCAAGAAGATGGGTTAGCATAACCCTGACTGCCATCACCATTTACCATAGCGTTTGTCATACCAAAGCCCCAAATCCAGTTGCTCTCATTGATATTATCAAAAGCAGGAACACTTACATCGGCAATAGATGCTGGTGTATAACCTTGCATTGCCTTATCTGCATCTTCTGCTGCCTTAGCATACTCACCCATAGCAAGATAAGCACGAGCACGAAGACCATAAGCCACATGCTGGTCAATCTGGGTCTTGTCAGTACGACTATAACCATCCAGGAGTTCGATAGCCTTTGTCAGGTCTGCAATAATTACATCATAAACCTCAGCCACGGTAGCACGTGGATTGTTGTTGGCGTCGTTCTTGCCAATGATAGGTACACAAGGCTGATCCTTGGAAGTTGCATAACCAAACTGGAAATATGGAGCAAGTGCCATGTAATCGTATGCACGAGCTGCATAAGCCTGTCCTGCCTGAGCCTTACCCTTTGCATCTGCAGTCTCAACATTAATAGAATTGATAACCTGCTCTGCAACACCTATCTGACGATATGGCAATGTATAGCGAGCATAAGGGTTGGCATAATCAGGATTACGGGTTGAATACGCACAAGCTGCAGAGAACCAGTTGTAGTTATTATTACCCGAGAACATATCAGCACCCTCTAAATCCTGTGACAATGCTGCAGAAATGAATCCGAAATCATCAGCTCGGTCATTGGCAATACCAAACACGGTCAATGGAGAACCAGCCATGGTGTACATACCATTCAATGTGGCATCAAGACGACTAGACAAGGCATCAGTAGTTTCCTGTACCTGTCCACCAGTAATTTTACCTGATTCAGGATTCTGATCATCAATATCAGAGCATGATGCAACAACCATTGCACCAAGCAATAAAGCTGAAATCTTATTTAGTTTCATATTTATTCCTTTTTATAATTTTTAGAATGTGAGACTGATACCTGCAGTGATAGAGCGCAAAGCAGCATAACCACCACCTGCAAGTCCAGATCCAGAAGTCATAGAACCGATACCATAGTTGAAACGTGGATCAAGTCCCTTGCGCTTTGTAAGCATGAAGATATTCTCTCCTGCTACATAAATGCGGAGATTGGTCAACTCAAGTGGGCGAATCAACGCCTTAGGGAATGTATAGCCCAATGTCAAGTTGTTCAAGCACAAATAATTAGAGCTTGTCAAGAAACGGTCCTGTGTTGTCTGTGAGCCAATACCCGGATCATCAGCTGCTGCCTGGCTTAAACGTGGAATATCAGAATTCTTATTGGTCTCGCTCCATGCATTGAGCAAGTCTTTATGCATGGCACTACCCTGGCTTGTACCATTGTGCATCAAAGCCTGATACTGACCATCGTAAATCTTACCACCCAACTGATATGAGAACTGAGCACTCAAATCAAAGCCATAAGCAGCTACACTTGTTCCAAAACCACCAAAAATGGTTGGCAGAGTAGAGCCACAGTCATACTGTGTTGCCTTTGTGATATCTGTAGTGAGTTCCTTCTTTGTATAGGCATAATCAGCAGCTTTTGCAGATTCCACCTTCTTACCATCGGCATTGTAATATACATCCTGATACCACTGAGCCTGACCTGTCTCGTGGTTAACTCCAGCATACTGTACCATAAATGCTTCATATACAGAACCACCAACTTTCAGAACACGACCATTAGACTGAAGGCCATTCTCACCAAGTGATGGGTCGAGCTTTGTTATCTCATTATGGTTAAGTGTACCATTCCAATTGATGCTCCACTCAAAGTTCTGTGTTCTAATTGGAGTACCCTCCAAAGAGATTTCAACACCACGGTTCACCATCTCGCCGATGTTAGCATAGTATGAAGATACTGAAAGACCTGATGACAATGGCAATGACTTTGACCACAGCAGATCTACAGTCTTCTGATTGTAGTACTCGACAGTACCTGTCAGACGGTTCTTGAAGAATCCGAAATCCACACCAACATTCCAGTCATTATGAGTCTCCCAAGTCAAGTTCTCATTACCTTTTTGACTCATTGTTACAGAGAACTGGCCTGTTTCTTCATTATAGGAAGGAGTATAGCGATCTGCCCAATAGTAGTAGTACTCACCAATCTGGTTTGCATACGGAGTTGTATCCAACTGGTCGTTACCTACAGAACCATAGCTAACCTTCAACTTCAAAAGGTCAATCCACTTAACATCCTTCAAGAAATCTTCCTTGTTCATCTGCCAAGCCAAACCGACACTTCCGAAAGTACCCCAACGATGACCAGGGGCAAATGCAGAAGAAGCATCACGACGAAGAGAGGCATTTACAAAGTATTTGTCTGCATAATCGTACATTACACGACCGAAGAAACCTTCTGTCATATAGTTGTTGGTGAAAGAATTGTTCTTCTTCTTGCTTGTACCAAATGCATTACCCAACTCACCAATGAATGGATCGTAAAGACGGGTATTTGAACCTGAGAGATATTGATACTTGAGCTTATACTGCTCGTAACCAGCCAATATATTGAAATGGTGATTACCGAGCGACTTATCGTAGTTGATAGTATAACGCTGGTTTACTGTAAAATATCTGTTTGCACTTACAGAAGCAATACCATCATCTGCCTGACCGTTGGCAAAAGCGCTCGCCAAATCATTGACACGAGTGTTACTAGAGAAAGCGTTCAAGTTGGCATCCAAAACCAAGCCCTCGATAGGAGTAATCTGTACATCCCACTGTCCCTGCAGAATATCACGATAACTGTGGCTGCTGTTATATTCGTTATCACGAACAGCATTACCAGAAATAGCAGGACGCTGGAAGCCTGTCTGATTAGCATCATAGATAACACGTCCACCTTCTGTCTTGATACTTCCATCTGCATTGCGAACATACAACGGATAGATAGGAGCTACATTGTTGGTGATATAGAACAGGTTGCCAGAACTAGCATACGTATAGACATCATATTGTGGAGACTGAGAATCGGTGTGAGTGAAGCTCAAACCTGTAGTCAATTTTAACCATTTCTTTGCCTGATAATCCACTGTGGTACGGGCAGTATAACGCTTCAACTCCGAGTTGTCAACAATACCACCATCCTGCAAGTAACCTGCACTGGCAAAATAATTCATCTTACCATTAGAACCTGTTACGTTAGCATTGTATTCCTGACGGAAAGAACTATGGAACACCT
This sequence comes from Segatella copri, assembly GCA_003463005.1. GTDB lineage: Bacteria > Bacteroidota > Bacteroidia > Bacteroidales > Bacteroidaceae > Prevotella > Prevotella copri_I. The sequence goes on along the minus strand of QSCI01000141.1, from coordinate 1,048 downwards.
CATCATACCAATTATCTGGAGTATAATAGTATGTACCATCACTATATCCCAAGGTTGCCTTAGGATTAATCTTAAAGTCCTTTCCAATCAACTGTTCACCCTGAGGAACAGTATATACCTGATAACCCAAACCACCATTGCCGCTATTGTAGAGGTTCTGACAAGCGAAATCGTATGCTTCATCAGCAGTTGCACCATGATAGTACTGAGAATTATACATTGCCTTGAAATGAGTCTCGTAGTACTGAGCAGGATCCTTGATTACATCATACTGAGGAACGAAACGTGAGTTGGAACCCCACTTTGCATCAAATGTTACACGAGCATCCTGACCATCACGAGCCTTCTTGGTAGTAATGATGACAACACCATTGGCACCACGAGCACCATAGATGGCACTTGCAGATGCATCTTTCTGAACAGAGATACTCTCAATATCAGCTGGGTTCAAGTTAGAAATACCAGCCTCGTAAGGAGCACCATCAACAATGTAAAGAGGCTGTGAGCTGGCGCTGACAGAACCAATACCACGAATACGGATTGTTGGAGCTGATCCTGGCTCGCCTGAAGAAGAAGTAGCCTGAATACCAGCTACCTTACCAACCAAAGCTGTAGTTGCAGAAGAAGCTACATGGGCTGTAATGTCTTCTGACTTGATTTCTACGGCAGAACCTGTAAATGCTGATTTTTTAGTCTTACCGTAGGCAATGATCAATACATCATCCAATGCATTGTTGTCTGGGTCAAGAACAATTTTCATGTTCTTGCCTGCCTTTACAGTCTTACCAATCATACCGATGTAAGAAATCTCCAACTTAGCATTTGCAGGAGCATTCAATGAGAAGTTACCATCAACATCGGTAACTGTACCGGTTTGTGTACCAGCAACTTTGATAGAGGCACCAATGACTGGGCTTCCATCCTCAGAAGAGGTAATAGTACCGGAAACTTGAGTTTGCGCCAACGCCATTCCTAAACTAAGGAAGAGGCAGGCAATAAACGTCATGAGTCTTTTTTCCATAAATCTCTCTCGTTTAATTAATTAATA
>QSCI01000140.1:0-5694 GCA_003463005.1 Segatella copri | reverse complement strand
TTCCCCCAAAAGGAGTGAGTTTCTCAGATTTTATTTGTACTTTTGCCATGTCATTCAGAATTTTGTTTGTTTTTATTTTGCAACACTAAGATAAGTGAAATTTCTGACATGGCAAAATCCTGAGCAACTTTTTGTTGCTCAGGTGCTTATAAAAAATATTAAATTATAGTGTTGCGGAAATTAGATAATCTTCAAACGACATTTCCTTGACGAGGTTTCCATCCAAATCATAAACAGATACCACAGAATACCTATCAAACCTAGTATCAGAATAATGACGATAAGACTGGCAGATTGGTAGTCCATCTTCAGATGTGAAACCTACACAGCCGAGATTAGAGGGTAACAATATTGCCTTTCCCGCATCCTTATCTACTATAAAAGTATAAATTGTATTCATCTTGTCTATTGTTCCATTTACAACTACCACATCAGGATTTAGAGGGACAAGCATGGCTTCACTTGCCACAAAAACAGAATCTAGCCCTAGCATTACACCATGTTTTTTATCAGGATTATACCATAACAAATCTGCCATAGGATGCGCCGTAACTATTTCTTGAATATCATTCTGCTTCTTATAATACTTCCAAATGCTAACTACGTCACCGCCATAAATGCCATCTCCCCCATCAACGCTTCTCAACAAGATTGCATCAACATCCTCATCTGTTACAACAGTATTATTTGGCAGATGAAAATGTTTGATGATTTGTGCTATCATCGTTTGCGAATACTTTCCATCTTCATTATTTTCAAATTTCAAAATGACATGATCTTGAGCAGGAGCAACTTGTTTTGCCCCCTTTTCTCCACAACTGATAGAAAGAAAGCATAGCTGTAGTAGTACAACTATCCAATATTTACACTCTTTCATTTTCTAACTTACGAGAGTTTAAATGATACAAAAGAACTTCCTTTATATCATCGGCAACATTATTAGCCAACCTTTCAAAAACCTTTGGTCCAGAACCATTAGGCAAGCTATCTATTTCATTGACTTCTATAAGATTATAATGAGGAATTTCGGGATGGCTATAGTCATAGCGATATCCTCCAAATGTCAGAAACTCTGCATTCGGAATACCAATATCCTTCATACGATTGATTACATTAGTGCCAGCCCCACCGACACCGATGCACAATATCTTTATATTTTCTGTATCATTTCCCATATTATAGTAGCATCTATTAGTATCGATTGCAAAATTAAACAAAAATTTGATAAGTTGTATCAGCAAGCCTTGATTTTTTCATTCACAAGGCTTGCGATTAGTCTCTGTTCCCTATTCTTCATCATCATCTTCATATACACTATCCCCTATCAATACTATAAACATAAACAAAAATCCTATAAATGGCCATAACAAAGCTATTAATGCTGAAAGTATAGAATTCCCTAATATTGCAAGTAATATACACCCTAAAAAAGACAAACCTGCAATTTGAAGCAACCTCTTAATGCAAGACCAAGTACTAAGTCCAACATCATGGAATCGTCGTACTAGGACTGAAAACATTGCAGGAACCGTCCCTATTATTAAGCTTACATAAACACCACCAACTATTTCTGAATCAATGTCGTTTAGCCATATAGACAAACCAAACAATAGACCTAAATATAAAACGAACCACCAATATTCACTTTTGGAAGCTCTTCCCTTAAAGTCAAAAGACTTCTTGTAACACGTCATAATTGAATTGAAAAATGTCATAATCGTATATTATTAAAAGTTCACAATACTATTTACAACACTGCGTTAATTAACGCAGTGTTGATTTAATATACAATTCCACAATTATACGAGAAGATTACAAAATCTGCCCCACGTTTGTATTCCACAACTCTGTTTTCTTGAACCTTCATGATTATGTGTTCTCGAACAAGTCCCTTCCACTCATTCCAATAACAACAATAAACATGAGCATCGAATCCACCTTCACAATCTTCAATTTCAACGGACGAACGAGTATATCCCTTATCTATCACAGCACTTACGTCCCTATATCTCAAAGCAGGAATCTTCGCGAAATCTGAATCATCGAATATGAAAACACGCTGACGATAACCACCATGCCACCAATATGGCAAAAAGGTATTAGCATTCATCAATAGATATAGCTCCCAAATTGCACGTTTAGACTTTGGCATAACTACATATTTCCAAATTAAAAAATCTCGCTCTCCCTCAAATTTGATGCTATTACTTTCCATATCAAAGTATGTTGCACTATTCTTTGAGTCAGCCACATAGAAATAAGACTCGTCTCCTATTGCATTTTTCCCATCAGAATATAACCTGACACTTATATACCAATCCCGGACAATCTGTATTTCAGGGAAAAGCACATGAATGAACTGAGAATAATCCAAATTACTTTTGATGATCTCAAACTTAGATATTCTTTGAAAGACATGGCCTTCTTTTTCAAATTCATTTTTACCATTATCGTCTCTTAGCAAGGATATTAAATCTTCGTACTTTCTTTCCTGCCAAAAAATCTTCACTAAATTTTTAAGGGCTGCTGTTGAATTATGCTCAGCTGCTATTCTAAAATATTCGAGTCCTTTTTCCTTATCTAAGTGTTCTACGTTATAAGTCAAAATTCCCAAATTGTTAGCAGCCTCATAAACACCATTGTTCAAGGCATCTATATAGCAATTCTTGATTTTCTCATACTCATCATAGTTCTCCATATATAGGACATACAAGACTTGTTCCATAAACTTAGCTGCAGCAGCATAGGGAGAAGTCTCTTTTCTCTTCGTTGCACCTAATGTTGCAGCAGCAACTTTCATTTTTATCGACTCCCCTTTAAATAAAGAAGCGATATATTCACTATGTATCAAAGGCATAGTATAATATAGACCAATCTGAAACATATCATTAGTCATCCAAAGTTCTTCCTCTTTTTTTGTACCAATGACTCGTTCCAACCTATTTTCATCATGCAATGCGCTTTCTTCATCAAAAACGAACTCCACAACTTTATTGCAACAAGGACACGTAGATACCACCCCACTGAAATCAATAGAGCTATTACTAAAAACGACATTCTCCCAACTAAGCATTTCGGAAGTTCTTCCACAATTCAAACATGGCATACTATTACCTCTTGCCTCCTGTTTAGATATTTCCTTTATATCCTTTTCTTGCAGAGCTAAAGGAAAATGATCCAATGTTTCCTCCCATTTCTTATCAGCTTTTCCAAATAGATTAATTCTATCAACAATTCGACCAACAAAGACGCCAAGTTTTATCAAACCATTCTCTATGCAAAACAACACATATGCCGTAGCATAACCATTAGGAGAAATGGCCAAAGTTGTGCGAAAATAGAAAGTACAGAACTTTACTTCAAACTCAACATCCAACTCATCATGAGTTACTCGCTTCACCCAGTCCTTCCAATAGCCAATAACTTCATTACGCCCAATAATTGGAGACCGACTTTCCTTCGCCCACTCCCATCTCACATTATCATCAAGCATACTTTCAAAAGCAGAGAAATCATCATTGATAATTCCTTCGCCTAAAGCCCGAGCTGCTTGCTTATAGATATCGTCCGGCAATCCTTCTTGAATTGTCAACGTCCATTTTTTCTTTTTAGCAAATATTCCCATTACTATGCCATTTAATCTATTCCCCATTTAGTCCAACTTGCAGCAACAACACCAATACTCAACAGTAGAGCCAACATTACAGCTCCTATAGATACCAAATTAGCCCATACACCACCATCAGATAGAAGCTTTGCTATATAAACATTTGTACCTCCAAAAATATCCGCACAACACTTTAAAAAATATATACCCAATATAGGTGTCATTAATACAGAAAGAACTTTTGATCCTTTTGTCAGATGACATACCCAAAAAAGAAGGAATGTTGAAATTACAGCAGACAGCACTATGCCCAACAAATAAACAGTAAATATAATTCTTATAGATCCTTCACCATGAACATATGCTACAATATCATCAATGACAGAGAAATCTACGGCTGGAGCAGAAGCACAACTAAACATATTAGACAGAACCGCAGGTATCAGTGAAAATACAAATACCACGCCAAGTTCTACAAAAATATTGATTCCTATGGCAATTATCAAACTACCAACTAATACGCCAAATACTTTTAATATATTTTTCATTATCTCATATATTTATAATTAGCACCACCAATAATAAAGGATACACTAGAAAAAAATGTAGTTATCCACCACCAAACATTATACCCTGTTGTATAATAATTAGCCTTATACATGGCATCCCCAAACCAACTTCTAAACCAATTAGGTATAAAAAACAATCCATGCCATATTCCAGAATACCAACTATAAGTATCATTGGGATTAATATCACACAGATACCATCCCATAAAACAGGAGAAAAAATAAAATACGATTAATGCTACAATACATCCCATAATCAATGTCCCTTTCTATTTTTAGTTTCTACTAAGACTAATACAACTAAAGCGATAGCAGCAACAACATCCACCACATTCCATACAAATCTGCCTAAAGCAAATTTGACAAGTGGCTGGAACAATACTGCCAAAGCTCCAGCTGCAATAGCCAACTCGTTTTTGTTTTCTTGGTAATAGGAATATGCCATGTAACCAAACACAACTGTCGCTACATATCTTATCAATATATAGAAACCGTAAGGCATATCCAACAAACACAACAGCAGTAATACTGCCAAAACAATTTTAAGATAGTTCATTTTTTTTATTTAAAAATTCCATAAACATTAGTCTCATCAGCCTTCTTTTTCAGAATATTTACAATTTCAGATTGCGATAGAGTTATTGGGAAATCCCAATTTTGTTTAATATGTTCTCCACCACCTAAATCTACATATGCACGATACTGAACAACAAGTAGCTTAAAAGAAATTTGAAGTTTAAATCCCCAATTACCACATTCTCTAGAAGTGATTGGATCATAAAAAACCCCAGATATTCCTATAAAAGAATTAGACTGTTGAACTACTCTTGCACTTCTATATTCCAAGAGTCCTTTAATAACTTCAGAAAACATAGTAGTAATGCCACCTTTAGAACTAACCGTTTTCTCTTGTTTATGATAAGAAAAAGCAAAATGTCCTAAAAAGACACACACCACTACTCCAACAATTACCACAATTAATAACATATCCTACAAAATTAAAAGTTGAACAATACCATATATAATCACTCCCAATACAGCAAGAACTATTAGACAACAAGCACATCCACGCTTTTGTTTTTCTTGCCGAGCATATTGTTTATAACATTTCTTACAAACATGAAATGTTGCACCATTTTGATAAGAAAGAGCATACTCCAATCTATCCTCTCGCATATTACACATAGGACACTTACCATTATCTAATAGACCTATATTTCGAAGATAACAAACAGCTTCAATATTAAACACAATATCTCCACCAAACACAGCATCATGCGGCTCATACTCATGGGGCGGTCTATTTCCACGTTGCTTCGCATGAAAACCGGCCTTTTTAAGTTCTTGGCACATTGTTTCCAAATATGTCATGGACGACATATTTCCAACTTGATTTCTTGTATATTTCATCACTAGTGTCCCGTTAAAACGAGACGATTATTAAATAAGTTATTAATACTCAAAAGTTTACGGACTTTTTATAGTGTATTCGATTTGATTTTGTATCTTTGCACGCAT
>QSCI01000014.1:0-53837 GCA_003463005.1 Segatella copri | reverse complement strand
AAGGGCAAAAGCTTTAAAACTCCAAGCAACACATAAAGCTTTTGCCCTTACAGGGCGCCTTGTTGATTGCTATGATACCCAGGCGATGCCCTGGGCTAGGAGCTTTTGGGCCTTCAGCCCGTACTTAAACCACTTGCGAAACTTGAGTTGTTAATTATTAACTAGTACTGTACCGTAATCTGTCCCTTTACAAGGCATGCCTGTCTGTATCCCAGGGAACGAACCTTGGCAAGCATCTTCTGGGCTTCAGCTAAACTGCGGAAGTTGCCCATTCGGCAAATCCATCTTGGAGAGTAGAAATGAACATAAACTGCTGCTCAGGGAAATGAACTTTCAGCTGATTGCCAGTCTGTTCTGCTTTCAGGCGGTCGTTACGCGAATTGCCGCCAGCGAAAGCCTGTACTCTATATCCTGTAACCTTATAGCTCTTGCGCATCACTTTCTTGCGCATATCCACTACAGGTGTCTCTGTTTCTTCTTTTTTGTTCTCTGCCTTTTGGGCATTATTCACGTGGGCATTCTCTCGGTTTGCCTCATGATGCTGTGGCTCAGTCTTCTTCAGGGAATCAGGCCCCTGCTTGTGCTGAGCTTCAGGCTCTTTTTCTTTTTTCTGTGGGGTAGTCTTAGTCTTGTCGTCTTGTGGAATCACTTGTTTGCCGTTTACCAGTTCATCAATCGCCTTACTTTGGTTCACGGTTACAACACCCTTTCCCGGTTCCTTCTTTTTGAGATGGTCCAGGTAGTTCTGCGCATTAGCTGTGAATGTTGAGCAGAGGATCATAATCAATAATGTGACGAATTGTTTCATGACTATTCCTTTTATGTTTGTCGTCTTGTTTTTTAAACAACACCTTATTCTTGGATCTCTATATATAATAAGGTGTAATGAAGAATGAAGGGATGCGCTTCACGAAGAAGGCATCCCTTCGGGAAATGTAATATCCTTATGAGATTACTTCTTCCAAGCGTCGATGATACCCTTGAAATCAGCAGCCTTCAAAGAAGCACCACCGATCAAACCACCGTCGATGTTTGGCTTAGCGAAGAGCTCAGGAGCGTTGCTAGCCTTGCAGCTACCACCATAGAGGATTGATGTATCCTCAGCAGCCTCGTTGCCATACTTCTCTGCTACGATAGAGCGGATGTATGCCAACATCTCTTCAGCCTGGTCAGAAGTAGCAGTCTTACCTGTACCGATAGCCCAGATTGGCTCGTAAGCAAGGATGATGTTCTTCCAAGCGTCAGCGCTCAAGTGGAATACTGAACCTTCCAACTCAGCCTTTACTACTTCGTTCTGCTTCTCAGCCTCACGCTCCTCGAGAGTCTCACCGCAGCAGAAGATAACCTTCAAACCGTTAGCCAAAGCCAACTCTACCTTCTCCTTCAAGATCTCTGCAGTCTCGCCATAGTACTGACGACGCTCTGAGTGACCGAGGATAACATACTGAGCACCTGTGCTCTTTACCATCTCAGCTGAAACCTCACCTGTGAAAGCACCCTTAGCCTTGTCAGCGCAGTTCTCAGCACCGAGACCTACTACCTTTGAATCCAAAACCTGAGCTACAGAAGCCAAGTGGATGAATGGAGTACAGATGATTACGTCGCAGTTTGGTTTGTCTGCTACCAATGCCTCGTTAATCTCCTTAGCGAGAGCAACACCGTCCTGCAGGTTCATGTTCATTTTCCAGTTACCTGCTACAATTTTCTTTCTCATTTTTCTTTTCTTTTTAAAAGTTGATAATATTCTGTTCGAATTCTCTTTCTTTCTGATCCAGGCGCCCCAAGCCAGAGCCGGTCGGCAATGGTGAGGAGTACCAGTGGAATGATGAACCAGGAGATGATGCCGGCTATCTTCTTGGCGGCACTTACTTCCGGCATCTTGCCTATCTCGGTCTTCTCCAGTGGCTTGTCGCCGATTTCTGCCATGTCAGGCAAATCGTTGTGGCTCCATTTCTGGATGATGGTTCCGTTCTTCAGCAGAAGAAGACCTGGGTTGCTGCGGATAACCGTCTTCAGCGTAGTCTCGTCTGTGACATAGAAGGGATATTCCGCTCCTGTTATGTCCTGCCAGTGCTTGATGGCTTTCTCCGTACTTGCCGTGAGGCATAGAAAACGGTAGCCATGGTCGTTGGCATATTCGTAAATCTCATCGATATTGCCGAAGTTGCTGTCGTCGGCAAATTCCAGATGTGGCGAAACCAGGAGGAAGGTGTAGCCTTTATCGTGAATCACTTCCTGGGTGATGTCTTCTCCCGTCTTGGCATCAGCTATGCTGAAGTCGTGGATTGGAGGTACGTAACCTTCTTCGGTCTGAACCGTCTTGCTGTCGATGAAGGTCCAGGTGGAGTCTGGGTAGTTGTCTATCGTAAACTCCTTCCGTTCTCCGTTCTTCTCCAGAATGAAGGTGGTATCAAACTTGGGTTGCTTGGCTCCTTTCGGTATCTCCATGCCCTTGGCGATGTTGACACCTATATGATAAGGACGGAAGTCGAATTGCGGCAGATACCACAGACTCCAGATACTCATCACGATGGAGAAGAGGAAGGTGTAGTTGATCACCACCCACTGGGTCTGTCTCGAGATGAGTCTCTGCATCTCCAGCGGCTTTCTCCAAAGCAGGACGGCGAATATCAGGAGGATGATGTTCTTGATGAATGTCTCCATATTGGTGAGCACTACGGCATCACCGAAGCATCCGCAATCCTTTACTGGGTCTGCGATAACGATCCACAGGGTAATCAGCGTCATCACGCTCATCACGGCAAGGGTAATCTTGCTCATCAGTCTCCGTCGGATGGCGAAGAGGAGGAAGATACCGATGGCAAACTCTGCAGTGGCTAGTAATACCGACATCACCAGGGTGCTCCAGTCGGGGAACATCCAGTCGATGTGCAGCGCCTCCAGATAGTCGGTTATCTTGTATTGCGTGCCTAATGGGTCAATTCCCTTCACAAATCCTGAGAAAATGAAGGTTATAGCCATCAGCAGTCGCCCGATATTGACCGCTATCTTTGTTAATATGTGAGTTGCCTTATTCTTCATCATTTAATATTTTTACTTCTCGCTCATTTTGATGGCACCGAAGACGGCATAGTTGATGATGTCCATATAGTTGGCATCAATACCTTCAGAAACGAGGGTAGCGCCGGCGATGTCTTCAATTTCCTTTACGCGCTGAATCTTGGTCAGGATGAAGTCTGTATAACTGCTTACTCTCATCGAGCGCCATGCTTCATCATAGTCATGGTTCTTCCTGAGCATCAGTTCCAGTGCCTCCTTTGCATGGAGGTCGTATAGTTTCATAGCCTCTTCGGGTGTCATATCCACCTCATCCACGAAAGGCTTTTCTAGCTGGATGAGTCCTATGATACCATAATTGATAAGGGCAATGAACTCCGGACGGATACCTTCGCCAACCAGAGATTCTTTCTTGATTTCGAGCGAGCGGATGCGCTTCGCCTTGATATAGAGCTGGTCTGTCAGAGAAGAAGGGCGCAAGATTCTCCAAGAGGCTCCATAATCATGAAGCTTCTTCTCAAATAATGTCCTGCATTCACTCATGACATCCTTAAACTGCTGTTCTGTTTTCAATAAATCTGCCATAATAATTTCGAAATTCGGTGCAAATTTACGCATTTATTATGAAATAGCCAAATAATTATTTTGTTTTTCGCTTAAATTGCAGTAACTTTTGATAAGTTACGCGGCATCTCAACAATTAAAACAAAAAAAATCTTTTTTTATTTTGTATTGTCTTCGATTTGCTGTAACTTTGCACCCCGAAAGTAAAAAGAGTATGAGAAATTTGACCAATGCCGAACTGGCACAGATACTGGATAAGGATATATTTCATAAGATTTCAGAGGCAGCAGATGGGCTGTCTGTGGAGTGTTATGTAGTAGGTGGATATGTGCGTGACCTCTTCCTGGAGCGACCTTCCAATGATATTGATGTCGTTGTGGTTGGTAGCGGTATAGAGGTAGCTTCTGCCTTGAAGAAGATGCTCGGGAGAAAGGCGCATCTCTCTGTGTTCCGTAATTTCGGAACAGCACAAGTGAAATATCAGGATACAGAAGTGGAGTTTGTTGGCGCCCGTAAGGAGAGCTATCATCGCGATTCCAGAAAGCCTATTGTGGAAGATGGAACGCTGGAGGATGACCAGAATCGCCGCGACTTTACCATCAATGCGATGGCTATCTGCCTGAACAAAGACCGTTTTGGAGAACTCGTAGATCCTTTTGATGGTGTCTACGATATGGAAGATGGCATTATTGCCACTCCGCTCGACCCGGATATCACTTTTTCTGATGACCCGCTGCGTATGATGCGTTGCGTGCGTTTTGCTACCCAACTCAATTTCCAGATAGAGGAGGAGACCTATGATGCGCTCTCCCGTAATGCCGAGCGCCTGAAGATTATCAGTGCTGAGCGAATCTGCGATGAGATGAACAAGATTATGCTCTCCAAGCACCCAAGCAGCGGTTTCTATTACCTGAAAGATACAGGTCTGCTCGATCTCATTCTGCCAGAACTGGTTGCGATGGACAAGGTGGAAACCCGTAACGGTAGGGCACATAAGAATAATTACGACCATACGATGGAGGTGCTCGAGAATGTGTGTAAGCATTCAGATAACCTCTGGCTCCGCTGGGCTGCTCTCTTCCACGACATCGGTAAACCGAAGAGCAAGCGCTGGGACAACAATATCGGCTGGACATTTCACAGTCATAATATAATAGGTGCAAAGATGATTCCTGGTATCTTCCGCCGTATGAAACTTCCGATGGATGCGAAGATGAAGTATGTGCAGAAACTGGTAGAACTCCACATGCGTCCGATTGTGATTGCTGATGAGGAGGTTACCGACAGTGCCGTACGCCGCCTGCTGAATGATGCCGGCGATGACATCAACGACCTGATGACGCTCTGCGAGGCTGATATTACCAGCAAAAACCAGGTGCGCAAGCAGCGTTTTCTGGATAATTTCAAGATGGTGCGCGAGAAACTGGTTGATCTGCAGGAACGTGATTATAAGCGACTTCTCCAGCCATGCATCGATGGTAATGAGATTATGGAGATGTTCCATCTTACCCCTTGCCGCGAGGTAGGCACCCTGAAGCAGTATCTCAAGGATGCTGTATTGGATAATAAGGTGGCTAATGAGCGTGAACCGTTGATGAAGCTTCTGATGAAGAAGGCTCAGGAGATGGGATTGGTAAATGCAGAAAACTCAAAATAGAGAATAATTTTTGTTAAATAACGGCTCCTTGCGAGCCGTTATTCATTTATTATTAGTACTTTTGCAACGCTTTTAAAACTTAAAGGCGTGTGAAAGTTTTCGTTAGAGGACGGAAAGAACTTTTGAATAAGAGAAGATAAAAGTTAAATAATAAATTATAATATAAAAATAGGTATGAAAATTAAAAACGTTTTGTTTGTTGCAGCAGTTTGTGCTATCGCAACTTTGACATCATGTGGTGGAAGCAAGAAGGGTGGTCTGCCTAACTTCGGCGACGATGAGTTTGCCGTGGCTACTATCGGCACTTCCAGCGCCGCATTGCAGACTACCTATCCTGCAACCATCAAGGGTATTCAGGATGTAGAGGTTCGTCCTAAGGTTTCTGGCTTCATTACAAAGGTTTTTGTACATGAGGGTCAGACAGTTTCTGCTGGTCAGGCTTTGTTCTCAATCGATAGCGAGACTTATCAGGCCGCTGTCCGTTCAGCTGCTGCCGCTGTCAATACAGCCAAGGCTCAGGCTAACACTGCAAAGTTGACTTACCAGAACAATAAGAAATTGTATGATAGCAAGATTATCGGTGAATATGAACTTTCTACAGCAGCTAACAGCTATGCAACAGCTAAGGCTCAGGTAGCTCAGGCAGAGGCTGCTCTGGCTTCAGCCCGCGAGCAGTTGTCTTGGTGTACCGTTACCAGCCCTTCTGCAGGTGTTGTAGGTAGCCTTCCTTTCAAGGTTGGTGCTTTGGTAAGCGCTTCTGGTCAGGCTCTGACAACTGTTTCTAACATCAGCACCATGGAGGTATTCTTCTCACTCTCTGAGTCTCAGATTCTGAACATGTCTAAGACCAATGGTAGCGTTCAGGCAGCCATCGCAGCGTTCCCAGCTGTTAAGCTGCAGTTGGCTGATGGTACTATCTATAATCATCCGGGTAAGGTGGTTAAGATGAGTGGTGTCATCGATGCTACTTCCGGTTCTATCTCTCTCATCGCTCACTTCGCTAACCCAGAGAAGTTGCTGAAGAGTGGTGGTGCAGGTTCTATCGTGGTTCCTAATGATCATAACAGGGCTATCGTCATCCCTCAGGAGGCTTGCTCTCAGGTGCAGGATAAGATTTTCGTTTACGTAGTAACCAAGGATAACAAGGTGAAGTATTCTGAAATCAAGGTAAATCCACAGGATGATGGCAAGAACTATATCGTAACTTCTGGTCTCCATGTAGGTGACCGCATCGTATTGAAGGGTATCACCAAGTTGACCGATGGTCAGCAGATCAAGCCTATCACTCTGGAGCGTTACAATCAGAAGATTGCTGAGGCTGCCAAAGTTGGCTGAGTCTCAGGATAACGCTCATGCCTTCGCTACTGCTATGGGCGGAAAGAAGTAATATAATGTATAATTAATAATGTATAATGAATAATTAATAGACCTTGGGGCAATTATTAATTGTTAATTATTAATTCTTAATTAAAATAAGATTATGTCATTTACAAACTTTATAAAACGCCCGGTACTTTCGACGGTGGTTTCCATCTTCTTCGTCTTGCTGGGTATTATCGGCTTGGTATCGCTGCCTATCGAGCAGTATCCGAATATCGCGCCGCCTACCATCGAGGTACATGCTACCTATACGGGTGCAGATGCCCAGACGGTGTTGAACTCAGTCGTTGCTCCGCTGGAGGAAAGTATCAACGGTGTGGAGAACATGACTTACATGACCTCTTCTGCGTCTAACTCTGGTATGGAAATCACCGTTTACTTCAAGCAGGGGTCTGACCCTGATATGGCTGCGGTGAATGTACAGAACCGTGTGTCTCAGGCACAGTCTCTGTTGCCTGCTGAGGTTACCAAGGTGGGTGTCACCGTTACCAAAAGTCAGAGTTCCAACGTTATCATGTTTGCTCTGACCACAGACGATGGCCGTTACGACGACCAGTTTGTTACCAACTACGCCCTGATCAACGTCATTCCTCAGTTGAAGCGTATCAATGGTGTGGGTGATGTGCAGAGCCCTTCTACCCGTAACTACTCTATGCGTATCTGGTTGAAGCCAGAGAAGATGAAGGAGTTCGGACTGGTTCCTTCTGATGTTTCTCAGGCTTTGGCAGAGCAGAATATCGAGGCTGCCCTGGTAGCTTTGGTGAAAGCTCTGATATGCAGTATGAATATACCTTGCGCTACAAGGGTCGTTTGAAGACTCCAATGGAGTATGAGAACATCCTTATCAAGAGCAATACTTCCGGTCAGACTCTCCGTCTGGGCGAAGTTGCCAAGATTGAGTTGGGTGGTTTGCAGTATAACGTAAACCTGCTCAATGATGGTCAGCCTGCCGTGCTGGGTATGGTTCAGCAGATTGCCGGTTCCAACGCTACCCAGATTGCCAGCGACGTAAAGAAATCGCTTGATGAACTGGAGAAGAGTTATCCTCCTGGGTTGAAGAATGTTATCCTGATGGATGTTACTGAGTTCTTGTTCGCATCTATCGAGGAAGTTATCTTCACCTTGATCATCACCCTGGTACTGGTGTTTATCGTAGTGTATATCTTCTTGCAGGACTTCCGTTCTACGCTGATTCCTATGATTGCCGTGCCTGTGGCTTTGGTCGGTACCTTCCTCTTCCTCTGGATCTTCGGATTCTCCATCAACCTGCTTACGCTGTCAGCCCTGCTGCTGGCTATTGCGATTGTGGTCGATGATGCCATTGTGGTGGTCGAGGCGGTTCACGCCAAGCTCGACCAGGGTTACAAGAGTGCCCTTACTGCAGCTATCGATGCGATGAACGAAATTTCCAGCGCCATCATCTCTATTACATTGGTGATGTCTGCCGTGTTCGTTCCTGTATCGTTCATCGGTGGTACTTCCGGTTACTTCTACCGTGAGTTCGGTGTAACCATGGCGGTATCTATCGTTATTTCGGCTATCAATGCGTTGACGCTGTCTCCTGCACTCTGTGCCGTGTTACTGAAGCCACACGAGGAGGGTCACGAGAAGAAAATGTCTTTTATCGACCGATTCCATGCTGGATTCAACTATCAGTTTGATAAGATTACCAATAAATATAAAGGTGGTGTCAAGTGGGTTATCAATCATGGCATCATCGCTGGTAGCCTCGTGGCTGTCAGCATCGTAGGTCTGGTTGCCTGATGGGTACAACCAAGACGGGTCTGGTGCCTGATGAGGATACCGGTACTATCTTCGCTTGTATCTCTACAGCTCCTGGTACTTCTCAGGAACGTACAGCAGAGGTGGTTAAGCAGGTAGATAAGATGCTGGCTAGCAACCCAGCCATCGCAACCCGTAACGCCATCATGGGTTATAGCTTTATCGGTGGTGCCGGTTCTAACCAGGGTACCATCATCGTGAAGCTGAAGCCATTCGAGGAGCGTCCGGGTGGATTCTTCCACCGTATCAAGGAGGCTTGTACGGGTGGCGGTATTGAGGCATTGTTTGTTAACCCTATGGAGTATACTTCTGTATTGGGTATGATCTACAAGCAGACTGCTGCCATCAAGGATGCACAGGTTCTTGCCTTTGCTCCACCTATGATTTCCGGTTTCTCTATGCAGAATGGTATTACCATGACCATGCAGGATAAGACTGGTGGCGACTTGAACAAGTTCTTTGATAATGTGAAGAAGTTCCTGGCTGAGTTGAACAAGCGCCCTGAGATTCAGACCGCTCAGACTCAGTATAACCCTAACTATCCTCAGTATATGGTGGATGTAGATGTTGCCAAGACCAAGCAGGCAGGTATCTCTCCATCTTCTGTATTGGCTGTGATGCAGGGTTATCTCGGTGGTCTCTACGCATCTAACTTCAATGCTTATGGTAAGCTCTACCGTGTGATGATTCAGGCTGGTCCTGAGAGTCGTATGCGTCCAGACGATCTGAGCAAGATTTATGTGCGTTGTGCTGATGGCACCATGTCTCCTGTAAGCGAGTTCGTGAACTTGAAGAAGATTTATGGTCCTGCTAACATCACCCGATTCAACCTGTTTACCTCTATGGATGTATCTGTAACTCCTAACAGCGGTTACTCTACCGGTGACGGTATGAAGGCGATTGCTGAGGTTGCCAAGGAGACATTGCCAGAGGGTTACGGCTATGAGTACTCTGGCTTGACCCGTTCTGAGGCTGAGTCCAGCAACTCTACAGGTTTGATCTTTGCACTCTGTATCGTATTCGTTTACCTGATCTTGAGTGCCCAGTACGAGAGTTACATCTTGCCATTGTCTGTAGTGCTGTCTATCCCATTCGGTTTGGCAGGTGCGTTCATCTTCACCAACCTCTTCGGTCACTCTAACGATATCTACATGCAGATTTCGTTGATTATGTTGATTGGTCTGTTGGCTAAGAACGCCATCCTTATCGTACAGTTTGCCCTCGAGCGTCGTCGTACGGGTATGGCTATCAAGTACTCAGCTATCCTGGGTGCCGGTGCCCGTCTCCGTCCTATCCTGATGACCTCTCTGGCGATGGTTATCGGTCTGTTGCCTCTGATGTTCGCATCAGGTGTAGGTAAGAATGGTAACCAGACCTTGGGTGCTGCCGCCGTAGGTGGTATGTTGATCGGTACTATCTGTCAGATCTTCGTGGTTCCTGCTCTCTTTGCAGTCTTCCAGTGGTTGCAGGAGAAGTTGACCCCAATGAAGTTCGAGGACGAGATGAACGAGGAGGTAGCTGCTGAATTGGAGCAGTATGCCAACGCCGCTCACGAAATGAAGGGTATCGAGAAGAAGTAATAACGCAATGTAACTTCAAAGGAAACAATGAAAAAGAATTTAAATATCATCATATTGGGTCTCGCAGCGCTCTCCCTGAGCAGCTGCAAGACTCTCTACGGAAAGTATGAGCGTCCGGATGTGAAGACCAGCGGTATCGTTCGCGATGTAGCTTCTGATACAGATACATTGGCTGTAAAGGATACTACTACCTTCGCCAATATCCCTTGGCGCAGTGTCTTTACCGATCCTCAGCTCCAGTCAATCATTGAGAAGGGATTGAACAACAATGTCAACCTCCTCAATGCGGCTTTGAACGTGAAGATAGCAGAAGAGCAGCTGAAGTGTGCCAAGTTGGCATTCGTGCCTTCTCTGGCTTTCACTCCTCAGGGAACCATCGCTTCCTGGGATGGTCAGGCTGCCACCAAGACTTACACGATGCCTGTTACAGCCAGCTGATGGTAGACCTCTTCGGCAACCTGCTCTCTCAGAAGCGCAGTGCCAGATGGCGCTGCTCCAGTTGCAGGATTATCAGGTATCTGTCAAGACCAACCTCATCGCCAACATCGCCAACATGTATTATACTCTGTTGATGCTCGACAAGCAGGTGGAGTTGGTTAACAATATGGAAGGATTGACCAAGGATACTTGGGAGACTATGCAGAAGATGCACGATCTCAGATTGGGTTACCGTACACCAGCCATCCAGTCAGCTGAGTCTAACTACTATTCTGTGTTGACCCAGAAGACCGATCTGTTGCGCCAGATTCGTGAGACAGAGAACTCTCTGAGTCTGCTCATCGGCGACCAGGCACATAGCATCGCCCGTGGCAAGTTGGATAACCAGAGTCTTCCTTCTAATTTCTCAACCGGTGTAGGCATCCAGTTGCTCAACAACCGTGCTGATGTCCACGCAGCCGAGATGAATCTTGCCCAGTGCTTCTATGGTGTAGAGACCGCCCGCAGCAAGTTCTATCCATCTATCACCATTTCCGGTACAGGTGCCTTCACCAATTCAGGTGGTATGGGCATCGTGAACCCAGGTAAGTGGTTGCTCTCAGCTGTAGGTTCTCTTACCCAGCCAATTTTCCAGAACGGCCGTATCATTGCCGGTTTAAAGGTGGCTAAGATGCAGTATGAGCAGGCTTACAACACCTGGCAGAATACCGTGCTGAAGGCTGGTAGCGAGGTGAGCAATGCGCTTGTTCTCTACAACTACTCTGATGAGAAGAGCAAGATAGAGCAGAAGCGAATAGAAGTACTCGAGAAGAATGTAGAATCTACCAAGGAATTGATGGGTATTGCAGGCAGCTCTTACCTTGAAATCATCCAGGCACAGTCTTCACTCCTCAACGTACAGCTTTCTAAGGTAGCTGATGACTTCTACAAGATGCAGGCAGTAGTAAATCTCTACTATGCATTGGGTGGAGGAGCTAAGTAGTTTATAGTTAATAATTAATAGTTTATAGTTATGGCTAGTATAATAAGTCCAAAGGCAGAGGTTTCTCCAAAGGCTAAGATTGGAGACAACTGCAAGATATATCCATTCGCCTATATTGAGGACGATGTGGTCATCGGCGACAACTGTACCATCTATCCATTCGTGAGCATCATGAACGGTACTCGCATGGGTAATAATAATAAGGTGTTCCAGGCAGCCGTTATCGCTGCGCTCCCACAGGACTTCCACTTTACAGGTGAGGAGAGTGAGGTAGTCATCGGCGATAACAATACCATCCGTGAGAACGTGGTTATCAACCGTGGTACCCATAAGGGCGGCAAGACCGTTCTGGGCAACAACAACTTCCTGATGGAAGGTGCCCATGTCTCTCACGATACCGTAATCGGCAACGGTTGCGTATTCGGTTATGGTACCAAGATTGCGGGCGACTGTGTGATTGGTAACGGTGTCATCTACTCAACATCTGTAGTAGAGAACGCCAAGACTAGAGTAGGCGACTTGGCGATGATTCAGGCAGGTACTACCTTCTCTAAGGATATTCCTCCTTATATCATTGCCGGTGGAAAGCCTGTGAAGTATGCAGGTCCTAACACCATCATCATGGAAGCAGCTGAGCTTACCGAGAAGGTTCGCAAGCATATTGCTAATGCCTACCGACTGGTATTCCATGGTCAGACATCCCTCTTCGATGCCATTAACCAGATCAAGGATCAGGTGCCAGATGGACCGGAGATTCAGAACATCATCCAGTTCCTGGAGAGTTCTGAGAAGGGTGTCATCACTAAGATGTAAAGATTGTGTAGATGTTGGGATTTTTTCATCCCTAATATTGTATTTGTAAATTAGTAAATTCAAGTCATACCTATTTGAATTTTACTTAGTATGTGAAGGGCTGGCCGTGAGGTTGGCCCTTTTCCTTTTTCAATTGAACTTAACTTTTGCCTGTGGTTCGATTAATTAATTGAATAAATGTAAATAAATGCTATTTTATTTTGTAATTTCTTCGTTTATGCGTATCTTTGCAGACAATTTGGGTCATTGTGCCCTTTTGATTTTAAGTTAGTAAAGATTTTTAAAAATGAGAAAGAAACAATATAAGCCTAGCAATCATCGTGGATTGCAGGTCATTACTTTGTGTATCAGTACCGCTATGGTGCTCATTTTGTTGGGATTAGTTATCTTCTCTGTCCTCATGGGACGTAATCTATCTTCCTATGTGAAGGAGAATCTCGTGGTACAGGTGATGCTCGAACAGGATATGACTAACCCGGAGGGATTGCAGATGTGTAAACGCCTGAATGCAAGACCTTATGTCAATACGCTGACTTATATCACCAAGGAAGAGGCACTGAAAGAAGCTACCCGCGATTTGGGTACCAACCCGAGCGAGTTTGCCGGTGTCAACCCTTTCCAGCCTTCCATAGAGATTACGACGAAGGCAGATTACGCGAACAATGATTCATTGAAGTGGATTGCCAAGGAACTGAAGGCATATCCGCGTGTTACCGAGGTTACTTATCAGCACGACCTGATAGAACAGGTGAACAATTCGTTGGCAAAGATCAGTATCGGATTGCTGATTGTAGCAGCCCTGCTCACCTTCATCTCGTTCTCGCTGATTAACAATACGGTGCGTCTGGGCATCTATGCCCGCCGTTTCTCCATCCATACGATGAAACTGGTAGGTGCATCCTGGGGCTTTATCCGCCGTCCGTTCCTCCGCAAGGCTATGCTTGTGGGCGTTGTTTCTGCATTGCTGGCAGATGGTTTCCTGGGCGGTTGTCTCTATGCATGGTCGCTCCACGAACCTGAGTTGATGAACGTTTTGGGTTGGCAGGAACTCGCCATCACCGGCGGCTCCGTCTTCCTCTTCGGTATCATCATCACCGCTTTTTGCGCCTGCATCTCGGTCAATAAGTTCCTGAAGATGAAGGCGGGAGACCTGTATAAAATTTAAACATTACACATTAAACATTAAAAATAATGGATAAGAAGAATTTAGCATTCGACAAGATGAACTTTATCTTGTTAGGCATCGGAATGGCGATTATCATCATCGGCTTTCTGCTGATGAGTGGCGCCGGTTCTAACGAGCATACCTTCGATACTGATATTTTCAGTACCCGTCGCATCGTTGTAGCACCAACCGTAACATTGATAGGTTTCCTTTCAATCATCTATGCGGTAATACATAAGCCGAAAGACAATTAATAAGTTTATATTTAGTAGTTTATAGGGCGTAACCCTAAATAAAAATCAGCACATAACATTTATTTCATTCGATGAATTGGTTTGAAGCATTAGTGTTGGGACTCGTTCAGGGTCTCACAGAGTATTTGCCTGTAAGCAGTAGCGGTCATTTGGCTATCGGTGCTTATCTTTTTGGCATTAACGGAGAGGATAACCTTACTTTTACTATCATGGTTCATGTAGCAACCGTGTTGAGTACACTGGTCATTCTGTGGAAAGAAATTGATTGGATTTTGAAGGGACTCTTCAAGTTCCAGATGAATGAGGAAACAAAGTATGCCCTCAATATCGTCATCTCTATGATTCCTGTGGGTATCGTAGGCGTATTCTTCAAGGATAAGGTAGAAGAGGTTTTCGGTTCAGGCTTGCTTATCGTGGGCTGTATGCTCCTCGTAACAGCTGTGCTCCTTACTTTCTCTTACTTCGCCAAGCCTCGTCAGAAGGAGAATATCAGTCCGTTGCATGCCTTTATCATCGGTCTCGGACAGGCACTTGCCGTATTGCCTGGCCTTTCCCGTTCTGGTACTACCATCGCCACCGGCCTTTTGCTTGGTGACAAGAAGGAGAAGATGGCTCAATTCTCGTTCCTTATGGTGATTCCTCCAATCCTGGGCGAGGCATTGCTCGACCTTCTGAAGGGTCTGAAGGGCGAAGAGACACTTGGAGGCATCGACGCATTCCCTATGATTATAGGCTTTGTGGCTGCATTCATTTCAGGTTGTCTGGCTTGTAAATGGATGATTAACATTGTGAAGAAGGGTAAACTGGTATATTTCGGTATCTATTGTGCAATTGCAGGTGCCGTAACCATCATCTGTTCAATCATTTAATATATGGATTTCAGAAAAGGAGAAATTATTGCCATCGACAAGCCTTATCGCATGTCGAGTTTCGGAGCCCTGGCACATGTTCGCTATCTGCTCAGCAAGAAGCTCGGTTTTAAGGTGAAGATAGGACATGCCGGTACGCTTGATCCCCTTGCCACTGGCGTGCTGGTGCTCTGCACCGGCAAATGTACCAAGCAGATAGAACAGCTGCAGACCCATACCAAGGAGTATACAGCTACCCTGCAGCTCGGTGCTACTACCGCCAGCTACGATAAGGAACACAGCGTGAATCACACCTATCCTACGAAGCATATCACCCGCCAGCTGGTGGAGGAAACGCTCAAGCAGTTTGTGGGCGAGATTCAGCAGGTTCCGCCTACCTACAGCGCCGTAAAGGTGAATGGCGACCGCTCTTATGCCTTGCGCCGGGCAGGCGAAGAGGTTCAGCTCAAGCCGAAGACCGTGCGTGTAGACGAGATAGAACTCACCGATTATAACGATGAGGAGAAGACCGCCAGCATCCGTGTGGTTTGCGGCAAAGGCACTTACATCCGCTCCCTCGCCCGTGATATCGGCAGGGCTCTCGATAGTGGCGCCTACCTTACCGCCCTCCGCCGTACCAAGGCAGGAAGTTTCGCAGTAGAAAACTGCATCAGTTTTGAACATTTCCAGGAATGGCTTGATGAGCAGCCTCTTGAAGACAGCCTTCAGCCATCCAAGTAATAAAAAATATAACATGAAGCTATCACAATTTAACTTTAAGTTGCCAAAAGATCAGGTGGCACTTTATCCACATAAGGCAAAGCACGTGGTAAAAACGGCTAGTGGTGAACGTACATTCGAGATTACTCGCCGCGATGAGTCCCGACTCATGGTTCTCCACAAGAAGTCAGAAACCATCGAGATGTACAAGAAAGATGAAAACGGCAAGGATATGGTTGATGCCGATGGCAATCCAGTATTCCTGCAGTTCAAGGATATCGTGAATTACTTCGAAGAGGGCGATACCTTCATCTTCAACAATACCAAGGTTTTCCCAGCCCGTCTTTATGGTACCAAGGAGAAGACCGATGCCAAGATTGAGGTGTTCCTGCTCCGTGAGCTCAATCCTGAGATGCGCCTTTGGGACGTATTGGTAGAGCCTGCCCGCAAGATCCGTATCGGCAACAAGCTTTTCTTCGATGATGTCAACGAGATGGTTGCCGAGGTTATCGACAATACCACCAGCCGTGGCCGTACCCTCCGTTTCCTCTATGATGAGGATGGCAATCATGATGTCTTCAAGCGTTCGCTCTTCGCTCTGGGCGAGGCTCCGCTGCCACGCTACGTCATCGATGCACGTGAAGATCATCACGCTACAGAGGATGATATGGAAGATTTCCAGTGTGTTTTCGCTGAGGTAGAGGGTGCTGTTACTGCTCCTGCTACCGGTCTTCACTTCTCACGCGAGCTGATGAAGCGTATGGAGATCAACGGTATCAACGAGGCTTATATCACCCTGCATTGCGGTTTGGGCAACTTCCACGATATTGAGGTTGAAGACCTTACCAAGCACAAGATGGATTCTGAGCAGATGATGATTAGCCAGGAGGCATGCGATCTGGTTAACAAGACCAAGCTTGCCGGCCATCGTGTCTGCGCTATCGGTACCAGCGTGATGAAGGCAACTGAAACGGCTGTCGGAACCGACGGTATGATGAAGGCTTTCGATGGATGGACCAACAAGTTCATCTTCCCTCCATACGATTTCGGTCTTGCTGACTGTGCCGTAGCCAATTTCTATCATCCGGAGTCAACCCTGATGATGAGTACTGCAGCCTTTGGCGGTTACGACCTGGTTTACGAGGCATACAAGATGGCTGTGAAGAATGGCTATATGTTTGGCTGCTATGGTGATTCTTTGTTGATGCTTCCAGATTAAACAGTGGTATAAACAGTTTATATACACATAGAAGTTGTTGATATTCTGGGTTTTAGCTTAGTTATCCACAATTTTGTAAAAGTGTGAATAAGTATGTATCAGGTATATTTAAGTCTCGGTACGAATTTGGGCAACCGAAAGCGCAACATTCGCGAGGTAATAGAAAAGATAGGAGAGCAGATTGGTGTGGTAGAGCGCCAGTCTGCTCTTTACGAAACCAAGCCTTGGGGCTATTCATCTCCCAACGACTATATCAATGCCTGTGTGCTGGTTCTCACCACGATGGCTCCGCGCCAGGTGTTGGAGGCAACCCAGCGCATAGAGCGCGAAATGGGGCGCACCATGAAGTCGGTGGATGGCGAATACCAGGACCGCATCATCGATATTGATATCCTGATGATAGATGACTTGGTGATAGATGAGCCCGATTTCAAGGTTCCTCATCCGTTGATGGAGGAGCGTGATTTCGTGATGAAACCGCTGAAGGAGATACTTAAGTAATTTAATTTTAGTAAGTATACAAAAACGGGCTAGGAGCTTTTTCGCTCCCAGCCCGTTTTCTGTTTCTTATCTTTCTTTATTCCTGCTGATTTCTTTCATCCAGGCAGATGGCGTGACACCTTCTGATTTGGCAAAGACGCTCGAAAAGTAGGGCAGCGAGGAGAAACCTACGTTGTAGGCGATATCCTTCAGCTTGGCATCAGGATGCTCGCTCATCATTTTCTTGGCTTCTTCCAGGCGCAGACTCGCTATCCAACTGCTGAAGTTCATGCCGAATTCTTCCTTGATGAAGGAGGAGAGGTAGGTCTTGTTGGTATACAGCTTGGTGGCAAGATCATCTATCGTGAACTGGTCCTTCAGATACGATTTCTCCTGAATCCATTCCGTTACTCTAGGGCGCAGCGTTTCGATGTAGGCTTTCTTCGGGCTGGCTTCTCCGCTCTTTTCTTCTTCCGTCTTATCGCAGTCTGCCTTCATCAGCGTCTCGTATTCAGAGGCATAGTTGATGATGTTTACCAGAATATAGAGGTTCATGCCTACCACATAGAATTGCACCAGCCAGTTGAATAGGGCACCCGTACGGATGGATATCACGCCCAGTATCAGCATGCCGTAGAAGAGCCAGTGGCTCACCTTGAGCCATCTGATGAA
This sequence comes from Segatella copri, assembly GCA_003463005.1. Lineage (GTDB taxonomy): Bacteria > Bacteroidota > Bacteroidia > Bacteroidales > Bacteroidaceae > Prevotella > Prevotella copri_I. The sequence goes on along the minus strand of QSCI01000014.1, from coordinate 36,265 downwards.
ATGGCTCTTCTCGTTCGAGAAGTAGTTTTCGAAGAGGGCGTTGCTTCTCAGATAGCACTTGTTGAAGTAGTAGATATGTCCTATGAGCATCTCCAGCAGTCCTATCAGGGCGATAAGCAGCAGGGGTATCTGGTATGCCTTCAGCGCATCTGTCATGGCGATAAGGGCGAAGAAAGCCGTCATTGTGAACTTTACGGCTATCGTCCTGCAGCGCTTCCGGGAGATATAATGAGGGTCGAGCAGACTGCTGAGCGAGAAGCTAAAGCAGATGCCCATCAGATAGAAGAGGATGATGTCGAAACAGGGAACCCAGTTGTTATATTCCGTCCAGCTTCCTGTAAATGAAGCTATCCAGATCCATATATTCAGGCTGATGAGCATCATTCCGCCTGCCATCAGTCTTTTAGATCTGCGGAAAGTTTTGTAAACGGCCGTATCAGGTGTCTGGTAGAGCAACAGGATGGTTGCCAGCGTCAGATAGATGATGCTGGTTATGGTTACAAGTTCTACAAAGTGCTGTTCTAAGAAATGAATCATATTCTTTTTTTATTTATGAGTATACAAGAAAAATCCCATCGCTCTTGCGAACGATGGGATTCTGTTCTGTTAAGCAATGTGTCTGCCTAAGCTGATTACTTACGAAGACCGAGGGCCTTGATGATAGCACGATAGCGATTGATGTCGCGATCATACAAGTAATCGAGCAATGCACGACGCTTTCCTACAAGCTGTGTCAACGCACGTGTTGTAGTATAATCTTTACGGTTCTTCTTAACATGTTCCGTCAAATGAGCAATACGGTATGAGAACAATGCTATCTGGCTCTCAGCAGAACCAGTATCAGAGTTAGACTTTCCGTACTTGCTAAAGATCTCTTCTTTTTTTGCTTTGTCTAAATACATAGCTGTAAAAACTTAATTTAATAAAATATGAATATGTTTAATTTTGTGCATCTGATGACCTTCCTCACGGCGGTTTCATTAAAAATGCGGTGCAAAGATACAACTTTTTGCCGAATTATGCAAACATTTCGGGATTTTTTTGTAATTTTGCACCCAAATTTAAGTATTTAAGGTAAAAATTAAAATGCAAGACATTAGAAACATTGCAGTTATTGCACACGTTGACCATGGTAAGACTACATTGGTCGACAAGATGATGCTCGCCGGTAAGCTGTTCCGCGACGGCCAGGATAACAGCGGCGAAGTGCTCGATTCCAACGACTTAGAGCGCGAGCGTGGTATAACCATTCTCTCAAAGAATGTATCTATCAATTGGAAAGGTACTAAGATTAATATCCTCGATACTCCTGGACACTCTGACTTCGGTGGTGAGGTTGAGCGCGTGCTCAACATGGCAGATGGATGCCTCCTCCTCGTCGATGCTTTCGAGGGTCCGATGCCTCAGACCCGTTTCGTGCTCCAGAAGGCATTGCAGCTCGGACTGAAGCCTATCGTTGTTGTTAATAAGGTAGATAAGCCTAACTGTCGCCCTGAAGAGGTGTACGAGATGGTATTCGACCTGATGTGCGACCTCGATGCTACAGAAGACCAGCTCGACTTCCCAGTAGTTTACGGTTCTGCCAAGAACGGCTGGATGGGCGAGGACTATAATCATCCAACAGACAATATCGATTATCTGCTTGATAAGATTATTGAGGTTATCCCAGCTCCTAAGCAGCTCGAGGGTACTCCTCAGCTCCTTATCACATCTCTCGATTACAGCTCTTATACTGGTCGTATCGCCGTAGGTCGTGTTCACCGTGGTACATTGAAGGACGGCATGAACGTTACCATCTGTCACCGCGACGGAACCCAGGAGAAGACCAAGATCAAGGAGCTCCACACCTTCGAGGGTATGGGTCACAAGAAGACCGATCATGTAGATTCTGGCGATATCTGTGCCGTTGTCGGCTTGGAGAAGTTTGAGATTGGTGATACCATCTGCGACTTCGAGAATCCAGAGCCACTGCCTCCAATCGCTGTAGATGAGCCTACCATGAGCATGCTCTTCACCATCAACGATTCACCATTCTTCGGTAAGGAAGGCAAGTTCTGTACATCACGCCACATCCAGGAGCGCTTGAACAAGGAGCTCGAGAAGAACCTCGCTCTCCGCGTACAGCCTTACGAGGATTCTACCGATAAGTGGATTGTATCAGGTCGTGGTGTGCTCCATCTCTCTGTACTCATCGAGACCATGCGCCGCGAGGGCTATGAGCTCCAGGTAGGTCAGCCTCAGGTTATCTATAAGGAGATTGATGGTGTGAAGTGCGAGCCTGTAGAGGAGTTGACCATCAACGTACCAGAGGAGTTTGCTTCTAAGATGATTGATATGGTAACCCGCCGCAAGGGTGATATGACCTCTATGCTGAACATGGGCGAGCGTGTAGACATCGAGTTCGATATCCCTTCACGTGGTATCATCGGTCTGCGTACCAACGTGCTTACCGCTTCTCAGGGCGAGGCTATCATGGCTCACCGCTTCAAGGAGTATCAGCCATACAAGGGTGAAATCAGCCGCCGTTCTAACGGTAGCATGATTGCGCTCGAAACCGGTACAGCTTTTGCTTACGCTATCGATAAGCTGCAGGATCGCGGTAAGTTCTTCATCGACCCGGGTGAGGAGGTTTACGGCGGCGAGGTTGTAGGTGAGCATGTTCACGACAACGACCTGGTAGTCAACGTAACCAAGGCTAAGCAGCTTACCAACGTACGTGCTTCTGGTTCTGACGATAAGGCTCGCGTCATTCCTAAGACCGTGATGAGTCTTGAGGAGTGCCTGGAGTATATCCGTGAGGACGAGTACGTAGAGGTAACTCCAAAGAACATGCGTATGCGCAAGATCGAGCTCGATCACCTGAAGCGCAAGCGCAGCAACAAAGACTAAACAGAAATGTTTTTGTGGAGATTTTTTAGAAAGTTTTCATTGCCCTGCTCCCTGGTTATGGGAGCATTGGGCTACCTGATATTCGCCAATGTGCCCTTCCTGGTGCCCATTGGCGATTATTGTGGTCCGAGGTTGGTAAGTCTGATGCCGGTAGTGCTGTTCTCCCTGCTCTATGTTACTTTCTGTAAGATAGAAATCAAGGAGATGAAGCCTAAGGCGTGGCATTTCATCCTCCAGCTCATCCGTACCTCGCTGGCATTGGCGATGGTAGTGCTCATCTTCGAGTTCGGTTCCGATTACAGTACCAAACTGGTTCTCGAGGGTGCCTTCATCTGCTTCATCTGTCCTACGGCAGCCGCCGTGGCTGTGGTTACGGAGAAGTTGGGCGGCAGTATCGGTTCGCTGACCACCTATACGGTCATCGCCAACATTTTTACGATGATCATCATTCCGAGTCTTTTCCCGATGGTAGAGAAGGGGGCAGACGTATCGTTCCTCATGATGAGTGCGATGGTGTTCCGCAATGTCACTACCGTGCTGGTGGTGCCTCTGCTGCTTGCCTTGCTGAGCCGCCGGTTCCTGCCAAAATGGGTGGATAAAGTGAAGAATGTAAAGGATTTGGGCTTTTATATGTGGTGTTTCAACCTCACGATACTGATGGGCGAAACGGTTCGCAACATGCTCCATGCCGAGGTATCGGGCGTAACGATGCTTCTGCTGCTCTTTGTACCGCTGCTGGTATGTCTCCTCCAGTTTGCCATCGGCAAGGCGGTAGGCAGGCATTTCGGTGCGAGTATCAGTGCCGGTCAGGCGTTGGGACAGAAGAATACGGTAGTGGGCATCTGGCTCACCCTCACCTTCCTGAATCCTCTTGCTGCCGTAGCACCGGGTGCCTATGTAGTATGGCAGAATCTGGTCAATGGCTGGCAACTTTGGTATAAAGAAAAATATGGCAAGCTTAAGTGGTAAGCTTGCCATATTTTTTTGTTTCTAATCCTGAGTAGGGTAGATGAGGTTTTCTTCCCTGATGCAGCAGAGCACCTCATCCAGATATTTCCTGGCTTCATATTTCGCCATAGGCAGGTCGTGGAGCAGGTAGTTGCCGCAGTCCTTTGCCGCCTGTCCCGGAATCTCTCCTTCGAAATCGGCGATAAACTTAAAGGTGCGCTTCATCAGTTCCACGATGTCCTTGCTCTCCAGGTCGCCCTTGATAAGGAGATAGTTGCCCGTGAGGCATCCCATCGGTCCCCAGTAGATGATGCGGTCCTTCCACTCCTCGTCGTTGCGCAGATAGGTGGCAGCCAGGTGCTCAATGGTATGGATGGCGCCGTTGTGCAGACAAGGCTCCTGGTTAGGCACCTTCATGCGGATATCGAATGTTGTGATGACTTCTCCGCCTACTTCGTCCTTACGGCTCACGTAGATGCCGCGGAGCAGCTTATTGTGATTGATTGTAAAACTTGGAATCTTATTCATCTTTTTTATAATGTTGAATGTTGAGTGTTGAATGTTGAGTGTTGAGTGTTGAATGTTGAGTGTTAAATATTGAGTGAAGAATCATTCAACATTCAACACTCAACATTCAACACTTCTAAAGACTTTCGAGGAAAGCCTTGGTAACATTGAAAGAGCCTTCAGCCATTTTAGCCCAGAAGTCGAAATACTGCTGTGCCTTGGTATCTTTCAGCGGTACATCGCTGATGATGCGGAAGGAGATGAAAGGCGTCTTGTAGATGTGGCAGGTCTGGGCGATAGAGCAGCTCTCCATATCCACCGCCATCGCCTGAGGGAAGTGTTCCAGGATAGAGCGCATCTTCTCCTTGCTGTCTACAAACCATTCGCCGCTCACAATCTGTCCGGCGTGGATCTTCGGGTGTCTATTGCCCGGCAGGTTGTTGATGGCGAGTGCCTTCTCCACATATTCCTTAGGTGTTTTGAAGGAAGCAGGCATGCCCAGAATCTGTCCGAATTCGCATTCCTCGCCGCAGTAGGCATCGTGGTAAACGCAGTTGGTTGCCACCACCACCTCAGTCACGTTGAGGTTGATATCAGCGCCTCCAGCCACGCCAGAAGAGATAACAAGGTCTGGGTGATAGTTGTCAATCATTTCCACGGCACCTATGGTACTGTTTACCTTACCGATGCCGCATTGTTGCATCACCACCTCGTTATTGCCTATCTTTCCGATAACGAAGTCCTTATAGTTTTTTCTCTCAACCTGCGATTCGGTCAATAATGTTTTGAGTTGCGCAAACTCCTTGTCCATCGCAACGATAATTCCTATTTTCATCTTGTATACTAACTTTTGGGTGCAAAGTTACTAAAAATATTGCAGAGAGTAGCAAAGTTTAAGGAGTTTTTAAGGAAAAAGGCTTTTAAAGGTAAAAAAGTAAAAAAAGCCCCCGATGCGTGATGCACCGGGGGCTTCGGTCGGTTACCGAAGTAGCATACCACTTCTTCTTACCTGCGTTTTCACCAGTCTGAGGTGTGCGCTGTACTTTACGATATTTCAATGTTCCTTTCTGTTCCATAATCTTTAGTTTTAATGTTGAATGTTGAATGTTGACTTGGTGGGGTGCACAAGCCTTCTTGAATCACAGTGCAAAGATACTGCAATTTTCCGATACCACCTAATTTCAGCGTGTGATAAAGCGCGATTTTCAGCACGCTTTCAATCCGAAAACTGTTAAACAATCTAACTCGCCGTTTTGCGCCCCGCAACTCATACTTTTTCAGAAGAGAAAACATAGAGTTAAAGAGAAGAAAACACAGCACCTTATTCAGTATTCAGTTATTCAGTTTTTTTTTAAGGGGTTACTCCCCCCTAAAAAGTAAAGTTTATATACTATCTATATATCTATATATAATATATAATATATATAATATATATAATATATAATATATATAATATAATAATAAAAATACATTACAAAATAACCAATCCCTTTCTTTCGGGTTTTCAAACCCTTTATCCATGTAAGGGTTTAAAAAAAACTGAATAACTGAATACTGAATACGGATGGTCTTACCCATGCCCCCTGTTTTAAGGTGCATGGGTAGTTTTTAAAAAGGAGAACCGCAGTTCTGTGCCCAACAGATGCTCTATGTTAACGAGAGCGGTTTCTATGCTTTGGTTCTCGGCTCCAAACTTCCTACTGCCGTGAAGTTCAAGAACTGGGTTACGGCTGAGGTTTCCTAGAAGTTAACTCCGAAATTGAGCTGGAGGGCTCCATTGCGCGATTTGTCGAAACTGTCGTGGCAGATGTTGGCAAGACCGATATCGTAGGTGATATCGGCATAGAACATGTCGTAGCCGATGCCGCAGCCGATGCGGATACCACCATCAAGGCGGCGGAAGTTTGCATCCTTGAATGAGCTCTCTGCTTCACGTTCGGCAAAGTTCTTGATCTTGCCTCCTACACCAACGGCAAAATAGCCGCCTACCTGAGGCTGGATGGAGAAGTGGTCGTCTACCTCGTACTTGTACTTCAGTACGGCTGGAATCTCAAGATAATTGAGGTCGTAGGTCATCTTCTTGCCTTCAGGAAGATCCTTCTTGCCACCTTTCTCTATATATGAAAGTCCGGTTTCGAGATAGAGTGGGGCGCTGTCGGTCAATGGGATGCCGGCTACTACGCCCACATTCAGGCCGGTCTGCCAGTCGCCACCATCCAGACGGGAATCGTCGGAATTGACGAAGGTGAAGGCAGGACCGATGCGGAATCCGTAATACGGGCTGCCGTAGTTGTGGTTGTAACGGTAGTCGAGATGCCCCGTCTGCTTGTTATAATATCTGCTGTCACGATAATTCTGTGCTGCTGCCGGCATCAGAGCCAGGAGCAATGCCATCATGATGAATGCTAATCTTTTCATATTCTTATTCTTTTATACATTAATATATACTGTTTGAAGAAACTTGTTTTACGGTGCAAAGGTAGGGATAAAAAACGAAACGGCAGCGAGCGTTTCCCTAAATGATAGAGGGGAACCCCTATTTCTGACCTAATACAACTTTCTCAACAAAAAAAATATAAATTTTTGCTATATTTTTTTGTTTTGTCTCCAATTTGTGCTATCTTTGCCTTCAAATTATAAACGTTTATATAGAAATATGAAATTTTTGAAGAAGTATCTACTGGATATTCTGGTAGTTATTGCATTTGCAATCATCTCCTTCGTCTACTTTATGCCTGCCGATATGGACGGACGAATTCTCTTCCGACATGATGCGGCGGCTGGAAAGGGACTGGGACATGAAAAGGAACTCTTCCAGCAGCAGACGGGAGAGACTACACGATGGACGAACTCGGTGTTTGGCGGTATGCCTACCTATCAGATGTCGCCTTCGTATGACAGTAATCAGGTGCTCAGCCAGATTGTGAAGGCATATCATCTGTGGTTGCCAGACTATGTTTGGTATGTTTTCGTATACCTCCTGGGCTTCTATATCATGCTGCGTGCCTTCAACTTCAGACAGTCGCTGGCAGCGCTGGGAAGTATCATCTGGGCATTCTCGTCCTACTTTTTCATCATCATCGCTGCCGGACATATCTGGAAGGTATGGGCGCTGGCTTATCTGCCTCCGATGATTGCGGGCGTGGTGCTTGCCTATCGGGGCAAGTATCTCAAGGGACTGCTCCTTACTGCCATCTTCTCGGCTTTCGAGGTGCAGGCTAACCACGTGCAGATGACTTATTACTACCTCTTTATCATCCTCTTCATGGTGATTGCCTTCCTGGTAGATGCCATCAAGAAAGGTGAACTCGCACGCTTCGGAAAGGCTACGGCGGTATGCGTGGTGGGTGCCCTCATCGGTATCTCGCTCAACCTCTCGAACCTTTATCATACCTGGCAGTATGGTCAGGAAACTATGCGTGGAAAGAGTGAACTTGTAAAGAAAAATGCGGCTAATCAGACCAGCAGCGGTCTGGATAGAGACTATATCACACAGTGGAGTTACGGTATCGACGAAACCTGGACGCTGATGATTCCGGATGCCAAGGGCGGTGCTTCTGTTCCGTTGGCACAGAACCAGCAGGCTATGGAGAAGGCTGATCCTAACTTCGTTCAGATTTACCAGCAGCTGGGACAGTACTGGGGCAACCAGCCGGGAACGAGCGGACCGGTATATGTAGGCGCCTTCGTCTGTATGCTCTTTATCCTCGGTCTGTTTATCGTGAAGGGTCCGATGAAGTGGGCGCTGCTTGCTGCCACCATCCTGAGCATCCTGCTCGCTTGGGGTAGAAACTTCATGCCGTTTACCAATTTCTTCCTCGATTATGTGCCGATGTATGCCAAGTTCCGAACGGTGGCATCTATCCTGGTCATTGCAGAATTCACCATCCCGCTCCTGGCGATGATGGCGCTGAAGAAGATTGTGGATGAGCCGGAGATTCTGACAGAGAAGATAAAATATGTATATGCCAGCTTTGGTCTGACAGCAGGCTTCTGTCTGCTCTTTGCCATCATGCCGGGCGTATTCTTCCCAGATTTCGTATCGGTACAGGAGACTCAGGCGCTGCAGCAGTTGCCTCAGGAGTATATCTCTCCAATCATGAGCAATCTGACAGATATCCGCAAGGGCATCTTCACATCCGACTGCTGGCGTTCGTTCTGGATTATCCTCATCGGTTCGGCACTGCTGATGCTCTTCAAGATGAAGAAGCTGGGCAAGGAATATATGATTGCCGGTATCGCCGTGCTCTGTCTGGTGGATATGTGGATGGTGAACAAGCGCTATCTCTACGATGATATGTTCGTGGACAAGGCGCAGCGCGATACACCGCAGCAGATGACCGAGACCGACAAGATTATCTGCCGTGACAAGGCACTCGACTACCGTGTGCTGAATCTGGCATCGAATACATTCAATGAGAACGAGACCTCTTACTACCACAAGAGCATCGGCGGTTATCATCCAGCTAAGCTCCGTCGCTACCAGGAGATGATTGATGCACATATCGCTCCTGAGATGCAGAAGACGATGCAGGCGGTAGCTGCTGCGGGCGGCGATATGACCAAGGTGAACGGCGACAGTATCTATCCGGTATTGAACATGCTGAATACCAAATACTTCATCATGCCGCTGCAGGGCGGACAGACCGTTCCGGTTCAGAATCCGTATGCCTACGGCAATGCATGGTTCGTAGACGAGGTGAAGTATGTGAACAATGCCAACGAGGAAATCGATGGTGTGGGCAAGGTGAACCTCCGACACGTGGCTGTGGCTGATGCCAAGTTTAAGGAACAGCTGGCGCAGAGCGTGAAGCAGGATGATACTTCGGTAGTGAAGATGACGCAGTATAAGCCGAACAACCTGACTTACGAGGTGAAGTCGAGCAAGGGCGGCGTGATCGTATTCTCTGAGATTTACTATCCGGGCTGGACGGCTACGGTTGATGGACAGCCGGCTGAGCTGGGCAGAGTGAACTATATTCTGCGTGCGCTGAACGTGAAAGCAGGCAGCCATAAGGTAGTGCTCGATTTCCATCCTCAGTCGCTCAAGAATACCGAGACGGTGGCTTACATCGGTTATGGCGTTCTGGCTCTCCTTATTATAATAGGTGTAGTGGTTGAGGTGAGAAAACGCAAGAAGGCTTCTCCGGAAGTGAAAGAATAAAAAGGAGAAAGACTTATGCTGTTTCGCACAGAAATAGATATTCCGAAGGCCGACTTCGAGATAGGGGCGGCAGAGCGGATGCTCTTTGTGGGCAGTTGCTTTGCCGACAATCTGGGTAGGCGGTTTGTGGAGAACCGCTTCCGGGCTACGGTGAATCCCTTCGGGGTGATGTATAATCCGGCAAGCATTCTCCATACGGTAGAGAAATGTTCCGAGGTCCATCCCCGGGTGGCTGTCTTTACGCTGGGTACCAACCATGTGTATATCCTGAAGGAGACGGGCGAGATAGTAGACAACTGCCAGAAGCGCCCGCAGCGCCTCTTCGAAGAGCGGGAACTGAGTGTGGACGAATGTGCAGGCTATCTGCAGAAGGCTATCAATCTGCTGAAATCGCAGACCGCAGCATCCGGTAGCAGTGAAGGCTCGCTGAAGGTCATCATCACGGTAAGCCCTATCCGCTATGCCAAATACGGCTATCACGGGAGTCAGCTTTCGAAGGCTACGCTCCTGCTGGCAGCCGATAAGCTGGTGAAGGAGAATCCCGGAGTGGTGAGTTATTTCCCGGCTTACGAGATCATGAACGATGAACTTCGTGACTACCGCTTCTACAAGGAAGACATGCTGCACCCGAGCGAACAGGCTGTGGAATATATCTGGGAGCAGTTCCGGGCAACTTACTTCGGCAAGGCAGCAGAGCAGTTTCTGGAAGACTGGAGGCCTATCCGCGAAGCACTCGGCCATAAGCCTTTCATCCCGAGAGCGAGGAACACCAGAAGTTCATCGCCAGGACGGAAGAGAAGAAAAGACAATTTGAGGAGAAATATCATCTCTTATAAAATAAAGAATATTTAAATAACAAGACAATGACATATACTATTGAAAAGGTAACCACACTGATAGGTGCGCGTCGCTATGGAGACAATGATACCAACATCGGTTTTATCCTGACCGATAGTCGTTCACTTTGTTTCCCAGAGGAAACTCTGTTCTTTGCGCTCAAGTCGGAGCGCAATGATGGTCATAACTACATCCCTGAGTTGTATCGCAGAGGTGTGAAAAACTTTGTTGTAACGAATGTGCCTAAGGGCTATGCTTCTGATTATCCGGGAGCCAACTTCCTGAAGGTAGTAAACACGCTCGAGGCTCTCCAACGTCTGGCTGAGCGCCACCGTGACGAGTTTAACATCCCTATCGTAGGCATCACGGGCTCAAACGGCAAGACCATGGTCAAGGAGTGGCTCTACCAGCTGCTCTCGCCAAGCATGTTTGTTACCCGCAGTCCGCGCAGTTACAACTCTCAGATAGGTGTGCCATTGTCGGTATGGCTGATGAACGAGCAGACCCAGGTGGGTGTTTTCGAGGCAGGTATCAGTATGCCTGGCGAAATGCTTGCCCTGCGTGATATCATCCAGCCAACCATCGCCGTACTGACCAATCTGGGTGCTGCGCATCAGGAGAACTTCTCTTCCTTGGAGGAGAAATGCCGGGAGAAACTCATCCTCTTCCATGACGCAGAGACCGTAATCTATGATGGCGATGACGAGGTTATCAACAAGGTGATAGCCGAATATCCCGACTATAAGGGCGAGAAACTCTTCTGGTCGCTCAAGAATGCGGAGGCTCCTTTCTATGTAAAGAACATCGAGAAGCAGCAGAGCGTGAGCGTGATTACCTATATATATAAAGGTGAGGAAGACAGCTTCTCTATCCCGTTCATCGACGATGCATCTGTACAGAATGCCATCATCTCTGCCGTCGTGGCATCGAAACTCGGTCTTTCGGCTGAAGATATCGACAAGCGCATGACACAGCTCGAACCTGTGGCAATGAGACTGGAGGTGAAGGTAGGACAGCACGGATGTACGCTGATCAACGACAGCTACAACAGTGATATCAATTCGCTTGATATCGCCCTCGACTTCATGAACCGCCGTCCAGACCATCGCGGTCGTCGCCATACGCTGATATTGAGCGACATCTACCAGAGCGGTCAGGAACCGGAGGCATTATATAAAGAGGTGAGCGATTTAGCCCGCAAGCGTGGCGTGGTAAAGTTCATCGGTATCGGTCCTGAGCTCTGCAAGCAGCACGATGAGATTCAGATTTCAGAGAAGTTCTTCTTCCCGAATGTAGAGGAATTCATCGCCAGCGAGGTGTTTGCTTCCCTGCGCGATGAGGTGATTCTGCTGAAGGGCGCCCGTCAGTTTGGCTTCGACCAGCTCACCGAACTGCTGGTACAGAAGGTACACGAGACTACGCTGGAGGTGAATCTGAACGCCGTGGTAGCCAATCTGAACTACTACCGTGCGTTTATGAAGCCGGAAACCAAGCTGGTATGCATGATCAAGGCAGACGGCTACGGTGCAGGTGCCGTGGAGATAGCCAAGACCCTGCAGGATCATCGTGTAGACTATCTGGCTGTGGCTGTAGCCGATGAGGGCGTTACGCTGCGCAAGAACGGCATCACCAGCAACATCATGATCATGAATCCGGAGATGACCGCCTTCAAGACCATGTTCGATTACGACCTGGAGCCGGAGGTTTACTCTTTCCGTCTGCTCGATGCGCTCATCAAGGCAGCTGAGAAAGAGGGAGTAACCGGTTTCCCTGTCCATATCAAGCTGGATACCGGCATGCACCGCATGGGCTTCGACCCTGAGAACGATATGGAGGAACTCATCGGTAAGCTGAAGCACCAGAATGCCATCATCCCACGTTCTGTGTTCTCTCACTTCGTGGGCAGCGATGACGACAGTTTCGATGATTTCTCAGCTCATCAGTTTGAACTCTTCGACAAGGGCAGCAAGCAGTTGCAGGCAGCCTTCGACCATAAGATATTGCGCCATATCTGCAATTCGGCAGGTATCGAGCACTTCCCGGAGCGCCAGCTGGATATGTGCCGTCTGGGACTCGGACTCTACGGCATCAATTCGCGCAACAACAAGACCATCAACTGCGTGAGCACCCTGAAGACAACCATTCTGCAGATGCACAACGTGAAGGCAGGTGACAGTGTGGGCTACAGCCGCAAGACGATTCTCGACAGAGACAGCGTCATCGCAGCCATCCCTATCGGATATGCTGACGGACTGAACCGCCGTCTGGGCAACCGTCATGCCTACTGTCTGGTGAACGGCCAGAAGGCAGATTATGTGGGCAACATCTGTATGGATGTGGCTATGATAGACGTGACCGACATCGCTTGCAAGGAAGGAGATTCGGTAGAAATTTTCGGCGAGCATCTGCCTGTCCAGACACTGAGCGATATCCTCGAGACCATCCCTTACGAGGTGCTGACCACCATCAGCAACCGTGTGAAGAGAGTTTACTTCCAGGACTAGGAAGTGAAGAGGGAAGAACGAAGAGGGAAGAATGAAGACCGATTCGGTAAAAAATCATTTAAAAACGTATAAAAAAATAGAGAAATCCTATCAGAAAAGTTCTGATAGGATTTTTTTTTGCGTAAATTTTTCCATCAAAACGTATTGTAATTGAAGAAAAAAGTGTATCTTTGCACACAACAAATCATCTAAAGACAAAAAAGGGTGCTCCTTGTCGAGTATTTTCTAACAATTAAACAATTCAAAAAATTAAAATGGAACAAGTATTTAGCTATATTATCAGTCTCGGTGCGAGCGTGATGATGCCTATCATCTTCACGGTTATCGGTCTGTGTATTGGCATGAAATTCGGAAAGGCTTTGAAGTCGGGACTCTTCGTAGGCGTGGGTTTCGTAGGCTTGGGCGTGGTAACCGCATTGCTTACTACCAACTTCAACGACCCATTGAAGGCTATTTCAGACATCTACCACCTACAGTTAAACGTTTTTGACATGGGATGGCCTGCAGCTGCAGCTGTAGCTTACAATACAGCAGTGGGCGCATTGATTATCCCAATCTGTCTGGGTGTCAACTTCCTGATGTTGATTACCAAGACAACACGTACCGTAAATATCGACCTCTGGAACTACTGGCACTTCGCCTTTATCGGTGCAGTGGCTTACTTCGTGATGGGCCAGAGTTTGCTTTGGGGCTATTTCGCAGCCATCGTCTGCTACATCAACACGCTGGTTTGTGCAGACCTGACAGCCGACAAATTCCAGAAATATTACGATTTGGATGGTATCTCTATTCCGCAGCCATTCTGCCAGAGTTTCATGCCATTCGCAATCGTTTTCAATAAACTCTTCGATATGATTCCGGGCTTCTCTAAGCTCGATATCGATGCAGAGGGACTGAAGAAGAAGTTTGGTGTGCTCGGTGAGCCACTGGTACTCGGTGTTATCGTAGGTGCCCTGATAGGTTGGGCAGCCCAGCTCGATATCAAGAAGATTCTCTTCCTGGGTGTAACGATGGGAGCCGTGATGGAGCTGATTCCTCGTATTACAGCCCTGTTTATCGATGGTTTGAAGCCTATCTCAGAGAAGACACAGGAGTTGGTGAAGACCAAGTTTAACGGCAAGAAGGTTCATATCGGTATGAGTCCTGCCCTGGTTATCGGCCATCCTACTACCCTGGTAGCATCTGTGATTCTGATTCCGGTTATCCTGGCTATCGCAGTATTCCTGCCAGGCAACCAGTTCTTGCCTTTGGCATCGTTGGCAGGAATGTTCTACCTCTTCCCAATGATTCTGCCGTTTACAAGAGGTAATGTGGTGAAGACGCTTATCATCGGCCTGGTAACCCTCGTCATCGGTCTCTATTTCGTTACCGATATGGCACCAGACTTTACGCTGGCAGCCAACCAGGTTTATGCAGCAACAGGCGATAATGCCGCTCATATCCCTGACGGATTCTCAGGCGGTGCACTCGATTTCGCATCCTCTCTCTTCGGATGGGTTATCTATCGCGGTGTGAAGCTTTCATACGTAGGTATGGGTGTTCTCGCAGTCATCACGGTAGCCATGATGGTTATCAACCGTCAGCGCATCGTGAAGGAAGAGGAAAAGGTAAAAGGGTAAAAAGGTAAAAAAGTAAAAACAAGATAATTATGAAGAAATTAACATTAATATTAGCAGCAATGGTATTAACAGCAAGTCAGGCTTTTGGCCAGTGTGGAAAATGTGGTTATGAAGTGAAGGCAGAAAATGCCTACACTAACTACAACGTTCGTTATGCAAGTAATCCGATGGATGCAAAGCACTATACAACAGACCGTCTTCGCGGTGAATTCGCTATCGAGAAGGTGTTTGCTCCAGGCGAGGTAAACTGGACATACACCATGTTCGACCGCTTCCTCATCGGTGGTGCTGAGCCAACAACCGCTCCTCTGAAGCTGACTTCTATTGCTCCTCTCTATACAGACAAGCCAAACGATCAGAAGAATCTGCTCGACAACCGCGAGCTGGGTATCATCAACATCGGTGGCGAGGGTACTGTTACCGTTGACGGCAAGAAGTATACACTTGGTTTCCAGGAGGCTCTCTACGTAGGTCGTGGTGCCAAGAACATCGAGGTAAGCAGCAAGGATGCAGCTAAGCCAGCTAAGTTCTATATGAACAGCGCTTGTGCTCATCAGACATATTCTACCAAGAAGGTTACCCTGAAGGATGCCAACAACATCAAGCTGGTAGCCTGAAGGAGAGCAATGACCGCGTAATCCACCAGTTGATTATCGACGGTGTAGCCGGTGTTCGTACCTGCCAGTTGCAGATGGGTGTTACTGAGTTGAAGGAGGGTTCTGTATGGAACACCATGCCAGCTCATACCCACCTCCGCCGTATGGAGACTTACCTCTATTATAATGTACCAGAGGGTCAGAAGATTCTCCACGTAATGGGTGAACCACAGGAGACACGTCCTATCTGGCTGAACAACGAGCAGGCTGTGATTGCTCCAGAGTGGTCTATCCACTGTGCAGCAGGTACCAGCAACTATACCTTTATCTGGGGTATGGCAGGTGAGAATCTGATCTACAACGATATGCAGGTAGTGAAGATTCCTACATTGGAATAATAAGATACATGATATGGCAACCTGGTGCATGATGAATATGAACCAGGCTTTGCCGTCTAAATAGTAATCTAAAATAAAAATAAGTATAACGCTTAAAAACTTTTTGCAAAATGAGTCCTATTACAACAAGCAAAATGTCCAACTTCCGTTGGGTAATCTGTGCGCTGCTCTTCATCGCAACCACAGTCAATTACATGGACCGTCAGGTTCTCTCTTTAACATGGAAAGACTTTATTGCTCCAGAATTCCACTGGACAGATGATCACTATGGTACCATCACTGGTCTTTTCTCAATCTTCTATGCCATCGCCAACCTCTTCGCAGGTAAGTTTGTTGACTGGATGGGCACCAAGAAAGGTTATCTCATCGCCATCTTTGTATGGTCAACAGGTGCTGTGATGCACGCCGGTTGCGGTTGGGTAGCTATGCAGATGGAAGGTTATGATTCTATCGAGGCGCTCCGCATGGTACAGGCAGGTAGTGATGCAGCAGTAGCGATTGCTACAATCAGCGTATGGCTGTTCCTCTCTTGCCGCTTGATTCTTGCTGTGGGTGAGGCTGGTAACTTCCCTGCAGCCATCAAGGTAACAGCAGAGTATTTCCCTAAGAAAGACCGTGCTTTCTCTACCGCTATCTTCAACAGTGGTGCTTCAGTTGGTGCTTTGGCAGCTCCAGCTACCATTCCGTTGTTGGCTCGCAGCATGGGCTGGGAGTGGGCTTTCATCATCATCGGTGTGCTCGGTTATGTATGGATGGGCCTCTGGGTATGGCTCTATGACAAACCATCTAAGAGCAAGCATGTAAACAAGGCTGAACTTACTTATATTGAGCAGGATGAGGACCTCGAAAAGGTTGAGACTGAGAAAGAGACAGAGACTGCCGCTGAGGAGAAAACTATCGGTTTTCTGAAGTGCTTCAGCTACCGTCAGACCTGGTCATTCATCGTAGGTAAGTTGATGACTGATGGTGTTTGGTGGTTCTTCCTCTTCTGGGCACCAGCTTATTTCTCTGACCAGTATGGTTATTCTTCAGATTCAGGTATGGGTATCGCCCTTATCTTCACACTCTATGCTATTGTAACCGTATTGAGTATTGGTGGTGGTTACTTGCCAACTTACTTTGTTGACAAGAAGGGTATGAATCCATATATCGGTAGAATGCGTGCGATGTTGATTTTCGCTTGCTTCCCATTGCTCGGTTTGGTTGCCCAGCCTATGGGTGCGTACAGTGCATGGTGGCCAGCTATCATCATCGGTTTGCTCGGTGCAGGTCATCAGGCTTGGTCAGCTAACCTCTATTCAACCATCGGTGATATGTTCCCTAAGTCAACTGTAGCTACCATCACCGGTATTGGTGCGATGGCAGGTGGTATCGGTTCCTTCCTGATTAACAAGGGTTCCGGTATGCTCTTCACCTATGCAGATGGTCTGGGTTCAGACTTCAGTTTCATGGGCTTCGATGGCAAGCCAGGTGCCTACATGATTGTATTCTGCATCTGTAGTGTTGCTTACCTCGTAGGCTGGTGCATCATGAAGGCATTGGTTCCTAAGTACAAGCCAATCGTTGTAGAATAATGAAAAGGTAAAAAAGTAAAAAGGCAAAAAGGTAAAAAAGCCTAGCGGAATGTTAACCAGCGAGGTGCCCTTTTTACCTTTTTACTTTTTTACCTTTAAATAAATCCTTGCTGCTTGAGGGCTTCGATAAACCCAACGCTCATCGCCTCGCAATCCTTCTTTGTGTATCGGATGTCGGTGAAAACCTGGGCTAGGGTCTCTACGTTGTTGATGCGAACGAACTCCTTGTTCTCTTCAAGAGCTTCCTTCTCTGCATAGAAGTCATCAATCTTCTCAGGGGTATAATCCTCGAAATGCTCGTGGTGGATGATGCTGCGCAGAGGGAGACGGTCGCTCAGGGCTGGATGTTCTGCCGGCCATCCGATGGTCAATGTGGCTACTGGCATTACAAGCTTAGGGAGCTTCAGGGTGTCGATGATCATCTTTGGCATATAAACCGTAGTTCCCAGGAAACAGGTGCCTAACCGGCTTCTTCTGCCAGGTTCGTGAAGGTCTGGGTGAAAAGAAGGGCATCGGTAGCTGCATTCATAAAAGAGAGAATGTTGTCATAGCCCGGGGTTCCCTTGCGGTTCTCTGCCCAGAGGGTTGTGCGGCGATAATCAGCACAGATGGTGAGGACGACAGGGGCTTCTGTTACCATCGGCTGGTTGAAGTGGGCTGGCGCCAGCGCCTTCTTTCCTTCTTCACTTCTTGTTACCACAACGCTGTAAAGCTGCAGGTTTCCCATTGTCGGGGTGCGCTCTGCCTCTTCCAAAAGGCGGTTCAGGAGTTCTTCAGATACTTCCTTCTCTGCATATTTTCTGATGCTTGTTCTGTTCTTAATCGATTCCATATCTTTTTTATTTTATCATTATACCTTATTATATATATAGGAGCTCTGTTCCATTTCAGAACCCTATTTTGCTGCAAAGTTAGTGAAAGTTTCCCAAAAAGTTGTCTTTCTTTCGCTTTTTTAGTGAAATATATGGCAAAACGTTTCAGATTTTAGAAATAAAAGTTTAATTTTGCACCTAAATATGAAACGTTTGATATGAAATATACTGAAAATATGACTTTTGAAGAGGCTTCCAAGGCTCTTATAGATGAATTGAATGCTAATCTGGCAACACTTCATCAGAATTATCATGTGGAACAGTCTGATTGGAATAAACTCTATGATCAGATAGCCAATGTTGTTTCAGAGGAAACTCATCTTCCTGTTTTCTCTCCTGAAGTGATGGAGGTGCGACCTCGAGAACTGGAATGCGATGTGGTGCGATTCCAAAATAATAAGGAGAAATGGGTGGCTCTGGTAGGACTGCTCGATGGTCATCCATACGAAATCTTCACGGGTTTGCAGGATGAGGACGAGGGTATCATGCTGCCTAAATCTGTAAGCAAAGGCAAGATTGTGAAGACCATTCTGGATGGAGGATTGAAGCGATACGACTTCCAGTTTGTGAACAAGCGAGGCTATAAGATTACGGTTGAGGGATTGAGCGAGAAGTTTAATCCTGAATACTGGAACTATGCCAAGCTGATTTCCGGTGTGCTGCGCTACCGTATGCCTATCGAACATGTCATCAAACTCGTTTATCAGCTCCAGCTTACTTCAGATAACATCAATACCTGGAAGAAAGGTGTTGTGACAGCCCTGAAGAGATATCTGAAGGATGGTAGCCTGATGAAACTTTACGATGATAGCGATTCCGAATCCTAATCCCCAAGATAGAAACTGATATAAACTATGCTTTTCTGTAGTAAGATATACTTAAAGAATGTCCGTTTCCATGCATATCACGGCGTTCTGCCACAGGAAACCCTGGTGGGCAACGATTATGTGGTGAATCTGGATGTGAGCTATGATTTCTCTAGAGCCATGGAAACCGATGAACTGGCTGGAACCCTCAACTATGCAGAACTCTATGAACTCGTGAAACAGGAGATGGAGATACCTAGCAAACTGCTGGAACATGTAGCCGGAAGGATAGGAAAGCGACTCTTTGCAGAATATCCGACTATTCAGAAAATACAACTCGCCATTACCAAAGTTAATCCTCCTTTTGGAGCAGATTGTGACGGCGCAGGGGTAGAAGTTGTATTAACAAATGATAAAACTTTATAGTAGATTTAGGTTTTCTGATACAAAAGTAGTAATTTTGCAAAATCATCAGAAAGATATGTTGAAGAAAATAACATTCATATTGACCCTATTGTGTATGTTGGTGCTGACAGCGACAGGCGCCAACCGCCGTTTCACGCTCGTTATCGACCCAGGTCATGGCGGTCATGATGCGGGTGCACTTGGTGCTATTTCCAAAGAAAAGAATATCAATCTCTCTGTGGCATTGCAGTTTGGCAAATATGTTGAGCGCAATATGCCGGATGTGAGAGTCATCTATACCCGCAAGACGGATGTCTTTATTCCTCTGAAAGAGCGTGCCAACATTGCTAACCGCGCCAATGCCGACCTGTTTATCTCGGTACATACCAATGCGCTGCCAGCCGGTAAGATAGCCCGCGGTTTTGAAACCTATACGCTCGGTATGCACCGTGCCAAGGATAATCTCGATGTGGCTATGCGAGAGAACTCCGTTATCTCGATGGAGAAGGGCTATCAGCAGACCTATCAGGGTTTCAACCCGCGATCTTCTGAGAGTTACATCATCTTCGAGTTTATACAGGGTAAGAATATGGAGAGAAGCGTAGAACTGGCGCGCAATATCCAGCGAAAGGTATGTTCCGGTGCCAACCGTCCGGATAAGGGCGTGCATCAGGCTGGATTCCTGGTTCTCAGAGAAACTTCGATGCCCAGCTGTCTGATAGAGCTCGGTTTCATCACTACTGCTGATGAAGAAAGACTGCTCAACGATGCCAGCAGGGTGGATGATATCGCCCGAGGCATCTACGAAGGTTTTGCGCAATATCGCAATAAATACGATAAATCCATCTCGGTTCCTTATCGGGCTGCGGATACAGAATCGGTGCCGGTTGCCAAGATAGTTTCTGATACGAAGCAGGAGAAGGACGAGCGCCGTGCTGAGGAGGCGGATACTGCGCCGAGAAGAACGGTGAAGCATGTGGAAACCAGAGCAACAAAGGCTAAAACGGTTCAGCAGAACAGAAGACAGAACCAGCAGGATAAGCCGGCTCAGCAGAACAGACAGACGCAGCAGAACAGACAGAACCAGCAGAACAGAACTGTAGCTCAGAACAAGCCGGCACAGCATAAAGCCCATGTAGCCGATGCGCCTGTCTTCAAGCTTCAGATATTTGTCAGCAACCGCACGCTCCGCAAGGGCGATGCCCATTTTAAGGGCGAAACCGGTTATGACAGTTATCAGGAAGGCAATATGGTGAAATATACGATGGGAGCCTCTACCAACTATAATGAGATTTTCCGCTTGCGCAAGACGCTTGCCGAGAAGTTCCCGGAAGCTTTTATCATAGCTTTCAAGAATGGAAAGAAATATGATGTGAATCAGGCTATACGTGAGTTCAAACAGAACAGAAACCGCTGATTGACCTGAGTAAGGATAAGATATAAGCACGAATATATAAAGAGATAAATATGAAGCTAACAAAAGAAATCAAGATAGCTCTTGTAGCTATTGTCGGTATTTTGGTTATGTATTTCGGAATCAATTTTCTGAAAGGCATGAATCTGTTCTCTACCAACAACGCCTACTATATGACGTTTGATGACATCCAGGGACTGGGTGCCTCTACGCCTATTTATGCGGATGGTTATAAGGTAGGTACCGTGGATGGTTTGGAATATGATTACAAGGAGAATGGTCCTATCAAAGTAAAGGTGGATATTATCAAGGATTTGAGAATCCCGCAGGGCAGTAAAGCCGAAATAGTAAAAGACCTGATGGGTAACCTGCAGGTGAATCTGCTTCTGGCAAACAATCCGCGCGAAAGAGTAGAACCGGGTGGTATCATTCCGGGTGCTGTAAACGGAGGCATGATGGATAAGGCTGCCAACCTGGTTCCGGTAGTGGAAAAGATGTTGCCTAAACTGGATTCTATCCTTACCAGCGTGAATGCGCTGCTGGCTGACCCGGCTCTGGCTGCTTCGCTGCATAATGTGGAAACCATCACAAGCAACCTCACCGTTTCTACACGTGAGTTGAATACGCTGATGGCGGGTCTCAACAAGCAGGTTCCGGGTATGATAGGAAAGGCAAATGGCGTGCTGGATAATACCAACCGCCTCACAGCTAATCTGGCCAGTCTTGATGTGCAGGGTACTTTGAACAGGGTGAACCAGACTTTGGAGAGTGCTCATCAGTTTACGGAGAAGCTGAACAGCAACCAGGGAAGCCTCGGATTGCTGATGAACGATACCAAGCTGTACGACAATCTGACGTCAACCATGGGTCATGCCGACTCTCTGGTTATCGACTTGAAGGCACATCCGAAACGCTATGTCCATTTCTCTGTTTTCGGCAGAAAAGACAAGTAAAAAGAGTCCGAGCTAAATAAATTTAGTCTAAATAAGATTCGGTATGTTTCACGCCCCGAAATGACTCGCAAACTGTTTGTTTGTTAGCCGTTTCGGGGACGTTACATTATTGTTTCACTGAATTTCAGTCTACTATATATGTATTTTAGGCAAGTATTTGGTATTCAGTAATTTAAAGACTATCTATTAAAATGTTTTAAATAAGGGGATTTGCATTTCTCCTATTTTTTTTGTAACTTTGCATGTGATTTCGCATCTTTCGGTGCGTCCCGTCATTTGTGAATTAAAGTATTAATAATATAAGTAATCAATGTTAGCAAGTCCAAAAGCCCTCTGGGACAACAGTCTTTTGCTCATAAAGGACAGCGTAACAGAGCAGCAATATAACACATGGTTCAAGCCAATCGTCTTTGAATCGTACAAGCCGTCGACAAAGACTTTGTTGGTGCAGGTTCCGAGTCCGTTCGTATACGAGTACTTGGAACAGAACTTCGTTGACTTGTTAAGTAAGGTGCTGCATCGTAATTTTGGGGAAGGAATCCGTCTCACTTATCGTGTTGTAACCGATAAGGAACATAAGCTTTCTCAAGATATAGAGGCAGATCCAGACGATGCTGATATGGCAAAGCAAACTCGTGAGCGTGCCCAGCAGACGGCTGCCCAGCCTGCTGCTCCCCAGCAGCAGGAAGACATTGATACACAGTTAGACCCGAAGCTTACTTTCAACAATTATATGGAGGGTGACAGCAATAAGCTGCCTCGTTCCGTAGGATTGTCTATTGCCGAGCATCCCAATACCACCCAGTTTAACCCAATGTTCATTTACGGACCTTCGGGTAGCGGTAAGACGCATCTGGTGAATGCCATCGGCCTGAAAGCGAAGCAGATGTATCCTCAGAAGCGTGTGCTCTATGTGAGTGCCCGTCTTTTCCAGACCCAGTATACTGATGCCGTGCTCCATAATGCGAGCAATGATTTCATCAACTTCTATCAGTCTATCGATATGCTGATTGTGGATGATATCCAGGAGTGGGCTGGTAAGGCAAAGACGCTGAATACCTTCTTCCATATCTTCAACCACCTTTTCCGCAACGGAAAGCGTATTATCCTGGCGTGCGACCGCCCTCCGGTAGAGTTGAAGGATATGCCAGACCGTCTGCTCACCCGTTTCTCTTGTGGTCTGGTCTGCGAGTTGGAGAAGCCGAATATCCAGTTGTGTGTGGATATCCTGAGCAATAAGATCCGTCGTGACGGTTTGAAGATTCCGGTAGATGTCATCTCTTTTATCGCCCAGACCTGTAACGGAAGTGTGCGCGATTTGCAGGGAGCCATCAATGGTCTTCTGGCTTACAGCATCGTTTATAACAGCAGCATTGATATCCGTCTTGCCGAGCGCGTCATCAAGCGTGCGGTGAAGGTCGATGATAAGCCGCTCACCATCGATGACATCGTAGAAACGGTTTGTCATCATTATAATGTAACGGTTACTGCCGTGAACAGCAAGAGCCGTAAGCGTGATTATGTAGTGGCAAGACAGGTAACGATGTATCTGGCACAGAAATATACCAAAATGCCTGCTTCGAGAATCGGCAAACTCGTTGGTAATCGCGATCATAGCACAGTTATCCACAGTTGTTCAAAAGTGGAAGAAAGACTGAAGATTGATGCTGGATTTAGCGATGAACTGGTTAGTATCGAAAACGGATTAAAGGTGAAAAGGGCATAAAGGATGTGCTTTTCGCTGATAGGATAAGTTTAAGCGCGGAACCTTGGTATAGTGGTTCTTGTTTATATAAATGAAATAAAGGAAGCCTGGCAAGTTTGTTTTTGCCTTGGCTTCCTTTTTCCGTCTATAATATCTGAACTATTAACTATTAGCTCTTTTTCATCATCTTCTTCCATTTAAAGTATCCGGCTACGGCGATGATGACGTAGAGACCGTAAAGTCCTGCCTTGAATGGGATGCCTTTGACGATATAGAGATAGAAGCAAACGGCATCTACGATAATCCAGAAGAACCACTGCTCGATATATTTGCGTGCCAGCGCCCAGAGACCCACAAAGCTCAGGGCATTGGTGAAACTGTCTTGCAGAGGAACTGTAGAGTTGGTGAAAGTTATCAGTATATAATAGGTGATGCCCCAGGCTGCCAGAAAGAACAGAAGAGTAGGGAGATAGAGCGACTTCTTCATATAGGTAATCGGAAGTTCTTCTTTCTCCTTCTGGTTGTGCTTCTTGCCATATTTCCATACGGCATAACCATATATACCGGCTATCGTATAGTAGACCGCCATACCCGCATCGCCATAAAGACCATGACTCCAATAAAGCCATACGTCCAGGGCGGGCATGATGATGCCTACCAGCCAGAGCCAGATACTGGCACGGTACTCCAACAGGATATAAACCAGTCCGAGTACCGTGGTAAAGATGTCTAAACCATGTGATGCAATATAATCCATCATGATGATTTCTGATTAGAACTTCAATGTAAGATGCGTCATCCAGGTGGTATCTGCCATCGGGATGTAGGCTATCTGCTTGAATCGGTTGTCCAATGTATATCCGTAACCGATAGCATTGCTCCATGTGAATGCGCTGGCTGCATAGTGGCGGTTGAAGATATTGTTGATGTCCACACCGAAGCTTACCTCCTTGATGCCGAGTGCCTTGGTTACCTTAGCACTGTAGTTCAGGCTCAGGTCGCTCTGTGAATAGCATGGCAGTGAGAAGTCGCGGTCTTCTGTGTTGGTAATATACTGGCGACTTACAAAGTTGGTGTGCCAGGTAGCTGAGAAACCGGCATAGTGGATGTCGATGAATCCGTTCAGGATAGCTGATGGAGAATAAGACAGGGTTGAGTTGTCGTAATGTACTACGCCTGGCTTCGTTTCATCATCCCAGTTGCTTACATACTCATCAAAGTCCTTGATCTTGTTCTTGCTCAAAGCGGCATTGCCTTCTACAGACAACCATGACAATGGTGCCCAGCCGGCAGTCAGCTCTACGCCCATACGGTAAGAATCCTTGATGTTGGTGGTCAGCGCCTCGCCGATGTCACTCAACTGTCCGGTCTGAGCCAGCTGGTTGTCATAATCCATATAGTAGAAGTTGGCGCCTGCATGCCAGTTGTCGCCCTGATACTGATAGCCGAACTCTACATCGAGCAACTTCTCCTCTTTAGGGAATGGATAGTTGAAGTTGTCGGTAAAGTTGTTGCGCTCCGGCTCGCGGTTGCTGTAGGCTACAGATGCGTATGCCTTGTGGCCATCCTTGTTGAAGCTGATACCTGCCTTAGGATTGAAGAAGTTGTACTTCTCGTTGATGTTCAGCTCCTGGTTCTTGTAGCTGCCATCTTTCAGGGCGATAAATTTATCGTTGATACCGTCGGTCTTGTATTCTACACGGCGATACTGCAGGTCAGCGAAGGCATTCCAGTAGTCTGCAAAGCGATAGCTTGCCTTGACGAAGGCGCTGTAGTCATACTTGTGGGCATCAGAATCATAGTACTTATACTTTCCGTTGCTGCCTAAGAATTTCTTCTCGGCATCCTGGTTGGCGATATAAGTAAGGTATCCCCAGTGGTTGCCACGGAACTGCTGCAGGTTCAATCCGCCGATAACATCCCAGTGCTCATCCTTGTAGTTGGTGTTGTATACCATGCCGTAGGTATGCTGGGTGAGTCCCTTCTTGCGGATGAAGTCAGACTTCTTAACCTTGTTGCCTTCTGCATCCTTGTAAACGAGTCCGAACTTGGCAAACTTGGCGTTGTTCTTGAACTCCTTGTAGTAGCCGTAGCCATAGGTATAATGCAGTGAGAGGCTGTGGCTCCAGTGGCTGCTTGGTGTCCAGGTAGCCGAAAGGATGTTGTGGTTCTGATAGAAGTTATCAGTAGTCTTGTCCCATTTGCTTCCGTCGCGCAGGGTATAAGGAGTGATGGTATAATCGCCCTTGCCGTTGCGAACCAAATCACCTGTCAGCACGTTAAACTTATCCAGACCTGCCTTATACATATCTTTATAAGTGCGGATGCCATCATCAAGGAGGGTGAAGTTAGAGTTGTAATCTCCGCCCAGCACTCCGTTCCAAGCCTGACCGGTCTTCTCGAAGTTGCCAATGTTCTTGTAGCTTACCTTGAAGTTATCGCCCAGCCAGGTAAGTCCGCCATAGTAAGAACCTGAGCGGCCTGCTGTGCCGTCTACATAACCGTCGGTAGCTGTCTCGTGATAAGCACCGTCAAAAATCAGATGCTTGCCGAGCAGACCTGTAGAGAAGCTGGCGCCTGTATGATAGGTATTGTAAGAACCGAAAGAACCGGTAACTTCTGCAGTAGGGGTGAGCGAAGGAGCAGCTGTAGCCATAGAGATGCTTCCACCGAAGGCACCGTCGCCATTGGTAGAAGAGCCTACGCCGCGCTGTACCTGGATGCTGCCCAGGAGCGAAGAATAACTGTTCATGTTAGCCCAGAAAACGGTCTGGTCTTCCGGTGAGTTGAGAGCCACTCCGTCGAGCGTTACATTGATGCGGCTTCCGGCAGCGCCACGAATTCGCATATAGGTAGTACCGGTGCCGATACCGTTCTCACTCCAGGCGAGAATGCCCGGTGTACGAGAAAGGAGAAATGGCAATTCCTGACCTGAGCAAGAGAATTGTTTGAGTTCTGATTTCCTGATGTTAGCCACGGCGTATGGAGCTTCCTTTGCGGCACGTACGCCTTTTACAATCACTTCATTCAAATTCTGCACCTTCAAGGTGTCGATTTTTGTCTGTGCCAGTGCAGCCTGGCTTGCCAAAGAGCAAAACGCTACACTGAGTGCGATCCCGTTGAATCTTTTCATTTATTTAAATTAAAAACATCATATAAGGGGGGAATGTGCCTTATTTTCCTACGCCAGCATTACCTGGTTCAGGTCGATGGGTATATTCTCAGCATCCGCTTTTTTCTCTTTTCCGGCGGTAGCACCCCTTAGTTAGCTCTCTGCTAACCGGGTGCAAAGGTACAAAAAAATTTGATAACCGCAAAATTTGCGTAGATTTTTACTATATTTGTGTCCTTTTATCATTCTTTTTTCTTATATTTGCAGTCGGATTGCTGTTATTCGCAGTCCTTACAGTTTGAAACCTAAACTTCATGTGATAGGATTATGAGACGATATATTTCACATTTGTTCACTTGGGTCATCTCTTTCCTGACCCTGTTGGCATTCTCATCGTGCTTGAATGAGCATCCTAAGGATCAGCTCGATGGGGATGGCAGCAATGGTTCTGCGTCTGAAATATTCGATACGACCATAGCTCCTTTATATGATTTTATGGGTGGAACGATAGATGGGGAAGGCATCTGCGATATTCAGCGTTTGGACAGTCTGCTTTCTCTTTCTCCTGATGATGAACAGCTTTATTCTTCCTGGCAATATCTTTATCGGGCTATCGGTATGTGCAACAAGTCGCTGGATATGATTGATTTACAGTCTGTACGCCTTACCGATAACCAGAAGGCGCAGTTCAAGGCTGAGGTGCGTGCCATCAGAGCCATGATGTATTATGAGGCGATGGATTTGTATGGCAGGATTCCGGTACTCCTGTCTTCGGCAGAATCACTCATCTATGAACCGGCATCGGGCTCTTCGGTTACCGATGAAAAGCTGTCGGCTCAGAGCGAACGGAGCGAAATCTTCCATTTCATCTTCAGCGAATTGCAGCAGGTGTTGCCTTATCTTCCTCAGACGTCCAGTTTGGAGGAAGGCTCTCATTATGGGCGCATCACGCAGCCTGTGGTCAACTTCCTGCTGGCTAAGCTGGCGCTGAATGCTGAAATCTATATGTACAACGATTGGGCGCAGGGTTACAGGAAGCGTCCGAAGGGTAGGGACCTGGAATTTATGGTGCGTACAGCTGATGGCGCCTCGCTCATTACGGGCGGCAAGGCGAGTGAGAACCGCAGCAGGATATTGAATGCTTGGGAAACCTGCATCTTCTATTGCAACAGACTGGCTGATGAGGGCTGCAGTTTAGAGGAGGATGAAATCTTCAACAGTTCTGTGCGTTATCAGATGCCGAAGAATGCGCTGGTGATGGATGAGGCTGATTCTGTTCAGCATCCACGGCCAGCCAAACCTCTGTTCCGTTTCCGCTATACCGATGTTTTGCTGATGAAGGCTGAGGCGATGGAGCGCAACGATGGGGATGGCAGGGCAGAGTATAATATGGTTCGTGCGCATGCCGGTTTGCCTGCGCGCAAGTCTTCGCTAGCCAATATTCTGGAAGACCGTCAGGTTGTACTGGCTGGCGAGACCTGTCACCGTCAGGACCTTATCCGTTTCGGCAAGTTCCTCAAGTCCTCGCATCTTCGCCGTTCTGTTCAGTCCGCTCTTACGTCCTGTTCCATCGTCTTCCCGATACCTCAGCGAAGTCTTGCCTTCAATGGCAAGTTGGTTCAGAATAAAGGATATGAGGCAATGGAATAGCCAAAAACTCTTCACTCTTCACCCGATAGCTCGAATCCCCTTTATATAAAGGCGTTGCGGAGGGTGAAGAGTTTTTTGTAACTCTTCACCTCTCTTCACCCACTCTTCACCTCTCGAATTCCCTTTATATAAAGGCATTCCCAGCGATTGGGTGAAGAGTGAAGAGTAAAATCAATTTTTCTTCTTCTTTTCTGATATCAGCCGGAACCGGTGTGATATTTCGGTTATTTAAAAACCTGGCAAACTGGTTTTCGTTCGCTGTCTGGCTCAGACAGCCCACTGTTCTTCCTACCGCTAGTCTGCTGTTCTAGTTTCGCCAGTCTGCTGTTTCCGATAAATAAAACCATTTTTTTTCGTCCTTTTATTCACTTTTTCCCCATTTCTCCCCTCCATTTAAAAATAAAATTTGTACTTTTGCATACGTTTTAACGTGTTAACGATAATCTTGGCAGATGCCAAATACAAAAATAAGAACGAAATGGATACATTATATTTATTGCAGTTCGCCTGTTTTCTATTTATGTTTATCAATATCCTCATCCTGGGTATTACCCGATTGCACATGAAGTGGATGAACCGGCGATATGAAGTGTCACGATGGCTGATTATCGGAGCCATGGTAGGATTAGCCATACAATTTCTCATGCAGATGCTTCTGGGCTTCCGGGCTCAAGACGCTGCTGTGGGAGCCGTTTTCAACATTCTGGTCTATCCCCCTTGCTTCTCGCTCATCTCTATTGGCATTTACAATATCGAGGCAACGCATGCCAACCGCCGGAAGATGAACATCGTTTGCGCCAGCATTTATGCCGCCATATTGGCTGCCTTCTGCATCGGCTTTATCCTGAGCGGAAACTTCCATATCGGCAGCTGGATTTATGTGATGATAGTCCTGTTCGCCATCAACGTAGTCTATTGCATCTATATGATAATAGTGGAAATCAGAAAGCGCAGGAGGATGCTGGAGGTGATGGCTGGTTATGATATCCTGCCTTACGTGAGATATGCGCGAGCCAGTGTATTCATGGTCTTTTTCCCTGCAGTAGCCCTGCCTTTTGCAGTCCTTTCCACCAAATCTCTATATGTAATCGGACCTCTGGGACTGCTTGCTGTCTTTTTCTTCACGCTCAGTTTCATGGCTTTGGGCTATAATTACGTGCCTACCGAAGAACTCTTGGATAAGGAGGAAGAAGAGAATGCTGCCATGGAAAGTGTGGAAGACAATGCCTGTTTAGAACTGCAGGATGAAGAACTTGATGATAAGAAAGAAACTTTACAATCACTGCGTTCAGAAAGACGGCAGAAGATCGTCCGTGAGAGGTTGGATGAATGGTGTGCTGCCAAGGGTTATAGGGATACGTCGCTGAATATGTTCACCCTGTCACGCTCGCTGAACATCTCCAAGAACGAGTTGTCGCGCTACCTCTCATCCTGTCTCAATACCACCTTCCGCCTCTGGCTTGCCGAGGTGCGTTTTGAGGCTGCCAAGAAGATGATGTTGGATAACCCCGACTTCGGTAATGACATCATTTCTGCCGAGTGCGGCTTCTCTTCCCGTACCCATCTCTACCGTATGTTCAAAGAGAAAGAAGGCTGCTCTCCTACGGCTTGGAGAGAGAAAAATTGTTAAAAAGTATGTATTAGGTGTCGCATTCCCCCACGAATGCGACACTTTTTGTAGGAATGCGACACCTATGTGGGGGAATGCGACACCTTGTTTCAAAGAAAAACACTATATTTGCACCATGAAAAGTATAATAGAATCATTAGCCAAAGAAGAACAGGCTATCCTGATAGTAGCTCTGTTTCTTCTCATTTATGTTGGCATCATGATTAATGTCATGGTGAGGGAATACAGGACCTATCTTGATGATTACCCGATGTATCATTTCAGCTTGGGTGATTTCATCAGGAGAGGGCGTTTCTATATCTGCCTCATTCTCGGCGTAGTGTTTATCACGTTCGTATGTCTGGTAGTCAGTCTGATGGCAATCAGTATTCAGTAATTTCTTGATAAAATATAATAACAAATATAATATTAAATTATGAAACATTTTTCAAATCAATCCAATGGGTCGCACGTCGGCCGTATGTACAATGGGGGGGGCGATAATCCGTAGATTCGCTCTGTTCCCATTGATGTTGCTCATGTTGTTGCTTCTGCCAGCCAATATGGTGGCGGAGACAGATTACGACACGTCTGTAACGCTTAAAGAGTTAGCAGGTAACCCTGTGGGCTACAAGGGTGAGACTTACGCTAATCTCTTTGATGGCAAAAAGGAAGACGGCAATTTCTCTAAGTGGTGCTGCGAGTTTAGCGGCAGCGCCTATGTCATCTTAGAAGCCAGCAAGGCAGGAATTCCTGTGGGCTACATCATCACTACGGGTAATGACAATGCAAATCCTAAATGTGGAGGTCGCAATCCGTTGTCATGGAAACTCTATGGCAACAACGAAGGCAAAGAAGGCGCTTGGACGCTTATCGATAAGGTAGAAAATGACAAGGTGCTCCAGGATAAGAACTATGCTTCGTACAACTTCGACTGCAAATGTTCTACCTCTTATCAATATTTTAAATGGGAAATCTCGGCTATTCATAGTGGAAGCCTATTGCAGGTAGGCGAGTTTGAACTCAAACTCAAAACCTGTACTCACCTGAAAGCCGATGGCTCGTCTGCTCTTGGCGCAGCAATCAAAACCGTAGAACCTACTTGCACAGAGCATGGCTATACCACAAAAGAATGCTCTCTCTGTCATTTAATTGTGAATGAATATTTGAATCTTAAGCCACACACTCTCACTCATCATGCACTGAAAGCTGCTACATGTACAGAGGCTGGTAACATAGAATACTGGCTGTGCAGTGTATGCAACAAACTCTTCAGCAATGAAGCCGCAACTCAAGAGATTACTGATGCTGCCAGCCTTGAGATTCCAGCAAAAGGTCATCAATACAACAGTGAAGGAACTTGTACAAAATGTAACGCAAAAGGACCTCGCTATACTTTGTTCGATGGTTTGGATGGTATAACCGATGTTACCTTTACTTGCAATGGTGATTATCCTTGGAAGATGCTGGACTTGGGAGACGAAGGAATGTCTGAGGTCTCTTCCTATATTACAGATGAAAGCATAGGACTGATGTCAAATAATTATGAGATGGATTACAGTACATCTGAAATTGTAATCAAATTCAATGTAGAAAAGCCTATATTATTTTCATTTAAATATCTAATTTCGGCAGAGTATTTTGACAAATTCATTATTACTTTAAATGGCAAAATGCTTGATGAAATTAGAGAAACAAACCAAAAAGTGTATAAAAGCATTTTAAATAAGGGTGAATATTCTTTGACATTATCTTACGAAAAAGACGGGGATATAAGTGATGGTGCTGACCGCGCAATCATATACGATCTGAACACGGCAACCACTATTGATGACTATATCGCAGATTATGAATCGTCTAACAATACAATTACATTCAAAAAAATCAATTCTGACAATCTGGGAGCTCTTGATTCAAACCATACAGTTATAGTGTGTAATGAACCGACGGTGAATGATGTGTGCTCTTTTTTAGGGATAAAGTACTCAGATATCAAGAGTGTCGTTTTCGATGAGAGTTTCATTACATACACTCCAACATCGTTGAATAGTTTCTTTAGAGAACTCAATAGCTTGCAAACTATTACAGGTCTTAAATATTTGAATACAGCGAATGTGACGGATATGGGATGTATGTTCTATAATTGTCAAAATCTCAATTCGCTCGACCTTACTAGCTTCAACACTCCGAAGGTGGAGCATATGTCCTATATGTTCCTTAACTGCTACGCTCTCACAACCATCTACGCCAGCGACAATTTTGTTACGGGAAAGGTTACTGATGGTTCTAGCATGTTCTCGGGCTGCACAAACCTCAAAGGTTTTATACATTATATGAGTAACCCAGACAAAATCGACCAAACCTACGCCAACTACAAGACTGGCTATTTCACCAAGCTGGTAGGCAAGAATGGCGATGAGAAGATAGGAGCAACGGGAGAAACTCTTGCTACGGATAATCTCGTTCTTGACGATGGCAAGGACTTCGTGGCTTACGAGCCATTCGCAGCCAAGGCTGCATCTTACAGCCGCACTGTAGAAGGTACTACCTGGGCAACGCTCTGCCTGCCTTTCGAGGTATCTCTCGATGGTCAGAACTTCCGTGCCTTCAAACTCCTTTCGGCTGATGAGGGTACAGAAACCGTAGAACTCGAAGAGATAGAGACAAGCATCGAGGCTGGTACTCCTGTTATCATCAAGATGAAGGATGGAGCAACAAAGCTCGACTTCACAGAAGCCGACAAGACGATTGCAAAAGACGTTCAGACTGCAGAAACTGCTGACGCCAACTACAAGCTCCAGGGCATCTACACCAAAAAGGAGTTCAGCAAGGATACTGATAACAACTGCTATATCGTGAAGGGCTCCAAGCTGATGAACCCAGCCAAGCTGTTGGATAAAACAACAACAGAGTCTGTGGGCAGCAAGCCTTTCCGTGCTTACATGGTAGATAACTCATCTGCTCCTGCAGCTGGTGCCAGAATGTTCTGCATCAGCGTCGGCGGCAGCACCACAGCCATCGAGCAGTTGGAGACTACAGCAGATAGCAAGGCAGAATACTACGACCTCCAGGGTCGTCGCCTCCAGGATTTGCAGAAGGGTGTGAACATCGTAAAGCGTGGCGGCAAGACCATGAAGGTTATCATCAAGTAATAAAAAATAGTAATAAAAATAGATATGAAAAAGAAAAGATATATCAAGCCAGTGGTTAGCGTCATGGAAATGGAAACCACAGCCATCCTCGCCGGCTCTGTTATCCCGAAGGCGTCAGAAGAGGATTACAGCAATGAAAATGTGAAGGATTTCTGGGATACAAATAAGGGAATTTGGGCAGACTAGCCCCTGATTCTCTATCGTACCCCCACCAGGCAGCAAAGGTGCTGCCTGGTGCATAAAATAAAAAAGCCCCCGATGCGTATAGCACCGTTTTCTATGTGTCACTGTGATAGGTGGGTTCAAGAACTAGCACCATATTTTTTCGAAACTTTTCTCCTGTTTTCTTTGCACTTTCAAAATAAAAGCTTATCTTTGCAGACAAATAGAAGTAGAACTTTTAAATGGATAAATATGGCTTTAAAAATTAAAACTCGTGAAGAAGCAATTGCTGTATTACGAGACATGGTTAAACGTAAAAGAGAAATGGAGGCAAAGGCTCAAATAGACTTTGCTAAAGCACGTAAGGAGGCTGCAAACTGCTATGCAGGCCTTTAACTTAACGCGCCTCAATTTTCATTCTCCTTATAAGGTCTGGATAGATAATGGCTCATATAAGTTCTTGACAGATTATGGTGTTCAGTATCGAATAGAATTTGTTGAAAATAATAATATCTGGGAGGATGAAAAAGCGTATGAATTCGGTATTCTCAATGAAAACAAGAAGAATTCTCCTAACGATTCTAAAGTAAAAGAGACTGTACAAAGTATTATTGAAGAGTTCTTTCTCACGAATCCGGACATTCTTTTATATCAATGTGAAACGGGTGATAGCAGACAGGCTATGCGAGCTCGTCTTTTTACCAGATGGTTTAACGAATTCGATAAACGAGATCGGTTTTGTGTCAAGGTTTCTATTCTTAGAGATGAAGAAGTTGACAATTACATAGCTATTATAGTTCAAAAGAGTAATCCTAAGTTGACTGACATCCTTCGAGATTTTGATGAGTTTATCGGTTTCTTTGATACAAAGCCCGAATAAAAGCGGTAAGTGAGATACAGACAAACGGAATCTCTATCGTACCCCCACCAGGCAGCACCTTTGCTGCCTGGTGCATAAAAAAGCTCCCGATGCGTATGGCACCGGGGGCTTTTTTCCGTTTCCTTCTTTATACTTCCTTCCAATCTGCCAATCCTTTTCCCTTATCATCCAGTTCTATGGAAAGGGCGATTACTTTTCTCTTGTCAGCC
The DNA here is from genome assembly GCA_003463005.1 of Segatella copri. Taxonomy (GTDB): domain Bacteria; phylum Bacteroidota; class Bacteroidia; order Bacteroidales; family Bacteroidaceae; genus Prevotella; species Prevotella copri_I. Next base: position 2,300 of record QSCI01000014.1, on the reverse strand, counting down.
TTGAAAGGTTCGGCATACTGCTTGGCTTTTATCTGTTCCGTGGCAGCATCTACACCGCCGTTATTGCTCAGCTTCTGAAGGATGCCTACCGGCAATATTCTATCGTTAGTCTCTATCATAATTCCTAATCTTTGTTTTCCAATTGCAAATTTACGATTATTTTTCCCAAACCGCCATGCTTTTCCTTTTTTTTAATGAGCTAGAAAGAATCTTACGGATGGTCTTATGCTCCTCTTGAAATAAATGATGTAATAAAGTTGGTTATAAATGTAGTAAATGCTTGTTTGCTTGTCGTTTTTTTAGTATCTTTGCGATGAAAAATAAAACTCAAGTGTGGAAAATGTGGAGAATTTCACAAAAGAAGTATCAGAAATGTGTAAACTTACACATTTTCCGCACTTTAACGATGGAGGTGCTAAAAAATGTTTAATAGAATAATTATTCAAGAATTAAAACAATGGAGAGCTAAAAAAGACCGTAAGCCATTGATTATGCTGGGCGCTCGACAAGTAGGAAAGACTTCTGTACTTCAGAAGTTCGGAGAAGAATATTTTGAGCATTGCGCATATTTTAGTCTCAATGAAGAAGAGGGAGTCTGCGATATCTTTCGCAAGACCAAGAACCCGCTGCAAATCATCGAGCAATTGTCATATCTTACTTCAGAACCTATTTTGCCTCAGAAGACTTTGCTTATTCTTGATGAGATACAAGACTGTCCGGAAGCCATTAGCGCAATGAAATATTTCTGCGAAAAGACGCCGGAATATGTTGTGGCTTGTGCTGGTTCTCTTTTGGGGTTGGCTTTTGGTCATCAAGGCTTTTCGTTTTTTTTAATAATTTTTAATGAGAAAAAAGATATATGGGTGAAGAGGGGTGAAGAGTGGGTGAAGAGATAAAGAAAACTCTTCACCTCCCGAAACCCCGATAAACAGAGGGGTTACGGGCGAGAAGGTGAAGAGTGAAGAGATAAATCGGGATTGCTTAAATAGACAGAGAATTAAAAATTGTATTTTTCTCCTAGCATTTTATGGATAGTCTGAATGAGAATGTGGAAGGCTGGCTGTGCCATGGCACCATGACCATATCCGCCCAATTCGTAAAGCTGGGTGTCTGGGCGTCCTATCAGATTCATCATGCGCCACATATATGCATTTTCTTCATAACGGCCAAATAGTTCTATGTTGCGATCGCCTGTTATCAACACCAAGTGAGCTGCATCCTTGCGAACATGATAGAGTGGGGCATACTTGTCGATAGTTGGTTGCAGATTATCGATGCCGTTCATCTTGCGATAAGCAAAATGGCTAATCATCTGACCGCTGAATGGAATCAGACCGGCAATGTTGTTGGCATCAACTCCATAACGTGAAAGCCAAGTCTTATCTAATCCTAACATGGTTGTAATATAGCCGCCGGCAGAATGTCCCGAAACAAATATTTTCTTTGCATCTCCACCATATTGACTGATATTTTGGAATACCCATGCCAATGCAGCTGCACAATCATCTAGGCATTCGTCTATTTTTACCTTGGGAAGTAAACGGTAGTTTACACCTACTACAACAAAGCCTTGTTTCTTCAGCAGTCCGGGAATCTCTTTTTGTCCACTGGTCAATCCGCCTCCGTGATACCACACTACTACAGGTGAGTTTTTTTTACTCTTGTCATAACAGATGTCAAGTTTGCAACGTTCTTTGATATAAGTATCTTTCCCATTCTTATATTGAATGTTGCTTGTTATCACTTCGTCAGAAGAAATGGACTTCTGCGCATTCACGTTCAAGACCATAAAAGTCATGAATATCATCCATAAAACCTTTTTCATAAGTTGCTTTTGTTTAAATTATTTGGAATTTAGAAAAAATATTTGCAAATATATACATAAATAAAGTAAATAGCAAATTTTGGAGAAATAATGTGATAATATTAATACAAATTAACCGGGAAGTTTAGGATGCTCCTTAATAATTGTACCTTTTACCATTATAAATCTACCACTTATTTTTAGAACTATGAAAAATGTAAAGTCCTGATAATCAAATGCAGTTGTAAAAACAGGTGGTCATTTTTACCACTTAATTATTTAATCAACCAACAAATATCAGACATTTTATATACTTTTGCAACCGGAAACCAATCATGGATGGGTTCTCGACTATCAGACAACAATTTTAAACATAAATGAGAATAACCTCAAATCCGCAACCTATAGGGTTTAGTGGGATTTTGCTTGCAAAGCGACAAAATTCATTTTATTGTACATATTTCTTGCACAACAGAAATGTCGCAGACACAAAATC
>QSCI01000139.1:0-5733 GCA_003463005.1 Segatella copri | reverse complement strand
TAAAGTCCTATTGTCACGTGGCAGGCCAACAGGCTTTACCACCAAAATAATGCTGCAAATATACAAAAATAATCTTAATAAACAGATATAATCTTTAAGAAATTTGCTGATTTGGTGTTTTTTTCTTATGATTTCGGTCGATTTTGCAGAAATCTTTTACATCTGTTGTATGTACTGGAGTTAGTTTGGCAAAAATACACAAATGGTCACGGCTTCAGTTTCTTATGTTAGAATGTGAATCATGGTTTGAAACTGTACACACTCGGAGTACAAATGAAAACACTATATGCTTGTGTCGGAAAGGTATATATGAGCTGATGGTAGAGTCATCATCAACAACAATGGCCCTGATTTGATAAACTCAGCAGGAATACTTGCTATTCATTTTATGATGGGGTTATGTTCACAAGTTTGAGATTTCATGTAAAAAAGTCCTAATTTCTATATTTCTCTTCTTGTAAATTATGGGATATTAAGAAAAATATCGTATCTTTGTCGCACATTTAGGCGTTCTTTGTATATTGCAAGGTTGTGAAAGAAAAAGAATATAGCTCGTTTCTAAATCGTTAGCAGTTACATTCTTAGAAGCACTTAACTCGTTGATATTCAATCAATAAAAGATTTTATTGTGACTCAAGCAATGGAAGGTGATATGCTTTTCGATACCGCACTCTTTTAGCCAGTTCTGCATCACACCATACGTCATAGTACGTTTGAAACCTTGGAAGATATATGTTCTGTTGGTCTTTGGATGGATTAGAGCATACGCATCATCGCCAATTGGAACCTGGGTCTGGCATTTTGTCTTCACGCAAATGAAATCCAGATAATACCCACCATCAGCATAGCTACGGATGTTTTCCCATTTCAATCTCAGGATGTCGCTGATACGGAGACCAGTCAGACAAGAGAACAAAGCTGCCTTTCGAACCACCGGAATAGAACATTCTGTGTTGTACATTCTTCTAACTTCCTCCAGGGTGAGACTTTGCTTCACTGGTGTGGTACATGAAATGTTTTCCAAAAGGCTGGCAAGATCATCTGTCAACCTACGCTCACGGTATGCCTTAGTCAAGACCTGCTTGAACACATTCCAATAGGCTGATGCCGTATTTCTGGAAATAGACTTCTTGATAACATGTCCACCTCTTGATGAAACTTTGGTATCAAGGAGATATTCCATATACTTGTTACAGTAAAGTACATCAAGCATCTCAAATGTACATTTGCCTTTACTGAATTTCTCGAAATGCTTATAGGCTGCATCACACTTCACGTAGTTGCGATTGACCATATTTCTGAAATATTCGAGAAAGTCCTCCTTCAATCTGTCACGGTTGAAGAAATCGTATTTCTCATCGAGAACATCAATGTACACCTTACAACGAATAGCTTCTGCCTTGGCGAGAATCTTGTCATTGTAGAGCTTCTCCTGCTTGTTGGCAGGATCGGCATAAATGTACATGCCAAGTGAGCGACGGCGTATCAACTCCATCGTCTCCGGGTCTCTATATCCTGGCCAGAAGTCCAGGAAAAGTGACTTTGTTCCGTTGCGTCTGTCACGCATACGGAGCTTAACGGTTTTACATACTTGCATAATATATCTGATTTTTGTATTAATAAAATTCGTTTGCAAAATTCTTAAATGATACTACATTGACAGCAGTAAAGAGAAAGTAAATCATACTATTCAGTATAATCTGTTTTCAAATCATCATTTTTGAAACGTTTTTCCATGAGTCTGTCGAATTCTTCTTTTCTAAAGAACATGAATTGCCCCTTCTTTACTTTAGTGACTTTGTAATGCTTGACGTAATAATGAACAATATCCTTTGTCATTCCATACTTCTTCATTGCTTCTTCTACGGAATAGTAGCGTTCTCTTCCTTCGAAATATCCAGTCTTCAGCGCCTGGATGTGCTGCTTTGAATAGTAGGTTACTCCATATTCAACTTTTGAAGGTATCTTATGCCTGTGGATGAATGAACGTACTGCGTCATGCGTCATCTTGTAGGTATCTCTCATCTCTTCAGGAGTGATCCAGTCATTTATATCCGCATACTTATGCTTTTGATTATACAGGATGTCAATGGCCTTCTTCTCATAGAAGTTGAAATTTTTAAGAGCAATTTTAGGAGTTTTGTTCTCTCTTGTCATCACACCGACATGCTTGATGGTAATCTTGAACATTTCTGCCACTTCCTCAGTAGAGTAATATCCTTCTGGAGTAGGAGGACATGCTCTCTCCTGTGCCTTTGCTTGGAAGATGACACGTTCTGTTCCATCCTGGTTCTCCACTTTCTTGGTGTTGCCCATTCGCTGTTGAGTAATCTTGTCGAAGTCGGTTCTATAGATCATCGTGAACTTACCTCGCTTCTCTGTCCTTACATCATAATTTTTAAGAGTGTAGCTAATCTGATCCTTTGTTAAGCCATACTTTTCTGAAATCTCTTCGTAAGTGTACCAGTCCGGATCTACCTCATTACCTTTTTGCTTGATACTATCGATATGTATCTTTGAGTAATAGGCTTTACCATTTCTGTTTACCCTTGGTACCTTGTGATAGGTTACAAAACTCATAGCGTTAGTTCGAGTCATACCATACATCTCCATCACCTGATCCATTGTATAGTAGTTGTCGAGATCGATTTCTTCAAGAAGGTCTGCAAACTTTGCATCAACTGCCTTTTTACTGAAGAAGGTGTTACGTCCTACATAGACTTTTGGAATACCCAAACGGTCACAGCGTCCCCATACGGCCTTGCGACCGATATTATATTTCTCCATGATTTCACGCAAAGTATAATACTCCTGGTCATCTTTGCGTTTATAGCTTTTCTTCTTGTATGCACCAGCTTCCTCAAAGTACTTATCAAGATCTTCACGACGAACATATGTCTTACGTCGTAGTCTGACAGCTTTGAGTGTTCCAGAGTAAAAGCATCGATACACAGTAGTAACACTAACACCAAGAAGAAATGCGACATCTGAAGGTGTCAAGAAAGGTCGAGAAGCGATTTCCAGACTTTGCAAATTCTGAGCATCGTCCTTCTTACTTTCTCTTGCTTTTTTCTTTTTCTCAGCTTCTTTCTTCCGATGTACAACACGAGCACACCTCTTGGAGCAATACTTATTTGTGATTTTGGTAGCAATGAACTCTTCACCACATACCTCACATTTTCTTAAAATTCTCATTTTTGCTTGCTATTTAGTACCCTATGAGACCCCCTAATTCTTTTGCAGCAATTTTCACGTTTTTGCAGCAATTTTCATGATGGTGTCCAACATGAGAAATGTCGGTCACTGGAAAGGTTTGCTGATTTTGCAATTAGTGTCCAAAAATAGAATTTTGGCTTTCCATTTGATCACAGAATTGAGGGCCACGAATGAAATTTGAGCCAAAAATACACCAAAATATTGGTTTCTACAAATTACAAATGGAATGTGTTAAGACGAAAAAAGCCACCTAAATAGGTGGCTTGCAAGCAGTTATAAAAATGTTCGTTTTAGAGCTGTCCAGGGGGTTACTTCCCCACGCACCATACGTAACCAACTGAATATCAGTTGGTTAACGTAGTACTGAGCCATATGAAAGCCGGGGTAAAATATAAGGTTTTTTATCTCCTTAATTATCTGATATTCAGTGCTTTTTAGTCCTACTTTCCTACTTTTTTCAAGTATCTTTTTAAGCCCTTTTCTACGCCTTCACTTTCCGATGCAACATGTGGATGTTGCTGATAGTTAAGCTTTTATCTTTTAAACGGTACAACTACCCTTTTTACAAGTGCAGAGAAAATGAACAACAAATGTAATCTGCTTATTCTCAACCTGTTAGCGATGAAGTTGTACCGTTCCTTTTAGCCTTTTTTGTAAGATTCTGGAAAGAAATGCAATGCATTGTTTCTCAGCCTCTTCCGTTTCTTGTGTTACAGAACGCTTATCTAGTTGCAAAGATACAGATTTATATTGGATTAGAGCAAACTATTATCTTAAAAAATATTATTTCACAGTTGCTTTTTGGATAACGTCTTTGACACTGTTACGAAATGCCTACTGCCACCATTCAAGAGTGTAGAACAAAGTAAGCCCCGTCATGCCTGTCTCTCCAAGAAGAAAACCTTTGTAGAGCAAACCAATCACTCACCAAATGACTATGAGAAAGTGGCTTCTGACTCTATTGTTAAAGTACCATTGCAAACTATACATGAACCAGAGGTTATTTGGAACGACAATAGTGACAAACAAGATGAACGGCTTCGATAATAAGCCTGTATTGATGAAATAACACAAGGAATAAAATAATCTTGAAATCTCATGCAAGTTTTTGATTCCTTTTGCGTTTATTGAATAGATATAACCCTTTAATATCAAGAAGCGTATGAAAATTAGAATGATTTTTTTGATGACAATGCTCAGCATCGTTTCTTTTACAGGTTGTGATATGACTGAGGAACCTAGCGGACCAGTTACAGTTATAGACTATGAGTTCGATAGGACTTATATTATTAACAACGATGGATGCTGTGTGCTTAAAGGATTAAAGCCCGTAAGTGCTGCTGACATTGAAAATAAGGTAAAGGGCTATGGATGGAAAGTCATAGGCATGTATAAAGTGCAGGATAACGGCAGACTTTCACAAACAGACTACCGCAAGACAGTTTATGGCGGTGGATATATGGATTATTGGTTTGAGTCAGACGGTCATCTGATAGGTTTCCACCATGGCGATACCGATGGTAAGTTCTATAACAAAACAGAATGGTTTTATGATGCTGTGGCAGGATTCATCATGCGCGGTTCGGCAAGTCAAAGTATGCAAAGCCGCTATATGCAAGTTTTACTCCTCACAAAAACAGAGTCAAATTATTTGCAAATGCACACCATGCAGAAACTGGGCGATGCAACCGATGAGAATGGAAATCTGAAACCATTCTACGGCATGGTGATTTATCAGCGCATGACGGACAACGAACTTGAGGCAACCAAGAAAGCTTATGGTTACGATGCAAACGTAAACTATACGATAGACTCTGAACATAACAATAATAATATAGTCTCGCCGTTATATAATAAAAACAATAGTAATGAAAAAGATATCAATGGTCATTGTGGCTATTTCAGCCATGATTAGTTTAAGCGGATGCTATGAGGATCCTACTTATGTGGATTCTTACTTCCAGCGTCAAAGTGTAATTGAGGAGCTGAGAAATGCAAATTAAAAATTGCATTCAAACAGTCAATTATAATTATATTTTCACACATATATAAACATTAAAAATTACGAATTATGAAAAAAATCAAAACAAGAATCGGGATTCTCGTCATTTTGTTAACAGTATTTACAATGTTTGCAAGCTGTTTAAATGATGACGATGAACCCAAAGACAAGCAGAAGACTGTAACTCTATATGTTTCTGCCACAACAGGAGAACGTACCGGTATGACGGGTACACCACACGAATGTATGTTGATAAAAGAAAAGGGAGAAAAGACTTGGGAGCCATGCGAGTTCAACGGAATTAAAGGCTTTACATACGAGAAAGGATACGAGTACGAACTTTTGGCTACGAAGACCATATATGCCAATCCACCAGCAGATGGATCAAGCTATGACTATACTCTTACCTCAAATCCGCAACCTATAGGGTTTAGTGGGATTTTGCTTGCAAAGCGACAAAATTCATTTTATTGTACATATTTCTTGCACAACAGAAATGTCGCAGACACAAAATC
>QSCI01000138.1:0-5750 GCA_003463005.1 Segatella copri | reverse complement strand
ACTGAAAATCAGCGACTTGACCAACTTTTTATAGTTAAGTTTTCATAAGCATTTCTTAATATAAGTTATTGATTTACAGACGATTAAATATTAATTTAACGCAGTATTGTTGTAAGGAAAATAGTGAATAAAGTTTTTGGGATTTTTCAAATTTTGAGAAGTTCTTTTCTGTCTCTTCGATATGGAATATCACCTTCCAAACGTGTAATTTTTGGGAAACGAGTTAGAATTGTTAACTTCCGATATATAGATATGGGGGGACAAATCTTCCTTGATGATGATGTGGAATTGTGTGTAAACAAAACCATGGAAGATGTCACTCCACAGTTGGTTATTGGCAATAGGGTGCATTTCGGTAAAATGAACCGTATCGGTTGCGATAACAAAATTGTTATAGAGGATGATGTACTCTTTGCGCCTCACGTCCACATTTCTGACCGCAACCATGGATTTGAGGACATTCATATACCGATATCCCGACAGAAAGTAACTAGTAAAGGACCTGTTGTCATTGGTGCTGAGTCTTGGCTTGGCTTTGGATGTCAAGTGATGTCGGGAGTGAAAATAGGAAGGCATTGCGTGATAGCAGCTGGAGCTGTTGTCGTAAAAGATGTACCAGATTACTGTGTAGTGGGAGGCAATCCTGCAAGAATTTTGAAACAATATAATTTAATGACCAATAAATGGGAAAAATATGATGACTAAACATTATGACTATCTAATCGTAGGTTCCGGTTTGTTCGGAGCCACATTTGCACATTTTGCTCACAAACAGGGCAAGAAGTGTTTGGTAATTGATAAGCGTTCTCACTTAGGTGGTAACATCTATTGTGAGAATATTGAAGGAATCAACGTGCATAAGTATGGCGCCCATATCTTTCATACTTTTAACAAGAAGGTGTGGGACTTTGTAAACTCTATCGTGGAGTTTAACCGCTATACCAATTCACCTGTGGCTAACTATAAGGGCAAGCTCTATAATCTGCCTTTCAATATGAACACCTTCTATCAGATGTGGGGCGTAACTACACCTGAAGAAGCTCAGGCTAAGATTGATGAGCAGAAGGCGGAAGCTGTTGCTCGTATGAAAGCTGATGGCGTAACAGAACCTCGTAACTTGGAGGAACAAGCCAGGTGTTGATAGGAAAAGACATTTACGAAAAACTTATCAAGGGTTATACAGAGAAGCAGTGGGGAAGAAAATGTACAGAACTTCCTGCTTTCATTATCAAGCGCTTGCCAGTTCGTCTCATCTTCGATAATAACTACTTCAATGATAAGTACCAGGGTATCCCTGTAGGTGGTTATAACAAACTCATTGATGGCTTGCTTGAAGGAGTAGAGACGAAAACGAATGTTGATTTCTTTGAAAACCGCTCTTATTGGGAGGGTATCGCTGACAAGATAGTCTTCTCAGGCAAGATAGATGAGTTCTATAATTATCAGTTTGGTAAACTTAACTATCGTACAGTACGCTTTGAGACAGAGATCATTGATAAACCAAATTATCAGGGTAATGCTGTTGTGAACTATACCGAGCGTGAAGTTCCTTACACTCGTGTTATTGAGCACAAGCACTTCGAGATGTTTGGTCAGGAAGTGTATGAATGCCCAAAGACTGTCATTTCGAAAGAGTATTCCACAGAATGGAAGGACGGCATGGAACCATACTATCCTGTGAATGATAAGCTGAACTCTGAGCTATATGCCAAGTACAAAGGTCTGGCAGACAAGGAAGAGAATGTTATCTTTGGTGGTCGCTTAGCTGAATATAAGTATTACGATATGGCTCCTGTAATTGAGAAGGTGATGGAGAGGTTCTAAGTAACTAATCAGCACCCCTATGGGCATGGTAAGCAGCTCCGCATTTATACCTTGCATCATTCAAATCCTGGCTGATTTGCCCCCGCCAGGTGTTCCGTAAGTATTCTTTTAGTAAAGGTGATGTTCTTACTTGTGATATACAAGTATTTGAAACACTTGAAATGGATGGGAGTACAAAGGTAAAATATGTTATTTCAAAAGTATATGGCTTGCCACACTACCATAGAGTTCCTGAAGAACAAAATATTAATTTGATAATATGAGAAAGAGAGTAAAAAGACAATATCAAAAATCTGGAAACAAAAATGTAAGATCGGGACGAAACAGTTATAGCTTTATTGCTGTTTCAAAACGTTTGTCCATTCATAGGCATGGAAGGACATCGATGGATCCTGTATTTCCTGGTAAAAAGCAAGCAACAAGTGAACAAGAAAAAAGCTAATTAGTAAGAATATGGATGTTTTAAAAAAGAAAGATGAGGTATATACTGATTGGGTAAGTTTCCGTAAAAAGAATATAGCCTGTGTTTCTGCTAATGTATCCAATATCTTACGTCAGTTTATTTTAGCAGGTGTGGGTATAGTGTGGCTCTTTAAAGTTGTTGGGAAGGATGGTCATTTCCAATTGGACTTTCAATTGCTAATAGCATTAGGATTCTTTGTTTTGGCAATATTATTAGAACTTTTACATTATATTGTGGAAATTATAATGAATGCGGTTTACTTGACTGATAAAATGAAGGATAAAGAGATGCCAACTTATCTATCAAGCATATCATGGCTTTTTTGGATAGGCAAGATAGTGTTGGTTCTTTTAGCTTATGTTTTAATAGGAAGATTTTTGTGCGGAAAAATTATTTTATAAATGAATTTGTAAAAAAGATTTTTGACTTCTACAGACTGATAGCCATCAGCTATTACATTTATGAGCTACTTTTCTGCTGGCGGCATGAAGCCTAATTGGTCTTTTTGTGAAAGATAAATAATATGAAGATATGGAGACATATATTTATTATATTGAAATACTGTCAATGGTATCGCTATTCTTGTTGTATGGCTTGTCGGTATTACTGATGTTGGCAGATGATGGGGATATGCGATGGACGGTTTTGTTGAATGGTTTTGCATTGCTGCTGTCATTTAATATATATCAGAGTTGTAGAATTTATTGGGAACCAGAGAAAGCATATATATTGTGGGGAATTCTCATATTGATTACCTTGATAGTGCTGATAGTTGCACTTTATAAAAAACAAATAGGTATATTTATGAAGATTCTAAGTATATTGCTTTTTGTGTCTTGCGGAATCCTGCCTTTTGGAGTGGTGTATTCTTCTAATAATATTTTTGCTCTGTTGCCTAAGGTTAATTTAGTTGTAGATACAAAACTAGAGCAATATATTCCTTATGTCATGTGCTTTATGATGATAGTATTGGTCTTATATATTGTTTTTCATACTCGTAATATGATGCGTTATACTCAAAGGACATTAGATTATCAAATTGACGATATAAAAAGGGAGATGGCTTTAAACAGTAATTTTGAAGAGCCATATTCACGTTATATACGTGATGACTTGAGAAATTTGATGTCCGTAATGTCTGAAGAGTTGATGGAGGAATTACATAAAGATATAGTAATATCTAAAGGATCCGGAAAGGGAAATATCAAGCATCAAAACCAGATCATGGCAGAGCTAAGAAAAATTAATCAAAAAATATCTTCGTCTCCTCAACAGACTATGCCTTTTAGCTTTTCTGATTTGACTAGTAATATAAAGCATACATTGACAACTCCATTATCTCAGATACAGATAAATTGCTAGGTGTTAAAGCCCAAGTTGGAAGGCGAAGAATTGGATAAAATTATTCGTATTGATAATTATTCTAAAATCTGTTTATCTGTAATAAATGCTTATGTTGAGGCAACAACAGTTTCTTCTTTGCCTTCATTTTTGGGATTGAACGCCGCTATATTAGAATATGCAAATGTAATATGCATTCAAAATAAGCTAGACAACGTCAAGTTGAGAATTGAGGCCTTACCTGATATCATCGAGGGATATTCTAGTAATTATATTTTTGCTCTGATTATTCCTTTGTTGCAAAATGCATTGGTTGCCTCGCCTGCTAATACAGAAGTTTGGATTTCTTATAAAGGAACTATAGAGGGACTTATTTGTATAGACATTTCAAATCAATGCAAGGATGAAGTTCCTACGATTGATCAACTTAATACTACTGGCTTTTCTTCGAAAAGTAATCATACTGGTGTCGGAATTCAGTCAGTTCGTAATTTAATAAGTTTAGTAAAGGGTAGCACTCTTAATTATCAAGTAGAGAGTGATCAGGTTATAGTAACTATAAAATTAAAAACTAGAGTATGATGCAAATAGATCTCTTTGAAGTTTTGGTTGTTGATGATGTCTTGTCAGCTGCTGAGGATTTCGCAAGACTAATTCATGCTAAGACGGGATTAAAAACAACTTACACTTCTTCTGCCAAGGAAGCTATTAATATTGTTCAGTGTAATGATATTAAAGTTTTGGTCTTGGACCAGGTAATGCCTGAGAAGACTGGTACAGAATTATTAAAAGAATTAAGGCAATATACTAGTGCAAAAGCTTTGATGCTAACTGGTGAAGCTTCAAAAGACGATTTAGGTGAGGCCATTAATTTGAAATTTGATGCGCACTTAGATAAGGCTTTGGCTACAACAAGTCTTTGTGGCAGAGTGACAGAGCTATATGCTCTGTTTGAGGATGAGTTTAGAGAGAAAGTAAATCGTTCGAAATCATTGAAGCGCACTTTTACATTGTGTAAGTTTAAGCTGTATAAGGCTGTCCTTTTCTATGACATAATAATTCGCTCTGGGTATGTTGATTTGAAACAGGCGCAGACATTGTTGACAATATTTTCTGGGCAAGAACAAGAAACTGAATCTGAAATAGTGTATGCGGAAGAGATTATTGTTGAGCAAAGTGCAAGCTTTGATGCCAAGTTTGGCATAGAAATCCCTATACAAGATGCTGTAGCAAAAATGGAACGTAGCATAGCTAACAGTATCAGGAAAATTACTACAGTCAAGAAAAATAAAAAACTGAAAAATATTTCAAAGTATCATCTTACGGAAAAAGACTCAGAAAAAGTAGATCATCGCATAATAACATATGCTCCAATTTATGAAATCCATAAAATGATAGTTGGTTATAAGATTCCTTTTATTGGAAAATACCATAGAAGTCTAATGATTGTATACGAGTTTACAGGTGAATACCAATTATTCCAGAAGGATTTTTTGAAAGATGGTACAGAAAAAGAAAGAACATTGTCTAGGCAAAAATTTTGATTAACTTTTGCTATGGAAATCAAAGGCAAAACAGTTTAGATATATAAGAGATATAATTTTGGACTTTGGCAGCCTAGGCTTAGGTATATTGGTATTAGGCGGCTTGCCTTCAGCTTATTTTTTTGAGCTACTTTTCTGCTGGCGGCATGAAGCCTGCTATGTCCTTTAGATAATTGAAAAAAAGAAAAAAAACTGATATGAAAAAGATATTAACAATAGTAATTCCTACGTACAATATGCAAGACTATCTTCATAGATGTCTTAATTCATTGATTGTACCAGAGGAACAAATGCAGCACTTAGAGGTGCTAGTAGTGAATGATGGTAGCAAGGATAGTTCTTCTGCCATAGCCCATGAGTATCAAGATAAGTATCCTGATACTTTCAGAGTGATAGATAAGGAGAAAGGTGTTTGATGTTTTGTTAAATTGAAAAACTGATGAAATTTACATATGCCAGTCTCAATGAATTGTGTGTGTTAATAAGAATATGATAAAAATGGGAAAAATACAATCGATATTGGAATATATAGTAATAATATTGCTGATTTTGGAATTTAATACCCCATTTTCTCAATA
>QSCI01000137.1:0-5766 GCA_003463005.1 Segatella copri | reverse complement strand
AACCGTTGGCTGTCGGCATCAAGCGTAATGTTTCCGTTTTTAAAGTTTCGCCAGGCACTGCGATTCTCAAAGGTATATCACACTCTTCCTTGGTATAGCTTGCCGTCCCAAATGTTCCATCCTCATTCTTTTGCAGGGGAAGGAGTCCGGTTGCCACATTCAGAACCTTGCCTATCATTGCAAAATTGTCAGGAACTCCTTTAATGAAGATGGTCAATTCTGCAAGTATATGGCGCATTTCATTTTTTGTTATGTAGTTGACATTTGATTTGTCTATACCGATGTCTGTTACGCCATAATAGGCATGTTCGGGAGAGGCACTTGGATTGGACAATCCAAACATGAGCTGGTTCATATTGAGGGTTGCCCTTGTAGCCTCACCGATAAAAAACGGTTCTATAAGGTTGGTGGCAGCCAGAATCTGATAATGCCCTACAGGAAGAGCAAAGCGTTGGCTTGCTACCTCCTGCGCACTTCCATAATGTTTTTCCTCTACAAGCGAACCGTCATCGGCATTGAATATCCAGAGCTTCACGTCCTTCACATCCGTGCCTTGGTCGGCTTCATCTGCCAGGTGAGCGATACTGACAAACCACCCTCATCCTCACCATCATGAACATCATGGTCGCAACTAGCCAACAGGCATGGGACGCATAACAGCACCCATAACCAAATATTAATTCTTCTTTTTGCTTTCATTTTTCTATATTGTTTTATGGGTTACTGATGATTATCTGTTGTCTCTACTCGGCGAGCTTTATCCGCATCTTGGGTGCCGTCGCTACCATTTCCTATTGCCGAAATGCGATTAGCCTCTATGCCATTCTTCACAAGCCAAGTTTTTACGGCTTCTGCACGCTGGCGAGATATACGTTTATTGACAGCCACGCTGCCTTTTGTGTCACACCAACCGGTTACTGTCACCTTCATGTTCGGATTCTCTTTCAATGTTTTGAGAATAGCATTCAATTTAGTCTCTTCATTTTGTTGGATGTTGATACTATTGAAGGTGAAATATATGACAGGGAAAGTCACCTTTACAAGTTCTTTTATATCCTGTTCAGCAACTTTTGTTTCTGCTTTATCCACAGTTTCTTTCAGATTGACCTCCTCCGAAGAAGTTGGTTCCTGTTGTAGAACCTCCTGTTGTAGAACCTCCTTTTGTGGAACTGATGGAGTTTCTGCTACCTTGTTCTTCTTTTTAGAGAGGTTAATCCCTAATCTTACTCCACTTTCCCAAACAAAGTTGTTCTTATGCAGATGTTCTGGCATTCCGTCCATACGTTCGCCAGTAAGACGAGTCAAACCGGAATAGATGCCCAATTTCAGGCATGAGGTAAGTTGATAACCAACCTGCAAGTCTGCTCCATATCCAAAGTGGCAGTTGGTAGAACCTTTCATCACCTTGGCATCATCGGCTATAGTATGGATATCAGCCTTGGTAGTTACTGCATATATATAAGGTGAAACAGCCAAATCCCATCGGCTGTTAGCTGTCTTATGGAACAGTCCAAGGAGATTAACGTTCACTCTTGCCCCATACCAACCCATCCTGACATGGCTTTTCAGATTGGCATATACCCAACTGTCCATGCCTAAGACACCAGCCTTGTAAAGCACGCCGTCGCTACCCAACCAATAGTTACGTTCTACGCAACAGTCTTGTGCAGACAAGTTCATTTCTCCATACTTGGCAGATAACTCTGCCGAGAATATGGAGTTGAAACGATAGCCACCATATATGCCAGCAGCCCAACCAAGGTGCGTCTTGTCATGCCCGAAACTTGAGAAAGTAGAGAAACCGAAAGGCATTCCACCCTCAATACCGACGTACCAGCCTTGCGAAATAGTCTTTCCGTCTTCTTTTACTTCAGCTTTCGCAAAAGAAAAAGGAAGAATAAATGCAAGTATTGCAACCAGCAACCGATTTTTTGTTGTCAAATAATTTATCATCTCATTCATTTTTTTTACCGTAAAAATAAAGATCTATCTCCAATTACAGGACAAGTATCCACCATAAAGCTAATTCATCCATTCTATCCGAAACTCACTCCAGGAAATACAAGAGGTTTGTTAGGAAGATAAATATGGATGCGAAGAACAAATATATATAAAAGCGTTCCCTCTTGATGAAGTCACGAAAGCTATAGCGAGCCTTATAGTGATCATCAAGATATATCCTGTACTCATGTATCATGGCATATCCCAAGATAATACCTAATATGAGTACAAACACCCCGATGATGATCAGGCTAATTCTATCCTTGGTATAGTTTCTATTATTTCTTTCATGGCACAAAGATAGTGTTTTTCAATAAAAAAAGGTGGCGCATTCCCCTGTCAAAGTGTCTACTTCCTATGTTTTAGGTGTCTACTTCCTACGAAGTAGACACCCATTTTAACGATTTTTTCCCTTTTATTATGCGTTTTTCTGATATTTATTGAAAAATGGTTAATCCTGTTTTTTATCATCTGGTGCTGCATTTGCAACTTGTTCTTCTCGCCATTCGGTAGGCGTACAACCTTCCTTTGACTTGAATATCCGGTACAGATAGGTACGGGCAGAGAAGCCACACTCGGCAGAAATAATGTCATTACTATAGTCTGGAAATTCCAACATCATCTTCTTTGCCGCAGTGAAACGTATATCACCAAGCCATATTCTGAATGTAGTTTTCAGATACTGGTCGAAGAATACAGATAACTCATCCTTGGAGATACAAAGTGTGCGAGAGAGGGTAAGCATATTCACAGTACTGTCCTTATATCCTAAATTCGCACACCATGCTTCAAGACTTTTCTGGATGAAATCTCTGCGCTCATCGGAAAGTGGTTGTAAAGATTCTGTTCTGCTATCAGCAGAGGTCTGCTGTTTAGCAGAAAGTGCCCCCCCCCATACCTATATTCTGTTCCCACTAAGGCATCGTTTTCCACTTCTTTATCCAAGAGTTCTTCGGTAGGGATATAACTGCTGCCGAGAGCGATAAACGTAAGATTGAAGAACAGCAAGGCAAGCAATACAGCTGGACCTACTATATATAATAAGGTAGTAGAAAAGATGGCAACTGGCATAGCGAGAACTGCGAGCCATAGAATGATTACACTGGCACGCGAATATCTTACGTAAGGCAACAAATCCGTTGCAGCCATTGTCTCCAACATATTTTTACGCCTAATCATCTCCTGAATAATCATGTATATGCAATAGAAAACACTTACGCAAAACAGAGTCAGCATCAGATAAAGCCCCTCTCTGATATACAGGCTATGATGAAGACTGATACCCACGCAAAAGGCCACAATGATGGCAGCATAAATGCCACTACACATCAGTATCATCTTTCTGAGGTTAGCACGGGTGGTTTCTATGTTGTAGATTCCTATGGAGATGAGCGAGAAGCAGGGGGTATAGAGGAGGATGTTGATGACCGCCCCTAAATTATCGTGCATAGCACGGAACCCGAAAGTCATCTGCAGCACATATTGTATCGCCAGTCCTATCAGGGCAGCAACGATCATCCATCGAGAACGCTCATACCGCTTGTTCTCCCATCTTACATGCAGATGAGAGAGTGCTACGATGAAGGCATTGATGAGCATGAATATAAAACATGCAAACTGAAGTAGAAATAATGAATCCATACGCTTCTTATCTTTTGTTTACTTTCTTGTATTTTTGATTACTTGCTGTAGGATTATCTGGATTAGTCATCTGCAAATACCCTGCTGCAACAAGGGATGTGATGTAACGCTCTCGGTTCTTGGTTTGATTGGATAAACCAAGGCGTTCCATGATCTCTGCGGTGGTTCGAGGAACTGAACAGAAATTGACTATATCCCTTTGCTTATTAGACAATGACACTTTTTTAGTGTCAGAGTCTTGGACTTGGTTACTTTTCCCCTCGACTTGGTTACTTTTTCCCTCGACTTGGTTACTTTTTCCCTCGACTTCGTTACTTTTTCCCTCGACTTCGTTACTTTTTCCCTCGACTTCGTTACTTTTTTCCTCAACTTCGTTACTTTCTCCTCTCCAAACAGTAATCACAAATTCCTGTGCCTTGTCATTATTCATAAACGTGACATTGATATCTTCGTCAAGTGCACGAGTGATGCCGCTTCCTACACCAGTGTATGGCAGCAAGTATATGGCATTGTTAAAAAGGAACATATTGCGAGGCATGGAAGTTCCAGCCTTGATGTCATCAATAGTGAGTCCGTTAGGCAATGCACCAGGACTGTGAATCTCCACACGATTATCGAAAATGAAAATGCGAACAGGGGCTTTCATGTTCAACGAGCGGTGTACAAGGCTGTTTACAGTGAACTCAACCAAGCTTGTATAAGGTATTTCCAACTTTCCCATGCTGTTGAATTCATCTCCCACCTGCACATTATGCAGATTACGAGTGAAGAAATCCATGATCGTGTCATATTGATGAAGCAGATTCCCCTCCATATCTGTATCATTCACCTTGTCACGGAACACCTTGCTGCCAACACTGTTGCCAGCAAAACAGATACACTTGGCTGTCATCATTGGCATCCAGCGTTGAGTATATTTGCCAAACAGAAGCATGGCAGCAACAGTCAGTGTGCCATCGGGACGGATAAATCGCAGATTGCGAAGTATCTTCTCACAGTCATGTCCCTTAGCTATGGCAGAGCAAATCATATCAAGTGATGCTTCATTAAAAGCGTCACCTGTCAAGCCTTTCTTTTCCAACACTCTATCAAAACGGTTGCCAAGAAACTGCTTGATGGTCGTTGCATCAAGGTCGTTGACAGTTGCATCCCTAACACCAGCCTCGTCTGGAGCAAAACTACCGCAGTCGGTCATCATTTCTGCAAGTTCAGCATTATCGAACACTTTACGTTTGTCAGCACCATTCTTCACCCATACGATTCCCTTGTTGTCATGATAAGGTTTGTTGAGTCCTTCCTTCACAGTAGCAACAACCAAGTTGCCATCCTCGACCTCAACAGTATCTATCTTTATCAGAATGGATGGCACTACGTTTTCAGAAGCAATGTCACTCAACAAGTTGGTAGTTTCTTGTACCTCAGAATACGACAAGGCATTGATCTCTCCAGTCTTATCCTTTATACCAACTACCAACTTTCCACCATGTGAATTACTGAACGCCACTAACTCACAAGCAATATCATATTTGTCGAGAATGCGTTCCTTGAACTGCACCCCCGATACCTCGCCAGCGTTTATCTGTTTCAATATATCGTCCATCATTCTTTGATACATTCTTTGTTCAACAAATCGTTTACATCCACTTTCAGCAAATCAGAAATCCGTATTAAGGTTTCCAAGTCTGGTTGGCAAGTGTTGGTGCACCATTTGGAAATGGTTGCTTGGTCTTTACCCAACATTTCTGCCAACCACTTGTTTGAGCGCTTGGTTACTGCCAACATTATCTTCAATCTGTTTACATCTTTCTTTGCCATACTATATATATAAAATAGGTAAATACACTTGCAAAAGTACGAAAATAATTTCAGAAAAAGGAACAATAGCCTCAAAATGTTTACGAAACATGCAAATAATTGAGTATTTCGCAATATTGCCCGTTTCATAAATAATCATAAAAACAAAGTAAAAAAGGTGTTTTTGGGAAAATTAGATTTATCTTTGCATATATATTTGAAGGCGTTCTTTGCATATTGCAAAATACAGAAACGAGCAGAAGTCCGCTCGTTTCCATATTGTTACCTATATAATATAGGCAAACGCCCAACTTCTTGATTTTCAATCAA
>QSCI01000136.1:0-5782 GCA_003463005.1 Segatella copri | reverse complement strand
GTAGAAATGCAGAATGCGTACCAGACGTATTTCAAGGATCGCGCCCTCTTCTACTCCACCTTCCCTATCCGAGAACAGGCGCCCAAGGGGAATGAGTGGGATTTCAAGCTCAATCATATCTATACCGTTGCCCTGCTCAACTTCAGCATGAACGAGGATGCATTCGACAAGGAGAAAATCCGCCATCATGTGCAGTTGTGCGACACAGCTACCCACAAAGTATTTTACGACAAACTCGAATATATCTATGTAGAGATTTCCAAGTTCAACAAATCCCTGGAAGAATTGGATACACTCTACGAGAAGTGGCTCTATGCTCTGAAGAATCTCTATAAGCTTACCCAGCGCCCGAAAGAGCTGTGCGACAAGGTCTTCGACCGCCTCTTCGAGGAAGCCGAGATAGCCAAGTTTACTCCGCAGGAAATGAGGGAGTACGAGACCAGCAAGATGGCATATCGCGACATCAAGAATTCCGTAGACACCGCTAAGCGTGAAGGTATAGCTGAGGGTATGGAAAAGGGAATGGAATTAGGTATGGCGAAAGGTAAGCAAGAAGGTCTTGCGGAAGGTATGGAAAAAGGCATGGAGAAAGGTAGAGCAGAAGGCAAGCATGAGGCCAACACAGAAACAGCACAACGATTGCTGGCAATGGGACTTTCTGCCGAACAGGTTGCCAAAGCTACCCAGCTACCTTTGGAAATCATTAAGAATCTGAGCAATACATAAAAAATATAATAGCGGAGATATTGATGACAAATATCACCATAATAAATCCCAGAACTGCTTGGAAGAGCGATTCTGGGATTTTTTATACCATTTGTTTAATATTTATATTATATAGATTAATTCGTTACTCTTCGGCGCCGTCCCAGAGGCTGAAACTACGCATTTCGCGTGACTGAGCAGAAGGACCTTCAATCTCAGGTGTTCCAAGTTTATCAGAAAGAGTACCAGAACTAGCTGCTAAAATAGCAACATCTGAATTCATTTCGATAATTTCCATTGATGGCTTGATATATTTCTTCATTTTTATTCTGATTTTTTTTAAATACTATTATTGAATTTACAACTACTTGATAACAAACTTCTTACCATTCTTGATAACAAGTCCCTTATAGTCTTTACCTACAAGCTGGCCGGCAAGGTTATAGACTGGAGCATCAGCCTTCTCTACCTTATTCTCTACAGAAGAGATGCCAGTGGTCTCGCCGAAGTTAGTGCCAAGACTATAGAATGCTGCCTTTGGAGAAGTACTCTTTACCTCCAGATAGCAGCGCTTGGCTGGAATCGGAGAACCCTTCTTTACAGGATAGAATGCTGTAACGCCATCTACTGTTGACAAAGCATAGAGAGTTGCAGCAGCAGTAGAAGCAGAAGCAGCAGTAGAAGTAGCTGTACCATCCGACATCTTCAAGTCGGTAGAGACTGGAGACCCACCATCAGCCTTATCCAAAACATATTCTTTATTAGCATCACCTTTGAGCAAAACTGGAACACCTGCAGGAACAACACCAGGAATCTCAGTAAATGCTACACCATCCTTAGCATCATTCAATTTAACGGCATAAGCTTTAAGCCAAGTTTACTATAATCTACAGGATAATAAGCTGCATAAGTAGCAAATGAAGATGAAGGAATGGTCAGAGACTCCTGCTTTACTCTTTCTGCTACGATTTTAAGATTCTTGATAGAAACAGTGCCGGCATATTTACCCAAATTCAACAACAAGCGATCAGCACCATCACCAATACACACAGTTGAAACCTCTTTCTTCTCGTATTTTGTGGTTAAGTTAATATCAGGGAAATCGCCACAATCTTTATATCCATTAGAATTCTGTAAACCTGCAGCAATAGAACCATCCACAGAGCCCTTCACTTCCATTGACAAATTGATAATTGCCCCCTTAGGGTACACATACCCGAAGTTAACCTGTGCATCCCATGGATTGGTTGTTTCTCCGTGACTGATTACGCAAGCACCACCTTCAATCTTTGATTCAAAGCCGTTGCCCCAACCACCAGCAGCAGTAGCACCAAGAGCAGTATAATCAACATTATCCAAATCTAAAGTATAACGAGTAGTTGCCTTTTCACTATGAACAACTTCTATAGATTTAACGTTGATAGTACCGACAAAATCACCACTCTGCATAAGAATAAATCCATCTTTTCCTTCATAAACACTTGTATAAGGCAATGTATAAGTAGCATACTGATCTGTAAAATCTACTCTCGTTTGTGAACAACCCCAAGTACCCATGCCTACTGTTGCGTGACCATCAATAGAACCCTTCATGACAATCTTGATAGAATAATCAGTGCCCTTCAAAAGAGGAACATTATTACCTAGCTGATATTGAATCTTCCAATTGTCAGTTGCTGTTTCATTCTTGACAGACAAACCATCCTCTTTAGATACAGAAATATCATCTTTTTTCATTGTTTCTGTAGCATACCACATATTGTAAGCACTCTGCTGAGTCCAATCAATAGAACAATCTACAACATCTTCCGAAGCATCTTGTACTGCCATTACAGCAGGAGCTGCCATTAAGACTTTTGGTGCGGAAGCAAAAACTAAGATTGCCGCTACCATAAATGATAATTTCTTCATTTCGTTAAGTTTAAAAAATTTATAATTGTTAATTATTTAATCACGATTTTCTTACCACCATGAATATAGATACCCTTGGTAGGACGAATAACCTTCACACCTTGAAGAGTGTAGTATGCCTTATCCGCAGATTTCATCATGGTTGCCACAGCTGGCTTCTCGATGCCTGTTGATGCATAGGCTTCGTTGTCAAGAAAATAGCTTGGACCTTTCCAGTTGGTGCTCCAGCCCTGAATATTGCGGGCTGAGAAATCGGCGTTGGCTATCAGATTCTCTGATGTTCCATCCTTCACCAACACCATATCGTCAATATCGAGTGTACCACCGTATTTGCCAAATACAAACTGGAAGGTATCCAAGGTGAAGTTGGTTGTGAAATCCCAGGTCAGCGTTTTCCAGTCGCCAGCCTCTATATGATAGGCTGCCAGATACTGCACATCATCACTTCCACCCCACTGGTTCTTGTTGTTGCTTGCATTCCAGATAGGCCAGAATGCCAGCTCAGCGCAATCTGCTGAAGTTCTCATCTTCATGGTCAGCGTATACTTGGCACCCTTCTCCAAAGCCTTTGGCAAGGTGTAGACAGCCTGACGGTCCCAGAGGTTCTCGCCCACAGTACTCTCGTAACGGATGAAATAGTTGCGGTTTTCCACAGGTACCGGATGCTGGTTCAACTGATGACGCTTGAAGAAGTTCCACAGTTCCTGGGTAGAATTTACCCCGTTAGGATCATTAGAATGCCAATGTCCCTTACCGTCAATGGAGATAAGGTTCACTTCTACATCATCGTTCACATTATTATATATAGTACGGGTATCATTTGCAGTATTTCTGCCGGAAGGATAAGGACGGATTACCTGCGGATTGCTTGCATCGCAACCTTCGTAGGCAGCCCACCTCTTTACATATTCCTCAATGCTAGGATAACCGCCAGCCATGTGATTAGGATCGCCATTATATTTGAACACATCATCAGCGGTTCCGTGAATATGCATGATAGGCACCATGCGGTTAGCTCTAGGCTGCTTACCGATGTCCACACCGCTCACAGGTCCGAAGGCGGCAATCTGATTGCCAAGAGTTTCCAGGCAATGATAACCCAGCCAGCTACCCATAGAGAAACCCGAGAGATAGATGCGGTTCTTGTCCACATGGTGCTTCAGCTCCATATCCTTCATGACAGCCTCCACAAAGTTCACATCACCCATACCGTTAGTGTCCCACATTTTGTTATTACCCAGCGGATAGGTAACAATAAAACCCTCGGTATCAGCCAGCGCATTCCATTGCGTCTGATTCTGCTGAAACCCAGGGTCCTGATTCATACCATGTAGAGAAATCACCAGAGCTGGTGATTTCTCTACATTCTTTGGTACATAAGTGAGGGTCTTGCGAGTAGAAGTCCCCACTTTTACATCTTCCCAGGTCTGTGCCGCCATTTGTAGGCACAGAACCATGAGGAGAGATGCGAGCATTGTAAAACGTCTCATCTATTACTTGATAACCATCTTTTTACCATTCTTGATGACAATGCCCTTGTAACCCTTACCTACCTGCTGACCAGCGAGATTGAAGCACTTGCCATCCTGAGCAACCTTCAGATTCTCTACCTTAGAAATACCGGTAGCTGTAGTAGTTACACGCTTGATACTTTTGATTTTTACGGTTTGGGCATTAGAGTCTGTATTCTGTAGGAATACACTGATAACTTTGTTTGCCTTATCTGTTTTAGCCAAGACATTATCCTTAGAAATCACGCAAGAAGCTTTGCTGGATCCAGGCTCTACTGGGAAATAAAGAGCTATCTTAGCGTCCCATGTAACAGTTTCATCCTTTACATCAGTATTACAACCGAGATTAAGACCAGCAGTTGTAGGTTCTTCAAACTCTACAATATACTCCTGTTTTTCACCAGAATTAACGTCAAAAGTAGCCAAAGTTCCGTTTTCATCTGTAGAAACAGTAATCAAACTATACTGACCCGGAAATACGATAATAGGATCAGCATAAGCAGCCTTACCTACGACAGACTTATTCCATCCAAAGGAAATACTAAAGGGCACTTCTTCTAGAGAGTCATCGTTCTTGATAAGATAAACCTTCTTCAGACTAACCTCAACTCCTGGGGCTAATCCCTGAAGATCGAGTAAATCTATATTCTTTCCCTTAAAAGTTTCATTAAATGTAACTACCATCTCACCATCACCTGAAAGACCTGCATACTGAACGGGGTCACACTTGTATGAAGTAGAATAATCAGCCGCTTTCACACCAACAATGATATTCACACCTTCTTTACCAACAGCCTGGAAATCGGAAAAGACAACCTTCAATCCCTTGTATTCATCCCCAGAAATAGATTTTTTTCCGCCGAGCAAATTAATGGCACCATACTTTTGGGTACATGTGAAAAGTTCAGGGAGACTAGAACCATCATGAGTTTTGATAGTTGCATTTGTACCCGCACCACCAAAAAATAAGTTCTGCGCTGTCTGAGCGTTAACACCAACTGCCATCAATGCGGCAGCAATCAAAGTAAATAACTTTTTCATAAGCTTTACAATTTGTTATTAAGTTAATAAATCCAGTTATAAAATTGAGAAGTTTCTCAAATCTGATGGCAAAAGTAACAGAAAAGGCTGAAAAAGACTTTGCGTGGTATAACAAATACTTTGTGAGAAGTACCAAATAGGTTGATAGCCAACATTATAACGAAAATGATACACCATCAAACCTATTTGAAGAGGAAATCAGGAAAAGTCAAATAAACAAATATTCCAGATTCCCCAAATGTTTTTACCCAAAATATTCCAGATTCCCCAAATGTTTTTGCCCAAAATATTCCAGATTCCCCAAATGTTTGGTCAAAACAGAGGAAAAATATACAGCCTAATACATCACGTCCTTCTCTGGGAATTTGTTATATGTTAAATATCAATTACTGAATTATCTTTTTCTGATAACATTGCCTTTATAGTTATTCTAATTTCCGCAACACTATAATTTAATATTTTTTATAAGCACCTGAGCAACAAAAAGTTGCTCAGGATTTTGCCATGTCAGAAATTTCACTTATCTTAGTGTTGCAAAATAAAAACAAACAAAATTCTGAATGACATGGCAAAAGTACAAATAAAATCTGAGAAACTCACTCCTTTTGGGGGAA
>QSCI01000135.1:0-5838 GCA_003463005.1 Segatella copri | reverse complement strand
TACTATATTCCCAGGGATACTTTTGATATCTTTGTAGTGATATTTTAAGAATCCTTCAGAAGTAACAATAGTCTTAATAAGACTTCTTGATGATATATTTGTCTATTTTTTCTAGAATATTGCGAATAAAGACATTTTTGACATAGGTGTGTACCAAATCGCACTCTTCATAGATATATTTACGCTTTTTACCGAAGAAAACGGCAAATAAAGCTGTATCCAAACCTTGATAGTACCAAATGTCATCATTATCTCCTGCAAGTTTAAAAGCCTTTCTTATCCCATTTATGTATGTTACAATCCTTTTGTAATAATGGGCTGTATTTGTAAAGTTGCCAACAATTGAAATATCGTTTCTTTCTGGAGAAGCGATACCTCTGTTGAAGCCAAAAATATTGACATCGAATCCTTGATTTTCAAAATCCTTAATGCGCTTATTTGAGTGGGCATCACTTATCGAGTTCATTATGATATTAATGTTCATATTGCGTTTTTTATTTGTCGATATTATTTCTTATTGCATCCAAGAATCCATGTCCCCATTGAATATCTGGTTCAACGTAGTTACCTTCTCCCCATTCATTCCATGATTTGAGAAAAAGTATCTGATGCTCTTTATTTTTCTCTTTGATAAATTCTTTAGCTTGCAGGATATGCTGTTTGAATTTTTCTGGAGTTGCATTAACATATATGCCGTCTTGACTTGCTACGCGTGGCGTCCTGTCCCATTGGGGTAATATTGTAGGATAGACATTTTCCCATTTATCTTCAGGAGCAAAATAGTTTCTTACGGTTTTTGCGTAGTCATATTTGATACTTCCTGTGGGAAGACCGAGATATCTAAGACCTGTCTTAAACAGATTCTTCCATTTCCCTTCATAAAGCATTTCACCTCTTCGTTTTCCAAAAGAGTTGACAGCATCAAACCCCATATCTAAAACAGCTTTATAGATATCTTTACTGCTTTCTAGATTTGGTAGAGTTCTAAAGTGATGACCTTCTTTGTTTAGTTTGAAGGTTAGCGTTGATGGGGTCATACCAACAAAATGAAAACCTGGTAATCCGTGTTCTTTTGCTAACGCACGCCATGTTTCTAGAAATCTGTCAATATGTGGAAAGTCAAAAACACTATAAATGACAAAGAGTAGTTTGCCATCTACTTTCATATATCGGTGATCTTTGAATGCTGGTAACAGTGACATGAAATGTTCTATGTCATCATCCTTTCCTGGATATTCCTGTTTGATAAGTATAGAGTCCTTTTGCATGGCAGACTTGCTCTCCCATGTCTTATTACTCCATGTATGATTAGCCCAGCATATACAAAAAGGGAAGTCTGGCTTGCCAGTTTCTACTACTTCATGGAATGGACGTTCAAGGAGTTGCTTCCCGTGTCCAAACCAATAATGATAATAGCAGAATCCTTCGATGCCAGCTGCTTTTGCCAATTCTGCCTGTTGCATGCGTGTTTCTGGCAAACGTAAGTCATAGAAACCTAAATCTGCTGGGATTCTTGGCTGCTGATGACCTTTGAACAAAGGCTTTGCTTTTGCTACATTGGTCCATTCTGTAAAACCTGGTCCCCACCATCTGTCGTTTTCTGGAATCGGGTGGAATTGGGGAAGGTATAATGCTATAATTCTTGGTCGCATTTGAATAACTTATGTCTAATTAATATTCTATCTATTTTCTTTATTCTTCTTATTTCTCTAATTTGCCTGACTAAAAGAAATCCAAGCATTGATAATTGGCGAGCTCTTTTTGAAGGAAAAACTTTTTCTAATGCCTTGCTAATGCAGATTATTTTGTTGAAGATGGCCCCATATATAGGTGAGAATCTGTTTAAAACATTTGAAAAAATTTGGGCAAGATAGTTGTCGTTACCCTTACCACTATTGATAGAGTTGTACAACAATAATAAGCCTTCGAAAATTGCATGATCATATTTATGACCATATTTTGCTTGTATATGTCTATATGTATTCGTTAGATACAATTCGTGACTTTTGTAGTGCTTAATTGTATTTATCTTTTTACTAATAGAGTCTTTTGTATAGATTCTGTACCCATAATCAGGCATTTCGGAAGCATATTTATATTTTAATCCTTTAGTAATGGCTTGAATATTGTAGTCAGCATCTTGCAGTGACAAAAGTCCTTCTTCCCAATATAGTTTGTTTCTAACAATAGACTCTTTTTTATATATGTTATTCCATACTATAAACGGAAGGGTTCTTCTTGCAAATTCTTTTATGTCATTGCCTGCAATTTTGTAGCCATAACAATTTTTGTTTGCGGTTGCGTAGAAGGTGTTATTTACAAATAGGCCTGATGGAAAGACCATAAAATCCATAGCAGGATTCAATTCCATTTGTTGAACTCTTGTAAATAAGCATTCTGGAGTAATAAAATCATCAGAGTCAAAAAATACGATATATTTTCCAGATGAATTCTCAATTCCGATATTTCTGCATGTTGGCGCACCTTTGGGCAAACGAACTCGTTTTATAAGTTTTATTCGATGGTCTATATCCATATATGTTGAAACCAGACGTAGTGTTTCTTCGTCTGATCCATCATCTATAGCTAGAAGCTCCCATTCGTTGAACGTGTTGTTTCGAATGCTATCAATCATAACGCCAACTTCATTCTTGTGATTGAAAATTGGTATGATAATACTTAATATAATCTTATTTGTAACCATTCTTTTTTATATAAAACGGAGTTTTTGGGATAATATTGTTATAGGAACATTTATAATTTGTTCTTTAAAACAGAAGTCCACATTTCTTCCCATTTTTTTAGGTTGAAACTTATCTTTACAGTGGCGTATCCCCTTTCAGCTAAATTAGTGCGTAGCTGTTTGTCTTCTACTAACTGTTTTAATTTTATGTATAATTCTTCGCTTGTTGGTGATACCATAAGTCCGTTATAACCGTCAATAACAATGTTTGTCATTCCTCCAACATTTGTGCATAATACAGCACAGTGTGCAGCCATCGCTTCTAATAAGGACAAAGAAGTTCCTTCTGAACCTGTTGTTGGAATGACTGCGATATCAAACTGTGAATGGAATGATATACTATCTTCTGATTTATAATGTGTGAAGTATACATTTTTGTAACCACAAAATTGCTGTTTTAGCCATTCTTCATCTGGACCTTCTCCAGCAAAAGTAATTTCTATATCTTCATTGGTTTTCATTAACTTTTTTACCGCTGTAGTGAAAATCCTTGTGCCACGATATTCAAAGAATCTTCTTGCAAAAACAATTTTTGTTATTGAGTCAGAATGCTTAAGAGGCATAGTGTCTCCAATTTTAGTAAAATTCATAATAGGAATGAGTTTTACATCTCTTTCATGTAACTGGGTTCGATGCCAGCAGATGAAATTATTGTCCACACAAACTACGTCTTCTACATTCCTAAGTCTTCTAACAGTTCTGTAGCTATATATAGTTTTGCTTAAAAAACTTCTGAGAAAACTTCGCTTTTTCTTTGATTCTTTATCCCATGATATGCCATGTTGTATTGCTATTGAGTTAGGCACTTTTTGTGATGGAATTATGTCATCTGTTGCGAAAAGGGTTATATATTCTACTTTCGGGTCTCGTAAAGAAAGAACTTTTTTGTACAAAGTGTTTGAATTTCTTTTATTTTGAGGGATAGGGATACCAATAACTTTAGCGTTATCAAAGATAACTCTTTCAAAAGAAATGTCAGAATATTGAAAAATTCTAACTTGGAAACCTATCTTTAATGCTAATTTTGTAAGCTGGCTGATGTATGTTTGAATACCACCTAAAGTCATTACTTCACCTTTTAAGTCGAAGTAGCGAATGTAAAGAATGTCTATTGTTTTCATTTTGATGTTTTTGGATTATTGATTCTTCTATTTCTTAATGTATCTATCAAATAATTATAACTTTCTAGTTTAAAGATAATACACATTGTCAAGTAAATGCCTATACCTGATGCTATTTGTAATACTAATATAAGTATACTTGGCATTGGCAAAAACTGTATAATATATATAATGATACCCATTACGATGGAAGCTCCTAGAGGTGGCGCGATGTCTCTCCAAAGTAATTTGGTAGTATAGCCTAGCAGTTTTTTGTTAGGATATGTATTTATAAAAATGCATATAAAATTATAGACAACAACTCCTATGGCTATGGCATAAACATTAATGAATAATGTTATGATAAGAATGGTAATTTCTAATACTTTCTTCAATAATTCAAGTTTTAAAAATATATCGCTTCTGCCCATAGCTTTTATGGCTTCAATATTCGCAATCTGCATAGGCATTAGAATATATGCTACACAAAATATGCGTATAAAAGGAACAGTAAACATCCACTTTTCTGTTAAGAGTATTTTCACTAAAGGTGCTGCTACTGCAAACAATCCGATAAGTAATGGAAATATTACTAAACTACTTGTTCTTATACTCCTTCTTACCATATGCTTGATGTTGTTCTTTTCATCTTGCTTAGATGAAAAAACTGGGAATAGTACAGTTTGAATGGAGCTGTTTATGTTGTCCATAATTAAAGCGGGAAATTGCTTTCCTCTTTCGAAGTATGCTAACATTGACGGCATATAGTATTTTCCAATTAATAAGCTACGGATATTCACAAAGAGTGAAATAATAAAATTTGACATAAAAATTTTCCATCCATATCCATATAATTTTTTCAAAGAAGCTATTGAAAATGACAACCTTGGTTTCCAATTTACAGAAAAGAACATAATCATGCACATTAGGTAGGATGAAACAATATAATGCAAAACCAAAGCCCAAATGCCATAATTCTTATATGCTAAGAATATTCCAGTAACTCCTGCTACTATAGTCGTTAATAGGCTAGAATAAAAGAGTTTTTTGAATTGCATATTTTTTGATATATAGGCTCTTTGAATTGAATTTATAGCATAGGCGATAAGGCATAAAGCTACCACTCTTACGACAGAGCATAATTCTACATTATCGTAGAATTTTGCTATAATCGGAGCGGCTGCGTATAGTATTATATATATGAAACTAGCGATAAAGAGAGTTGTATAGAATATTGTAGAGAAGTCTTTTGTGTCGGCATTCTTGGCTTGTATTAAAGCAGTATTGAAACCACCATCAACAATGACATTTGCTATATTTATAAAGACCATAACAAGTGCGATTTCTCCATACTCTGATGGTTGGAGTATTCTTGCAAGGCATATGGAGACTATAAAAGAAACTCCTTGGACACTTACTCTTTCTAGTAATTTCCATAGAAAAGAGTTTATTATTTTGATATTATTCATGACCTGTTTTTGCGTTTTTGTTATCTAATAGAATTTTACAACAATAGCCAATTAGTGCATAGAAAAACATTTCTGTTAAAAATGTGCTACTCAGAAACAACTTTATTATAGTGAAAGAAAACATCATGATAATCATACATCTTTCATGCTTCGTTTTACTATAATAAATCGCCAAGACGCATAAGCAACATATGCTTGCAAGTAAAATGTCCCCTAGAACATATCCATAGCTCAATTGGAAATCTAAAATAATATCATGTGGGTATATGTATCCAAAGCGTTGGGATCCAAAGTATCCAATGCCTGTTATAGAATCAGAATTGTCTAGTATCTTGTAAAAAACGATCTTTATGCTAGATCTGCCACTGTCATTACCCAGTTCTCCTGAAATAAATTTATCTAGTATTCTTGTACTTAGATTTAATCCTGTGAACATAAAAGCTATATAGCTGATTATTTCATGAAGAAACAGTAGCATTATGCCAGCAATACTTAATATTATTCCTTTAATTAAAAAAGCAAATTT
>QSCI01000134.1:0-5858 GCA_003463005.1 Segatella copri | reverse complement strand
TAAAGCGTATGATTGGCTTGTAGAGTATGCGGCACATAACAGAAATGAGTTTTCACACTGGGTGAAGGGATTTGTACCCTATCCACGTCTAGGTTAATAAAGAATATAAACTAATAAACAAAAGAGTTAAGTACGAAGAGCCGTGTGATGGGAGACTGTCAAGCACGGTTCCGAGAGAAGGGAGGGTGAAACTCCCTCCACTTACTCGACATGAATGGCGTATGAGACAGATAGAAGAAAGCATTTTTTATTTGTATCTAAAGCTATTGTAAAGGAACAAAAATATGAACAAACCGATAAACATTTTAGATAAAGATTATTTGAAATGGGTCAAGGAACTCTGTAAGCGTTATCGCCAGAGCCAGATAAAGGCTGCGGTAAAGGTGAATACAGAAATGCTCAAGTTCTATTGGAGTTTGGGCAGAGATATTGTTGCCTTAAAAGCAGAGACACGTTGGGGCAGTAAGTTCTTCAAAAATCTTAGTAGAGATTTGAAAGAAGCAAATCCTTTGGCAACTTGCTTTTCACCGAAGAATCTTCTTTATATGAAGAATTTCTATTGCATGTATCTACCATACACAGAAATTGGTCAGCAAGTTGCTGACCAATTGGAAAGGGATGCCAATTTGCCTCAACTTGGAATAAAAAATAACACCACAGAAATTGGTCAGCAAGTTGCTGACCAATTGGAAAAAGATATTTTCTCAACTCCTTGGGGGCATCACATGCTGTTGATTGACAAATTCCTAACAGAGCCACAGAAGGCTTTGTTCTATATACACCAAACAGTAGTAAACGGCTGGAGCAGGAATGTCCTTCACAATTACATTGATTCGTCTCTGTATGAGCGACAAGGAAAAGCTTTGAGCAATTTTACCCGCACATTACCTGAGGTCGGCAGCGATTTGGCACAAGAAATCACAAGAGACCCATACAACTTTGCTTTCACTGGAATCACCAAACCATATAATGAGCGCATTCTTAAAGATGCTTTGCTCAACAAT
Source organism: Segatella copri (assembly GCA_003463005.1). Taxonomy (GTDB): domain Bacteria; phylum Bacteroidota; class Bacteroidia; order Bacteroidales; family Bacteroidaceae; genus Prevotella; species Prevotella copri_I. The sequence continues at coordinate 4,854 of QSCI01000134.1, read as the reverse complement.
ATCACCAAATTTCTAACAGAACTTGGTACAGGTTTTGCCTACGTAGGCAAGGAATATCGCTTGCAGATTGGAGAGAAAGAGAACTTTATCGACTTGCTCTTTTATAATTTGAACTTGTCATGCTACATAGTTCTGGAAGTCAAGATAGGTTCATTCACCTTTGCTGATGTCGGGCAACTTGGTGGTTATGTAGTAGCTTGTAACCACCTTCTTCGCAAAGAGGGGCGTGACAATCCTACTATAGGTTTACTTATTTGCAAGGAGAAAGACCGTATCCAGGCACAATATGCCCTGGAATCAAGCAGCCAACCCATAGCTATTTCTGAGTACGATCTAGAAAAATTCTATCCTGAAAAATTAGAAGGAACTATGCCGACGATAGAGGAATGGGAAGCTAAGTTGGGGGGTAGCATTGAACACGAATAATATAGAATTATTCAAGTTTTGCAAGTTTAGCCCCACACGCCCTGAAGGCCCAAAAGCTCCCAGAAGCAGCACGCCCCTTACAGGGCGTGTGGGGCTAAACTTGCAAAGCTTGAGTTCTTATAAATTACGAGAACCATGCTGCTCCATAAAGAAACGTTTTTGTTGTTCAATTTCATTGCGCAGTTCTTCTTCTGTTGGCATATAAGTCATATACTTGGCTGCAAACAACTGATTGTTGTCGTGAAGTACAGAATAACGTGCTATCGTATTGTCGGTATCTGTGCAAAGCAGCACTCCAATAGTAGGAGCGTCATCAGCACCTTTGATAAGGTCGTCATACATTCGTACATACATATCAAGTTGACCTATATCTTGGTGTGTGAGTTTATGTGTCTTTAGCTCAAAGATGACAAAACGCTTCATGCGATAGTTGTAGAATACCAAATCAATATAAAAATCGTCCGTATCAGTAACTATGTGCTGTTGACGCTCAACAAAGGCAAAGCCTCGTCCAAGTTCCATGATGAACTTTTCAAGGTTGTCAATTAAAGCTTTTTCAAAATCGCTTTCGTTATAATCAGCATCACGATGAAACCCCATGAACTCTGCCATCATTGGATTTTTGATATATTCCAATGGGTCGGTTGAGTTTTCCATATCTACCGGCAGTGCCGATTTCTCACGTTGCGCAGCTAATCTACGCTCATAGTATTGTGTGGATATGTTACGATCAAGCGCACGAAAACTCCACATGTCTTTATCTGCGGTTTTCAAATACCAAAGCCTGGCATTAGGGTCTGAAACAGAAAGTATGCGGCGTATATGCGACCAACTAAGATTGTGAACACATGTGTTCACAATCTGTATGTCAGGGAAAAGGAGATAGAAACGCTTGTAATAGTCCAAATTGCGTTTATTATAGCTCGCACCATAATCGAGTAGGAGGAAAACGAAGTAGTTATTCTCCTACTTTCGTTTTCCGACCTCTCACACCACCGTACATGCGGTTTCTATTTTGGGTACCTTTCGGGGTATGAACCCGTCAATGTAGCATAGCCGAGCATACCAAAAACGCCCTCCCAACAGCCATCTATGGCAGGGGGAGGGGTGAGACTTCTTTTAATCAGCCCAAATGCTGCCACTTGGATCGCGATAGTTGCTAACAGCATCTTCGTTATAATCCTCTTCCTTTGCTTTCTCTATTACAGAGCCAGCGAGGATAGATGGAGTCTCCATTTGGTAGACATTCATCTCTGGCTTTACATATTCTTTATTTTTCATAATTCTCAGTTTTTTATTTGATGATAACTTTCATTGTCTTGCTGCCACGCTTCACGATGTTGATACCCTTCTGAGGAGCGTTGAGGCGATTGCCCTGCAGGTCGTAGTATGTGGCATTGTCGTCAGCAATAGTGTTGAGGCTGTCGATGGCTGTAGTACCGCCACCGATGGCGATGCTGAACATCTTGGCACCAGCGGCAGTAGCAGTAGAGTTGTCTACCATGTAAGCACGGAACGGCTTGCTGCCAACAGTCTTATTATTGGTATTCTCCAACAGTTTGGCAGGGTTCATCAGCTTGTCGCCCTTCACGATGTAGCAGTTGTTGTCGGCATCCTTGTCGAACACCTTCTTTGTATAGATGCCCTGGAGTTGATAGCTACCGTTTTCTGTCTCTGAGGTATTTACTTCTTTTGCAATCTCCTTGTTGTCAACAGAGAAGTTGAGCTCGGTGGCTCCTTCGTTCATTTTGATGATGACAGGAGTACCTGCTGCGATGCTTGTCGTAATCTCTTCGAGTTCCACAGTATTAGTTCCCTCGTTAGCCGAAAGCAGCTTAAAGGCACGGAAGTCCTTATTTTCGAGCGATACTTCGAAAGGCAGACAGAGAGTAGCCCATGTTGTGCCAGTCTTCATCTCGCGGCTATAAGAGGCGGCTTTAGCTGTGAACGGTTCGTAAACCACGAAGTCCTTGTTGTCGTCAAGAGTAAGATTATCCGCAGTAAGTATGTCTCCTACAGCTCCTATCTTCTCCTCACCATTCTTGCCTACCAGCTTTGTGAAGTAGCCATTCACGTAGTTGGCGTAATCGCTGCTTGTCAAATTTTCGTCATACTTTGGAAGAGCACCCTTGAGCAATTTACAACCATAGAACATTTTATAACCATTATTGAACTCGGCTATTATAAACTTATCGCTGGCGTAGATTGTTGTGAGATCGGAGCAGCCATTGAACATATAGGCCATATTCGTCACTTTCTCTGTGTTGAAATTAGTGAGGTTGAGCGAAGAGAGTTTCTGACAGAAACTGAACATGTTATACATCTCCCTCACTTTCTCTGTGTTGAAATTAGAGAGGTCGAGCGAAGAGAGCTGACAGTCAGAGAACATCCATGACATATCCGTCACATTCGCTGTGTTGAATTTAGAGAGGTCGAGCGAAGAGAGGTTCTGACAGTGAGTGAACATAGCGTACATATTCGTCACTTTCGCTGTGTTGAATTTAGAGAGATCGAGCGAAGAGAGGTTCTGACAGTTGTCGAACATGTATGACATATTCGTCACATTCTCTGTGTTGAATTTAGAGAGATTGAGCGAAGAGAGGTTCTGACAGTTGTCGAACATGCTTGTCATATTCGTCACATTCGCTGTATTCAAATTTTCAATGTTTGAAATTGTTTCCAATGCTGTGCAGTTCTTAAAGAAATCTTTCAACGATGTAGGAGCGTATGTCTTGAAACTCTCATCGAAAACGATATTCTTGATAGTAACATTTCCTAAAGTTGTGCAAATTTCTTTCACATTATTATATTGGTCTACAATGACACTGTTGTTTACTATATCTGATATATTGGCATCAGTAACTTTCTTGAAAGTCAATGTAGTGTTCGTATCATCGTACTGGGCTACATAGTCAGAAATAGTGGTTGCTGTTTTCAGATTGTATATGAATGCGCGGTCAGCACCTTTCTTATACATACGGTCTTTATTGTAAGACAAATTCAAAGAATGCTTGCCAGCAGATAATAATGCTTTAATCTCTATTTCCTTAATTCCGCTAATCGTCCCATACGTTTTACTATCTAAAGTAATAGTGGCTTTATCATCTTCTTCTGAAGAAACGAGATACTTAAACGTCAATAATATAAGCTTTTCTACTGTGAACGTGACTACAGTCCTTGATGTAGTAGATTCCTGATCATAATTATCCGACATCAATCCTTTGCTTCCTTTTGGAATATCGAAGCCAAGATTTTTCATTCCATCTGCTTCCAAGTTCAGCATCTGCCAAGGATATCTGGCATCATTGTCAGTAATGGTAACATTGGTTATACCATCCAGGTTATCGAACAAAGCACAGCGATGGTTTACTACACCACATACAGTACAGGTGCCTTCGCTATTGTATTTATGACCTTTTGCGGGAATATCAAGACTGGCAGCATCCGTAATCTCAGTAGTAGCATTAGCGTCGCTGAAGAGTTTTTTGCACACACTGCACTGCCAGTATTCTATTTTACCAGTTGCTGTACATGTAGCATCTATCTGCACATGATGGGTGGGTGTGTGCTTCTTTAGCTCATCATTATTATCTACTTTTACTATGGAATGACAAATAGAGCATTCGTGTGTGGTATAGCCATGCTCTACGCAAGTAGCCTCAATGGTTTCGATAGCTTTGCCAAGGGCAGACGAACCATCGGCATTCTTGTGCGAACAGGTTGTTTTGAGCTTGAGTTCAAACTCGCCTACCTGCAATGTTTTTCCGCTATGAATAGCCGTGATTTCCCATTTAAAATATTTATAATAAGTAGAACCTTCGCATTTGAAGTCGTACGAAGCATAGTTCTTATCCTCGAGCTTCTCGTCGTTGCTTATCTCCTGAATGAGCTTCCAATTACCATCTTTGCCTTCGTTGTTACCATAGAGCTTCCATGACAACGGATTGCGACCTTTCATACTTGCATTGTCATCACCCGTTGTGATGGTGTAGCCCACAGGCACTCCTGCCTTGCTGGCTTCGAAGATGACATAGGCACTGCTACTGCCATTAATAAAGCCACAGCACCACATGGAGAAATTACCTCGTGTCTTTTGGCCATCAAAGAGATTAGTGTAAGTCATACCAACGATGCCTTCAGGGTTACCTGCTAAGGCTTTAAACTTTACAGACGTGTCGTAATCTATCTGCGCCACCACACGTGTAGGCACAAACAACAACGTGAGCAACATCAACATAAGCAGAGAGAGTCTGCGACTCTTTACTGCATTAGTTGAAACAAGGTCAGTTATGTAAGACCATTGTTTAGAAATTGTAGATTTTTTCACTAGTGTCCCGTTAAAACGAGACGATTATTAAATAAGTTATTAATACTCAAAAGTTTACGGACTTTTTATAGTGTATTCGATTTGATTTTGTATCTTTGCAC
>QSCI01000133.1:0-5946 GCA_003463005.1 Segatella copri | reverse complement strand
AATGCTTCGTTCACATCACTAAATGTTGCCAAGGTAACTATGAAGGAGATGGGAATGGAATATTCTATGTCTTCATTCAAGTCACTGATGACCAACATTTATCTGGTGAAACGAATTTTTAAAGCAAGTGGGTACACCCCGAACCGAACTTTAATTAGCAAGATTTTCAAAGATCTCTCGTGCTTACAGCGTATAGCTGCTTAGCACATTATTGAATTATTAACGAACTATTGTAACAATAAGCAGACAAATTTAAATAACAATTATAATATTAATTTATGAAAAAATTTACCAATCAATTCAATGGGTCGCATGCCGACCGTATTAACAATGGGGGAGGTAGGTTCCGAAGGATCGCTCTGTTCCCATTGATGTTGTTCATGTTGTTGCTTGTGCCTACCAGTATGATGGCGCAGACAGATTACGACAACACAGTAACCTTCACAGCCTTAGCAGGTAATCCCCAAGGCTTCACTGATGAGACTTATGCGGAACTCTTTGATGGCAAAAAGACAGAAGACAATTTCTCCAAGTGGTGCTGCAAATTCTCAAGTAGTGCCAATGTCATCTTCGCAGCCAGCAAAGCAGGAGTCCCTGTGGGCTACACCATCACAACGGGTAACGACAACTTCACTAGTAAAGGTCGCAACCCTATGTCGTGGAAGCTCTATGGAAACAACGTGGGCAAAGATGGAGAATGGACGCTCATTCAGGAGGTAAACAACGATACGAAGCTTCAGGATGTGAACTATACTTCTTACGACTTCACCTGCGGGGGAGGTAAATCTTACAAATATTTCAAATGGGAAATATCGGCTATTCATAGCGGAGACGTGTTGCAGGTAGGCGAATTTGAACTCAAACTCCAAACTTGTACGCACACAAATGCCGATGGCTCGTCTGCCCTTGGCAATGCAATAAAAACTGTGGAAACTACTTGCACCGAGCTTGGCTATACCACATACAAATGCTCTATTTGCCACTCAACAGTAAAAAAATATAATACTGATAAGCTAAAGAAGCACACACTCACTTACCATGAAGCTAAAGATGGAGTTAAAGAACACTGGCTGTGTGATGTATGCCACAAATACTTCAGCGATACAGATGCCACTCAAGAGGTAAGTTATGCCAGCCTTTTATATCCGGCTTATGCCGTGTTTGAAGGAAGCACAGGAACGCTTACATTCAAATGCAGTCCTTCCAAGCCCGAAGGAGCTTATGACCTTAATCATGATTGGTATGCTATAAGTGAAAAGATCAAGAAGGTGGTTTTCGATGCTTCGTTTGCCAATGCAAGACCAACGAGCTGTTTTATGTGGTTTCATGGATGCTCTAATCTGACCACAATAGAAGGCATTGAGTATTTTAACACCGAGAACGTGACGAATATGCGCTATATGTTCAATTTATGCAAGTCTCTCAAATCTCTCGATCTCACAAACTTTAACACCGAGAATGTGACAGATATGTACTATATGTTCGCTTACTGCAAATCTCTCGAATCTCTCGACCTCACCAACTTCAACACAGCGAAGGTGACGAATATGGCAGGTATGTTCCAGAGCTGCTACGCTCTCAAAACCATCTACGCCAGCGATAAGTTTGTTACGGATCAGGTTACTGAAAGTACTTGTATGTTCTCTGATTGCCACAACCTCAAAGACTATACCTCTAGCAAGGAAGACCACACCTATGCCAACTGCGGCCCGACTGGTTACTTTACTTATGGACGTGGGTATGCCATGTTTGACGCTGCTACAGAAACTCTTACATTCAGCTACAAGGGATTCAAGCCCGAAGGAGCTTATGATTTGAACGAAGGTGATAATGCACCAGCGTGGATAAGGAAAGACTGGAGAATGAATGATCACATCAAAAATGTGGTATTTGATGCCTCGTTTGCTAATGCAAGACCAACGAGTTGCAATATGTGGTTCTATAACTGTAATAATCTGGCCAAGATAGAGGGTATAGAAAACCTGAATACCGTGAACGTGACAGATATGAACAGTATGTTCTGGGGATGCTCTGGTCTTACCTCGCTCGACCTTTCTAAGTTCGATACTCAGAAAGTGACTGATATGAGTTATATGTTCAGTGGTTGCTATAAACTTACCTTACTCAACCTTTCTAAGTTCAATACTCAGAACGTGACTAGTATGAACGAGATGTTCTCTGGCTGTTCAGGTCTTACCTCACTCGACCTTTCTAACTTCAATACTCAGAACGTGACAGGTATGTACGGGATGTTCTCTGGCTGTTCAGGTCTTACCTCACTCGACCTTTCTAACTTCAATACTCAGAACGTGAAAGGTATGACTCATATGTTCTATGCCTGCTCTGGTCTTACCTCGCTCGACCTTCCTAAGTTCGATACTCAGAAAGTGACTGATATGAGTGATATGTTCAGTGATTGCTCTGGTCTTACAACCATCTATGTCAGCAACAAGTTTGTTACAACAAGTGTAGGTTCTGGAGATAGTATGTTCTCTGGCTGCACCTTGCTCAAAGGTGCAACAGTTTACGATGCCAGCAAGACCGACCACACTTACGCCAACTACAAGACAGGTTACTTCACTAAGCTTGTAGGAAAGAACGGCAACGACAAGATTGGTGCTGTGGGCGAAGTGCTTACTGCCGAAAGCCTTGCACTTGCTGATGATAAGGACTTTGAGGCTTACGAGCCGTTTACTGCTAAAACTGCAACATACACTCGTACTCTTAAGGAAGGCACATCGTGGGCTACGCTCTGCTTGCCTTTCGAGGTGTCGCTTGCAGATAAGAACTTCCGTGCCTTCAAGCTGCTTTCGGCTGACGAGACAACTAATACGGTAGAACTCAAAGAGATTACGACAAGCATTGTAGCTGGCACTCCTGTTATCATCAAGATGAAAGAGGGACAAACCGCTCTCAACATCTCTGTTGCCAATAAAGAGATTGCAAATAACGTAAAGACAGCAGCAACTGTTGATGGCAGCTATCAGCTCCAGGGTCTCTATACAAAGAAGGTGTTCGACAAGGATGCTGACGACAACTGCTACATCGTGAAAGGCAACAAACTGATGAACCCTACCAAACTGTTGGAGTATACAAGCACAACACAGGTGGGCAGCAAGCCTTTCCGTGCTTACATGGTAGACAACTCTACTGCTCCTGCTGCTGGTGCCAAGATGTTTAGCATCGGCTTCGACGATAGCACAACAGCCATCGACAGCCTCAACACTATTGCAGACGACAATGCCATATACTACGACCTGCAGGCAATCGCCTCAACGCTCCTCAGAAGGGCATCAACATCGTGAAGCGTGGAAACAAGACAATGAAAGTTATCATCAAATAAAAAACTGAGAATTATGAAAAAGAAAGAATATATAAAGCCAGAACTGAATGTCTACCAAATGGAGACTACATCTATCCTCGCTGGCTCTGAAATATTGAAAGCAAAGGAAGAGGATTATAGCGAAGGGTCGGTTAGTGACTATCGCGATTCAAGTGGCAGCATTTGGGCTGATTAAAAAGCCTCACCCCCAATAATAATGATACCCCATGGCATGAGTGCCATGGGGTATTTTCGTCGTTTTGATGCGATAAGGTTTTATGTGGGTTATCATTCGGATAGGGATAGTGCCGTGGTTCAGGTATTGGACACCACCTATGAGGAAGGCTTGGTAACTTATCATCTCGGTGCTGATTGCGAGTGTACCCAGGGTGCTGCCCTGAGCTAGGAGCTTTTGGGCTTTCAGCGAGAGTTTAGCTTATTACGTATATTTTAGTTCTAGCGCTCCCGTGAAATGCGGGGGCGCTAGAATCCTGTTCCGAGTGTCAGAGTTGGGGAATATAATTTATAGATAGACCTTTTACAAGCGGCATTCGGTCCTGTCCTGAAATATCTTGTTTTATAGGGAATCGGCTAGCAAATCACTAAACATCAGTCTCGTTTTTAACTGGCGAGGATTCTTTTGTTGTTCTTTTCTTTCTTCTTCGCTTTTAGGAGGTTTTGTATAGAATATTTCGTCAATTTCTCTAGGGAATAGAGTCTTGAAATTGTTTTTCTCATAAAAGCGTAAAACATTGGGTTCGTTTTTGGCATCAACAATCGCAAATCTGCAACCTGTTTTGTTTGCATCATCTAGAAACCACATCTTGATAAAATCTAAAACCTCAGAGCCAATGCCTTTATTGGAAAACTTAGTTGCGACGGCTAATCTTCCCACAAGGACACCTGGATATCTGGTGAGCATTTTTTCTCTATGAGTTATTCCCCACATAGCATTACGTCTGCTGCTTGGTAAATCGTATATACGAATGCTATCATTTGATATGGTGAAGCAAGCAACTATATTCTGTGGATCGTCTTTTAATCGGAAGCAATAAGATTTTCCCATTTTATAGTGGGTATAAGTTAATGCATCTTTGGCAAAGAATTCATCCATATCATCATCGCCACAAACAAAAGGATGACACTCGTTAAGAATGTCATCCGTTATCAAGTCTAATATGCATTTATCTTCAAGAAATCCCATACTGTTAATAATTAATGTTTGACCTTTCGAGTATTGTGCGCATTGCACGATAGCGAGGATCTTTTTTGATGTCTCGCTTGGGACTGATATCATATTGGCGCTCTGTTTCGTCTGCCATATCTTGGAAACGACGAGCCTCCTCACCGTAGAGTGTTGGTATTGCTTTTATTGCTAGTGCCATAATTCTGTTCCTCCTATTAATGTTATTGTTATTTATTTTGCTGCAAAGATACGTTTTTTATTTGAATAGTGCAAGGAAAATGGAAGAAAAGTTACGGAAAAAGCTTCTTCTTGCAGTTCTTTCTAAAATCTTCTATACTGATAGAACGTTTCCAATCTTCTAGCCACGGGTCTTGTGCCGTTAGTTCTTTTTCAAAGTCATCTGCATTTGACCATGTTCGTTCTTCATTTAGTTTATTGAAAAACTCTTCTTCATTATAGCTAACACCTGTCCTTTCATACTCCGCTTCAATAGCTTCAATTCTAGCCACGGCTTCTTCTTCATTGGCCGGATGCCAGCCAACTGGAATCGGCTGCTCTTCTTGTAATGTATATCTTTTCTCCTTCATAAGCTCTTTCCTTTATAGTTTTCTTTTGAATTGTCTGATCAAATATCTAGGGCTTCTTCTCATATCCCATAAATCTACGAAAATGACGAGGTCGTTGGCTTCGTCGTAGCGATAGATAATCTTCCAATTCTCCTTGATAATCGCACTATGGTAAGGGCGGTGGAATCGCTTAAGCAATGGCTCTCTGGGTGAAGAAAGAGGATGAAGCATCAGGCGATGCTTGATGTCTTTATACTCATTATGGAATCGCTTTACTGTGGTCTTACCGAATTCTACTAATCCATAGTCGATAACAGTCTTTAATTCCTTTTTGAAATAAAGTGTTAATCTTATGCTAGCCATGGATATTGTGCAATTAGTTCTTTTTCAAATTCTTCAGCATCAATATATTGCCCATTCTCATACTCCGCCTCAATAGCTTCAATCCTAGCCATGGCTTCTTCTTCATTAGCCGGATGCCAGCCAACAGAAATCTTGTTCCAGTCAATATCTTCTTCTGCACATTCATCCTCGGGAAGTGCTATGGCGGCATTTCCGTGATAGGCTGGTGCAGGCTCTGCTGCGAAAGCTGCATCTTTCTGCTCTTCTGGCAATGTATATCTTTTCTCTTTCATAAGCTTGCGTATTGTCGAGTAAGTGGAGGGAGTTTCACCCTCCCTTCTCTCGGAACCGTGCTTGACAGTCTCCCATCACACGGCTCTTCGTACTTAACTCTTTTGTTTATTAGTTTATATTCTTTATTAACCTAGACGTGGATAGGGTACAAATCCCTTCACCCAGTGTGAAAACTCATTTCTGTTATGTGCCGCATACTCTACAAGCCAATCATACGCTTTACCAAGCTTCTTACC
>QSCI01000132.1:0-6186 GCA_003463005.1 Segatella copri | reverse complement strand
GGACGGCAAGCTATACCAAGGAAGAGTGTGATATACCTTTGAGAATCGCAGTGCCTGGCGAAACTTTAAAAACGGAAACATTACGCTTGATGCCGACAGCCAACGGTTTTCATACCACCAAGTTGTTTATCCAACTGATTTCTCCTGGGGGAGTAGTTAGCAACTACGACATCGAAGCTCCTGTCATGAAATCTGGCGGCAAGTACAAGATAAACTTGGAATTTGAGGAGATGAAACCTTACATGTATCTTACGAGCACGAAGATAGATGATTGGACTGAGGAATGGATATACCGTGGTGAAATCCTGAATCCTGAAGATTAAGCGCCCCTCTCATTTACGCAAGAATCAAAACAAGAATATAAACATATAATAGTAAAAGACAATGAAAAAGAAAACTTATCTCTTTGCCCTGATGGCAATGGCTTTGACATTGGGCAGTTGTTCTGACAACGAGAACGGTATCGGAGGCGAGACCTCCAAGTATATCACCGTTTCTACCAGTATCGGCAATATGACACGTGTTGCCACAGATGAGAAGGGTGGACAAACCTTTGAAGAGGGTGATGAAATCAGTGTATATGCCTGGACTGGCGATGCAACTGTTGCTCCAGAGACACGCGAGCGTGTGGTGAATAACGCCATCAATAAGCTGACAAACGGCTCATGGATATCCAATCCACAGATGCTTTGGAAGAACAACCGCGACAAGCATTATTTCATCGGTGTATACCCTATTTCAGCAATATCCGACCTTTCTGCCGGAGAATATACATTCGATGAGACAAAGCAAGTGGAAAGCGACCTCTTGGTGGCAGTCAACCCAGACGGCTTATCCTACAGTGCCGATGCCCAACAGACAGTTCCTCTCACATTCACCCACGTAATGGCAAAACTTGTGGTGAACCTCACCTATAAGAACCAATGGGGTGGCATACCAACTGTAGAGAAAGTGGTTGTGGGCAATGCAGCAAAAGAGGCAACCATCAATTATCTGACAAAGGTTGTTACTCCTTCCACTACAGCAAAGGAAGATTTCTCGCTTCCTGAGATTACAGAAAACACCAAGTATGTTTCTGTCATTATTCCACAGGAAGATGTCACGCAACTCACCATTGTCATCGGTGGCAAGAATTTCGTTTATGATAACGGCACACCTTTCAAGTTAGAGAGCGGTAAGATTACTACAGTCAATCTGGAAGTGGGACGTGACGAGATAAAACTTGGAGATGTTAAAATTACTAATTGGGAGGATGGCAGCACATTCAGCGGCGAGGCTCTCAACTAACATAGTACAACAATTAAATACATATACAGTATGAAAGCAATTAAATTATTCACAATGGCAGCTTTGGCAACGACAGTTTTTGCCAGCTGCTCCAACGATGAGGATTTGGTACAGAGCAGTTATCCTGCGGATAATGTGGTACGAGTTACAACAAACGTAGAGGATATAACTACACGTGCATTTCACACCACAAATACTCTTGATGAATTCGCTTTTTGCATTCGCAATGCTAATAATATCAAGTATTCCTATAACAACATCATGATGACAAAAGAGGGAACTAATTGGAATCCTTCTGTTCAGATGCTTTGGCAGAACTCAACTCAGCCTGTCGATATCATGGCTTATGCCCCATTCGACTCAAGAGGAAATACGGAAACAATGATTAAAGTAAAAAAGTATCCAGTTTCTGTTGGTACGCAACAGATGGCGGGTACTTACGAGTCTGACTTCCTTGTATATAAGAAAACGGGGTTTGTGCCAGAAAAGGATTTGACAAATGGTGCAGTTGACATCACTTTTACTCATGCCCTCAGTTTGCTGAACATAAAAATTGAGTTCGGCACTGATTTTAATTATACGACTCCTTTGGCAGCTAATCCGATAAATAATATAAATATCGGAGGAAGCATCAATCAGGGTTTTGCAGATTTGTCAGCAGATCCTATCACTGTGGCAGTAGATGCAACCTGTGCTCCTGTCTTGATAGAACCTGAGCTTGGGGAATTCACAGCAGCAGCCAACAATGATGCCCATGCAATTGCAAATTATTCAGCTATCCTTATACCGCAAACTATTACTGAAGGATTTAGGGTAGAGTTTGAAATAAACGGCAAGATTTATGTGTGGAGAGCTCCTGAAAATGTGACTGCGACATTAGAAGCTGGTAAAAAACATCTGCTGACCCTTACTGTAGGTAAGGATTTCGTAAAAGCTGGCAGCATGCAGGCAAGCCCTTGGGTAGAAGGGACTGGTGCAACTTTAGAAACAGAATAAGTAACAGAATAAAAAGCGAAGAATATGAAAATTTCAAAATATTTAGGAACCTTTGCATTACTCGCAATGCTTGCTGCTTGCTCTACAGAAGATGAGCAGGTTCGCTTTGCAGGAGATGAGGTAAAAGTAAATGCAACCATTGGTGGCGAGAGCGTTTTTACCAGAAGTAATCCCATTGGCAGTACAGAAGAACAGAGTGTTTTTCAAGATTTTGACCAAATTGGAATTAGCGTGAATGGTGGTGCCACTCATAAGTATGAAATGAAAAATGGAGTTTGGGGAGTAGCCGAATCCGAAGTTCCAATTAAATGGGAATCCGAAGCTACAGATTTCAAGGCGTTTTATCCGTATTCTTATAATAATGTCAACAATAGTTTTGACAACGGACAAATCTGTACAGAACAGAACTCAAAGGAAGGATTAGCTCTTTCTGACTACATGATAGCTAGGAAGACATATGAAAACATACCAGAAGACCGTCAGCTTGATTTGGATTTCATGCGCCAGACGGCACGTGTCGTTATCGATATAGAAAATTCGACTTTCAAGAATGAGTTCACTAATCCTGTTGTAGCTGGGATAAATATATATTCTCAATTAGAGCTACCGGCAACTCAAGGCGCAGATGTTTCTGCTATAAAAGCATATAAGGTGGATGACGCAAACCCAAAGAGTTCTTGGGTGGCTCTGGTTGCTCCAAATGCAGAAGACGCGAACAAAGATTTTATATGCATAAGTGTACAGGAAAACGGTACTGGAACGCCTAAAGCATACTCTATTAAAGGCATTCCAAATCTTGAAAGCGGTATGAGCTATACCTATAAATTAAAGATTGGTAAGGATAAAGCCATAATAGATAATGTTACAGTGACAGATTGGAAAGAAGGAACGGCAATACCTGGTGGCGAGGCTTCTTTGGTAACGGAAGAGAGTGTAAGAGAATCGGTCGCTAAGCAATTGGAAAACGGCAATGATGTGGAGTTAACTTTACCTTCCAATGCGTCGTTAGGTCTTTTTGATGCCATAAAGACTGCCTTAAAAGATAAAGGTGTTCCAAAAAGTTCTGTCAATATTACCTTAAAAGGTGTTATGAGAATTCCTCAAAAAGCTTTTGGTAATTTACCAGAAGGCGTTGCTCCATGGTTTAACGTAGTCGCTTGCCAGACGCTACCATTATTGAAGATGAAGCTTTTCAAGGCAGTACATTGACGGAAATATATGCTCCAAAAGTCGAAGAGATTAAATATTGGGCTTTCTACCTATGCACTAAACTTAGACATGTAGATATGCAAAAGGCATCAAGGATAGGAAGCAGGGCATTTGAAGGATGTTACGACTTAAATAGGGTCCGTTTCGGTGCACTTAGTTCAGTTGGAGTAGCATATGATGACGGTACAGGAGGTATATTTGATAATTGTAACATCGAATTTGTTGACCTGACATTGTCTTCACGACAATCTATGATGGAGCTTCGTAATACAGAGGAAGTAACGTATGAATGGGTTCCAGCTGGAGGAAGCTATTGGGGCACAGAAGACTACGAACGCACAAAGTTTCTTGGCTATAAATTTTATCACATCTATCGTGCAGACGATTAATAAACTCCAAAGCTGGGCAGGAGTATAAGTTGCCCAGCAATTATATCCCCCCGCACCTCACGGGAAACGACAAGGTCTATATGCCACGAAGAACAGGTGGCGTATAGACCCTTGATTATATGGTGATATTCGTAATCTACATCTCAGCTTTCAGCAGCTTTATCTCCTCTGACGTCAGCCCCGTCATATCCATGATAGACGCTTCATCCATACCCTTTGCCAGCATCTTCCTGGCAATTTCAAGGCTTCGCAGGGACATGCCTTCAGCTCTGCCTTCAGCTCTACCTTCAGCTCTGCCTTCTTCTCTACCTTTCTCCATACCTTCCTTCATACCAATTTCCTTACCCTCAGCTATACCTTCACGCTTGGCAGTGTCTACGGAATTCTTGATGTCGCGATATGCCATCTTGCTGGTCTCGTACTCCCTCATTTCCTGCGGAGTAAACTTGGCTATCTCGGCTTCCTCAAAGAGACGGTCGAAGACTTTATCGCACAGTTCTTTAGGGCGCTGGGTAAGCTTATAGAGATTCTTCAGTGCATAGAGCCACTTCTCGTAGAGTGTATCCAATTCTTCCAGGGATTTGTTGAACTTGGAAATCTCTACATAGATATATTCTAGTTTGTCGTAAAATACTTTATGGGTAGCTGTGTCGCACAACTGCACATGATGGCGGATTTTCTCCTTGTCGAATGCGTCCTCGTTCATGCTGAAGTTGAGCAGGGCTACGGTATAGACATGATTGAGCTTGAAATCCCATTCATTCCCCTTTGGTGCCTGTTCACGGATAGGGAAGGTTGAGTAGAAAAGGGCACGATCCTTGAAATACGTCTGGTAGGCATTCTGCATTTCAACGATGAACTTCTCACCGTTTTCGCCCTCGCAATATACATCAAAGATGGCTCTGCGGTCAGTATAGACATCTCCCACGTGCTCCGGGTTCAGATACGACACGTCCTTCACAACCTGTTTGCCATTAAACAAGCTGTTGAGGAAGCAAATGAGCAAATCCTTGTTCATTGCTGTTCCAAAAATTCGCTTGAAACCGAAGTCGGTCAGCAAGCTGATGTATCTTTCTTCTACCTGCTTCATAATCTTCTGTTTTAAAAATCCATGCCGCAAAGATACGGTTTTATTTTCATATCTGCAAGAGTTTTCTAGGAAAAGTTGCTGAAAAAGTTAGAGAATGGTGAGTGTTGAATGTTGAATGTTGAGTGTTGAATGAAAGAAATATGACGACAAAGAAAAAGGGCGCATCCGGATTGGATGCGCCCTAACTTGTTAAATAAATTCAGAGGGTTTCTGCTCATGAAAAGCCTCTTAATGGAAGAGGATCAGGAAGCATCCAGGAGGTACTGGAGCTTCGTGGCATCAAAACACGGACAGGCTTTCTGAACGCCAGGCAAATCGCGATGACCCAGGATGGTCCGGATGCCCGGAAAACGGTGGTGAAGTTCCTGAATCAGATGCTTCATCGACTCCTTCTGCTCAGGAGTGCGGGTGTCGCTGATGCAACCCGATGGCGAAAGACCACCCTCGTAACAGATGCCTATGCTGTGCGCATTGTAACCGAGGGCATGAGAGCCCATACGCTCTACCGGGCGACAGGCATGAACCACTCCATCCAGCGTGATGTAGAAATGGTAGCCGATGTCGGTCCAGCCGTTGTTATGAACATGGTCGTAGCGCAGCATCTTCATCGTATAACGGTGATTGCAGCGGCTGCCGCTGCAATGCACCACTATCATATCGATGTCTCTCATAGGCATCACTCTAAAGTCCACCTGCCGAAACGCCCAACGCCCCGAGGAGAGCTGTCAGTACGGTTACTGCAAACTTGAGAATCTCATTCCATTTCTGCTTGTTCTTTTCTGTCATAATCTATTCTGTTTTAAAAGGTTAATTATTCTAATCCGTCTCCAGTGTCACCGTTGCCGGTACTGCCTGTTCCGCCAGTCTGTTCGCCAGAGGTGTTGCCACCCGTGGTATCGCCGCCAGAAGGAGCATTGTCCTTGGCAGGCTTTTTCTTAGCCTCCTCGATGTCGAGGGTCTTGGCACCCTCCTTCTCAGCCTTGAGGGCAGCCTTCTGTACGGCACGTGATGCAACCTGCTCAAACTCCATACCTACGAAGATGTTAGCAAGATCGCTGCCCGGGATAAACTGGATGTTCACACCCTTGATGTTGATGTCGCTCTTGAATTCGGCTGCGGTTGCCGCACCCTCACTGGTAAGCTGGAGGCGGAACTTGCCCAACTCGCCGAAATCAATCTGGTTGCCTCGCTGCAACTCGATGATCATGTTCTCCT
>QSCI01000131.1:0-6384 GCA_003463005.1 Segatella copri | reverse complement strand
TATTTTTACACAAATCATATTATATTGAAAGAATTATACTCTTGCTCTCGAGCAAGAGTATAAAATATAGGTAAAAGCGTAAAGCGTAATTAAACAAATGTGATTTCTTATTTTATGGTTACATTTACAGTTTGAGGTCTTTCATTCACATTTCACCCATGTCGTAAGTAGAGGTCGTTACATTGCCCTCCGTGTCGGTGACACGGACAAGGCGCTGTATGCCGTCATACTCAAACGAGGTGGTAATCTCACCGTCAGGACCGCTCTTCTGGATGGTCTTCAAGGTCTTGCCACTGCCATTGGTATGGGTTGCCTGAACATGGAAAAACTTTCAAAGATACAAGGGAAATATCCTCTGATAAGCCCTGACGAATTTTAAGGCGGTTTATAGCCTTGTTTTGTTGATACTTTCATACGTCTTTATTTTATGTTTTATCTAAAGAACGATTGACATTTGATTTTATTGCATAGAATTGCAGCATTACCTCAAAATACTGATCTTTCAATGGTTTATACGTATTACGCTATATTTAAATAATCATAGAAAACTTGGCAATATGTATATATTTCAATTAAAATCGAATGATATGTTTTATAAAATAGAGCCAGCTTGGATTCTATTACTGGAACATATTACGGTGTGTTACCACCTAATGTTGAAACAACACTCACGTTAAATGCTGATGGTACCTATTTGTTGATACAGTCATACAATGAAAAATAGAACAAACAGGAAAGGTTAAGAGGAACTTTCCAAGTGCTTGACTACAACATCCTGATGCTTGTGCATCCTTCATGTGGTGAGCATACCTTCTACAAGGTGAAGGATGTCAACCATATTATTCTGATAGCTTCGTTTGGTAATGAGCCCAAAGAAATGGAGGCAAGACAATATATATTGAACAAGAAAAAGTAAAGCAATATTAATCCGTGGATAGAAGATTTGCTACCCCCGGATTAATTTTAAAGTTTTGCTTCTTTCTGGATTCAAAAGTTTCTTTTTCCTTCCCCAAAATGTACTAAAATTCATCATGCCATCTTTGCTTTTCTGTTTATTAATTTATCGTTGTCGTAAAATAAACGACATGAAATTACTAACAGGAATAACAACTTTGGTTCCAGAATATCCGAAATTATATCTTTGAATATTTTCAATGAAATGTGGCATTTCAATAAAACTATTTGAAAACACCCTTTCTGAGCATATTAACAGATGTTGAGGCACTTTTGAAGCAAACTGTTTTTCCTTGCCATTAGCAAAAGGTACATCTATCTTAAATTTCTCTTTAGGCGTTAATATTTTTACAAACAGTTCAGGTATAACAGTCGTACTATTTTCAATATACATATTAGCTTCCCATTCAATCATAGATAAACTAAAATCCCCATATCTACGCAAAAGTTTTCTTCTTAAAAGCTTAACGTTTGGCAATGTGTCATTGTTTTCTTCTATAAAGAATACCACTAAATTTTGTTCGGTTTGATTTTGAATAATGTATAGAAATGACCCCTCAGGGGAGTTCTTACTTGGCACTCCCCTGAGATATTTTTTAGTTTTTAATATTATATTTGACTTGACTATTGATGTCATTGCTACAGAACAACACAATAACCAATAGAAACATATAAAATTTCATTGTTCCATATTTTTAACAGTTTCTCTCCTCGCTGATATTGACTTATCAACTAATTCCCTATTTGCGTCAAGAGTTCCATCATAGTGATGAACAGCTCTATTTCTATCTCCACCAGACTCTACAAAAATTAAGGCATGCCCATAACCTTCATGTGAGAATGTTTCAGCAGCACCTGTAGGTGATAGCGAAGGGTTTATATTAACATGAATCGAGTTTGGATTTTCTGCATCAGCCTTACCTAAACTACCATTAGTTGGCATATAGGTGACTCCTAAGTTACCCGTTTCTCCTGTTGTATTTCCTGTGCTACTCGTAAAGTCAGGATCCTTGAAATCATCCTCTGTATAAACAGGTCTAAAACTTTCTATGCTTACTTTTTCATTGTAAACATATTTTGTCTCTTCAAGAGTTGTTACGTATATGTCATAATTACTTTTCACCAAAGTTTTAAGAGAATTAAAATTTTCACTATTTCCACTATATTGGTTCATCACATTTAAATCCAAATAGCCATTCTTATCAAGAGTAACATACTGTCTGGCATCTTTAGGTAAAGTGTTCAAAATTATGGACATTGCCAATGTTCCATTTGGTTTTACCGCTTTCCCATCAGGATCTATGAATTTTATAGGATTATTCTCTGCATAGCAATAGGTGGAAGAGAAAGGATATTTTTCTTCGGAAATATCCGTACTTATCCACAAACTCACTCTCGGGTCATAGTATCTCGCCCCATAGTAATACAATCCCGTCTCCTCATCGAATTCCTTCGCATTGAAAAGATAAGGTGTATTCCAAATGTTGTTGCGCTCCTCAACGAAAACCTCACCAAAAGGAACATACTCAATATGCTGCACCACCTCACCGTCAAGGTTGGTGATGTAACTACTGCTACCCAAATGGTCTGGGTGGTAGTAGAACTGCATCTTCTCGTATGCGTCACTTTCTTGGAAGTTATTCTTTGCAGCTCTCGCTAAAGCCTGTGTCTGCGCAGCCTCCAAGCTGCCGTCATTGCAGCAGAAGCCCTTGCCGTCCACATAGTCGTTGTTGTCCTCGCCATTGTACGGCACTGCAAAGGTTGCATAATTATCCTTGATAACCTGCAACTGTTGGACATATTTTTGCTTATAGTCAACAGAAAGTCCATCAGTCTCACTACCTGCATACTGAATGCGGCGTGGGTCTGAACCATAAGAGTCGAAGTCACCAATCTTGCTGACTACACGCTGACTACCAATATAGATGTGCTTGGTGTAACGTCCGCCTTGGTTGGCTACGAGGTAAGGAGATACATACAAAGAGAACTTGGCTGTGTTTGTGCGACCACCAGCAAACTCGGAGTTCACATAAACTTGGTCACTCTCGCCTGATGTCTTCACCGTACGCTCACCGTCTGCATCATACCAATAGTTGGTCACAAAGCCGTTATCATCAGAAGCAAGGAGACGGTTCTCTTCATCCCATTTGAGTTTGCGCTCTGCGGTCTTCTCGTCAGCCATGCCATCCTTCTTTGTACGGCTTGTATTGACATAGACAAGATTACCGTTGGCATCATACTCATAAGCATGATTGTTGTTCACATTCTCGCTTTCTGAAGGTGTCTCCTCCGTGCGGTAGTTCACATCCTTCACATTGGCAAGTTGGAACTTCTTGCCTGTCTCTGTTCCATAGGTGTATGACAAATCATAACCTGCATTCAATGTGCCGTTGAACTGCACATTGTTCTGCGTGAGAATCTGACGCTTTGATGTGATACGGTGCATATTGTCATAACCCATCGCAAGAGTGTAACTTGCGGTCTTGTTGTCAGCACCAGTATAAGTGCCAGTTGCGCTGACAAGACGGTAGAGGGCATCATATGTATAGGTATGCGCCATCTGTCCGCCAGCCTTGCCACTCTGTGGAACTGACGCACCGTTTACCACGCTGAGCACATTGCTCACCGCATCGTATGTATAGGCATTGTCCATAATGGTGTTGCCACCACTATTCACCGTGAGGTTCTGCAATCTGCGACGCTGTGGGTCGTAGGTGTAGAAGGTCTCAGCACCGTTGCAATACTTCAAGTATGTGCGCTGCTCGAACTTGTCATAGCCAATCTTACTTACATAATCGTAGCCGTATGACTTGTAGCCATGAACCTTTTCAAGCTGACCTCCGAGGTTGTAAGAGTAGGTGATTTTCTCCTCATCAGGATAAATCATCTCCAACAGACGGTTGTGGCTGTCATAAGTCCATTGCGTCACGTAGGTTGCTATCGCTTGGTTAGGCACAATCATCGTGCGGCGGCTCTTTGTTACTTCACCCATCTTGCCATAGAAGTATTCGATGGCACCTGTTCCGTCCTCACGGAGCATCAAGCGACCGATACGGTTCTGAGAGGCGTTGCGGCCACCGTAGTAATACTTCACGTTGTTCTCCGGATGATCTGGGTAGTTGATACCCGTCAGACGCTGATAGTCGTAATCGTAGGTGATGAACTTGCCTTCCTTCGCAAGGTTGGCAGTCTGCTTGGTCAGCACATTGCCGAGCGCATCGTATGTGAAGCTGGTAATGCCGCTTGCAGGATGGTTCACCTCTGTACGGCGGTCACCCATGTCGTAAGTAGAGGTCGTTACATTGCCCTCCGTGTCGGTGACACGAACAAGGCGCTGTATGCCGTCATACTCAAACGAGGTGGTAATCTCACCGTCAGGACCACTCTTCTGAATGGTCTTCAAGGTCTTGCCACTGCCATTGGTATGGGTAGCCTGCACATTATGGAGTGCGTCTGTTACGGTTGTAACAAGTGCATGACTGCCGTTGTCAACCGTATATGCCGTAGTTGTCGTAGAGTTGTCCGGCAATGTCACTGAGGTAGCACGGTCGAGCACGTCATAAACAGTAACCGTTGGAGATACATTGTCAAATGACTTGTTGAACGTTGATTTCGATCCAGTTCCTTCCGTTGTAGGATAGAAAGCCTTTGCCACACGTCCGAAAGCGTCATACACGTTTCTTCCGCTGACTATCATCACGTTCTCATCCTTGGCAGAGTTGCCCTTTGCTGCACTTGTCACAACACCGTCCTTCTTCACCTGAACGGCTCTTCCGAAGCCGTCAACGAAAGTAACGGTCTCCAAGTCGTCGTTAGGATGCTGGATGTCGTAGTGCTTGGTCACGGCGTATGCAGGAGCGGTAATGCCACTCTCACCAAAGGTAGCCAAAGGCTGATATTCAAAGGCGATGGCATAAGGCACGCCCGTAGCCAACTCATTTGGACCACGTACGCCAGTAATGCGACCGAGGTCGTCAACATCAGTCTCATAGTAGAAGTTGTTGAGGTCACGATGCTCCTTGGCTATACCATAGCGATAGTCAAAATTGCCTTGCTCGCTGCGGTAGCCCCACGCATCGTCAATGCGCTCAACATACATGTTCATCTCAGGCTCATAGCGGTACTTGTACCACATACGCTGTCCCTTGCCGTTGGCAGGGAGAGTCTTCTGGATGATGTTGCCGTAAGAGTCGTACTTGTAATCAGTCACTGCCTCACCATCATTCAACTGCTGCGTAATCTGGGTGATGTGGTTGGCGTAGTTGGTATTATACTTCGCCGTCACATGGTGATAGAGTGAGCCGTCACCGCCTGTAACAGTCACATCAACAGGAAGTCCGAAGATGTGCTTGCTTGCATTGTAGGTATATTTGATAGCAGTCGCATAATCGAACTTGCCGTTTCCGTCCTCGCCAAGACTGCCCTTGTCGCTGTACTTGTAGGACTTCAACTCACCATGATAGCCATTGAGGTAATACTCATTCCATGCCTCGGATGTAACCACACCGTTTGCCGCTCCCTCATACTGCAAATTTGCCGTATAGCGGAGAGGAACGAATGCAGATGCACGGTCACTCCAAAGGTTCACGTCACGCTTTGCGAACGTGTACTTGTCACCGTCGGCAGTCAGATAGTAGCTGTCGTAACGGTTCTTTGTCTCGGTGTACTTGTTGCCGTTGGCATCCTCTACGGATGTGGCGGTAACATTGCCCTGCGTGTAGTAGTTGGCTACATCGTAGTTCTCAACAGCCTGTCTATAAACAGAATTGCCTTTCTCCGTGTCAAGGTTCTTGGTGATGACCTCACCGAAACCGAGGAACTCACGTTCATGGCGGTCACGCTTGCCGTCCTTGTACTCAAAGGCAGTTGTCATGACTGGACCATCGTCATGGATTCCGTCATCAACGGTAAGGGCAGACATTACCCACTTGCCACCAGGAAGTCCGTAGGTAGGAGTGGTATGTGCATAGTCGAGGGTGAAAGTTCCGCCCAAGGAGTTGGTGACAGACTTCAACATATTGGTTCTGCCAATGGCAGAGCGTGTAACCTTCAACTCGCTTTCCTTCTCAGACTCAACGATGTCAAGATAACCGTCACCATCCACATCCTGCAAGGAGTAGGTAGGACGATTGATACTGTGCGAGGTTGATGCACCAGGGTTGGTTGAAATCTTGATGCTTATGACAGGAATGTTGATGGTCAAAGTGAACGCTGCATTTGCAGACTCTGATGTAGAGGCGGATTCACTAAGCGCACTTGCACCCTTCCAACTGATAGGCTCGTCAAAGCCATTGCCTGTATTAAGGGCAACAGTGATACCATCACCATTCTTCCAGACCTTATCTGGAAGACCGTCAGAGTTGATGTCGATAAGGTTGTATTCCTCTTCGCTTTCAGAGGTAACAATACCAATGCCTGCAGAGAAACTTC
>QSCI01000130.1:0-6946 GCA_003463005.1 Segatella copri | reverse complement strand
AGGTTGTCTTTTGGGATAATCAAGTCATACAAACTTGAATAATCACTGAATGATATGGTCTGTTGTTGCTCTAGCATAATCCTTGTATTTTTCTACAAAGATACAAAAAATATTGCACATATGCAACTTTTGGGTACACTATTTCAAAGATCGAATGTTAAACTAACATAACCCATGAAGGGACTTTTTCAGTGCCCTCCCTGGGCTAGGAGCTTCTGCCCTTTCAGGGCGTGCTGCTTCTGGAGCTTTTGGGCCTTCAGCCCGTACTTAAGCCACATGCGAAAGTTCAATATGCAATATTTTGTGCAAAGATATTAAAAATTTTGTAATAAACCGCGATTTATCCGTTTTTTTTTATATTTTTGCAGAATGAATCATCTAAAAGCAAACATTTTAGGGCTCGCTCTGCTCTGCTGCCTCCCGATGGGCGCACAGCTGAAGTGGAACCAGGCCTATCAGACATATATCAACCAGTATAAGGATCTTGCCATCGAGCAGATGCTCCGTTACCGCATTCCAGCCAGCATCACCCTAGCACAGGGACTGTTTGAGAGTGCGGCAGGAAGGAGCGACCTCGTACGCCAGGGCAACAACCACTTCGGCATAAAATGTCACAACTGGACGGGCCCAACCCAGTACCACGACGATGATGCCCGGGGCGAATGCTTCCGCGTATACCAGGACGCAAGAGACAGCTACGAAGACCACAGCAAGTTTCTGGCGCGCCAGCCACGCTACGCACGCCTCTTCGAACTCTCGCAGCACGACTACAAGGGATGGGCTCGCGGACTGAAAGCCTGCGGCTACGCCACCAACCCGCAGTATGCCAGCAAGCTGATACAGATTATAGAGCTCTACAAGCTCAACCAGTATGACAAGGCCAAGCGCTACGACCGCTTCATGGCTACCCACAGCGGTACCGACCAGCCTGTAAACGCCGAAGGATTGCTGCACCCTATCCATATCTTCAACAAGAATTACTATCTCTATGCCCGCGAAGGCGACACCTTCAAGAGCATAGGCAAGGAGGTGGGCATCAGCTGGCGCAAACTGGCTCGCTACAACGAGCGCAACAAGCACGCCGTGCTGCACAAGGGCGACATCATCTATCTGAAGAAGAAACGTTCCAAGGCACCTAAGCAGTATAAGAAGCGCCCTCACGTGATACAGCCGGGCGAAAGCATGTACGCCATCTCGCAGAAGTATGGCATCCGACTGGAGAAACTCTACAAGATGAACCATCTCGACCCTAACATCCCGGTAAGCGTAGGAACAAGGCTGAGGGTGAGATAAGGGATTAGTAAAATGTGAATGTGAATGTGAATTTCAAATGAAAATACAATGAAGAGAATGATATTATCCCTCGCCACCATGGCGATGCTGATGGCGCCCGGCACCATAAAGGCGCAAAACTTTGACGACTATTTCACAGACAAGACACTGCGGGTAGACTATACCTTTGCCGGCAACCAGAAGCAGCAGATGATAGCCGTAGACGAACTCAACGTAATGCCACGCTGGTACGGCAAAAGGCAACGACTGGCCGAACTCCCGGTAGAGGGCAACGGACAGATAACCGTACGCGACCACCGCTCGGGCAAAATCATCTACCGCAACTCCTTCTCCACCCTCTTCCAGGAATGGCTCTCCTATCCAGAGGCAGAGAAGAACACGCAGAGTTTCGAGAACGTATTCCTCGTTCCGATGCCGAAAGATACCGTAGACATCACCCTCGACCTGCGCAACAACCGCCGCGAGATAACCACCACGCTCACCCACCAGGTAGCGCCGAAGGACATTCTGATTCATCAGAAAGGCAACAAGCCTACACCATACGTCACCCTGCAGCAGGCTGCCGACACCACCCGATGCATCCACATCGCATACGTGGCTGAAGGCTATACCGATGCAGAGATGCCTGTCTTCCTGAAAGATGCGCAGGAGGCTACAGAGGCCATCTTCGCCCACGAACCCTTCAAGAGCATGAGAGACCGCTTCAACATCGTAGCCGTAAAATCGCCATCCAAGCAGAGTGGACCTAGCATCCCAGCCCAGGGCATCTGGCACGAGACCGCCCTCAGCTCTCATTTCGACACCTTCTACAGCGACCGCTACCTTACCACCCTGCATCTCAAAGACCTGCACAACTGGCTGGCAGGTACCCCTTACGAGCACATCATCGTGCTGGTAAATTCGGATAAGTATGGCGGTGGCGGCATCCTCAATTCATACAATCTCACCACCTGCCACCAGAAATGGTTCAAGCCGGTAGTGGTGCATGAGTTTGGCCATTCCTTTGCCGGACTTGCCGATGAATACGCCTACGAGCAGGAGCAGATACCGATGTATCCTCACGATGTAGAGCCTTGGGAGAAGAACATCACTACCCTTGCCGATTTCCACGGAAAATGGGAGAACATGATAGACAAGAAGACCAAGATTCCTACTCCGCTCTCAAAGAAAGAGAAGGAGGCGGTGAGCAAGGTGGGTGTCTTCGAAGGTGCCGGATACAGCTTGAAGGGCGTTTACCGCGGTGTGCAGGACTGCCGTATGCGCATCAACGAAACGCCGGAATTCTGCCCGGTATGCAAGAAGGCGCTGCAGGACATCATCGACTTCTACACGAAATAAAGAAATCATAAAAACATTATATCTATGAAAGAGCAAAACCTAAACATCAGATACATGGTGGCTCAGCTCTCAGAGTTGAGCCAGCAGGAGCAGGAGCTCGTAAACAGGGCGAAGGCTGCCACCAGCAATGCGTATGCTAACTACAGCCACTTCTATGTGGGAGCAGCCCTGCTCTTGGGCGACGGCAGAATAGTGATTGGAGCCAATCAGGAGAACGCCGCCTTCCCTTCGGGACTCTGTGCCGAGCGCAGCGCCATCTTCGGTGCCCAGAGCAACTATCCCGACCAGCCTATCCTGACGCTCGCCATAGCAGCGAGAAACGGGAATGGTTTCCTCAAGTCGCCTATCTCGCCATGCGGAGCCTGCCGCCAGGTGATACTGGAGATGGAAGACCGCTACCAGCGCCCCGTACGCATCCTGCTCTATGGCGAGAACGGCACCTACTGCTTCGACAGCATCAAAGACCTTCTCCCCTTCTGCTTCGTAGATTCAAACATGAAGGAATAAGATTTACAGAGCCCACTTAAAAAAAGGGGTTCAGGATATAAGAAAAAGCCCTACAGGAAGTTTGCATCATGCAGACTTTCCTGTAGGGCTTTCTTCTTATTCCTCCCTATACTCATTATTCCTCCTTATACTCAAAGCATCCTGCGGCAGGCTGCTCTTTCTTTCTCGGCAAACCATCACGGTCGGTTGCAGGCAGGGTTTCGGCATCTGCCTTACCTATTGCTGCCGACTCCTTGCGCAGATGGAAATCATACTTCAGATTATCTGTGTCGAAAAGGCGGAAATGCTTTTCGGCAAACACCGTCGTATCCTTGATGTCCTCATAAACCACATGGGTGAACTTCAGACTGTCGTCCGTCTCCAGCTTCTCCGTGCGCAACACACAATGGTCGAAGAGGAAATTGAAGGCATCCTCCTCTTTCGGAACCTCCCATACCACCTCATCATCATGATAGCCCGTTACGAGCGAATTTCTCACCTCGAAACGAGGCAGCGGAGAGGCAAAACCGATGGCAGACTCGCGGCGCCCGTCAAACGGATAGAACTGGGCAATGGTGCAGCCGTTTACCTCAACATCGCCACCCTCAACATAGAGCGGATGGTTCAAACAGTTGGTTATCTGCGAGTTATAAATCTGCACCTTGGCAGAATCAACCCTCACACCGTAGCCCTGACTGTTATGAATCGTAGCATTCTCGATGAGCAGTTTCTGCTTCGTAGCATCGCCCGGTTCTATCATCACAGCATCGTAGGCACTATGAATATCAGCAAACGAAATCCTGCAGTCATGAGCCGAAGACATCAGTCTGATGCCCTGCCATTGTCCCGGCGTGCGGTCATAAGGCAGATAATCGAACATGTGGTCCAGTCGGTCGCCCCGCATCACCACTTCCCTGTCCTTTTCGCCCTCAACCTTCAGCGAACCGAACACCTGCAAACCCGCATTCTCGTGGAAATAGAGTTGGGTGCCCGGAGCAATGGTCAGCGTAGCCGCCTCATCAACCCTGATTCCCCCATAAACCACTACCGGCAGCGTGCTCTGCAGCAGCTGGTCCTGCTTCACCTCGAGCGAATTGAGTTTCATCGCATCCCATGAAAACGCCCTCAGGTTCACCTTCTGCTCCACGCCACTTTCCAGCGCAAACACCAGGTTGTCGCTCACCAGCTGCGGCTTTTCGCTGTTCTGCATCGCCGAAGTCAGTTCTACGAACACACGTATGCTGTCACCCTTCCTGATCTCCACATTCTGCGTCTGGAATCCCGCTTCGGTGCCCAGATAAGAGCCGTCAACATTCACCCGGTAGCCCTTCTGGTTACCGTTTTCCAGCCGCACCGACTGGCAGCGCAGAGCCTTGCCCGTACGGTTGTAAACCCAGAAGCTTCGGGTAGGCGTAGGCACATTCGAGAAGGTGGTGTCCATCTTCAGCGTATCTACCGAAAACGAGAGCACATCTCCCCTCGACGTTGAGAAACTCTCATCGTCGGCACAACTGGCAAGCAGGGCGCTCATCGCCATCCCTACACCTATTATATACAAAAATCCCTTTTTCCGTTTCATATCTATAAAAACGAAAAAGGGAAATATTATTGTATCTGCCTCTACATAAACAGAGCAAAGATGGATGAGCCTACAACCGTCATCACACCGCAAACCACGATGCTCAGACTGCTCATGGCTCCCTCTATGGTACCCATTTCCATCGCCTTTGCCGTACCCAGCGCATGGGCAGAACAGCCGATGGCGATACCTTTGGCAATAGGCTCCTTGATGGAGAGAAGCTTCAGGAACTTCTCGGCAAAGATGTTGCCCAGCACACCCGTTACGATGATGACAACCACCGAAACCGAAACATGACCGCCCAACTCCTCAGAAACGCCGATACCGATGGCGGTAGTGATGCTCTTAGGCAGGAAGGTAACGTAGGACGCATGGTCGAAATGGAAGATGAGGCGAGAATGAGCACGGAGCAGAGACTCGCCAGCACGCCCGAAACAATGCCTATCAGCACAGCCCGATAATTCTTCTTCAGAAGCTCAACCTGCTGATAAAGCGGCACAGCCAGACAGATGGTGGCTGGTGTGAGCAGATAGCTGATGCTGTTGGCGCCCGCCGAATAGGTCTTGTAATCTACGCCCGTCAGCAGGAGCGTGATGATGACGAGGATGATGGAGATGAGCAGCGGGTTCATCAGCGACCATCCTGTCTTCAGCTTCAGCAGCATGCCTATGCCGTAGGCTGCCAGACTGATGAGAACGCCAAAGAAAACCGAATCCTGGAACAACTGGTTCATTTTTTCGCCTCCTTTCCTTTTCTGATTACCAACTGCGTAATCCAGCCCGAAGCACCCATCACGACGAAGGTGCTGACCACCGTAACTACGATATACTGGAACCATGCATTACCGATATCCTGATAAGAATCAATCAGTCCTACGGCAGCCGGAATAAACATCACGGGCATGATGGCAATGAGGAAACTGCTGGTTTCGCGGATATGCTTCACCTTGATCAGTTTTGTTTCCAACGCAATAAAGAGCAGGATGATGCCATAGATGCTTGCCGGAATAGGCAATGGCAGCAAAAAATGGAGCAATTCCCCAGCAAAGGAGAACGCTATGATTATCAAAAATTGAATTAAAAACTTCATGTTGAATTACTTTAAACCTTGGAACTTTGAACCTTTGAATCTAAATCAAGCTAACGTACTGCTCAATGAGGCTTGCCGTCTCTTCTACGCCCAGGCGTACCGTATCCAGGCAGATGTCGTAATCATCGGCATTTCCCCAGGTAAGGCCTGTATAATACTTATGATAAGCCACTCTGCAATCCTCGGTGTGCTCTACAAACTCCTCAGCTTCCTCATACGAAAAGCCCTTCTCCTCCTGAATCTCCTTGATGCGAGCCTCCAGATTGCCGCTCAGGAAAACAGAAATCAGATCTTTGCGCTCGCGGAAGATATAGTTTCCACAACGGCCGATGATGATACAGTCTTCATCGCCTATCATATCGGCAAGTGTACGGAGCGGTTTCTCTGTCAGCGCCCTCTGCGTTTCGCCAAGCGACGACATCGAGAAGAGCAGTTCATCTACCGGCCGCTCATCGAAGAAAGCCTCCATCTCGTCGAGCACTCCTCTCTGTTCAGCCATTTCCATCATATTTTTACGGGTATAAAAAGGAATACCATACTTTTCGGCGAGCAGCTTGCCCACGCGAATAGCGCCACATCCACACTGGCGCGCTATCGTTATAATCATGATTCTATAAAATTAAAACGTATATAATAATTACTCAGTTCCGTTATCCCCCTCCAGCCCATCCAGGGCGGGAGTTTTATATAGCAAAAAAGCTAAGAAGATTTGACTCTTCTTAGCTTTCTTGTGTCGGGGCGACAGGATTCGAACCTGCGACCACCTGTTCCCAAAACAGGAGCGCTACCGGGCTGCGCTACACCCCGCTTACTCATCTCTACGATACCTCTTAAGCATTGCTTTAAGCATCATTTCTGAATTGCGAGTGCAAAGGTACTACATTTTTTTGATTCCACCAAATTTTTCCGTAACTTTTTTCAAAAAAATATGCATTTTAATGCAAAATGGCTGAAAAACGGGCAAAAACAGGCAAAAATAGGCAAAAACAGGCAAAAAATAAGGGCACCCCCTATCCGGGAATGCCCTTATACCTTATTATATATATAGAACTTTCGCAAGTTTTGCACCACACGCCCTGAAAGGGCAGAAGCTCCTAGCCCAGGGCATCGCCCTGGGTTATTAAGCTCCTAGCCCAGGGCATCGCCCTGGGTTATTACGGG
>QSCI01000013.1:0-56223 GCA_003463005.1 Segatella copri | reverse complement strand
ATGAGAACTCCATTGAGGGTCGTCAGAGACGATGACGTTGATAGGATGCAGGTGTAAAGACAGCGATGTCAAAGCCGAGCATTACTAATTGCCCGAACACTTTCTTTAGGAAAGTTCATAGTTTCAACTGTATTTTCAGTTCATTATCTTGTTTTGCTTGTGTGCAAATACGTCATACCCCATTATCAGGTGGTTATTGCGGTGAGGTCCCACCTCTTCCCATTCCGAACAGAGAAGTTAAGCTCACTTGCGCCGATGGTACTGCAATGCAATGCGGGAGAGTAGGTAGCCGCCTCCTTTTATCAAGAGCCTCAGATTTCGAAAGATTTCTGAGGCTTTTTTGTTTTCATGCAGTTTTGCATTCTTATCGCAGCTTTATCTCACAGATTACGCGGCTCCTTTTATCTTTTTACCTATTCGGTCCTGGATTTTGTAAATGTGTATAGATTCAAAATAAAAAAGGCTGACCAGTAAGGTCAGCCCAATTTGATATTATTTGTTTTTACGGTGATTTCGTGTCTTCTGCTTTGACTTTTTCGCTTTGCTGGAAGAAGTGTTAGCTGCAGGCTTTTCCTTGCGTACTGGAGCCGAATCGCCGGCTAGGGTGAAATCTAGTTGTTTCTTCTCCAGGTTGCTTGCGCCACCTTGATGCGGATAGCATCGCCTAATTGATATTTATTATGGTGACGACGACCAATCAAACAGAAGTTCTTTTCGTCGAAGTCGTAATAATCGTCAGCGATGTCGCGCATCGGAATCATTCCTTCACAGTGGTTTTCGTCTATGGTAGCATAAATTCCGTAAGAAGTAATACCGCTTATATGGCATCGAATTCCTCGCCGAGTTTATCTCCCATGAATTCTACCATCTTATATTTGATACTGTCACGTTCTGCATTCTGTGCAATCTGTTCCATTTCAGAGCAATGCTCACAGAGTTCTTCGTAATGTTTCTCGTTGGCACTTCTGCCGCCATCTGCGTACTTGGTAAGCAGGCGATGCACCATCGTATCCGGATAACGGCGGATAGGTGAGGTGAAGTGGGTATAGTATTCGAAAGCCAGTCCAAAGTGTCCGATGTTGTGAACAGAGTACTTTGCCTTCATCATGGCACGGAGTGCAACCATCTGGATGAGATTGTTCTCTGGTTTTCCTTCGCAATCAGACATCAACTTGTTGAGACTTCTTGCTGTAGCGCCCTTCGTACCCTCTGTTTTCATCTTATAACCAAACTTCACAACGAATTCACGCAAGGTTTCCAACTTCTGTGGGTCAGGATTGTCATGAATACGATAAGGAAGCGTCTTTGGCTTCTTTCCTTTCTTTACCTTTCCGATACTTTCTGCCACCGTACGGTTGGCGAGTAGCATGAATTCCTCTACGAGTTTATTGGCATCCTTAGAGCGCTTGTAGTAGCAGCTACTGGTTTTCCCTTTTCGTCAACGTCGAAATGCAACTCTTCGCGGTCAAACTTAACAGCACCATTTTTGAATCTTGCGGCACGCAGTTTCTTAGCCAGTCTGTCAAGCGTAATGAGCTGAAGTGCGTTTTCTCCCTGATAAGGATGTTCCTTGGTTTCGGCTGGAGCAGGTTCGCCAGTACCATCAATCACACCATTTGCTTCGAGGAGTTCCTGTACCTCTTCATATTTATATCGGCGGTCGCTCTCGATGACGGTATGTACGATGCGATAGTTCTTGACTTCGGCATTGTTGTCGAGTTCGAAGATGACGCTGTACGCAAGTTTTTCCTCATTAGGACGAAGCGAGCAGATAAAGTTACAGAGACGCTCTGGGAGCATCGGGATGGTGCGATCTACGAGATATAC
The DNA here is from genome assembly GCA_003463005.1 of Segatella copri. GTDB lineage: Bacteria > Bacteroidota > Bacteroidia > Bacteroidales > Bacteroidaceae > Prevotella > Prevotella copri_I. The sequence goes on along the minus strand of QSCI01000013.1, from coordinate 54,396 downwards.
AGATGTTGCACGTTTCACGGCTTCCTTGTCGATGATACTGCCCTCTGTGACGTAATGTGACACATCTGCAATATGAACACCTACCTGCCAGTTTCCATTCTCCAATCTCTGGATACTGAGGGCATCATCAAAGTCCTTGGCATCCTTTGGGTCGATGGTGCAGGTGAATACCTTTCGGAAGTCCTCTCGTTCTTTGTAATCCTGTTCTGTGATTTCGCCCGAAATCTTATTGGCAGCATCTTCTACATTCTTTGGATACTTATAAGGTAATCCATATTGAGCAAGAATAGAATTCATCTCAACATCATTATCACCCATCTGGCCAAGAATGTCAACAACCTCGCCAATAGGACTCTTGTTTTCTCCATCCGGCCACTCGATAATCCGTACTACTGCCTTGTCATCGGTCTTTCCTCCCTTCACCTTTCTTCTAGGAATGATGATGTTGTGAGCAAAGACATCGCCAGGTGTCACGAGGTAAGCCAGATCCTTATCTACTTTCAGACGTCCTACGAAGGTATCTTTAGCGCGTTCAAGGATTTTGTTGACCTGTGCCTCCTTGATGTGGTTCTTACGACGAGCGAGGAAGGTGAATTCCACCCTGTCGCCATTAAGTGCTCCCATCGAATTACGTTCAGAAACGAAAATAGGCTTCTCGCTATCATCAGGGATAACAGAGTTTTTGCCATTTGCCTTTCTAACGAATTTACCTTCCATCACCTGTATGCTTTGATTCAGGCGATAAGAATTATCACTTACCTTAGCCAGGTAGTCATCCCATGCCATTTCCTCCATAATGTCAATCGCCAGCATCTTGAGCGGATGCGTCGTAAGATGGAGGGAACGGAATATCTCTTTAAAGCTGAGCGTTTCGCCCGGTCTTTCGGCAAAGAATTCCTGCAGCATCTCAGTGAGCTGCGCTTTGTTCATTCTTTTGCCACCTTTTTTACCTTTTCCCATAAATTATGACTATTATTAGTTTTATAAGGCAAAGAAACAAAAAAAAAAGGAGAAAACAAAGTTTCTTGGCATCTTTTTTCGTTTTTTATTAAATATGAGGCAAAACTGACCATAATATTTCTTCATTTTTCATATTTCAGAGCAGAATATAGCTTATTAATTCAGTTTGTCTGTTCGTAAATGTAGTTTTTCCAAAATTGTGTTTAGGGGGTCTTGGATGTTACAATACTGTTACAACTTGAAATATCGGTAACAAATATTTCGTAATAACGGAATTTCTTATTATATTTGCAACCGAAACGTAACAAACATTTCCACAAATACAAATGAATATGGATACAAGTCAATATCTTGTGATTTTTTTTCAGATTCTCGGTTCTTTAGCTTTGCTCATCTATGGTATGAAGGTGATGAGTGAGGCTTTGCAGAAGATGGCAGGATCTCAGTTGCGCCACATTTTGGGCGCTATGACAACCAACCGATTTACGGGAATGCTTACAGGTACCTTTATTACCTGTGCCGTTCAGAGTTCCTCTGCAACTACCGTTATGACGGTTTCTTTTGTAAATGCAGGTTTGCTGACTTTAGCCCAAGCTATTTCCGTTATTATGGGTGCCAACATTGGTACCACGTTTACGGCTTGGATTATGTCGTTGGGTTATAATGTAGATTTAACGATTGTCGTATTCCCTGCGTTCTTCCTCGGCATTATGCTGATTTATAGTAAGAAGCGCCGTTATTTCGGAGATTTCCTTTTTGGTATCGCCTTCCTCTTCTTCTCGCTCGTTCTGTTGAGTAGTGCGGGTAAGGCTCTCGATTTGGAACATAATCCGGCGGTTATCGATTTCTTTGGATCTTTTGATACAAAGAGTCATTTCACGATTGTAGTTTTCCTCCTGATTGGTACACTTATAACCTGTATCGTACAGAGTTCGGCAGCTGTGATGGCCATCACTATCTTACTCTGTTCTACAGGCGTACTCCCTATCTATCTGGCATAGCCTTGGTGATGGGTGAGAATATCGGAACTACCGCTACAGCCAATCTTGCCGCTTTGGGTGCCAATGCCCAGGCTCGTCGTGCAGCCTTGGCCCATCTGGTATTCAATGTCTTTGGTGTAATCTGGGTTCTCTGCCTGTTCTATCCATTTGTAGATTTCGTTTGCTCTATCGTGGGGTATGATCCTGATGGTGGTATGTCTGCGGCACAGAAGACGAAGTTGTTGCCAATTGTCCTGGCAATGTTCCATACCTGTTTCAATGTTTGTAACACGGGCGTTCTGATTTGGTTTATCCCACAGTTGGAAAAAGTTGTCTGCAAACTTATCAAGCCTAAGGCAGATAAGGAGGATGAAGATTTCCGTTTGCGCTTTATCCAGGCTGGCATCATGAAGACACCAGAACTTTCTGTCTTCGAGGCACAGCAGGAAATCGGCAGTTTCGGCGAGCGCATCCATCGTATGTTTGGTATGGTGAGAGAATTGCTGGAAACTCAGGATTCCAAGACTTTCGACAAACTCTATGAGCGTATCGAGAAGTATGAAGGTATTTCTGATAATATGGAGATAGAGATTGCCAAGTATCTTGATCAGGTGAGCGATGCTCATCTGAGTGATGATACCAAGGCGAAGATTCGTGCGATGTTGCGTGAGATTTCTGAAATCGAGAGTATTGGTGACAGTTGCTTTAATCTTGCCCGCACCATTAAGCGCAAGGGTGAAAACAAGGAGGAGTTTACTGCCAAGCAGAGTGAAAACATTCATCAGATGTTTAAGTTGGTAGATGAGGCGCTGACTCAGATGAACTATATGTTTGCTCATGAACGCCATTCTATCAATCTCAACCATACGTACAATATCGAGACTGAGATTAATAATTATCGTACTCAGTTGAGAAACCAGAACCTGGATGATGTGGATAACCATCTTTATACCTATGGTGTAGGTACATTGTATATGGATATCATTCAGGAATGCGAAAAACTGGGTGATTATGTGGTTAATGTCGCCGAGGCTCGCATGGGAGTCAGAACATCTGAGGCTGTGTAATGCAGAAAGTTATTGATAGAAAGAAATTAAAGTAATAAAAGCAAACGGGGAAGTATCAATGGATGCTTCCCCGTTTGCTTTTATTGTTTAGGTATTCTGAATGTTTTTATTTTTTCAATATTTCCTTCAGTTCCTTCATACCATCAGAAGCCCCTTTCATGATGTGCTCTATCTTGTAATATCCATTGGTGTTTACGGCACCCGGGTCTATCAGATAGATAGGAATGTGAGGCTTGGTATATGAAATCAGACCTGCAGCAGGATAAACGTTGAGTGAGGTTCCGATAATGACGAAGATATCGGCTTGCTGTACAGCTTCGGCTGCCGGCTCAATCATAGGAACGCTTTCGCCGAAGAAAACGATAAATGGGCGCAACAGGCTTCCGTCTCCAGCTTCGGTTCCCGGCTTTACCTCGCAGTCATCCTCAGGTAATTCCTTGATGTAGCGATAGTCGTAAGGGTCGCGTGAAGAGCAAACCTTTGATAGTTCGCCATGCAGATGGATTACATTCTTGGAACCTGCTTTCTCATGCAGATTATCTACATTCTGGGTGATTACCGTCACATCGAAGTCTTTTTCCAGTTCCTTGATAAGTTTATGTCCCTCGTTAGGTTGCGCAGCATAGAGTTTATGGCGCAACATATTATAGAAGTTTGTTACTAGGGTAGGGTCAGCTTCCCATCCCTCATGGGTAGCTATCTGTTCTACAGGATAGTTTTCCCATAATCCATCATTTCCACGGAAAGTTTTGAAACCACTCTCCACAGACATGCCTGCACCGGTTAAAAATACGAGTTTCTTCATCTTATCACGTTTTAATTATTCATATTTTCTTAATCTTTTTATTAAGAATGCACAAATTTAGCAATTTTTCTGCAAATAACATCGTTTTAAGCGAGAAAAATGTTATCTTTGCACTCGTTTTAAGGACAAAAAGTACATTTTAAGATTATTAATACATTATTATAAATAAATTTTATGGATAAAGTAAGTTATGCTTTGGGCATCGGCATCGGTCGCCAGTTGGCTTCTATGGGTGCAGAGAGTTTGAATATTGATGATTTTGCACAGGCTGTAAAGGATGCCATCGCCGGTAAGCTTCAGCTCGGCGAGCAGGAGGCTCAGGAGTTGGTACAGAATTTCTTTGCAGAGCAGGAGGCTAAGGCTCAGGCTGCTGCTGCCGAGAAGGGCAAGGTTGCTAAGGAAGCTGGTGAGAAGTTCCTCGCCGAGAACGGCAAGAAGGATGGTATCATCACTACTAAGAGCGGTTTGCAGTATCAGGTTTTGCGTGAAGGTAATGGCAAGGCTCCTAAGGCTACCGATCAGGTTGAGTGCCACTATGAGGGAACGCTTATCGATGGTACTAAGTTTGACAGTTCTTACGACCGTGGTCAGACTGCTACCTTCCCATTGAACCAGGTTATCGCTGGTTGGACAGAGGGTCTTCAGCTCATGACCGAGGGTGCCAAGTTCCGTTTCTTCATCCCTTATCAGTTGGGTTATGGCGAGCGTGGTGCAGGTGCATCTATCCCTCCATTCTCAGCTTGATTTTCGATGTTGAGCTCGTTGCCGTTAAGTAATCGTTAGTAGATATATTTAAACGAAGTAAAGGCAATCCTGGAATATAATAGATAAAAATAAAGATTTAAAATATAAATAAGGAAATGAAAAAGTTATTTTTCGGAGCCCTCGTGGCTTGTGCTGCTGCTACATTCGTAGGTTGTGGCAATTCTACTCCTAAGGCAGATCTCAAGACTGATGTAGATACTATGAGCTATGCTATGGGTATGTCTCAGACTCAGGGTCTGAAGGAGTTTTTGGTAGAGCGCATGGGCGTTGATACTGCTTACATGGATGATTTCATCAAGGGTCTTAACGATGGTGCCAACGCTGGTGACGACAAGAAGAAGGCTGCTTACTACGCAGGTATCCAGATTGGTCAGCAGATCAGCAACCAGATGGTTAAGGGCATCAACCACGAGGTATTCGGTGAGGATTCTACAAAGTCTATCTCTCTGAAGAACTTCATGGCTGGTTTCATCACAGGTACTACAGGCAAGAAGGGCTTGATGACTGTTGAGCAGGCTGCTCAGATAGCTCAGGCTAAGATGATGGCTATCAAGGCTAAGAACATGGAGAAGGAATATGGTCCTAACAAGGTCGCTGGTGAGAAGTTCCTCGCTGCCAACAAGAAGAAGCCAGGAGTTGTTACTCTGCCTTCTGGTGTTCAGTACAAGGTAATCAAGGAGGGTAACGGCCCTATGCCAAAGGATACTTCTATGGTTAAGGTTAACTACGAGGGTAAGACAATCGACGGCAAGGTATTCGATTCTTCTTTCAAGCGTGGTCAGGCCGTAGATCTCCGTGCTAACCAGGTTATCAAGGGTTGGACTGATGCTTTGGTTCACATGCCAGCAGGTTCTGTTTGGGAGGTTTACATTCCTCAGCAGTTGGCTTATGGTGAGCGCGAGCAGGGTCAGATTAAGCCATTCTCTGTATTGATCTTCAAGATTGAGTTGATTTCAGTAGGTGGCAAGTAATTTTTGTGGGAACTCATTTTTATAGAGGACTTATAAATGAAGAAAATATTAATGATAGCACTCGTCCTCATGGCGGGTGCTTCTTTGTTTACAGCTAGTGCTGCAAGCAAGAAGAAGGTTAAGAAGGCGGCTACTCTTGTTGAGTTGAAATCATCAGCCGATTCTTTGAGTTATGTAGCTGGTATGAATGCCACTCGTGGTCTGATTCCTTATATCCAGCAGAGTTTTCAGGTAGATACTGCCTATATGGAGAATTTCCTTCGTGGTTACAAGGATGCGCTTGCCATGGGAATCAATCCTAAGACCGTAGCTTATTCTGCAGGTATGGAGGTTGCCAAACTGGTAGAGAAGCGTGTATATCCTGGCACAAAGGAAGAGTTGAAGAGTACAGGCGATTCTATCAGCCATGCTATGTTCCAGAATGGTTTTATCGCAGCTTTGGCTAATGATACAACATTCTTTACCTCTAAGGCTGCTGCCGATTTCCAGAAGGAAGCTTTGGCTGGTGCCGGCGAGAAGTTCCTTGCTGCTAATGCCAAGAAACCTGGTGTAAAGGTGTTGCCTAGCGGTTTGCAGTATAAGGTGATTACCGAAGGTCATGGCGAGGTGCCTAAGGCTAGCGATGAGGTAGAAGTTATCTACGAGGGTCGTCTGATTGATGGTACCGTTTTTGATGCTACATCCAAGCATGGTGGCAGCAAGACAGATAAGTTCCGTGCCAACGGATTGATCAAGGGTTGGACCGAGGCGCTTACTCTGATGCCTGTGGGCAGTAAGTGGCAGGTTTACATTCCTTACGAGTTGGCTTACGGCGAGCGTCAGGCTGGTCAGATTCCTCCATACTCTACTTTGGTGTTCGATCTTGAGCTGGTTAGCATCGTAAAGCCAGAGGTAAAGGCTGAGCCTGCTGGCGAGTTGAAGGAAGATGTAGCCGTAGGAGCAGAGAAGAAGGTGGCAAAAACTCCAGCTAAGTCTGCTGCCAAGAAAGTTGCGCATTCAAAGAAGAGAAAGTAATTACTGAATTCATTTCATTAAGTAATTACTACTAAATATAATAAGGTAAGAGCCAAGGATAGAGTGTTATCTTTGGCTCTTTTTCACGAGAAAGTTCTTTCGGGTATCAATACGCAAGATGGGTGGCGTATTGTCGCTTTCTCCTATGGTAGATTCTACTAAAAGTAGTAAAATGCCAAGGTTTTTAACATTTCAATAGTTTTTTGCCTAAAATCAAAGACTATAAAAGCGGTCTATCAATTTCTTGCGATAGAGGCGTCCCACCCTTACATAGCTTATGTTATCAAACGGCGGATAGAAGTGGCATACGTTGTCAACCACCTCTATCAGATAATTCATATTGATGATAAACTTTTGGTTGACTTGTATAAACTGCTTGTCCATTTCCAGGAGGTCATCACCCTTGATGGTTCGCTTCAGACGGACAGGAGCCTTGCTGCCCGCTACCACAGCCTCCCAGCAACGCACTTCATGATTATACTGAAAGAGAGCGATGTCGCGCTTGTCAACCAGTTTGAAATCTATGGTATTGGTATAGAGCAGAAACTTACCGTTGTCGGACATGAGTTTGTCCTTATCCTGCCCGTCGGATTGCGGGGTTGGTAAAAGGGGGTGTTCGGCAAGTCGCTGCATAATGATGTCCAACTCCTTGTCATCAATAGGCTTCAGAAGTACATCGAAGGCTTTCTTTCTGAAAGCTGGCAACACAAACTCATCGTAAGCTGTATACATTACCACCCTGCAACGGCCATGGGTAAAGAAATCCAGTCTGTCCAGGAAATCCAAACCGGAAATATCGGGCAACTGCACGTCAAGGAAGAGCAAGTCGGGCTGTAACTCGCTCACCCTCGCCAGGCCGTCTAGTCCGGAGTGCTCTGCTGCCACCACTTCTACCTCGGAGAATCTGGCCAGCCTTTCGTTCAGGTCTTTGACTGCCTGCTTATTGTCGTCTATAATGATTGTTCTCATCTTGCGGTTCTTTTGTCAAATAAATAGTTTGATATTATCTGGAATAACTATCGTTGCCACACATCCTACGGCTTTTCCATTTTCCTGTTCATTATTGAGCGAGAAGTTCATCTTGTTTTTATTTCGCTCGTTGACGATGACGATAGTTTGGGTGATGACGTTCAGTCCGGTGCGCTTCTTTCCCACACTACGGATGTCAAATCCCGGTCCATTGTCTCTGACCTTGATACAGGTGTTTTTTCCTTCCTTGCTTATCCCGATATGGATAATCTTATGTCCATCCCATCCTTTCAGACCATGCACGAAAGCATTCTCCACGAGAATCTGCACAAACATGGAAGGGATGCGCACCTGATCTATATTCACACTTTCGTCAATATTGATAGCAAACTCGAAGTCATCGCCCACCAGCTGTTTCTCCACATCAACATACCGTTTCACGAAGTCCAACTCTTCGCGCAACGTCACATCCAGACGGCACGACAGGTCGAGGTTAGCTCTTATCAACTTAGTCAGGTCGAGCAAGTCATTGGCATCATGCTCATCCGATTTCAATATTTTACCATTAAGCACATTAAACACGAAATGTGGAGAAATACGGTTGCGCACACAAGCTAGCCTCAACTGCATGTTGCGCATTTTATCTTGCGCATTTCGCTTGCGGGAGCGCATGACAAGAAGAGCAAAGATCAGGATAATGACAACGACCAGCGATACTGCTGCCACCGTGATGGCGTAGGCATGCTGGACAACAGCATTCTTATGCTCCATCTCCAGGTTATGGTGCAAACGAATGGTATCTTGCGCAAATCGGTCCATGATTTCTGATGCACGCATCTTGATGCGGTTATGCTCCAGAGAGTCGTTCTGTTGGACATCCGTCCTCAGATTATCGTAGGCTCCCCGATAATCGCCTATAGCCTCATAATACTTGCGAAGATAACGATTACGAATCTGGCGAAGACTAAACTCCATGCTATCTGACCCCTTCTCGTGTGACAAGATATCCTTGACCTTTGCCATATTCCCCTGCTTTACCGCCTGTCCGATACGGATAGAATTGACATAATAAATAGATACCTCATTACCATTTTCGGCAAACCAGGGTTCTATCTCGTCGAGATACTTCTCGGATAGCGCCACTTTGTCCAAATTGAGATATACATCTGCGAGATTGAGCTTGCAGAGGTACATATCGAAGGTATCTGTCTTATGATGTTTCTCGAGAAAAGCCTTCATGGCAAGAAACTTCTGGAGAGATGCCTTGTAGTTCTTGGTATAATAATAGTAGTTGCCATAGTTATTGAGGTAATAAGCCTGCATGCCTACAGACATCTGCGAGAAATACTTCTCTGTCTGCTGATAATACTTCAGCGAGGTATCAAAATCGTTGAGTTGCAGATAGATGGTGGCAAGTCCGAGATAGAGTGTGATGTTCTCACTAGACGGCAACCCGAGCGAGTCTACCAGAAACAGGGCACGCCGATAACACGCCGCAGCCTCAGGCAACTGACTCTTGAAGATATAAGCATCGCCCAGATTGGCACAAACCTTAGGCATCTGGTCTTTAGCATCGCTGTTAGCCAACAAGGTTGTGGCGTCTTTATAGAGTCTTATCACCTCATCCGGATTCTTGCGATAATTATGATAAGCAATAGCCTTGCAATTGTATGCGTATGCCAATAGAGAGTTACGGCGTTCTGTAGCTGGCTGGAGTTTGCAATAAGATATGGTTTGATCCAAGATGGGATACATCGAGTCTGGGGTGGCAGACAGACAGAAGTACTTTGCCTTGCGAATATAATATTCATAATAAGTCAGGCTATCCGTTGCCGAAGCCAAGGCTTTCTTTATAATTTCAGGAGCATGAACCGACATGGCTTCCACTGAGTCATCAATGCAAGCTAACACTTTTCTTTCTTCTTCTGTCTTACCCGACTCCGCAGGTCGTTGGCAACCCAACAGTACGACCAACAGCAGGCATATACACCAAACAAATCTTTTCATCTTCTATATTCCGTTAAAACTCTCTTTTTATGGCAAAAATAAGCATTTTACTACACATCCACAAGTTTTTTGCCAAAAAATCTTCCAGAAAAGCACAAAGAGAGTGCATTTTTCAATAGAAACACACTCTCCCGTTCTTTTATTTACTCATATAAGTATAATTATCCGTTGTCCAATATCTACTGTTATTGTATTTACACTTGGAAGCCTTTACGGAACCATTGTCATTAAATTCGTAGCTATACTTGAAAGTAGAAGTCTCGCCATCACTATCATGCTGGGAAGCAGACACAGGATGATAATCGCCAGCTACACCAAAATACCCAACATAGAACAAGAACTCCATATCTTCTATCATATCTGCCATATAGTTGTCTGTCCATTGCTTGGTGATATTAGGATAGGTGTTGTCACCATACTCAAATGTAGCTGTATCGGTAAATTTCTCTCCATCTTCGCTTCCATTGCATACGATTTGGGTGAGTTTACCATTAGACCAAGACAAATTATACTCCAAGGAATACTTCTCTGTTACCTTCTCGCCATCCTCGTAATATACATCTGTACCTGAACTGGCAATCTTAGTCAGGTGTCCCTTGGAATCGTAAGAGAACCACGCCTCGCCTTTATTTTCTTCATTATCAGACTGATCTGTACTGCGGGTTTTCATGTTGACGATATAACCATTTTTATTCAACGCTATATCGTAATACTCTGTCACATCTGAATAACTGCCATGAGTATTGGTATAAGAAATCTTGAATGGATTGTAGGAGAAAATATAATCATCACTACCATAGGCTCTACACTTTGTGATTTTTCCTTCCGAATTGTAATTGAAAGTATTGTCACCTACAGAAGTAATATAAAGTTTCTCACCATCGCTGCCAGTTATCTGACCTGCGGTATCACTTCCTCCAGCCGAAGGGGTAAAGCCATCGTCATCACTGCTGCATGAAGAAAAGAAGAAAGGTAATGCCATCAAAAGCATACCTATATAATAAAGAGGTAATTTCGCTGTTTTCATGATTCTAAGTTTTTTAATGATTGTACTAACAAGAGGGATGCAATATCCTTATAGCAAATATTGCATCCCCCTTTTATCAAGGTTCAACGATGTATTATTAGAAATTATAACCTACGCTGAACATCCAGTTTTTGTTCTTGAACTTAGTGTCGCCTGAGTTCTTGGCAATGTTAGTGAAGCCAAACTCATAAGCTGCACCGATGTAATAGTGTCCTCCAAAAGTAAAGCCTGCACCAATCTGAAGACCACAATCGAAGTTCTTGGCACCGCCATCTTCGCTAAAGAAATCTACCTTATCCTCTTCACCTTCATCTACGTCCTTAATTTTACCACCAATACCATAAGCAAAATAAGGACCTACGTTGATCTGCAACTGGGCAGCATCGCTGAAGTTGTAACGATAAGAAGCCAATACTGGGATTTCCAAATACATTGGATTTGCTGTCGTCTCCCACTCATCTCCAGACTCCTTATATCCCTTGTTCTGGAGATAGAGACCTGTCTGAACATAGAGACTCTCCATCATAGGAATATCTGCAATAACACCTACATGCCAGTTGGTCTTGGCATCACAAGATACAGAAACATTATCTTCCTCAATTGTCATATTAGCCACATTGAGACCACCACGGATACCAAACTGAACGCCGCCATCAGCCTTCTCTGTTGAGAAGAATGAAGAAGATGAGCTACTTGCACGCTGTGCTGAAGCTGTAAGAGCGCAGAATGCGCAAACTGCTACAATAATAATTTTTTTCATAATCTTAAAAAGTTTATATGATTAATACTCATAGATTTACAAATAGATAGACTACATACTGAAATCCATGCGCCATACATTATAGTTCTTTTCTGCTGAGCCACGCTGAGACAGGAAGAAGATACTCTTTCCGTCTGGTGACCAAACTGGCGACAAATCGTTACCTGGATGGTAAGTAAGCTGAGTAAGCTGGGTACCATCGGTGCGAACTACAAATATGTCAGTATTGTCAATCTTCTCTTTTTCAGACCTGCTAGATCCTGTAACCAACAGCCATTTGCCATCAGGTGATAACTGAGGCGTACTGAAGCTCTTGCCTGGCTGGGAAAGGATAACTTCCTCCACACCCGTCTTGAAGTTTACACGCCAAATTTCACTTTCCTTGTTCGTTGTAAAACGGGCGCAATAGATGGCATCCAGATCATTAGGAATAAGACAAGCCGTCATACCTCTACTATAATTGGAGAAAAGGTTGGTCTTGCGATCATAACTCCAAAGGCTATAAGATGCATATCCCTCTCCACGATGGAAATAAATAGTGTTTCCATCTTTACTGATTACACCGCCGAAGTCATTGTCTGTTCCGTTTGAAATCTGACGTACCACAGTACCCTGATTGGCATCTACCAGATACACGCCATGATGATTGCCTCTCACCTCAGTAAAGCACAGGGTCTTGCCATCAGGACTCCAAGTGAAGCCCTCTACGTTTGTACGGAATGTGCGCTGTACACTGGCGCCACCTTTAGCAGCATTCTTAATCATGATGTTGGTGGTTCCATTCTTTTCGTTGATGTAACCTATGCGTCTTCCATCAGGAGATACGCCAATTTGAGGAATTACCCACCAATCGATGGTATTGGTCTTGCGAGAGCCAAAGACGCCAGATGTCTTACCCACGATATTACCTTTATAATCAGCTACGCAGTCAGCGTCATCTGTAATTTTTTCGAACTTCACACCACCCTCCTCTGGTACGAAGACGAGGGAAAAATCAAATTTCACCTTTGCATCTACACCTACTGACAATAAGAGTAAAGATGCTAAAAGCCAATAACTTTTCTTTTCCAGCAATTTCATATTCTATAATTTTAACTTATTATATTATTTTTTTCTGTTTGCAAAGGTAAATAAAATATTTTGATCTCACAAACAGCAAAAATCGCATCCATGCCTATTCGTCAGTATAGCGTGATTAACCATCTAAAATTAATGCCTATTTGCTAGAAAATAAAGAGACCAGAGCCCCCTACCAATAGGATCTCCGACCTCTTTATATAATATATTATGAGATTTTTTTGCGTTTTTTACAATACTCTCATTTCTGCTTTCACAAGATTACTTCTTACCGTTCTTACCTGCAGCCAAGAAAGCTGCGCATTCAAAGAAGAGAAAGTAATCTGTTTGGTTATTATTCTCATCGAGGCAATCGTCAATGGAATATAGCTCCTGGAGCGTATGTTTTTTCTACTAAAAGTAGCAAAATGCCAAGGTTTTTGGTTAAAAACAGTATAAAAAACAACAAAATGCACGGATATTGCAAAATATTCGTGCATTTTGTTTGCTGTTTCAATAGATTTTATTAATTTTGCTATCTGGTATAGAAAAGTACCTTATAAATAGAATAATATAAAACAAAACGAAATGGAGAAAATAGACAATCTAGACAGAAAGATTCTCGGCATCCTTTCCAAGAATGCCCGTATTCCTTTCAAAGACGTAGCCGCAGAATGTGGCGTGTCTCGTGCTGCCATCCATCAGCGTGTTCAGCACTTGATGGAGGATGGTTTCATCACCGGTAGCGGTTTTGATGTAAACCCTAAAAGCCTGGGTTATTCTACCTGCACTTATGTAGGTTTGAACTTGGAGCGTGGTAATATGTATAAAAAGGTGGTAGAGCGCTTGCAGAACATTCCTGAAATCGTAGAGTGCCACTTTACAACCGGTTCATACACCATGCTGATTAAGCTTTATGCCCGCGACAACGAGCAGCTCATGGATCTGCTCAACAATAAGCTCCAGGCTATTCCTGGTGTGGTTTCTACCGAAACGCTTATCTCTCTTGAGCAGAGCATCAAGCGTGAGATTCCTGTACTTCTCGATGAAGATTAATAAGAGTCTCCATACCTGAGTACGATTTTTAGAAGATCTTGAATCATTATTTATTGAAAGATAAACAAATGGAAACATTTGACTTAGAGTCGCATCTCCAGGATGCATACTCTAGATTTCCCGAAGCGAAGCATCAGCCTGTAATTGGCCTTACTGCCAATTATGAAGGTATTGATGCTACGCTTCGCGACCGTTATTATAAGCAGGTAATAGCGGCTGGCGGTACGCCAGTCATTATTCCTCCTGTTGCCGATGCTCAGGTCATCGTCAATACCCTGAAGCATCTTGATGGATTGATTCTGACGGGTGGCGGCGACCATAATCCGCTGTGGATGGGCGAAGAGCCTTCTCCCCGTCTTCACAACATCAATCAGGAACGTGATGCTGCCGAACTGATGATTACCCGATTGGCTTTCAACCGCCAGATTCCGATGCTTGGCATCTGCCGGGGCATCCAGACCCTCGCCATTGCGCTGGGTGGAAAGGTGTGTCAGGATATCAAGCAGCTGGTAAAGCACAGTCAGGATGCCGACCGTACTGAACCTACCCACATCGTAGAAATCAGGAAAGATTCCACCTTATATAATATATATAATAAGGAGAAGATCTTTGTCAACTCGTTCCACCATCAGGCGGTAAGCGAGCCTGGCAAGCATCTGCGCACCATCGCCAAATCTTCCGATCATATTATAGAGGCTGTAGAGAGTAGCGAATATAAGCAGATTCTCGGTGTGCAATGGCATCCGGAATGGCTGGAAGAAGAAGGATTGAAGATTTTCCAATGGCTGGTTAATCAGGCTAACAACTTTTATGCAGCCAAGCAGTTGCATAAGCGCATCCTTACGCTCGATACCCATTGTGATACTCCGATGTTCTTCCCTCAGGGCATCAAGTTTGATCATCGCGATTCCCGCATCCTGGTTGATCTCCATAAGATGACCGATGGTCATCAGGATGCTACCACGATGGTAGCTTACCTGCCACAGCCTCAGATAGGCGAGAGCTTCAGCAGCAAGGTGGCTTTCGATGTAAAGGGACCTGCGCAGTATGCCGACCTCATCTTCGACAAGATAGAAGAGATTGTGAGCAAGAACAGGCAGTATCTCAGCATAGCCCGCACTCCTGCCGATCTTTACAGCGATAAGCGGAAGGGCAGAAAGAGCATCATGCTCGGCATCGAGAACGGTCTCGCCCTGGAGCACGATATCAGTAACGTGAAGCATTTCGCCCAGCGCGGCATCGTTTATATCACGCTCTGCCATAATGGTGATAATGATATCTGCGATAGTGCCCGCGGCTGCAATACCCATAATGGTGTGAGCAGTTTTGGCGAGAAGGTGATTCATGAGATGAACCGTCTGGGCATCATGGTAGATTTAAGTCATGGTGGCGAGAAGAGTTTCTACGATGCACTTGATATCAGCCAGACTCCTATTGTCTGCAGCCATAGCAGCAGCCGTGCGCTCTGCGATGTGCCTCGCAATCTGACCGATGACCAGATGCGTGCCCTCGCAGCAAAGGGTGGTGTGGCTCATACCACGCTCTATCACGGATTCCTGCGTAAAGAGGGTGAAGCCGACATCATGGACGCTATCGCCCATCTTGAGCATGCCATCGATGTGATGGGTATCGACCACGTAGGTCTGGGTACCGACTTTGATGGAGACGGCGGCATCAGAGGTCTCGCCGACTCTTCTGAACTCATCAATTTCACCCTCCAGCTGTTGCGCCGCAAATATAGCGAGCAGGATATTGTCAAGATTTGGGGAGGCAACTGGCTCAGAGTGATGACGCAGGTGCAGAACTTTAAACATTAATGTTATGACGAAGAAAATGAAGATAATTTTAGGCTTGGTAGTTGCTGCCGGAGTGGTAGCTGGAGCTATCAGCTATAAGAATGCCAACACCAGTTCGCCGGAAATCCAGGAAGTAGAGGAAGCAGAGAAGCTGAATCCTGTAGGTCCTGCCTTTAATGCCGATTCGGCGTTGGCTTATTGTGCCGCACAATGCGATTTCGGTCCTCGCGTCATGAACAGCGAGGCGCACGACAAGTGTGGCGAATGGATTGTGAGCAAGTTCAAGCAGTTTGGTTGCGAGGTAGAAACCCAGAAGGCTGACCTCAAGGGCTATGATGGTACCATCCTGAAGAATACCAATATCATCGCCCATTACAACCCGAAGGCTGAAACCCGCATCTTGCTCTGTGCCCATTGGGACAGCCGTCCTTGGGCTGACAACGACCCCGACAGCACCAACTGGCGCAAGCCTGTAATGGCTGCCAACGATGGAGCCAGCGGAGTAGCCGTCATGTTGGAGATAGCCCGCCAGCTGCAGGCAGATAAGAAGCTGAATCCTAACATCGGCGTAGATTTCGTATGTTTCGATACCGAAGACTGGGGAACACCTCAGTGGCTGATGTTCAGGACGATGGCGATACTTGGGCATTGGGTGCCCAGTACTGGAGCGAGAACAAGCCTGAGGGATATAATCCTCGTTTCGGAATCCTCCTCGATATGGTGGGCGGACAGGGAGCCAAGTTCTATCGTGAGGGCATGTCTATGCAGTATGCCAGCGGCATCGTGAAGAAGGTTTGGGCTGCAGCCCGCCAGGCTGGTTTTGGCTCTTACTTCCCTAAGAGCGATGGCGGAATGATTACTGATGATCATATTCCGGTCAACGAGAAGGCTAAGATTCCTACTGTAGATGTGATTGCTTATTATCCAGACTGTCAGCAGAGCAGTTTCGGTCCTACCTGGCACACCGTGAGCGATGATATGGCTCATCTGGATAAGAATGTGCTTAAGGCGGTTGGCCAGACTATGATTCAGGTGCTTTATACTGAGGAATAGGTGGGCATCCCATTCGAATATAAAAGGAAATGTTCCTAGGAAAAGTTGTTGCTTTTCTTAGGAACATTTCTTTTTTCAGTCTGTTTAAATCTTCGTTCATAGACGTTGAACCGTCGTTCAGTGTCTTTGAACCGACATTCAATGTCTTTGAACGGCGGTTCAATGTCTATGAACGGAGATTTCTTCTGCTTGTATCAACAAAAAAACTTAGGTATAAAAGCAATTCCTATTGACTGGAAATGCTTTTATACCTAAGTATATGAGCTTTCTGAATAAGATGAACTGGTTAAATCTGCCCCGATTCTACCTGTCTTACCACTCTTTCTGTTAATCTGTCAACGCCGTTCGGGTCGTACTTCTTGTTGAGGCTGGCACCGAAGAGGCTTGCAAATGCTTGATAGAATCCGGCACGGATAGGACCCAGAAAGGCTTGAATCAGGTGATAGGATGAGGAATTGCATTCGCGATACACCAGTTTGATGCAGAGTTTACCCTGTGCATAGGTGAGTTTCTTCATTCTCGGGGTATATTCCTGTTTGATACCTTTCTCCACCAGTTTCATGTGTGCATCCTTTGCCTTCTTGTTAGGCAGCGTTTCCAGATAATCACCCGTTTCGATGATAATCTTTCTTACCTCCTTGGCTATCGGCAGCACCTTCTTGATGTTGTATACCAAACGGTTGTAAGCCATTCGCTCCTTGGCGTTCTTGAATACCGGCTGCGGATAAACGTACACGTTGTTCACCTGAACATATTGCACGCTGTCATGATCCAGGAGCACTTTTCCTACCTTCACCATCGGTTCAAAGGTAGGGGCATCCATGTCCACCTCCCTGTCTTCAGGGTTGTCGCCATCGGTCTGCGCCATGGTTTGCAGGGTGATGCAGAAGAGCATCGCCAGTAAAAAGCATATTTTCTGTTTCATGTAAATCTCCTCAAAGTTCTTTGTCCAGCTCCTTTTCTTCGTGGAGCTTCTTCTATATATAAAGAGGTGTAAGCCCCTTTGTGTTACTAATTACGCCGCAAAATTACAGATTATTTCTCAAATTGAGAAAGATTCTTGGCTTTTTCTTTCTCTTTTTCATATTTTAGCAGTAACTTTGTCTTAATTTAATAAATGAAGTGCCTACTGCAGATGAAGCATGCTCATTCCATAACAGCCCTCTTGTTGAAACTGTTTCTCGTAGGCAGCTCCCAAATCTTCTGTGCCTCATGGGCTCAAGCCCAATCTTCCTCTCTTTCAGAACAGGGCGCCGCGCCTGAAGATTCTCTTTCCGCTTCGCCACCCTGGCAGCAACTGCTGTCCGATCTTTCTGCATCCGAAGATTTCGAGAATGTAGCCTGGCAGGACTATGAAGAAGATTTGGAGGAGATGGCGCAGCATCCCGTCAATCTGAATACGGCAACGAGAGAAGAACTGGAGCGCATGCCGTTTCTTACTGCATCGCAGGTAGAAGACATCCTGTTCTATATTTACCGCTATGGTCAGCTGAAGAGTATGAGCGAGCTTACCCTGATAAGCAGTATCGGCTGGTACCAGCGCCAGCTGATGAGTTGTTTCTTCTATGTGGCCGATGACGGGAGCAAGCCGGCTTTTCCCAGTCTTAAAAACATCGCCCAGTATGGCAAGCACGAAGTGATGGGCATGCTGAAGGTTCCTTTTTATGAGCGCAAGGGCGATGCGAGCGGAACCGACGGCTATCTGGGTTATCCTTACAAGCACGGACTGCGCTACCACTTTCGCTACGGCAATTCCGTCAAACTGGGATTCGTAGCTTCTCAGGATGCCGGCGAACCATTCTTCGGAGGCAGGAACACGATGGGTTACGACTTCTATTCCTTCTATCTTCAGGTAAAGAACCTGGGCAGATGGAAGAATATCACCCTGGGCAGATACAGACTGAACGCAGGATTGGGACTGATACTCAATAATGATTTCGGCTTCGGCAAACTCTCAGCCTTAACCTCCTTGGGCAGATCATCTTCCTGCATCATCCGCGGTCATTCTTCCCGTTCTTCAGCCAATTATCTGCAAGGCGCCGCCGCCACCTATACCTTATTAAAGGGCCTCGAACTGACCGGCTTTCTTTCTTATCGCCAGATAGATGCTACGCTTTCTGCTGGCGGCGGGGGCATCAAGACCATCCTGAAGACCGGTTTGCATCGCACGGTGAATGAGATTGCTAAACAGAAGATAGCGTCCAATACACTTGTGGGAGGCAACATCAGTTACCGGCATCAGGGCTGGCACATCGGAGGTACAGCCTTTTATACCTCTTTCTCCCTACCGCTCACGCCCAATAAAAGCCAGCTTTACAAGCGTTTTGCTCCAGAGGGGAATGCCTTCTGGAATGCCAGCATCAGCTATGGTTACATCTCCCATCGCCTCACCCTCTCCGGCGAAACGGCTACGGGCGATTGCGGTTCCATAGCCACGCTCAATGCAGCCTCCTATCTCTGTTCCGACCATTTCACACTCATGGCTCTCTACAGGTTCTATTCTGCCCGATATTATTCTCTCTTCAGCAACAGCTTTTCCGAGGGGAGCGATGTGCAGGATGAAAACGGCGTATATCTGGGCTTTACCTGGATTCCTGCCCATCATTGGAGCATCACAGCCTATAGCGATTTCGCCTATTTCGCCTGGCCTAAGTATCAGACCAGGGAGAGCACACAGAGTTGGGATAATCTGGTGAATATTCTCTTCCAGCCCTCAAGAGTGCTGACGGTAGGAGGAAGGTTCCGTTATAAGGATAAGGCGGGAACCACGACCAGCCGTCTGCGTCTCTATGCCACAATATCCCAAAAACGATGGAGCGCCAAAACCAGTTTAGACTATACGATGAGCCAGGCGGAAAGCACGATGACGAATGAGGGCGATGAACTTAGTAAAGGCTATATGGTGAGCGAGCATATAGGATGGGAATGGAAATGGAAGAAGCAGTTGAAAGGAACGTTGAGAGGCTGCCTGGGCTATTTCCATACTTCCGATTTTGCCTCCCGTATCTACGCTTATGAGCCTGGTCTGCTCTATCAGATGAGTTTCGGCAGCTACTACGGCGAGGGCATCCGTTACGCCTTGGTGGCACGCTCTGAGATAGGTTCCCATCTGCTGCTTATCGCCAAATTGGGTACAACCGATTATTTCGACCGCTCTCACATCTCTTCTGGTTTGCAGGAAATCTCCCGCTCTTCGCAATCCGATCTGGAGATACAGGTAAAGTGGAAATGGTAAGAAAGAATGGAGAAAAACGGGAAATATATATCAAGAATAAAAAATATTAAACGTTTTTCTTGTTTAAATAGAAAAAATGAGTTACTTTTGCATCTGAATAAATACTGGCTTACAAATGAAGATATTGATAGTTATCCCTTGTTATAACGAGGAAGAAGTGCTGCCTAAGACCTTAGATGTGCTGGGGGCATTGATCAGAAAGATTAAGAAAGAGACTGATGCCGACACAGAACTGCTGCTTGTCGACGATGGCAGTCGTGACCATACTTGGCAGATGATTTCGGATGCTGCCAAGGAGCATGGGTATGTGCATGGCATCAAACTGTCGCATAACCGGGGCCATCAGAATGCGCTCTGGGCAGGTATGGAAGCTGCGGTAGACCATTGCGATGCGATGGTAAGTATCGATGCCGACCTGCAGGACGATGAGAATGTTATCGTGGATATGGTGCGCCAGGTGCAGGAAGGCAAGGATATCATCTATGGTGTGCGCAAGGAGCGCAAGACCGATACCTTCTTCAAACGCTTTACCGCCCAGGCTTTTTATAAGCTGATGCAGAGTGTGGATAAGGATACGGTTTACAATCATGCCGATTTCCGCATGATGACCAACCGCACCCTGAAGGCTCTGATGCAGTATCCCGAGCGCAATCTCTTCCTCAGATCCATCGTACGCCAGTTGGGTTTCCGGGAGGGATTCGTCTATTACGACCGCAAGGCTCGTGAGGCGGGTGAGAGTAAGTATCCGTTTACCAAGATGCTGAGTTTCAGTATAGATGGCATCACTTCGTTCTCCGTGGCACCTCTTAGGTTTATCACCTTCCTGGGTTTGGCGATGACTTTGGTAGCAATCATCATGATTATCTTTGCCTTGGTAGAATATTTCCAGGGCAAGACCATTCAGGGCTGGACCTCCATGCTTGTTTCCATGTGGTTTATCGGAGGCATCATCACCACGGGCGTAGGCATTACGGGCGTCTATATCGGCAAGATTTATACCGAGGTGAAGCGTCGCCCACGATACTTCATAGAAGAAAGAGTATAATCTTATCGAAGAAAGAAAATAAGAAGAATATCAATTTGATAGATACAAAAATAGCATCGGTACTTATAATCCCGATGCTATTTTGTATCTAATCACTACTCACTACTCATTTGTTAAGTGCAATATTGGCACTAGTCTTCACGAATCGGTAGAAACCTACCTTGTTGTGCCATTCTACCGTCTTTCTTACTTCCAAAACCTTCTGGAAGGTATAGTCCTTGCCGAATTTCTCAAGGAAATCAGGCATGTCTTCTTCCGGAATCATCAGCACGCCATCCTGTGGCAATACCTTGTCAAACTGCTGGATCTTATCGCCCAGATAGAAGTTGAGGCTGAAGAAATGCAGCATATCTACCGACATATAAGAATAGAGTTTGCTGGTATCAAACTTCTTCTCGATAACCGGCGCCAGATGCTTATCGGCCTTCGTGTTGAGCACAGGTGGCTGCAGACTGGAGTCGAGCATCAGGAAGAGCCCCACAATGGTGGCAAGAGTATATGAAACAATATTGCCTGAATTCTTCTTCTTTCTGAGTGCCCGGAAGATGAGGTAAACTCCCCCCAAAGTGATAACCATAAAGATGCTGCATGGGATGAGCAAATCGTTGTTTTCGAGCGCATGGAGCATGGCGATATTGTCTATGGCATGCTTACCGTGGAAGATGCTTTCTGGCACCCATCCCTTTTTTACCACCAGCAGGGCGATATTGAGAATCAGGGTTATCGAAGCAATCACTCCGGCATAAACCTTCAAGGCTCCCATCTTCTCCTTCATCATCCAAACGATGTATTCGGCGATGAGATAAGCCATGAACGGATAGCATGGCAGCAGATAAACGCTGCGCTTGCTCTTAGGGATGCAGTAGAAGAAGAGTACCAGGAGGAAGGCGAGCCAGGTGAACACCTGCAGCGGAGTAGCCTTCTTCGCATTCTCAAGGAAACGGGTCTTCGAGAACTTCTTCCATGGCAGGATGAAGAGCGAGAACAATAATAATAAGGTGTAAGGCAACCAGCCCGTGATGAGCGTAAGCAGGTTGTACCACGCTGGGTTCTCGTGAGATTCGTATGCCATCTTGCCCATGAATCGGTCGATGTTCTCTTCCTTCACCAGGCGCAGAAACTCGTCGCCGCCTTGCAGATAGGCTGCATAATACCAGCAGAAAGGAATAACGAGCGAGAGCAGGGCGGTTAGAGCCATGTGCCATACGATGCCCCAGAAGTTCTCACGTTGGGTAAGCATGAATACGCCCATCACAAAGCAAGGCAGAATGATGCCCACAGGACCTTTGGTAAGCGTAGCGCCACTCATGCAGAGGATAGCGAGCCAAGGCAACTGGTGCTTTCCTTTCTCCCACCAGCGGTAGAGCAGATACATGGCTCCCACCATAAAGGCGGTGTTCACCATATCTACACGGCAGTTCATACCCGCACGGTGCACCTCGAAGGCGGTGAGCGTGAGGATGGCTGCGATGAGGCTGGTCTGGGCGTTCTTGCGCTTGGCATAGAACACGAAACCGCCGATGGTCATCAATACCAGCGATACGGCAGACGGTAGGCGGGAGGTGTACTCATTCACATGGCCGATGAAGAGGCTGAAGAAGGCGATGCACCAGTGGAAGAATGGCGGTTTGTAAGGGATATCACCTCCGTTGTTGATAGGCAGAATCCAGTTGCCATGTTCCAGCATGGTGTAGGCAACCACCGCTTCGCGCGGTTCTCCCTTGGTATTGAAATCTGTGAGTCCGAGGAATGGAATCATCATCACGATAGCCAGGATGATGATGAGCCATAGGGCTTTGTTGTACTTGATGTTCATGTCTTATCGAAGTCTTATTATGTTATTTTGGCTGCAAAGTTACATATAATTATTTGTTTATAGACAGAATAAGGCTAGAAATTTTGCTTTTATTGGGATATAATTATTGACTTTGCAGCCGATTTCTAAAGTAGAATAAAAATGAAACGATATTTTAAGGCTTTTGGGTATCTCCTTTCGGTGCATGTATTGGCATTGCTGGTGATGACTCTGTTCAGATTGGTAGAATTTATCGCCCTGCATGGCATGATTGTAGATGCAGAGGCGAGTAGGGTAATGGCGTTTGTCAAGGGTGTATGGTTTGATAATGTCATAGCTTGTTATATTTCGGTATTGCCTGTGGCTGTGCTCCTGATAGCAGCCAGCCTGGGGTGGTGTCATCGCCGTTTGCTGCGTGGCATCAACATCTGGTATGCGGCATGGTTTGCCATCGCCTTCATGCCTTCGGCAGCCAATACTCCTTATTTCCAGTATTTCTTCAAGAACATCAATTCCAGCATATTCGGGTGGTTCGGCTATGTCGCCACCACATCGGGCATGCTCTTGCAGGAGTCTTCCTACTGGCTCTATATCGCCCTCTATTTCGTGTTTACGGGGGCGTTTATCTATGCGCTCGTCCGTCTGCGCCGCTACTTCGAGGGGCTCTTCCTTCTGCCTAAGGACAATATGCACCTAGTGCTGGTGGGAGCACGTTTCCTCATTTCCTTGGCTCTGATAGGCGCCTGCCTTTTCGGCATCCGTGGCAGAATGGGCTATAACCCTATCAAGGTGAGCCAGGCTTACTATTGCGAGGATTCTTTCCTCAACCAGCTCGGCATCAATCCGGCATTCAATCTCCTTACTTCTGCGCTCGACGATATGCGCAAGGAGAATAAGGAGTTGCATCTCATGCCATACGCTGAGGCTATCACGAATACCCGCCAGTGGCTGGGTATTATGGGAAAGGTGGATAGCACGAATATTCTGAAGCGTGAGGTGGTGAACGATTCTCTGATGATGAAGAAGAATCATCCCAACGTGGTGGTGATACTGATGGAGTCGATGTCGGCAAACCTGTTGGGTACTTTCGGCAATCAGCAGCCGCTCACCCCAACGCTCGATTCGCTCTATCATCATTCCCTGGCGTTCACCCACTTTTATAGTGCCGGCATCCATACCAACCATGGCATGACGGCTACGCTCTACAGCTTCCCTGCTCTCATGTTCCGAAACCTGATGAAGGGAACGGTAACTCCACGCCGCAAGGGTATCGCCACGGTGTTGAAGAAGTATGGCTACGAGAACATGTTCTTCATGACCCACGAGGCACAGTATGACAACATGAAGGCTTTCTTCCAGACCAATGGCTACGATGACATCTTCTCTCAGGAGAACTATCCTAAGAGCGAGGTGGTGAACAGCTTTGGTGTGAGCGACCATTTCGAGATGGGCTACGCCCTCAACACCATCAACCAGAAGGCGAAGACGGGCAAGCCTTTCATGGCTACCATCCTCACCGTGAGCAATCATCCGCCATATATCATTCCTGATTTCTTCAAGCCGAAGACCAAGGAGAAGGAAACACAGATTGTGGAGTATGCCGACTGGGCGATAGGCGACTTTCTGAAGAAGGCAAGCCGGGAGCCTTGGTATAAGAACACGATATTCGTGATTCAGGCAGACCATGGCAAGCTGGTGGGTAAGAGCGAGGGCGAGTTGCCGCAGTCTTACAACCACATTCCGCTCATCATCTTTGGTCCTGGTGTTCCGCAGCAGCAGTATGCGGGCTTGGGCATGCAGGTGGATGTGATGCCTACGCTTTTCGGCTTGATGAATCTGAATTATGAGTACGAGGGCTTCGGCGTGGATCTGCTGAAGCAGCAGCGCCCGATGGTATTCTATTCGGCAGATAACCAGATTGTGGCAAGAGATCATCAGCGTTGCTTCGTCTATAATCCGTCGATGAGCCGCAGTTTCTGCTATGATGTGTTGCCGAATGGCAATCTGAAGGAAACCAAGCAGGAGTCTAAGTTCCAGGATTTGAAGAACTATGTGTTCTCGAATATCCAGGCTGCTGAATATATCGAGCGACATCAGCAATAAAAAAAACGATATTATCAGAAACAGTAATCCCCCACCACGCTTTGGCTGCGTGATGGGGGATTAACTGTTTATAAAGTTTTTCTATGTTTTATTGAGGTAAGATATTGCAGTATTCCCGTTTGGACCACAGTTCGAAGACGGGGTCAACCATCTTGAAGGCATCCAGATAGCATACTCTCACATCCTTCTGCTCTTGCTTCAGCTCTTCCATTGCGGCTTTGACAAAGGAAGACTTGCCCCATCTTCTTGGAGAAATCAGCATCACGTTGATGCCTCCTCCAAGAGAAGAGTGTGGAAGTTAACGTAATTTAGGCTTAGGGGAGATTGTCCGTGGATAAGACAACCTCTCCTGAGCCTTATTCTTCCGTTACTTCCTCGCACATTACCATTTCTGCTCCTCGGTAGATAACTACGAGTTTGTGGAGCTTAGTGGTCTTGACCGACTCCTTGACGATGTCGCTATTGGCATAGCGGCAGATTTGGGCAGAGGCTTCCTTGAAGAGAACTTGCAGCTGCTCATCGGCGGTATTGGTCTTGCAGTATTTCAGTTCGATGATGTAACTGTCCACCATGTCCTTGTAGATGTCGCAGAGCGGAGAAAGGAAGATGTCGGCATAGCCACCATCGTTGTCTAGCTCTGAGATAGGGCGATAGAACTGGTTCTGGCTGGTCATCGCCAAGGTGAAACCATGCACAAATGCTTCTCCCTTCTGCTTGTCACGCTGAGAAGAGTAACGCTTCAGACTGTCGGCGATGAACTCAAAGTATGCCTTGTAGTTGCCATCGTATGCCAATTGAGACTCTAATTTTCCCTTATTGAAACTATCATAGGTCAAATCGTTCTCCTTGTAGGTATCTAAGAGATATGTATACATCTGGTCTCGTACTACCTCGTTTGGAATGATAAACTTGGTGACTCCCTTGTAATCACCATCTATCGTTACCATGCCGAAATAGAAGAGCAGACTCAGGAAGTTGTCTGGGTCGTTGATGCGCTCGGCAGGGAAGTTCTCTACGAGCTTACCTGTGACGAATCCTTGGGTTACCAACTGCTGGATGATGCTGGCATCATGAGCAAACTCCTTGTCATGACGGATAAGCATGCGTACCTTGTCATAGTCGATGCGTATATTGCTCTCTACCATATTCTTAGGAATGTCGTAGTTGTTGCGGATGTACTTGTCTAAGAAGTTAAGTACCATCACAGAATTGTACATTGTGGTTTTTCCGTACTCCTCTTCGGCAAAGCAATAGTTGTCATACCATGGCTTCATCACCTTGACGAGTTCATCCACGCTGTGATTGAACGGCAACACACTGGAGTAATAGCCCAGCATATCTCTTACTTCATTCTCTGTGAATCCTGTCATCTCATTGAATTCTGGTGCCAGAGAGTAATTGGTGCCGATATTGAATCCGCTTGTCAGGTCATCCATCGTTACAGGGCTAACGCCTGTTACGAAGACACGTGCTAGGGTATCGCCTGCTGCTCCTTTGATGGTATCAAAGAATTTTCTTAGATATCCTTCGCCATGGGTCTGTATGCGGTATCTCTGTTCATGCTCCTTGTGTGCGAGAATCTGGTTGGTGAAGTGGTCGTACTCGTCAATGAAGAGATAAATCTTCTGACCAGATTTTTTGCTTTGGGTGCAAAGATAGTTTAATTGGTTGACGGCATCTTCCTGTTGGTTGAGGCCTTCTTTGGTACCTTCTGGTAAGAGATGCGAATATACATCCACGAAGTAATTAAACTGCGTCCTGCAATAATTGTCCATGCCATGCTTGTAGTCGTTTAGGTCGCCTACAATAATGGCAAAGTTGAGATGGATGATGAGATAACTATTATGTTCGGGAGTTGGATTCTCACCAATATAAAGCTTGCCAAAAATTTCATCAAACTTGTCTTTCTTGTTTATGTCATAGTAATTTTCAAGCATGGAGATGGTAAGGCTCTTGCCGAAGCGGCGAGGCCTTATAAAGAAGAAGTACATATTAGAGTCTTCTATTTCTTCGATGAATGGGGTCTTGTCTACATAGTAGCAATCCCTTTCAATCATATCCTCAAAATTCTGCATACCATAAGGTATTCGCTTGCGATAGATTCGCTTTTTTCTTTCTCTTACCATAGTTCTTTACTTTTTGCAATGACTGAGTACAAAGTTACGAAATATTCTTGAAAGTCGATATGCTAGTGGCATTTATTTATGAAACTTTATCAAAGATAAGAATATTCAGGCAGCGGAGTATATTGAGCGACATCAACAATAAAAAACGATATTATCAGAAACAGTAATCCCCCACCACGCTTTGGCTGCGTGATGGGGGATTTACTGTTTCAGGAGATTCAAGATGCTTTATGCCGGGAGGGTAAGCTTCTGCCAGATTTCGGTGTCGCCACTCTTCAGCTTCTTGCAGAGACCACGCTTGGTCCAACGGCTTATCATCTTACGGATGGTTTCACGACTGGCTCCGTCGCCACGCTCACGGCTGGCATCGAAGAGGGTGAACTGCTCTGGGAGCTGGGCGAAGAGCAGGGTGTTACGAGATTTATAGACTGGGATAGCCTCGTTGTCCTGCTGCTGCTTGTCGAGACGCAAGCCAAACATCTCCATCTGCATGGCGAGCACGTAGTCGGCCACAGCCTTGGCAAAACGGATGCAGGCATCTGTCTCCTCTCCGGTCTGTTCCAGGATGTGGAAGATGACGCCACAACGGAAGCCGATGACGGCAGAACGGCGACGATACACATCCATCACACGGTCGGCATTCGCCAGGGCGAGCTGTCTCTTCGCTTCGAGCCACAGGCAGAACTCCTCGCACATACGGGGCAGCTCCATTACGCCGTGACTACGTTCAAGGAGAGTTACTGCCTTGAGGATGTTTGCCTGCTCCTCCTCGGTATAGCCGTGGTGTTGGCTGAGGGGTGCGAAGGAGGTATCGGGCATCTTGGCGAGCATCATTCTTGAAGAGGAGCCATCCTCGATGTTATCATCGGTGAAGAACTTCTGGAAGATGTTCTGGGTGCAGCAGCCGGAGAAGTTGAGTTGGGCGTGGGTTACACCGCTGGTGGCTGTGATGTAGTCCTGACCCACCTCGCTCTGGTCGAACGCCTTACGGAAGTAGTCGCCGAACACCTTCCATACGCTCTTCATCGAACCGAGCTCCTCGCTGAACATATACATGGTATGGCCATCGGCACAGAGCTGACGACGCATCAATGCCGACTTCGAGATTGTATCGCCAATGTGACGGATGCAAGGCTTCGGGTCTACTACACCCTTCTTGCCCTTGTGCTGCTGGTACCAGGCTTCATCCTCACGAGGTTTCTCATCGTCCTTATCCATCTTCTTCGCCCAGATGTTCTCAATGCGGCGGCATACGCCCTTACCTGATGCCTGCTCTCCGATGATGATAGACATGAGTGCCATCGGAGTATCGCTGCCGTCGCAATACTTCGCCTTCAGACGGTCTGCGTAGGTTGCGGCAATAGGGAGGGCAGAGAAGAGGGCAGGCACGCGTGCCTCTGCGGCTACGCCAGAGAGCGAGTCGCGGAGTCCGAGTGGAAGCTGGTCTACTGGGAATTCGTAAAGAGGCTGTGTACTTGCCTTGGCGGCTAAAAGGTTCTCTATGTTTCTTAAATTTTCATTCTCCATAATTATTTAATGTTTAAAAGTTAGCTTGTCGGAATATCCGATAAACGGGGGCAAAAATACGACTATCTTCTGTAACCGCCAAATTTGAGCGTGTGATAAGGTCCGAAATTCAGCAGCCATTTGGAGCAAATTGTGTTAAAAAATCTAAGTCATAGTTTTGTGGGGCGGAAAACATAGGTTCTTATGTGTTAAATCATAGTTTCTCGGGTGCCAGGTTATAGCTTCTCGGATAACAGGTTTTCGTCTCAATCCGTAACCCCCTTTTTCTTCTTCTTCCTTTCTCATAAAAAAATAACACGGACAAATTGAATTTGTCCGGACAAATTGTCCGGAGCTTCATAACGCGTTGATTTTCTAGTACTTATAAGCCTATCGGACAACCATCCGGACAAATTCAATTTGTCCGTGTTTTAAAAATATTCCCGTTAAATTCTTTGGTGTCTTACTCGTAATCCATTGACTATTAGTTAATTCGTAATAAAAATGCTAGTTTTAAACAACTTTGTTTAAAACAACCTTGTTTAATTTGTTTTTTTTTGCTATCTTTGCATAAGAAAAGCTGCACTCGGCAATTTGAAAGCCAGCTTTCATTGCGCTCGTTTGCATTTTCTTTGCAGAAGAAAAGCTGCACTCGGCAATTTGAAAGCAAGCTTACTTGCGAAATTCAGTATTATAAAATAAGGTAGTGATTATGAGAAAAAGTAAAGAAGCTCCGTTTGTATTCGGTGTTCGTGTGGAGGGAGATTCCTTCACCGACCGT
This sequence comes from Segatella copri, assembly GCA_003463005.1. Taxonomy (GTDB): domain Bacteria; phylum Bacteroidota; class Bacteroidia; order Bacteroidales; family Bacteroidaceae; genus Prevotella; species Prevotella copri_I. The sequence continues at coordinate 25,519 of QSCI01000013.1, read as the reverse complement.
AGAGAGGAAACAGAACGCCTGAAGGCGAATTTTACGTATGGAGTGAATACGATATTGATTTCACCTCGTCGTATGGGTAAGACTTCATTGGTGGATAAGGTGTGTTCGCTTGTAGAGAGCGAAGACATCAGGATAGCTCGTATAGATGCCTTTGGCTGTCGCTCTGAGAATGATTTTATCAATGCTTTTGCCACAGCTGTGGTTCGGGCTACTTCTTCAAAATGGGAAGAATGGATGGAGAATGCCAAGGTGTTCTTGAGCCGTTTTGTTCCGAAAATCAGTATAGGACAAGATCCTTTGACAGATTTCTCTTTGGCTTTGGAGTATAATGCAGGTAACAATACAACAGAAGAGGTTTTGAGACTTCCGGAAATGATAGCTCGGTCAAAAGGTTGTCATATAGTAGTCTGTATCGATGAATTTCAGCAGATAGGTGATTTTCCAGATTCCTTGACTTTCCAGAAGAAACTTCGTAGCGTATGGCAATTACAGAGCCATGTATCTTACTGTCTTTATGGCAGCAAGAAACACATGATGGAACAGATGTTCCAGAATGCCAGTTACCCATTCTATCGCTTTGGTGATTTCTTCTATCTGAATAAAATTAGCGAGAAAGACTGGGTGGAGTATATCTGTCAGCGTTTCGAATCTACCGGCAAGCATATTTCTGAAGAGCTGGCTCGAGAAATCTGTCAGGTAACAGATAGGTATTCCTCTTATGTACAGCAGTTGGCATGGTTTGTATGGTTGCGCGTGCAAGATGATTCTGCAGCTACAGAAGAGGACTTGAAATATGGAATAGACCGGTTGTTGGATGCCTGTGAGCCCTTGTTTATCCAGCAAACCGAAGACCTTTCAGCCTATCAGATGAATTTCCTGCATGCCATCACTAATGGAGTACATACCGGTTTCACCCAGACGGCGATATTGGAAACCTATCGTCTGGGTACTGCTGCCAATGTAACTCGCCTTAAGAAGTCCTTGATGGTGAAAGATCTGATTACAATACCTGCTCCTAAGCATCTGGAAATGAGTGACCCCATCTTGGCATTGTGGCTGAAGAGAAGAGTGTGGAAGGAAGTATAAAAGGATAAAGCCCCTTCTGTATTCCGGGTATATGAAAAACTGGAATGCGGAAGGGGCTTTTGGGGAATTTACCTTTTCTTATTTAAAGAACCTGTTGAGCTGCTTGATAGCTTTGTCAAACTGCTTAGCTGGCAGACGATAATTCTTCACCGGATTCATATGGGCATCATAAACATCCAGGGCACCATCGGCAGTCTTCTCCAGAATGGTGTCGTTGTTGATGATGAAGGCATAGTTCAGATTGCTGCCTACTACATGCCATAGTCTAGGCGTCTTATCTGTCATCATTCTGCCCATCGAATAATCGGCAGGACCGTTCTTTCATAATAGATAGAATCCTTTCTAGACATTAATCCTTAGATTTTAACAGAGAAAAATACTTATCCAGAACCATCAGCGAGATGATATCCTCACGCTGCTTATCCTTGAATTGCTCTACATATTCGTGAGCGTGGTTGATGATAGCTTGCGCTTCATCAGGATGAGCAGTATAATAGTCCATCTTTTCCTCAAGATCAGAGAAATCAGGCTTTACTTCTATATAATGATAGTCTGGCTTCAGAGTTCCTTCCATAAACCAAGTTTCATAATATGGCTTAGGCATCACGGCGATGGAATTGGAAGACATAATCCATTTCAGATTGCTTGCTACGTCATTTCCCTCCAGAGCCATCACGTATTTGTACTTCAGATGGTCGTAGATGGAAATCTTGTCGCTCTTCCATTCTGGCTTAATCAAATCTATGGTTCCGATATCGAAGCGAGAATTTCCGAAAAACTTCTCTACGAATTGCACACGGATGTCCTTACAGGCTATTTTTCCTCTAAAGATAGCTTGATCTTTCTTTTCTGCAAACGAAAGCTTATCCTTCACGAAGATGAAATGGCGTACCTTGTCCATCTTGAGCAATACGGAGTTCTGGTTTTCTCCATGAATTGGGCGGCTTTTTACAATGGTAGGAATATCTTCCACATACGTGATGTCACCAGGCAGGAGATTCCATTTGTTGTTGCCGTTAAAACAGCGGGCATACTCCAAGGTATCCAGATAATATACCTTCTGGCGGGTCATCGGCTGTTCTGCAACTTTTACAGCTTTCTTTTCCCACAAATCTTTGTTGAGATGAAGATAGTTTTCTGTAAGCTTGTTGTAGTAGTTTACTCGGCTTAGAATATAGTCATAATCTTTGCGTTTCTTGGCTTTGGCTAGTAAACGCTGTCCCCTCCATATCAGGATGCAGGCAGGAGTATAAAGACGGGCGTATTCCTTGATGTAATACCAGGGTTTGCTGTTTTTTCCGCTATGGAATTTATATTTCAGTTTTTGAATATTCATTGGATTTCTTATTTTTTATGAAAACTATAATGATGTTTTTGGCTACAAAATTATGAAATATACTTTAAACTTGCAAGAAAATAGATAAAAAAAAGCAAGTATCAATAAAGGAAGAAAGATAATTTCCCTAAAATTTTGCTTTTCTGATAGTTTTTCGTATCTTTGCAACCTATGAGATATCTGGATGGTATCTAGTTTAAGAATATAAAAGAATAGTATGTTAGAAGTACGTGATAGATTAAACTTCGAGGATTATCTGGATTCACTCTTGAATAGTATAGAGAGTGATGACTTGGAGTTTAAAAGTGCTGCCGGTGGATTTCCTGGCAGCTTTTGGGATACCTATTCAGCCTTCGCCAATAGCGAAGGAGGAGTTATCGTGCTTGGAGTAATAGAAAAAAAAGGTAAGTTCTATATAGATAATCTATCTGATGAACAGATTGAGAAATATACAAAGGACTTTTGGAATAATGTGAATAATCGAGCTACGGTTAGTTGTAACCTGTTAAAAACAGAAGATGTCGTGGTAGAAGATTACAAAGGTCATAAACTTATGTTATTCTTTATTCCTCGTGCATCCAGAGAACAGCGTCCTGTTTATAGAACGTCTCAACCCTACAATGGTACTTTTAAGCGCAATCATGAAGGTGATTATAAATGTACGGAGCGAGAAGTGCAGCGTATGTTTTCAGATGCGAATGTTTCTAATCCCGCTGATAGCCGCATTTTGAGAAATTATTCATTAGATGATTTAGATATGGAGTCTATTGCTCAATATCGTCAATTATTTAAGTTGGCAAAGCCAGACCATCCTTGGTCTGTTTTGTCTGATTTTGAGTTTCTTAAAAAGATAGGTGCTTATCGTACAGATCGTGGAACGAAAGAAGAAGGTTTTACAATGGCAGGAGTTTTGATGTTTGGTAAAGAAGACGCCATTACTGATAATGAATGTTGCCCCGACTTCTTTCCTGATTACCAGGAAAAACTATCAGATAATCCTGAAATACGATGGACCAATCGTATTTGTCCTGATGGAACTTGGGAGGCAAATTTATTCCAATTCTATCTTCGTGTTCTTCCAAGATTATCAGCGGTCTTGCCAAAACCTTTCATCTTGGAGGGCAATATTCGTCGAGATGAAACCCCTGCGCATGTGGCTGTACGTGAAGCATTAGTAAATCTTTGTATTCATACCGATTATTCGGAAAATGCAACAATGGTAGTGCGTTTGTATAGCAATAAAATTGTTTTTACTAACCCGGGAACATTGTTGGTTTCTAAAATGCAATATTATGGAGAAAGTGCTAGCGTATGTCGTAACAAGACTCTTCAAAAGATGTTTATGCTGATTGGCTCTGCCGAAAAAGCGGGAAGTGGAGTTGATAAGATATTGGCTGGTTGGCGATTTGCAAATTGGAGAGCACCTATGTTGAGAACATTAAGTCAGCCTGACTTAGTGGAACTCACAATGATGATGGAGTCGATGATGGATGAAGGAACAAAGGATAGATTGGTTCGGATATTTGGAACAGAAGTTTTTTCTTTGGGACATGAACGCCTGTTGACTCTTAATGCAGCTTGCACAGATGGATATATTACAAATGAGAACTTAAGGGTTGTCCTTAACCAGCATAAGGCAGAAGTCGCCGATTTGTTGAAAGATATGTGTAAGCATAAATTGCTGGTTCAAGAGGGATATGGTAGAGGAACCAAGTATCGGTTGCCTATGACTGGTAATATTGCAAGCTCCGAACCTAATATTGCAAGTTCCGAGCCTAACATTGCAAGTTCCGAGCCTAATATTGCAAGTTCTGGGGCTAATATTGCAAGTTCCGAGCCTAATATTGCAAGTACTCGTGTAAAACAAAGAATGCCTTATCAAAGCTTAAAGGCTATGATTTGTACTGTTTGTTCTGAGTGGATATCTTTAGATGAATTATCGGCAATTGTAAGGCGAGACAAAATTTATTTGAGAAATTTTATAATTCCTAAGATGTTAGAAGATAATAGTCTGGAAATGCTATTCCCTGGCGTTCCTAACCATCCTAGGCAAAAATATAAAAGTACTGTAAACAAATGAAGATAAAGATAAACCCAAAATACGAAGAGATGAGAAGTTTCATCGAACGCATCCCGGATGTGTTCGAGCAGGAGGGACGTTGTATCTTTGAAGGACGAAATGTTATCAAGGCTTTTCATGTAAAGTTTGATGGAAAAGAGAAAGAAGTTGTGGTGAAGAGATACAAGCAGCCTAATTTCATTCAGAAGATAGGATATAGCTTCTTCCGCTCTACCAAGGCTTTCCGTGCCTATGAGAATGCCCTTAGGCTGATGGCAGATGGCTTTGCCACTCCCGAAGGCTTTGGATATATTGAAACGAGGGTAAAGGGACTTATTGACTATTGCTACTTTATCTCTGATATTGATAACAGTATGCCTATCAACGATCAGTTGAACTCCCCAGAGGAATTCAACAGGGTGATGGCGGCAGATTATGCGCACTTTGTGAATCGATTGCACCAGAAAGGCATCATCAATATTGACTTGAATGCCGGCAATGTGCTGTATCAGCTTCAGGCTGATGGTCATTATACGTTCTCGCTTATCGATATCAATCGTATGAGGTTTTACTCAGGCTATCCGCCGATGAAGGAATGTGTGGAAAACCTGACGAGGTTTACCGGAAGAATGGATGTCTTCGAGTGTGTGGCACGAGAGTATGTGAAACTGCGGGGAATGGATGAGAAAATATTACAAAAAATAATAGGAGCAAAGAAGATACACGATTGGCGATGGGTACATCGCAAAAGTATCTTGCATTATTTTAAACGTAAAAAGTTAGGTTTATGAAAACAACATTATTGATTACGACTTACAATTGGCCTAAAGCCTTAGAACTCGTGTTGTATAGCGTGTTGCATCAGCATGTTATGCCTGATGAAGTTGTTATTGCTGACGATGGTTCTACCGAAGAGACTAAAAAACTGATAGACCGTTATGCTGAAAAAATGCCAGTACCGGTAATTTGGGTTTGGCAGGAAGATAAGGGATTCAGAAGAACTTCCATTTTGAATAAGGCAATAGCAAAGGCTACGGGTGATTATATCATCCAAGTTGATGGAGATGTTGTTTTGAGTTCTCATTTTGTAGAAGACCATATAGAAATGGCTCAGAAAGGATGTTTCGTCTGTGGAAGTAGAGTGCTGCTGTCTGCCCAGATTTCCAAAAAAATTTTGGATACAAAGGTAGTCAATGTGAATCTTTGGAACATGCCTTTCAGTTATGTAAGCAATAGCTTCCGTTCTCATGTGTTCCGCAGATTGCTGGCTTTTCGCTATGCCCGTAGAATCGACCATCTCAGAGGTTGCAACATGGCTTATTGGAGAGAGGATGCCATCAAGGTAAATGGTTACAATGAGGATTTGCTGGAATGGGGACATGAGGATGCCGAGTTTGCCTATCGCCTGCATTTTGCTGGCGTTCGGAAGAAGGCTCTGAAGATGGGAGGAATCATGTACCATCTTTATCACAAGGAGGCGTCTAAAGCCCAAGAGAACATGCATAAAGATGTTTTGAACCAGGTGAAGAAGGAGCGTTTGGTTCGTTGCACAAATGGTATCGATCAATATTTATAGAGCATAGATATATGGATAAGACAAGTGTAGAACAAGAGCAGGGAAATGGCATCTCGGTGGTTATTAATACCTATAATGCCTCCTGCCATCTTCAGCAGGTGCTGGATACAGTGAAGGGCTTTGACGAGGTGGTTGTCTGCGACATGGAAAGTACCGACGATACCTTGGATATTGCAAAGCGTAATGGTTGCAAGATAGTTGTTTTCCCTAGAGGCAGTTATCAGATTTGTGAACCGGCAAGACAGACAGCCATAGATGCAGCTTCCTGCAAATGGGTACTGGTGGTGGATGCAGATGAACTGGTCACCCCAGCACTGAAACAATATCTTTATTCCCTAATAGGGAAGGAGAATGCTCCATTGGGATTGTATGTGCCACGCAAGAGTCGCTTTATGGGAAGATTCATGCATTGTTTCTATCCCGACTATCAGTTGCGTTTCTTTATCAGGAAGGATACGGTATGGCCTGCTGTCATCCATGCCGACCCTATTATCAAGGGCAGGATAGAAAAGATACCAGCAACCCATGCAGATATGGCTTTGGTTCATCTGGCAGACGACAGCATTGCCAGCAGAATGGGGAAAATCAACCAGTATACAGCTAACGAGATAGAAAAGAAGAAAGATCGCAATTATGGAATGGCAGCTTTGTTCTATCGTCCGTTGGTGCGTTTCTTCCGTGCTTATATTCAGAAGGGTGGCTTCCGTGATGGTAAGGAGGATTTGTATGTGCCTGCTATGAAGGCATCTATCAGTTTGTTGCTGTTAGCAAGATTATAGAAGATCGCTTGAAACATAAAAAAGGTAAGTAGCAGTTTTGGCTACTTACCTTTTTTGTTTAATGAATGGTATTGTTATTTCTGATTTATTTTCCTTCGATAAAGGTCATTCCGCCTGGACCTACTTCATCACGGCAGCGTTTTAACAACTTGGCTGGCGTTTCTTCGCCATCATCGAAAGGTAATGCTACTACCGTTTTCTTGCCATAATAGTTTGCCATACCTCGGTTAATCCAATAACCTGGATAAATAGTGATATCATGGAAGGCATCGGATGGCATCTTTACGGTAAGCGGATTTAATACCAGATGATCTGCCTTGCTTTGCTTTACGGCAATTTCGCGCTGCTGCATTTCTAGATCAAACTTCTGTGCAGTTCCTCTACGCAGCAAGGAGAGTGTTCTGTTGGTAGTAGTTGGCTTTGCTGTGATAGAAAGTACCAACACAAGCCAGTAATATACCGGTAGCCATCTGAAGTATTTATTATATTTCAGTCTGATTGCCTCTGTCAAGTTTACAATAGCAACGCTTATTGGTTCCAGATCAGCCGCTCTGCGCTGAAGAGCACCAGAAAGATAGTAGATATTGAAGCAAATCATCCACAGATGCACATAGAAGTATACATTCTGTGTTCTGTCTGCTCCTTTGGTTCCCATGGCATAGCTGTTTGGAAAAAAGAAGGCGCAATAGAGTAGGAAAGAGATGAGCAGATAAAGCCATGGATGAGAAAACCTAAAGTGGGATGCCTTGGCTAATCTTGCAAGAAAAGGTATGAGAATGGTAAACATGAGTATTTCTGTGATTTTAATGGCATCAGCGAGAAATTCTATGCCCTTTGCTATCGCAATAAAGAAGGCTGAAACCACATTCGGTTGACTGGTGACTGTGGATTGGCGGACAGTATTGCCTGGTGCAAATACACTGAAAGCAAAAGCGCAGGCATAAATGATAAGGATAGAAAGCAAGAAGAAAGGAGTCTTCTTCCTCTCCACCCACATCCATACGATTGCCATAAAGAGAATGGCTGGCATACCCAGACCGGTAACAAAGTTGCCGCCGGCAATGAATATGGCGAGTGCTGCGGAAACCAGCGTGATGATGATTTTCGCTATGATGGATTTTGTAAGATGGAATTCGATGAGTAGGGAGGCAAGGAACAAAGAAATACTATAATATAAGGTATAGTACATCGCTCCGTTATACCAGCAGAATGCATCGTAGAACGACCATACGAACTGTACGGTCATTAATACAAATAGAGTAGAAATGAAAGTGTATTCCAATTTGTTGATATGTAGCAATCTGCGTAATATTGTGTATCCCAGTGTATAGGTGGAAAGAATTAGGCTTCCCAATAGAATAATCGGTACAAGCCAGTATTTGCCAAAAATTCCAGGTTGTAATGCCATCAGGAAACATGCCGAATAGGTACCCTGCCATGTCTGGTAGATATGCATGGATTCAGCCAGGCCGCCTGAATACATGCCCCAAATGAATGGGTGGCAGTCCAAGCCTTGTAGACAGGAGCTCCGAATACATAGTCATCTGCAAACTGATGGAGATAGGGACCTATTGCCACAACAGGATGATGGATAAGATTAGAATACAAATCGCCAATATCGTATGGCTTTTTAACAATTTCTGATTCATCGTATTATTGTTTTTGCTTATTTTTATATGTATAATAACAGAGAAACTTGTGCTTTCTTGCACTAATAGTTGTTAAATTATATAAATGCCGTTAAGACTAAAAGGAAAAAGCTTTCAAGAAAGGAAATGGACATCATGTAGACGAACCTATATGATGACCATGTCTTTTCTTGCCTCGAAATTGGCGATAGTCTTGACGATTTCTTCTGATATGTCATCGGATACATACGAGAAGTCCTTGCCGGTGCGGATGGCTTTGAGGAAGGAGAGGAGCATATAGCGCAACCCTTCTCCATCCAGCTGGTAGAAGTAGCGCTTGTTGTTCTGCGGATTCTCGTATCTCACCTCGAAGTAATCGGTCTTCCACCATGGGGCTGGTACGTAGATGTATCCCTTGGTGCCCGAGATAATCAATTCGCCTTCCGACTTCACGCCTTGACCAACCTTCAGTGAAGCTACGGCATGAGGATAGAGGAAGGATATCTTGGTAAAGGCATCATAGCGCTTTGCTTCGTCCAAGAAGTGAGTGGCTATCTGTTTGCCGCTGTATTCTGTGCCCAGAAGCTGGAAGATAGGCAGGAGTGCCGTCGGTCCCCAGGCGCAGATACTGTTCCATTCGTAAAGACTCTTCTGTGAATCCTGGGTTGGGTCAAAGTCTACGAGACTGGTGCAGGTTGCATCCACCGACATGATATCACCGATGATACCGCCCTTAGCCAAGAGTAAGAGTCGGTAATAGGCTACGGAATAGGCGGTCTTGATAGAATCCATCAAGACTACCTTCTTATCTTTTGCTATTTTCTTGAGTTCTTTCCATTGCTGAGGCTGAAGAGTGATAGGCGATTCGCACAATACGTGTTTGCCAGCTTCTAATGCCTCCTTTATTTGAGCATAGTGCTTGCTTGGGGCAGAGATAACATAGAGCGCATCGCTTTCATTCAGGAGTTCCTGAAAACTGGCTGCCTGCTTTTCCGCTGCCTGCAGATTCTCTGAGAGATATTGGTCGTTGAGGGAGAAAACCTTTCCTGCCTCTAGCCCATTGACATATTGGCTTTCGCGCTCTATCTTGTTGAGGATAGGCGATTCGCCAACCAGTCCGAGGCTAACCACCTGCTGCTCGCTTCTGATCTCCGTGCTCGATACGCCCTGAGTGCGGTCTAGATAAACCACCTTGCAATAGGCGTTGAGATAGTCAAACTTGCCTCTCCAGTCAGAACCTACGGTAAAGATATCTACGTCCAGTCGCTTGATGTCGTCAATCTTCTGTCCCTCGTATTCCTCGATGATGATTTCATCGGCAATGCCTGTGGCACGCACGGCTTCCACTCGTTCCATGAGGGATTGTTGTACATTGATTTTGCCACGCTCACGGTCGAAGGTATCCGAGGTTACGCCCACGATGAGGTAGTCGCCCAAAGCCTTGGCGCGCTCCAGGAGACGGATGTGACCATAATGAAGCAGGTCGTAAGTACCGTATGTGATGACTTTAACCATAAGTTTCTCTATCTTGAAAGTTCTCTATACCTTATTATATATATTATAGCAGCCCCTTTATAGCAGTCCCTTAGCCTGCATATCCTTCAGTGCATCAACGAGAGTGGTGTTGTCTTTTGGACTCAGGTTGCCGAGATGACCTACACGGAATATCTTTTCTGCCATGTCGCCACCATTAGGACATACCCAGATGCCATATTCGTCTTTCAGCTTCAGGAAGATGTCGTAGGCTGAGGCGTTCTGTGGATGCAGAGGAGTAACGGCATTTGACATCGATTGGGAAACGATGGTGAATGGCAGGTCCTTGATCTTGTTTCTGAAATCTTCTGCAAGCATTTTCATGCGCTGGTTCTCGCTCTCCACACCGCCATTGCGCTCTATCTCCTTCAGGCGGGCATGAATCTGCAGTAAGGTTCCTACGGCTGGGGTGAAAGGAGTCTGTCCACGCTCACCGTTCTTCAAGGCATCCTTCAGGTCGAAATACATCGACTTAACATTGTTTGCCTCTACTCGCTTGATTGCCTCTGTATCGAGAATGATGACAGAGATGCCTGGAGGACATGCCAGTGCCTTCTGTGAACCCGTAATCATTACGTTCACGCCGAGTTCCTTCATGTTGAATGGATCCGCGAGGAAAGAACTGATGGAATCTACGGCCAGGAAAATATGGTTGCGATGACAGAAGTCGCTGATCATCTGGATGTCGTAGAGTACGCCGGTAGAAGTCTCATGTAGATTGACGAGGAAGCCGGTGTAGCCTTGTCCCTCGTATGGCTTGAGGTCTTCTGCCGTGAGTGGAGTCCCCATCTCAAGCTTGATTTCTGTATGTGGAATCTCATGAATTTCACAGAGTTGTACGAATCGGTGACCAAAGCTACCGCCATTCACTACCAGTACTTTGTCGGCAGGAGTGAATACATTCATAACCACGGCTTCCATAGAGGCTGTGCCCGAACCTGTGATAAAAACAGTGCGGGCATCGTCTGATGCCTTGGCAAACTGCTTCATCAATTGTTCGTTCTCCTTCATGATGGCGGAGAACTCTGCTGTTCTGAAATAAGGCACCTGCTCAGCGCCGATGGCTCTAACTTCATCGCTTGCCATCACAGGTCCTACTGTAAAATTAAGCATATCTTTATTCTTTTTTGATTCTTCCAAATGTCTTGATGCTGGTATATTTGCGCCAGAGATTCAGCTTTCTCTTCTTCGGCACACCATGACGGCGGATGTAGTCTTCGGCTCCGTCGAGCATGCGCTGGCATACGTTGCCGTCCAAATATGGATCGTAGTTGTCTACTATCCACTGTCTCTTGGCTATCGCCTCAGGGTCTGTGAGGGCATGGTCGTAGGCGGCAATCAGTTGATCAGGTTCCGTGATGTTTTCCCAGTAGATATCCTTGGATATGGTGCCGAGGGTGATTACTGGGCGAGAGAGCAGCAGGAACTCATAGATGGTAGAAGAAGTGTCGCTGATGAGCGTATCTGCCATCAGCTGATATTTGGTTACGTTCTCTCCCTTGTCGATGAAGAGAACATCCTTCTTGGTTGCAGCCCATTCACGGTATTCATCTACCCATTCCTGACGGGTAAGCGGATGGAACTTCATTACTATCAGGGCATTGCGCTCCTTAGCCAGCTTGCCCAACTCTTCCTTGATGTAAGGAAGCGAAGTGAGTTTTGGCGAGAAGGTTGGGGCATAAAGGATCAAGGTCTCCTTGCCGCTTTCCCTGAGCAGTTTCTCTCGGTCGGCATCATATTTATGCAGGTTTTCCTTGATCCAATCCTGCTTAGGCCATCCCGTTTCCAACACCTCGAAATCTCCATATCTCTTGGCCAGAGCCTCGAAGTGGGAAGTGAAGTAAGGACCTTGGGTGAAATAGGTGTCAAAGTAACGGCGGATAATCCAGTGATCTTTCTTCTCTGCGGCATAGCCGTGGAATACCTGTATCTTGACGCCTGGCAGATAGTAAGGCACAATGTTGCCTGGCACATAGATAGCCTCTGGCTGGAAGTCATAGACTTCTTGAATAGAGTTGGTCCATTTCACCTGGTCGGCATATGGAAAACTGTCTATCTTTGGTTTGTGGATATACCACAATATCTCGTGTGGCAAATGTTGCTTTGTCACATGTTCTTGTATCGGATTAAGTATGTCTATGGCATACTTGTTTTCACAGAAAAGAACTATTCTCATGATTCTATAGGAATTACTTTACCGTTTTTAATTTCATATCGCTTGTCAAACTCCTCCTTGGTTCGCTTCCATCTGTTATGCGTCCATAAATAATAGGGTGGATTCCGGCGGATGGTTTCTTCCAGCATCTGGAAGAAGCGACGGGTAATCTCGTGCTCCGGCAGGGAGTTCGGATTGCGGGTGATGAGCTTGTAAGTGGCTGTATAGTAGCCGCGCTTAGGGCGGGACATCTCTACATAGAACACGGCATCGTTCATCTTCCTCATGATTCTCTCGCCACCCGTAAACACAGGGGTTTCGGGATGGTTGAGGAAAGGAAGCCATAAGTGGATGTTCTCCCACTTGGGACCCTGGTCGCTGATGTAGCCGAAGATGCTCATGATGCCCTTGCGCTTGTAATCCACCAAGTAGCGGAGGATGTTTTTCTTGGGCACCACCACGCCATTCTCCTCGTGAGAACGGATGCGCTTGAAGAGTTCGTCGAAGGCTTGGTTGCGCAGAGGATGATAGATGAGACCCATCTTGCGTGACTTGGGCAGTTCGATGCCCACACATGAGAGCCACTCCCAGTTGCAGTAATGGCCCAGGATGGCTGCCACGTTCTGACCTTCCTGGAAACATTGCTCCACCTCCTCGCTGTTGATGACCTGGAATCGCTGGCGCAACCCCTTGTCACTGATGCTGAGCAGTTTGACAGCCTCGAAGAAGTAATCACTGAACCAGCGATAGAACTTCTTCTCGATGTCGATAATCTCTTCTTCTGATTTCTCAGGAAAAGAGCTGGTGAGATTCTTACGCACAATGCCTCTGCGGTACTTGATGACGTAATACATCATGAAGTACTCGAAGTCGGCAATGCAATAGAGCAGCCTGAAAGGCAGCAGCGATATTGCATAAAAGAATGCATAAACAATCTTAACCATCAACAAAACTATTTATTGTTAATTATTAATTCTCAGTTATATTACACCTGCTGCATATCGTGCAACTTTTTGTAATATCCGTCTTTTCTAATCAGTTCATCGTGGGTACCGCGCTCCACAATCTTACCCTCGTGCAATACGCAGATTTCATCGGCATGCTTGATGGTACTCAATCGGTGAGCCACAGCCACGGTGGTACGGGTTTTCATCAGTTTCTCCAAGGCATCCTGTACCAAGCGCTCGCTCTCGGTATCGAGGGCTGAGGTTGCTCATCGAGAATGAGGATAGGAGGATTCTTGAGGATGGCACGGGCGATGCTGACACGCTGGCGCTGACCACCGGAGAGTCTGCCGCCTCGGTCACCGATATTTGTATCGAAACCATGCTCCGACTTGGTAATGAACTCGTAAGCATTGGCTATCTTAGCTGCATTGGCTATTTCCTCGTCTGTAGCATCGGTCTTGCCGAATCGGATGTTATCCTTGAAGCTTGCATTGAAGAGGATAGCCTCCTGGTTTACATTTCCTATCAGCATGCGAAGGTCATGTACGGCAAGGTCTTTCACATTGATGCCGTCAATCAGCACCTCGCCTTCCTGTACATCATAGTAACGAGGAATCAAATCTACCATCGTACTCTTACCGCTACCGCTCTGACCAACAAGTGCAACGGTCTTGCCTTTTGGTATCACGAGATTGATATCCTTTAATACATAAACCAGTTCGGCGCTCTTTCGGTCGGTATAGGCGAAGGAAACGTGGCGGAACTCTATCTGATGTTCGAAGCTGCTGATATGCTCAGGGTTCTCCTTATCCTTGATTTCCACCTCAGCCTGCAGAATCTTGTCGATACGCTCCATACTTGCCAATCCCTTTGGGATATTGTAGCTCGCCTTGGAGAATTCCTTCAGTGGGTTGATGATGCTGTAGAGCATCACGAGATAGAAGATGATGGTAGGACCGTCGATTCTGCCATAATCCAGAACCAGGATACCGCCAAACCACAATACCACTACGATGAGGATGGTTCCCAGGAACTCACTCATCGGGTGTGCCATCTGCTGGCGGATATTTACACGCATGATGTTGTCGCGGTAGCTGCTGTTAACCTGATTGAAACGCTTGTTCATCTTTTCTTCTGCACAGAAAGCCTTGATGATGCGCAAGCCCCCCAGGGTTTCTTCTACCATACTCATCGTATCGCTCCAAAGTGCCTGTGCCTCGATACTGTGTGCCTTCAGTTTCTTGCCCACTACTCCCATGAACCAGCCGAAAGGTGGCACAAAGAGGATGGTGAAGAGGGTGAGCTGCCAGCTGATGCAGATGAGTGTGATGAAATAGAAGAGGATCAGGATAGGGTTCTTGAAGAGCATGTCGAGCGACGACATGATGCTGTTTTCCACTTCCTGCACATCACCACTCATTCGGGCGATGATATCGCCCTTGCGCTCCTCGCTGAAGAAACCGAGCGAGAGACTGTTTATCTTCTGGTAAATCTGGTTGCGGATGTCTCTTACGATACCTGTACGGATAGGTATGATGGTGGCTGACGAGAGGAAATAGGCTCCCGTCTTGAGGAATGTCATGAAGGCTAGGAATATGCCGATGACCAAAAGGGCTGTTGATGCACTATGGACAACAATAAACTCCTGAATATAATAATACAGGTTATTGGTTGCAACCTCCTTGATGCTACCCCAATCTCCATTCCAGTGCATATACTCGTTGACACGGATACCACCATCTACTTGGAACAGGATTTGCAGGATTGGTATCAAGGCTGCAAACGAAAGATGTTCAATACCGCAGACAGGATATTGAACAGGATAGACAGTCCCAGATACTTCTTGTATGGAGGGACGAATCGGCGTAAAATTTGCAAGAATTCCTTCATAGGTGCAAATATAGTGCTTTTTAAGAAAACCGCCAAACTTTTGGCGGTTTTTCTTGTTTATATTCTGTTTTTTCTTTTAGAAGAGTCTTTTTATTCAGAAAAAGCTGTTCTGAAGAGTTTGGGTTTACTCCTTTACTTCTTCTCCGAAGAGAGTAGCAGAGGTAGAACCGGTGATGCGAACCTTCACGAACTCTCCGATGTGGTGGTTACCCTTATCGATGACAACCGCCTTGTTCTGTTCTGTTCGGCCCATCATCTGCTCGCGGCTACGCTTGCTGAAGTTCTCGATGAGGATGGTGAATACCTTGCCCTCATCCTTCTTGTTCTGCTCGGCACTCACCTCGGTCTGCAACTTGATAAGTTCGTTGAGGCGGGCTATCTTGGTTTCTTCAGAAACGTTGTCTGGCAGATGCTTGGCGGCATAGGTGCCCGGGCGCTCTGAATACTTGAACATGAAGGCGCTGTCGAATCCTACTTCCTTCACCAGCGAGAGGGTTTCCTGATGGTCTTCCTCGGTCTCGTCGTGATAACCCACGAAGATGTCGGTGGTGATGCCGCAGCCTGGGATGATGCGCTTGATGTCGGCGATGCGCTGCAGATACTCCTCACGGGTGTATTTGCGGTTCATCAGCTTCAAAATCTTATTGCTTCCGCTCTGTGCAGGGAAGTGGATGTGCTTGCAGAGGTTTGGTTCTTCGGCAATGGCGTGGAGGATGTCTTCGGTCATATCCTCTGGGTTAGAGGTGGTGAAGCGTACACGCATATCCGGTACAGCCTGGGCTACCATATGGAGGAGCTCGGCAAAGGAAAGACTGCCTTCCTCGCGCTTGCCCGATGGTGAGAGACCATAACTGTTTACATTCTGTCCAAGCAGGGTAACTTCCTTGAAACCACGCTGCTGCAAATCGCGAACCTCACGCAGGATGCTCTCAGCATCGCGGCTGCGCTCACGTCCACGGGTATAAGGCACGATACAGTAGTGGCAAAAGTTGTTGCAACCACGCATGATGCTTACAAAACCGCTCACTCTGTTGCCACCGATGCGCTGAGGCACGATGTCACGGTAAGTCTCGGTCTTAGAAAGTTCTATGTTGATGGCGTTGGTACCCATCTCGCACTGCGCAATCATATCCGGCAGGTTGAGATAGCTGTCTGGTCCGCAAACCAGGTTGGCATAGTGGTTCTGGATGAGGTCATCCTTTACTCGCTCTGCCATGCAGCCCAAAACGCCGAGAATCACCTTTCTTCCCTTCTTCTGCTCTGCATGCAGGGTGTCGAGGCGATGATAAATCTTGTTCTCTGCATTCTCGCGGATACTGCAGGTGTTCAGGAAGATGGCATCAGCCTCTTCTTCTTTCTCACAAATTTCGTAGCCAGCCATCTGCATCACAGAGGCAACTACCTCACTGTCTGCCACGTTCATCTGGCAGCCATAAGTCTCAATAAATAGTTTCTTCATTGTTCTAGATGAATTCTATTCGTTTATAATGTTATTGTAATTAAAATATGTAACTATCTGAATCTCAGTCGCGAAGAAGGGGTATGATGCTCTATCATTCCCTTCGATACTGCCATCAATGCAAAATAGATGACGACGGCAGAGATGAGGCCGGCGATGGCATCGATAAGATAATGCGCCTGAATATATACGGTAGCCAGACACAGGAAGATGTAGAATGGCAGCATCACGTATAGCAGTTTTCTGTTGCCGGTATGCCAGACCAGGAGCATGCAGATGGTGCTCACGCCCACATGCGAACTTGGGAAAGCTGCTGTAGGACGCTCGCCGGCGTTCTTGGCGTCTTCTACAAGCTGGTAGAAGATTCCATCGGTGTAACCCGGTGTCGGCAGGCAGTTAGTATGGGTATTGAAGTAATCGCCCAAAGCCGGGAAGATGCCTTTGGTTATTTCTGATATCCCTACTGCATCAAAGTAGAAGGTCGGACCCGCTACCGGTACATAGATGTAGATGAGATAGTAGATAAAGAAACTGGTGAGCATGACGAATGCAGCTCTTTCAGCCTCATAATATCTGCAGAAGAAATAATAGAATGAAACCAATGCAATCATCGGATAATACATAAAGTAGCCCATTGACATCAGTTCGCTTACTACAGCCCAAGGCAGGGCTTTGGCAAAGAGCAGGGCGGGCTGACATCCGAAAAGATCCTGCTCCCAACCTGCAAAGATATGGTCAAGGTTGGGGAACATGCGGTTGATTTCGTAGGTGTCGGGATACCACCACGCAAGCAAAGCCATCTGGGCGATGATGCGCACCATCTTGGTGATGCGGCAAGGTATCATGCGGTATACTGCCCAAAGAGCGATGGTCATGACGAGCGCTCTCAGTCGTCCCCAGAGCATAGCTTCCGGGTTTACGAGTTTTGTGTAGGTAAAGAGCATGGTGATAATGGTGATTGCCATATATCCCAGCATGACCCATTCCAGTGTCATCAGTCCCTTCTTCGGGTTCTTGTCTATCTTGAAATAATCTTTTATCACGCTTCTTATTAGTTTATAATTTACAGCCATCCGTTATCCTTGTACCACTTGATGGCGAGCTTCACACCTCTTTCCAGTGGATAATGAGGATGATAGCCCAGTTCATCCATGGCTGGCTCAATATCACATCGCCAGTTGCGCTGTTTCAGAATGTTGTACTTATCATTGTTCAGGGCCGACATCTTGCCCGTCATCCTTCCGAGATATTCTCCGAAGAAGGTTACGATGCGCAACACCCAGACAGGTGCCTTGATGCGTAGTATCCAAGGATTGCCTAACTCCTTTTTTATCAGGTCGCTGAAGGCGGCCGACTGATATACTTCTCCATCGCTGAGGAAGTATTTCCTGCCGTTCATTCCATGATCCAGAGCCAGGAATACAGCCTGTACTACGTCCTGTACATATACAAAGGTGATGTCCTGGCGCTTGAATCCTACAGCAAAGTCAACATGCTGCTTGATGCTCTGCGCCATGAGAAAATAATCTTTCTCCCTAGGACCGTAAACTCCTGTAGGGCGGAGGATGATATAAGGGAAGTTATTGCCGATGCTGTCCAGATAGCGTTCTGCCTCCAGCTTACTCTTTCCGTATGCTGTATTTGGCTTAGGAGTATCATGTTCTGAGATTTCCTGATAAGGCTGCTCTTCGCGGATGGCTCCAAAGATGCTGAGCGAACTGACAAAGACAAATCGCCTGATAGGCATCTGGAGGCGCAGAAGGACGTTCACCAGATGCTTGGTTCCCTCTGTGTTTACCTTATAAAAGTCCTCTGCATGCAGGCACTTCGTTGCGCCGGCTGCATGCACTATATAGTCGAACTCGTGCGGGGCGAGTTCTTTCTCCAACTCTTCCTCTGAAGAAAGATTGAGATTGATAAAATGGATGCGCTCGTCTTGCAGATACTTTCTGGAACTGGTAGGGCGTACTGCCGCCCAGGTTTCCATGCCCTGTCTTAAGGCCTCTTCCACGATGTAGCTGCCGATAAAGCCCGACGCACCCGTTACTAGAATCTTCATTAATTATTTATAAAATTGCAATTTCGGCTGCAAAATTACAACAAAAAATCGAGTTATCCTCTATGTTATGCCAAAATTCTTTCTTTTTCTTTGTGAAATCACTTCTTTATGGCAACTTTGCTGTTGTGAATCAAGTATCTTGCTTAAAAACATATCTGTTTGTCCTATTTAATATAGGTAGAAAATAAAGATAGGGCATGAAGCCCACTAATGAACTTCATGCCCTATAACTGTTACCTATAAACTCTCTCTAAGCTTCATGCTGTCTTACACCCATGCGGGCCTCTACTACGTTTACTACATAGTCGCCGAGTTTCTCGCATTCCTGGATGATATCCATATACATGGTACCGATGGCGTAGGTATAGAGATGGTTGTTTACATCGTTGATGTTCTGGCTCTTCAACTGATTGCGATAGTTGTTGATTTCGTTCTCGATGTTGAAAGAGAGGTTGGCATCGTTGTCTCCCTTATGACCTACGAGTGTGATGTTCATTTGGGTAAGGGCATTGTCGGTAAGTTCCATCATCTGATGCATGTGTTCATACTGTGAAGTGATGAAGTCTTCCTTGCCCTTGAAACGGCGGTTCAGTGTGCGGGCGATGTTGAAACAGCTGTCACCGATACTCTCTATCTCAGAAATCTCACGGAGCATGGCACGAATCTTTGCCTTGGTCTCGTCAGAAAGATGAGAATCGCTCACCTGGTCGAGATACTTGGCAATCTCTATCTCCATGTTGTCAGAGATGCCTTCGTATTTCTCGATGCGGCTATAGAGTTTTACAAACTTTTCTTCATTGGTCTCGCCAAGAAGCGTCTTCACCATGCCGAACATGCGCTGGATGCGCTCTGCAAAACAATGGATTTCCTTCTGTGCCTCCAAGACAGAGATTTCCGGTGTCTTCATGATACCGCTCTGGATAAAGCGCAGGCGGAAGTCGTCCTCATCGGTATTCTTCTTAGGACGGATAATCTTGCATACCAGCTTCTCTATCTGTGGAATGAACATACCAGGATAAAGGTATTGGCGAGGTTGAAGGTGGTATGGAAGGCGGCAAGCACAAAGGATAGCTTGGTTGCATTGGCTACGAAATGAGGATCAGTCTTCTCCATGGCATCGTCGAAACCTACCCAGCCGCAAACCAGATGGATGAACGGGTGGAATATGCAGAGTATCCAAAGCACACCGAAGATGTTGAACACCATGTGCGCCATCGCCGCTCTCCGGGCCTGGGTGTTGGCGGTGAGCGCTGCCACGTTGGAGGTTACGGTTGTACCGATATTCTCACCCATCACAAGCGCAATGCCTGATAGATTGGCAATACACCGGTAGAGCAGAGGATCATCGTAATCGCCATGACGGCTGCCGAACTCTGCACGCACATAGTGAGTATACTACCGATAATCAGAAAGGTGATGGTAGTCTGGAAACTGTGAGGATCGAAACTTGCAAAGAATTCAAGAACTGGCTGATTATGAGCCAGATCCATGTCGATACCGGTTTGGCGTAAAGTACCCAAACCGAGAAACATAAAGGATATACCGAAGATGAAGTCGCCGATAATCTTGCGCTTCTTGCTGTAAATCAGAATGATGGCGATGAAGAACGCCGGCCATACAAAATCTGTGATGTTAAACGAGAAACCGGCACTCATGATCCATGCGGTGAGCGTGGTTCCGATGTTGGCGCCCATGATAACGGAGATAGCCTGGGCTAGGGTAAGGAGACCTGCATTAACGAATGATACGGTCATCACCGTTGTGGCTGTAGAAGACTGCACCGCTGCGGTGATGAGCGTACCCGAGAGGATGCCCGTCAAACGATTGGTGGTCATGGTTCCTAACACATGGCGGAGCTGTGGTCCTGCCATCTTCTGCAAACTGTCGCTCATGGACTTCATACCGAACATCAGTAGGGCGAGTGCTCCAATAAGCTTAAAAAATATCCAAATCGACATATAATAACTTAATTAATGTTGTCAAATACATCAAGTTTCCGAATTTCTTCGTAACTTTACACTCTGTAGGCGTCTCTCTTCTAAAAAGAGTAAGCCGATGCTCAAAAAGCACCTTCGGGGGCTTCGAGAGCGGGTAGATTAGTTTAATTTTGTAACATAGTTTTAATACAAATGAAACAAGTAATTCAAATCCGTTGCAAAAATAATAAAAAATCTCAGAAAGTAGAAATCGGAAGCACACTTTTTGATATTTTTTCAGCATTTGACCTCAAAATGACCCATGGACCGGTGTCTGCAAGGGTAAATAACAAGGTTGAAGGCATGCATTATCGTGTTTATAATTCTAAAGATGTAGAATTCCTTGATATGACTTCTTCATCCGGTTCGCGTGCATATACCCGTACCCTCTTCTTTGTTCTCTGCAAGGCGGTACAGGACATTTATCCTGCTACAGATGTGGTGATTGATATCCCCGTATCGAATGGTTTCTACGTAGATATCCGCCTGGGCAGACCTGTTGTTGATGAAGATGTGAACATCATCCGCCGTCGCATGCAGGAGATTATCGATGCCAGGATGCCGATACGCCGCTTCACCGTGCCTACCGAAGAGGCAGTTGCGCTGTTCCAGGAGAAAGGGGATGTTGAGAAGGTGAAACTGCTCAAGACGTCGGGCTCTATCTATACTACCTATTATAAAATAGGTGATTATGTAGATTATTACTACGGCACGCTGCTCACCAATACCTCGCAGCTCTATCTCTTCGGGCTGGAGAAATATTATGATGGCATGCTCCTGCGCATTCCTTCGCTCAAGAACCCGGATGTGCTGGGCGAAATGACCCGACAGGACAAGATGTTTGAGATATTCAAGGAGCATCATCGCTGGCAGAGTATCCTGGGCATCAGGACTGTAGGTGATTTTAACCAGGCGATAGATGCCAATCATTCTACCGACATCATCAATATCAGCGAGGCGCTGCAGGAGAAGAAGATTGCCAATATTGCTGAGGAGATTGCCAGCCGCAAGGGCGTGAAACTGGTGCTGCTGGCAGGTCCTTCTTCTTCGGGCAAGACCACTTCGTGCAAGCGCTTGAGCATACAGCTTGCCGTAAACGGATTGAAACCGCTCCAGATTTCGCTCGATGATTATTTCGTGGATAGGGAGAAAACGCCGAAGGATGCTTCGGGCGAATATGATTATGAGAGCATCTATGCCCTGGATCTCGATTTGATCAACGAGCAGTTCAATGCCCTCTTCCGTGGTGAGGAGGTAGAATTGCCGAAGTATGATTTCCAGAGCGGAAAGAGTAAAAAGAGCGGCAACAAGCTGAAGATGAACGATAACAATGTGCTGGTGGTAGAGGGCATTCATGCATTGAACCCAGAGCTGACGGCCCACATCCCGCAGGAGCAGATATTCAGAGTATATGCTTCGGCGCTGACCACGATTCTTCTGGATAATCACAATTATATCCCGACAACAGACAACCGTTTGCTTCGCCGCATCATCCGCGATTACAAGTATCGAGGTGTCTCTGCCCAGGAAACCATTCATCGCTGGCCTTCGGTAAGGGCGGGTGAGAACAAGTGGATATTCCCGTTCCAGGAGAATGCCGATGCGATGCTCAATACGGCAATGCTTTATGAACTGGCTGTGATTAAGACGCAGGCAGAGCCGCTGCTGCAGCAGGTTCCGGAGAATTGCGAGGAATATGCTGAGGCTTACCGGTTGCTTAAGTTCCTGAAATACTTCAAGGGTATACCTTATAATAATCTGCCGCCTACTTCGCTTCTGCGAGAGTTCCTGGGGGGCAGCTCATTCCATTATTAAAGGGTAGCTTATCAAAAAAGTCCAAAGAAAGTTTTCAAACCAGATTTCTTTCTTTGGACTTTTTCTTTAAAGACTATGGCTCTATTATTTGGTATTGTAATTTGATGTTTGGCTTATCTTCTTTATCGATAAGATATGCCACATTCCATCTTTGCATCACATTTGTATAATTCTGTTCTATATGGATAGATAGAATTTTGCAACTTTCTGTTGACGCCAAGGAACTCTCTAGTTTGGCAATCCCATGTGGTGATTTTCCTTGTATGTAGATTAGCGTATATTTTTGGAAGTTCACTACAGGTAGCTCTAATTTTGTATTAGGTCTTGCGCTACTTGCACAATTCTTGAAATACTTTTCAAAGTCATCTTTTGAGTTTATGACAAGAATCTGATTGTCTGGAGTCTCTATCATTATATCGGTAGGAACCTCATACTTACTATATGACGTGATATTTTCGTCGCTATTAGAGCAACTGACCACTAAGGTAAAAATGCAGATTAACACTGCTGTTATTATAGTACGTCTCATATTCTTTTTATTTTAATTATTTTAATGTAGATTTTGCGGCTTTTACTGCAGCAGCTGCATCAACAAGCCCATAACCCATATATTCATTCCATGTGCCATTAGGTCTGTTGCTGTATGTAGAGTAAGGCTTGCTTCCTACTTTCTGTGCCGTCTTTTCAATGATGTCGCATACTTCTTTGCTTGTTAAGTTTGGATTGATGGACAAAACTAATGCTGCTACGGCAGCAACTTGTGGGCAAGCTGCAGAAGTGCCTGAAAATTTTATATAATTATAGGTGCTAGTATCTGATTCTGTCCATCCTGTTGTTGGAATATCTACGCCAGGAGCTACAACATCAATCTCTTTTCCATAGTTGCTGAAATTTGCTTTATTTCCAAATTTGTTAGAGGCACCTACAACTAGAATCTTTTCATCATAGTTTGCTGGGAAGGTTACGGGACCAGAGTCGTTTCCAGAAGCAAATACGATAATAACCCCTTTGTTGTTTCTTCCCCATGATGCATAATAGGTTATGGCTTCCTTGATTTCAGAACTATTTAAATCATTACCTCCCCAAGAACAACTTACAACATCGGTGCTGTTGAAAGCAATACATAAATCAGAAGCTAGATTTTGAGAAATGTTTGGTCTAGCAGTAAGAGGGTCGCTATAGCTTTGAAGTTCAGAATTTGAAGCTATTCCGACTAATCCTTTTTTGTTGTTTGGAATCGTGACAATGGTTCCAGCGCATGCCATACCGTGAGAGCTGTAAAGTCCATTTGCGAACCAATCCCCTATATATGCATCGTATGCATGATATACTTTTTGTGAGTCGTAGTCAGGGTGAGTTACATCTACTCCAGTGTCGATTAAACCAATCTTGACACCTTTACCATTGGCTAATAGACTCGCTTCTTCCCAATTGATAGAATATTTTCCGTGAAGATTCCATTGGTCGGAATATAATGGGTCGTTTGGAGCAACAAAAGATGTTACTCCTTGTGCTAAATCTATCATAATGTCTGGCTCGACATATGCAAATTTATTGCTTTCTTGCAACTTGTTGCATAATTCCAAGCTATTGCCATGTGAATTGTCTTGACAGAAAACCGTATACCATAGAGGTAGGTATTCATTTTGGGAATAAATTGAAATATGTAAACTGCTCTCTAGTTCCTCCAGTATTTTCTTATCTTTACTATCTTTCAGTTTTATATGAATTAGGTTGCTAATACCGATGCTTTTGCCTGTCTCTTTAGAAATGTACATAGGTGATTTGTAGGAAGTATCAATATTGTTGAGGGTACTTCTTGTGCAATTCTCTTTTTCTACAATAGCCCATGATGCTTTTGATTGTCCACCGCTTCTCGTTGTAGAAATGCCTTTTTGAAATTCACCTCCTTTAATCTTTTTAAGTATAGGCTTTTCCGAGTTGTAAACAATGAAATTTTTTGTCGAGTCAACAATGAGCTCTATCTTCTTGCCATTGTACCAATAATAATTGCATTCATTGGTCGCTTCATGGGTTGTTTGAAATTGGGTAGAGTTCTGGACATCTTCAATATTGCCTTGACAGCTACTAAATATTGAAAGAATTGCAAAGCATAAATTCGTAAACTTTTTCATACGCTTGATCTTTTTGTTAATAATTAAATTGTGGCTGCAAAGTTGCAAGTTAATTTTGGAATAGACTTTGTCTTATGTTACAAAAACTTTTTCAATTTTATAGTAGGTGTGTTTTTCTAGAATGTTACGTAGTATGGACGGAGGTAGCAGAGGTTTTTAGGGTGGAAAAGCAGCCATCAAAGGCATGGCTGTTTGCGAAGAACAGCTGATTGGCGAAAGTCAAACAGTTGACTGGCGAGAGTCTTGCAGTCGACTGTCAAGGCTGTGGACAGTAGGGAAATAAACATCGCTACTCGTCGGAAAAGGTATCATTACCTATCGTAAGGGGGGCGATGGGGCAGAAAATGCGTCCCGACGTAGTAAAGATTACATCGAGACGTAGGCAGAACCATTGCTGCAGCAGGTTCCGGAAAACTGCGAGGAATATGCTGAAGCTTACCGGTTGCTTAAGTTCCTGAAATATTTCAAGGGTATACCTTATAATAATCTGCCGCCTACTTCGCTTCTGCGAGAGTTCCTGGGGGCAGCTCGTTCCATTATTAAAGGTTTTATCTTTCGGAGATAAGTTGGCTGTTTGAGTAGGACAGCCAACTGGCAGAAGCCGGACAGCCGACTAGCGCCTTATCCGCTAGTCGGCTGTTTGTCTTTAACAGTCCTCGGAACTGGGTTTATCTGATTTTCTTTTAGGCGTCTGATTTCCTTTTTTATGCGATAGACGAAAAACTCTTCACTCTTCACCAAATGCTCCGAACCCCCTGTGTTTATCGGCATTCCGAGGGGTGAAGAGTGTTCGGGCACTCTTCACCCACTCTTCACCACTCTTCACCTTCTGTTGCAGCGGTCTTGTACCTCTTTTTTATTGAACTTTCGTAAGTTTTGCCCCACACGCCCTGAAGGGGCAGAAACTCCTAGCCCAGGGAGGGCACTGAAAAAGTCCCTTCATGGGTTATGTTAGTTTAACATTCGATCTTTGAAATAGTGTACCCAAAAGTTGCATATGTGCAATATTTTTTGTATCTTTGTAGAAAAATACAAGGATTATGCTAGAGCAACAACAGACCATATCATTCAGTGATTATTCAAGTT
>QSCI01000129.1:0-6977 GCA_003463005.1 Segatella copri | reverse complement strand
AAAGGGCAAAAGCTTTAAAACTCCAGACAAAACATAAAGCTTTTGCCCTTTCAGGGCGACTTTGTTTTTGCCATCATACCCAGGGCGATGCCCTGGGCTAGGAGCTTTTGGGCCTTCAGCCCGTACTTAAGCCACACGCCTTGAACCACGGCCACCGGCTAAAGATTTACACAGATTCTGGGCTTGAATAGAGTCTGAAAACGTTAAAAAATACAAACAAGGTGTCGCATTGCCCACGAATGAGACACCTAAAACAAAAAATCATACCTGAAAAAACAAATATTACCCCCCCCACTTTCAAATAAAAACCTTATCTTTGCACCAGGATTTTTACAATCTGTATCATGAAGGATTTAAAATATTGTAAATTATAATCAAAAGATAATAGATTAATATGAGAAATTATTTAACTGGAAAAGAACGATTACTGGTTGCAGCACTTGCTTTAATACTTCCATTTTCTTTCGCGAAAGCAGAAGCAAGAGAAGATGGAAAGACAGGTCAGCAAGGCTGGTATGTAGGAGTAGAGGGTGGAATGCCTTTCGGCTTCTCTACCTTCTCAAGTTTCGGACATGACAAGACGCATCTCGGTTGGGCTGCTGGCTTATATGGGGGCTATCGTTTCAACTCCATCTTCTCGGCTGAGTTATCTGCCAAGTATGGAGAAATGAACTTGTCGGCACAAGACTGCTGCGTAGACCGTAACTATTGGTTGGGTAGCGACGGTGTGCTTTACAAGGCAGGTGTCCTGGGCATGGACAGTTGGGAATATGCCAATCTGAAAAGCCATGTCAGAAAGGGACAATATGGGGCAAGAGTGAACGTTCATCTCCTTGGACTGTTCCATCAAACAGCTAACAGCCGATGGGATTTGGCTGTTTCACCTCATATTTATGCAGTAACGACCAAGGCTGATATTCAGACTATAGCCGATGATGCTAAGGTGATGAAAGGTTCTACCAACTGGCATTTGGGTTATGGCGCAGACTTGCAGGTGGGCTACCAACTGACTTCATGTCTGAAATTGGGTATCTATTCCGGTTTGACTCGTCTTACTGGCAAACGTATGGATGGAATGCCGGAATATCAGCATAAGAACAACTTCTTGTGGGAAAGTGGCATAAGATTAGGAATCAACTTGCCTTTTACCAATCCTCATCCGTAACTCCTAAAACAAGATAGAGAATGAAAGCAAAAAGAAGATTTAATATTTGGTTATGGGTGCTGTTATGCGTCCCATGCCTGTTAGCAAGTTGCGACCATGATGTTCATGATGACAAGGAAGAAAGCGGCTTGTCGGTATCGCTCACTTGGGCTGATGAAGCCGACCAAGGCACGGAAGTGAAGGATGTGAAACTCTGGATATTCAATGCCAATGACGGCTCGCTTGTAGAGGAAAAACAATATGGCGGTGCACAGGAGGTGGCAAGCCAACGCTTCCAACTCCCGGCAGGAACCTATCGCATCCTGACTACCATCAACCTAACAGAACCGTTCTTTGTCAGCGAACAGACCCGGTCTTTGACTAATTGGAACAATATCCAGATAGGCTTGACCAATCCTAAGGATGTAAGGAACAATGCCTATTTCGGAGTTGCCGATGTGAAGATAGATAACAAGGAAGGCAGCTATGTGGTGCAGAATCCTGTCAAAAGCGTGCTTTCGGAACTGACCGTCATCATTAAGAATGTGCCTAAAGGCACAGAGATGAGTGGCAAGGCTTTGGATTGTGCTTGTTGTCTGTTCCCTACACAGAAGAATAGTGATGGAGAATATGGATTGCCGAGCATAGATCCAACGGAAGTGGAACTCCCTACCCTCCTGGCTACGGAATCAACCCTGAAATCGGAAGTCATCCGGCTGATGCCAACCATACAGGGAAGTTCCGCCTCTCATGTTTATCTCCGCCTCTTGCTGCCTAACGGGACCTTGCAGGAGTATGACATCACCGCTCCTAAAATGAATGTAGGTGGAAAGTATGAACTAAGGTTCAAGTACGAAGAAATGCAGCCGAAGATGAATCTGGAAGCTACCATCAACGGTTGGACGAACCTCAACAATGAAGTAGAAACCAAATAATAATAATAACTTTTAAAATATTGATAATATGAAAAAGATGACGAAGTTTTTCGCCCTTGCACTCTTAGCAGGTGCAATGGTTTCATGCAGTACAGAAGATACAGCTTCTACAACAGCAAATGGTAAGGTAGCCGTACAGTTTACTGGTGGTATCAGCGTAAACACCCGTGCCAGCGGAACCACTTGGGACAACGGTGACCGTATCGGCATCACCGACATCGACAACGATACCCAGTACGGCAACGTGCCTTTCATCCTGAAGAACGGGAAATTTGAGGCAGAAGGAAAGGTTATCTATATCGAAGATGCAAAGACCCATACTTTCCGCGCCTACTATCCGTACAACGCGGCGGGAGGCATCCTCACAGCCACGACCGATGCCACGGCGCAGCAGAACCAGCCTGCCATCGACTTCCTCTTTGCTTCAGGAGCCACGGGAGACAAAAACAGCCCGGTGGTGAGCTTTACCGACAAAACCTACAAAGGCGGTGAAGACAACTCCTTCCACCACCGCATGAGCCGGATAACCCTTACCTTCGAGGCGGGCGATGGTGTAGATTTCAACGTGGTCAAGCCTGAACGTTACTCGCTGGACGGATTGTTACTCACCGGTACGTTCAACACGGCCGACGGTATTGCCACCGCAGACAACGGAGCACAGACCGGAGAACTGGCCATGAATCTGGCAGACGGCAATCTCACGTCATCGGTCATCCTCTTCCCGCAGACAGTTGCATCCCTGCCGTTGGTTGTGAATTACAAAGGTCAGGAATATCCTGCCATACTCACCATGCCCGATGGCGCACTGCTGGCGGGCAACAACTACACCTATACTGTCAAGGTGAGCAACAAAGTCCTTGAAGTCAGCGAAGCCACCATTGCAAAGTGGAATGATATAGACGGTGGAGAAGTGGATGCTGACCTGTAAGATATCAATAATTAATTAGAATGAAGAATTATGAGACATAGATTATTTATCCCCGCAGCCACCGCGCTGCTGTTCGCCCTCGCCGCCTGCACACAGGACGAACTGGCTGACGATAGCCGTCTGTCCAAAGAGGAATACCCAATAGTCATCCATGCCACCGGACTGTCCGTGGAGGCAACGCCGTCAACCCGTACCACCGTGGACGGCGACTGGGTGGGCGTCAATTCCGTGGCACTCAAGATTGGCGATGCGGTAAAGGAATACACCGTTACGGCTACGGATGCCGACGGATACAAGAGCGCCACGCTCTCACGCGAGAACGACCCGTACTACTGGATCAGCCGCAACCCGATTACCGTATCGGCATGGTGGCCCATGGATAATACAGACATCACACAGATGCCTGTCGTGAAGGTTGCCGAAGACCAGAGCAAATTGGCTGACTTCCAGAACAGCGACTTCATCTCTGCAGAAAACCGGACGGTGGAATTTAACAACCCGACTCTTGAATTTACCCACCGCACGGCACGCGTGGCAATCGAACTGAAGCCCGGCACGGGATTCACGAGCGTCGCCGGTGCCACGGTGAGCCTCGTGAGCCTGTCCGCCGATAACGGCAACCCGACCGCCATCAAGACCTACAACGCAAGCGGCAACACCTACGAGGCACTGACCGCCCCGCAGACCGTTGCGGCAGGCAAACCGTTCGTCAAGGTGGAACTCGGGGGCGGCACCTTCTACTTCCGTCCGCAGAACGACGTCGTATTAGAGGCGGGCAACCGCTATACCTACATCGTCAAGGTGAACGCCACCGGCCTGACGTTAGAGGGTTGCACTATCGGCAACTGGGTTGACGGCGGCAGCGAGAGCGGCGAGGCCGAGGATTTGGGCTATTCTATACAGAACGACGGCAGTTACACGGTCTATAACGCAGACGGCCTGCTGGCATGGAACAAAGCCGTACAAAAAGATGAATCGATAAATTGCACCCTCACCGCCGACATCGACCTGACGGGTAGGGAATGGACACGGATAGGCACATGGCCTGGCTACTCCGGCGTCTTTAATGGGCAGGGACACCGCATTAAGGGATTAAACTTTTCTGCAGCGACTACTGAACTTTTTGGGTTATTAAATCACCGTGGTGTGATAAAGAACCTACAACTCATAGATGTGAATCTGTATGGCAGCAATGGATCAGCAGCTGGAATAGTGGATCAAAATGAGGGTCAAATCATTGCCTGCTCTGTGACGGGAAATATTTCTGCATATGGTAGAACTTGTGGTATAGCCGATTTAAATTATGGCAGTATCACCGCTTGCTGGTTCAACGGCACATTGAAAGATTATGAATCTGGAGCTATAGTGCGTTATAACTACGCTACTATAACTTCCTGCTATTGGGGAGGCAATGTCGGGCAAGGAGCATTCCGTAATGAAGGAGGAACGGTAGATGCCACGAAGGTGGACGGCGCGACCGTGAAATGGCAGACAGCCGTCGACGGCATGAACCACGCCCTCACCGACAACGACTACCAGTGGGCACTAGGCACCGACGGCCTGCCCGTATTGCAAAAGATACAATAACGAACACTAAACAACACGCATCATGAAACGAACAACCATTCATATATTCGCAGCCCTCGCCCTGCTGCTCGGCCTTGCCGCCTGCACGCAGGACGAAGCAGGCTCCTGCCTGAAGGGGCGGAAGGCACATCCATCGTCTTCACCGCCACGGGGTTAAACCCCGCTGCGACAGCCACCGCCGGCACCCGTGCCCCAGTGGACGGCAATTGGGAGGGTGTGCAGAGTGTGGCAGTCCTGATGGACGGCACGGTGAAGGCATACGACGTGACACCCTCCACCGCCGACCCCACCAACGCCACGCTGACCTCCACCGACCCGTACTACTGGACCAACCACAACGACATCACCGTCACAGCGTGGTGGCCCTACACCGCTGGCGAGACAACCCCGCCTGCGGTAAAGGTAAAAGCCAACCAAAGTGCCCAGAAAGACTTTGAGGGCAGCGACCTCATCGTAGCCGACGGACAGACGGTGACTTACGGCAGCCCCACGCTTCGCTTCACCCACCGCACGGCGCGAGTGACCATCGTTCTGACGGACTACACCGAGGGGCTGGCATCCGTGCAGATGACGGGACTCTCCACCGAAGGCGACAACCCGGATATAATCGTCCCGTATGACAAGGGTAGCAACACCTACACCGCCATCGTCGCCCCGCAAAGTGTGGCAGCTGGCACGACCTTTATCACCTGCACCTTCACTAACGGCAAGACCTTCGTTTATAAGATGAAGAATGCTACCGACTGGCAGGCGGGCGGTGAATATACCTACACCGTCTCCCTCGCTGCGGCAAAAGACCTGGGCTATACCATAGAGAGCGACGGCACCTACACCGTGACCTCCGCCGATGGCCTGATGAATGTAGCCGAATTAGTGAACGGAGGTAAGAGCGACATTAACATTACCCTCGACACAGACATTGACCTCACAGGCAAAGACTGGACACCGATAGGCACAGACTACGACAACTCATACAAAGGCACCTTCGACGGTGGCGGCCATACCATTACGGGGCTGACCTTTACGACAAATGACGAATTTGCGGGTCTGTTCGGCTGGCTCAATAGAGCTGGTTCGGTGAAGAACGTGGTGATGGAGGGCGTACAGATAACAAGCAATCAAATATATGGCGGCAGTATTGGCGGCGTGGTAGGATATGGCTGGGGCACCATTGAAAACTGCTCGGTGTCGGGCAGCGTCAGCGGCACGGTGTATGTCGGCGGTGTGGTGGGTGCTCAAATAGGCGGTTCCATCACCGGATGCAGTTCCTCTGCCACAGTGAAGGGAACGGTCGATGTCGGCGGCGTGGCAGGTCAGACGAATTCGAGTGCCACCCTGACCGCTTGCTATGCCACAGGCAACGTGATCATAGAAATGGACCCCAAAAAGAATATCGCTGGCGGCAGTCTGGTGGGAATGAACGCAGGAAGCAGCCTCCTTGCCTGCTATGCCACGGGCAACGTAACCAGTACGGGTAGTAGCACTGGCTATGTACATATCGGCGGCTTTTTGGGAAATAACTACGCCAACGTGATGACCGCCTGCTATTGGAAGAACAATCATGAACAAGGCATCGGCTACAATAGGGAAAGCACCGAAGTCACGAAGGTGGACGGCTCTGTCGTTACCTGGCAGAAAGCCGTTGATGCCATGAACACCGCCTTGCAGAACGCAGGCTCAAAGTGGCGTTACGAACTTAAAGGAGCATTGCCTACCTTGAAGAAGCAGTAAGCCGTTGCGGGCGGAAAAGTTCCGTCCGCAACGAACATTAAACGACAAGGGTCTATATGCCACGATGAAAAGGTGGCGTATAGACCCTTGATTATATGGTGATATTCGTAATCTACATCTCCGCTTTCTGTTTTTTATGAATTGCTCAGATTCTTAATGATTTCCAAAGACAGCTGGGTAGCCTTGGCAACCTGTTCGGCAGAAAGTCCCATTGCCAGCATATTCTTTGCTATATCCTGAGCTTTCTGATTCATACCGATTTCAATACCCTCCGCAAGACCTTCACGCTTGGCAGTGTCTACGGAATTCTTGATGTCGCGATATGCCATCTTGCTGGTCTCGTACTCCCTCATTTCCTGAGGAGTAAACTTGGCTATCTCGGCTTCCTCGAAGAGGCGGTCGAAAACCTTGTCGCACAGCTCTTTCGGGCGCTGGGTAAGTTTATAGAGGTTCTTCAGTGCATAGAGCCACTTCTCGTAGAGCGTATCCAGTTCTTCCAGGGGTTTGTTGAACTTGGAAATCTCTACATAAATATATTCGAGTTTGTCGTAAAATACTTTGTGGGTAGCTGTGTCGCACAACTGCACATGATGGCGGATTTTCTCCTTGTCGAAGGCGTCCTCGTTCATGCTGAAGTTAAGCAGGGCAACGG
>QSCI01000128.1:0-7101 GCA_003463005.1 Segatella copri | reverse complement strand
CTGAAAATCAGCGACTTGACCAACTTTTTATAGTTAAGTTTTCATAAGCATTTCTTAATATAAGTTATTGATTTACAGACGATTAAATATTAATTTAACGCAGTATTGAAAGATGGTATGCAGCGGTATTGGAATTGGTGCATTGTCGCCACTGTTTACAGGTGAGGCAATGGGAGTAACTAACTATGTTTGCATGGGATGCGCAGTAATCGCTGCTGCATGTTTTGCTTATGCAGGCAATTATTTATTAAAAGTAGAATTAAAAAAGAAATAATTATGGAAATGTTGACAATACTTTTTGCAATAGCAGCAATCATTGGTGTCGGTTTGGTTATTTGGATGAAATATACTGAATCAGGTAAAAAATGGGTTGAGGGTGAGTATTAATACTTTTTGAATCAAGTAATGAAATATCTTTTATTCTCAGATATCCACGGCTGTTTGCCAGCCCTGGAAAAGGTCCTCGATTTCTTCGAGGCTGAACATTGTGACATGATGTGCATCATGGGGGATATCATCAACTACGGTCCCCGCAACCGCATTCCGGAAGGAATCGATCCTAAGGGTATCGTAGAAAGACTGAATGCGCTGGCAGATAAGATTATCGCCATGCGTGGCAACTGCGATGCGGAAGTAGACCAGATGCTCCTCGATTTCCCTATCATGGAGACCTATGCCTTGCTGGTAGACGGAGGCAAGCGCTATCTTCTGACTCATGGACATGTATACAATAAGGAAAACATGCCGAAGGTCCTTACGAGGCTATGATCTATGGCCACTCCCATCTCTGGGAACTCTCTCATAACGAGAAGGGGCAGGCCATCGTAAATACCGGCAGCATCACCTTCCCGAAGGGTGGCAATCCGCCAACCTTTGCAACATTGGAAGATGGTAAGTTCACCATGTATCAGCTGGATACGCTCGAAGTGCTGGCTACAATGGAAGCATGAAAAAGTGAAAGTGAAAAGTGAATTGTGAATGTAATGCGAAATCCGTAATATGGAATCGGTCACTTGTCACTCGTCACTTTCATTAAACTAATCATAAAGTTCAAAGCTCAAAGTTCAAAGTAAATGATTCAAGAATACCAGATAAGAATTCTGCCCGAACAGGCAGCCAGCGAGGAAGGCATCAAGCGTTATCTCGCCAAAGAAAAGGGATTGGATGTAAGAACGCTCAACCAGGTGAGGGTTTTGAAGAGAAGCATCGATGCCCGTCAGCGCACCATCTTCGTCAATCTGAAGGTGCGTGCTTATATCAACGAATTTCCGCAGGACGACCAATATGTCCATACCGAATATCCGGATGTGAGCAGCAGACCTCGTGTTATCGTTGTGGGTGAGGGACCTGGCGGCCTCTTCGCTTCCCTGCGCCTGATAGAACTGGGTTACCGTCCTATCGTGCTGGAGCGAGGCAAGGATGTGCGCGAACGCAAGAAGGACCTCTCTAACATTACCAAGACTCAGAAGGTAGATGGGGAGAGCAACTACTGTTTCGGTGAAGGTGGAGCCGGTGCTTATAGTGACGGCAAACTCTATACACGAAGCAAGAAAAGGGGAAGTGTAGACAAGATTCTGAACGTATTCTGCCAGCATGGTGCCAATACCAATATCCTGGCAGATGCCCATCCGCATATCGGTACCGACAAGTTGCCACGCGTTATTGAAAACATGCGCAACACCATCATCAAGTGTGGCGGCGAAGTGCATTTCCAGACCAAGATGATTCGTCTGATCCTTGAGAGTGAAGGTAAGCTGACGGCACCTGATGCTGCAGCTGGCGATAGGGTGATAGGCGTAGAAGCCGTGAATCTGGCTACGGGTGCTGAGGAAACTTATCGCGGACCGGTTATCCTGGCAACAGGTCATAGTGCCCGCGATGTATACCGCTATCTCGCTTCGGCAAAGATAGATATCGAGGCAAAAGGCATCGCCGTAGGTGTGCGTCTGGAGCATCCTTCCCAACTCATCGACCAGATTCAGTATCACAATAAGAGTGGTAGAGGAAAATATCTGCCTGCTGCCGAATATAGCTTTGTTACTCAGGTAGATGGCAGAGGTGTCTATAGCTTCTGTATGTGTCCGGGCGGTTTTGTGATTCCGGCTGCTACAGGACCGGAACAGTTAGTGGTGAACGGTATGAGTCCGAGCAACCGCGGTACTGCCTGGAGCAACTCGGGCATGGTGGTGGAAACTCAT
This sequence comes from Segatella copri, assembly GCA_003463005.1. Taxonomy (GTDB): domain Bacteria; phylum Bacteroidota; class Bacteroidia; order Bacteroidales; family Bacteroidaceae; genus Prevotella; species Prevotella copri_I. Next base: position 4,903 of record QSCI01000128.1, on the reverse strand, counting down.
CCCGAGGATGTGGCGCAGTTTGTGAAGGAGCATCAGTCTGTCATCGAACAGCAGGAAATGAAGGCGCAGAAGAATGCTTCACTCTTCACTCCTCACTCTTCACTCCAGATGATGTACTTCCAGGAAATCGTGGAAAAGCAATGCTGGCAGCAGGGCAACATGAAGCAGACTGCACCGGCACAGCGCATGGCTGACTTCGTGAACAATCGATTGAGTTATGATCTGCCAAAGAGCAGCTATGCTCCAGGCTTGATTTCGAGTCCGTTGCATTTCTGGATGCCATCTTTCGTGAGCAAGCGACTGCAGGAAGGCTTCAAGACCTTCGGCAAGAATGCCCATGGTTTCCTGACCAACGAGGCTACGCTGATAGCGATGGAGACGAGAACCTCATCGCCTGTCCGCATCGTCCGTGACCGCGAAACCCTGCAGCATGTCCGCATCCAGGGACTCTTCCCATGTGGTGAAGGTGCTGGTTATGCAGGCGGAATCGTATCGGCTGGTGTAGACGGAGAAAGATGTGCAGAGATGTGTGCTGAGTATTTGAAACAACAATAAACGAATACCTGGAATGATGAAATACAGAAAAACGGGAAAGTTTAAGCTGGGCTTCTTGACTTTACTCCTGAGTGTGCTCTTCGTGGCATGTGGCTCGGGAGCGTCAGATGCTGACAGGCAAATCAAGAGCAAGACTGATTTGAAGGGGGCTGTGATTGGTGTGCAGCTCGGTACCACTAGCGACGGACTAGCTACGGAGCTGGAAAAGGAAGGTGGCGGTACCAAGGTAGAACGGTACAACAAGGGAGCCGATGCCATCCAGGCACTCCTTCAGGGTAAGATAGACTGCATGGTGACCGATGAGGCGCCAGCCAAGGCATTCCAACGGGTAAACCCATCGCTCCGTATCCTGCCCGAAACCTTCGATGCGTCCTCTTTCGCCATCTGCGTGGCTAAGGATCATGCTGAGTTGCAGCAGTCCATCAATCATGCCATCCGTATCCTGAAAGAGAATGGCGTCATCGATTCCATCGTCAACCGCCATCTGGAACGGGGCATAGCCGTGGCTTATACGCCAAAGACTTCTGACGTGAAGAAGGTGGGGCCGGAAGCGCTGCAGAAACTCGGCTTGAAGACGAGTCTCCGCTTTGCCACCAACGCTACCTTCGAGCCTTTCGAATATTACCAGAATGGCAAGATTGTGGGTATCGACGTGGATGTGGCGAATGCCATCGGCGATGTGATGGGCGTGGATGTCGAGATTCTCGATATGGAGTTTGATGCCATCATCACCTCTGTACAGGCTGGTAAGGCGGATGCGGGTATTGCCGGCATCACGGTTACTCCTGAACGGAAGAAGAATATCGGATTTACAGATTCCTATGCCGATGTGCGACAGGTTATCATGGTGAATTCCAATGAAGTGAAAGCAGCTGGTAACCAGCCGGGAGTGATAGATAAGTTTAAATCCTGCTTCATAGATGACAACCGTTATCAGTATCTGTTGCAGGGTTTGGGCAATACGCTCATCATCACCTTCTTCGCCATCATCCTTTCCGTGATACTCGGAACGCTGATAGCTATTGTCAGAGCACGTCATGAACGTAAGGGCGACTGGAAGATTCCGAACATGCTCTGCCAGCTGTATCTTACCATCATGCGAGGCACGCCAACCATGGTGCAGTTGCTCATCATCTATTATGTGGTGTTTGCATCAGCAGATGTCAATAAGATACTGGTGGCTGTCATCGCCTTCGGCTTGAACTCGGCAGCTTATATTGCGAGGTAATCCGCTCGGGCATCATGTCGGTGGATAATGGTCAGATGGAGGCGGGTAGAAGTCTTGGTCTTTCGTATGGCAAGACGATGCGTCTCATCATCCTTCCGCAAGCCTTCAAGAATGTGCTTCCGGCTATGGGTAACGAGCTTATCACTCTGCTCAAGGAAACCTCTATCAGCGGTTATATCGGACTGGTAGACTTGACCAAGGGTTCCGACATCATCCGAAGCATTACTTACGAAGCGATGATGCCGTTGGGCGTAGTAGCCTGCCTCTATCTCGTTCTTGTTCTCGGACTGAACGCAGGAGTGAGAAGGCTGGAGAAGAGACTGAGAAAGAGCGAAAGGAAATGAGGAATCCTGAAAGGGCAAAAGCTTTAAAACAATGGATAAAATGAACGAAATAATCAAGATAGAAGGACTTCGTAAACGCTTCGGCGACAACGAGGTGCTGAAAGGCATTACCACCTCGGTGAGGAAAGGTGAGGTGGTTGCCATCATCGGTCCGTCGGGTTGTGGCAAGAGTACCTTCCTGCGTTCCATCAACCTTCTGGAAGAACCTACCGAGGGTAAAATCTTTATCGATGATATGGATATCACATCAAGCGATGTTGATATCAACCGAATGCGCCAGAGGGTGGGTATGGTATTCCAGCAGTTCAATCTCTTCCCTAATATGACCATACGCCGCAACATCATGCTGGCTCCGGTAGAATTGGGTAAGATGACAAGGGAAGAGGCTGATGAGAAGGCAACGGAACTCCTGACCCGTATCGGATTGCTGGATAAGGCCGACAGTTATCCCGACAGTCTGTCGGGCGGACAGAAACAGCGCGTAGCTATCGCCCGTGCCTTAGCGATGAATCCTGAGGTAATCCTCTTTGATGAGCCGACTTCTGCTCTCGATCCGGAAATGGTAGGCGAGGTGCTGCAGCTGATGAAAGATGTTGCTGCCGAGGGAATGACGATGGTGGTGGTTACCCACGAGATGGGATTTGCAAGAGAAGTGGCCAACCGTGTACTCTTCTTCAGCGACGGCTATATCACGGAAGACGGAACTCCTGAGCAAATATTCAACCATCCGAAATCGCCAAGATTACAGGAGTTTCTGGGAAAAGTTTTGTAATAGTTGATAGTTAACAGTTTATAGTTAACAGTTCTGTAATAGTTGATAGTTAACAGTTGATAGTTAACAGTTACTTGATGACAATAAAAAAAAGATGCATTACTGGTATATCCAGCAATGCATCTTTTTTATTTGATGGTCTACAATCAGTAAAATGTTAACTGTAAACTATTAACTATTAACAGTTTTCTTCTCAATAATCTCTTCAGCACGTTTCAGAGCCTTGCTGATGTGATCTGTGATATTATCCTTGCCAAGAATATTGTAGAAACCAGCCTTTTCCAACTGGGCGTTTACCTTCTCGCAAACACCGGAGAGTACAACCTGAATGTCCTCCTTCTGGCTCATCTCGCAGAGGTTGGTGAGGTTGTGGATACCGGTTGAATCAACAAATGGAACCTTGCGCATACGGATGACGCGTACCAGTGGACGGTCACCGAAAGCTGCCATCACTTCCTCAAACTTGTTACCAGCTCCGAAGAAGAAAGGACCATTGATCTCGTATACCTCTACGCCCTTCGGAATCGTATAGTGCTCCAGGTTGGTAGAGAGGAAGTCAAACTCCTTGTTCAAGTCAATCTCATCATCGGTAATAGCTGTCACGTCGGTGGTTTCGCTCATTCGCTTCATGAAGAGCAGACAGGCGATAATCAGACCCACCTCAATGGCTACTGTCAAATCGAAGATGATGGTGAGGAAGAAGGTAATCAGAAGTACGGTTACATCGCTCTTCGGATTCTTCATCAATGCCAGGAAACTTCTCCATCCGCTCATTCCGTAAGATACAACTACCAATACACCGGCAAGACAAGCCATAGGAATGTACTGGGCAAGAGGCATCAGGAAGAGGAAGATGAGCAGCAGAACTATGGCGTGGATGATACCTGCAATAGGAGTCTTACCGCCATTATTGATATTGGTCATTGTGCGGGCAATGGCACCTGTTGCAGGAATACCGCCAAAGAGGGGAGAGGCGATATTGGCCAAACCCTGAGCTACCAACTCGGTGTTACTGTCGTGATGCTCGCTGATTACACCATCGGCAACAGTTGCTGAAAGCAAACTCTCAATGGCTCCCAGGATGGCGATGGTAATAGCTGGTGATACAAGACTCTTGATGGTCTCCCAATTCATGACTGGTACCTGAGCTGCAGGCAGTTCGTTGCTGATAGAAAAGCGGTCGCCGATGGTCTCGATACTCTCTACACCGGCAAACTGCTTGAGCAGTAAGGCTACAACGGTCATCAGGATGATGGCAATAAGAGAGCCCGGAATCTTCTTGCTGAACTTAGGGGTGATGGCGATAACCACTACGCTTACTACTCCGATAAGGGCACACCAAGGATCTATGGTGTCAAAGCTTTGGAAGTAGACGCCCCATTTCTCCAGAAAATCAGAAGGATTTGAAGTCAACGTCAATCCAAAGAGATCCTTGATCTGGGTCGTGAAGATGGTTACGGCGATACCACTGGTAAATCCCACAACGATAGGGTAAGGGATGTACTTGATGATGGTTCCAAGACGGAGAAGTCCGAAGAGAACCAGGAACAGACCAGCCATCAGTGTCGCTATCGTCAAACCTTCCATGCCATATTTCTGGATAATGCCATAGATGATAACGATGAATGCTCCCGTAGGACCACCAATCTGCACTTTGCTTCCACCGAAGATGGAGATGATGAGACCTGCTACAATGGCGGTGATGATACCCTTTTCAGGGGTCACGCCAGAGGCGATACCGAATGCGATGGCCAGAGGCAGGGCTACGATACCAACGATGATACCTGCCATGAGGTCAGACATGAATGTTTTCTTGTTGTATGTCTTTAAACAGGAAAACAAACTCGACTTAATTGCTAATGCCTTCATTTGAAAGTTTTAAAATATATGTAATTAATCTTGTTATCCGTTAAAACGTGTGCAAAGGTACTATATTTTTTTTTAATTGGCAAAAATGTTTTTTCTGAGTTTCTCCCTTTTCTTCGATAATATTCTTCTTCGTAT
>QSCI01000127.1:0-7803 GCA_003463005.1 Segatella copri | reverse complement strand
AACAATTTTCGTATTTTTGCAAGGAGATTCTGTGTCTCTTAAATCGAGATTCAGATGAACGTCATCAAAAAACGAACTTGATTCGCATGATGAAAGAGACAAATATACAATCACAGGTTACGTCCACTATTGCAGGGGACGACGGCGAAGCCATGGCAAAAAGTGAAGGATATGTAGCTGAAAATGGTTTTGTAGCAACAGATCCGACGCACTTTGGAAAGACGTATCATGATAAACTGTCGAGGCAAACGTGTTGTCCGTGAGGCTGTTTTCTTACCACCTTTGTCTTTGTGAGAGTTGAGGACAAAAATCTTAATGAAATCCGCTTCCGCTCCGATGTCTATAAGATGCTTTCGGAACCAGGCAAAAGTGCCCCATATGCTATCCCTGATACCAAATTCGACAATTTCAGCGAGCGAGAGTTTGAAGAGAAGGTTGCAACTTCTATCATCCAGAAGCTGATGGAGGTATCTCTATCCTTGATGATACTCTCGGTATCGATTGGAAAATCCCAACCGAACATGCCAATCTCTCAGAGAAAGATACCAAACACGACTTGCTAAAGGACTTCGATAGTCCTTTCGACATCAACATAGATTTATACAAATGAATACAAAACAGCAAATAGCACAGCAACGTGCTAATTTGGCGATAGCTGAATTCTTGAATGAATTGTTTACTCCTCCGTATGTTATTAGTGAGTCAACTTTTGATGAAACGAAGGAATCTGCGGTGGAGTGTGCCAAACAGAATGTCGATGCCGCCTCTCTTACTGAAAGAGAGAAAGAGGTAGCGAAGGAGACTGTAGAACTATTTGCTAATGATGTAGCACGTAAGTTTAAGGTTGCTATGAAACAATCTGGTAAGATTGTGTGAATACCCCTTTTGAAATAATGGTACACCTTGTTTGTTTTGCAACACTAAGATAAGTGAATTCTTCGACATGACAAAATCTAGGGCAACTTTTTGTTGCTCAGGTACTTAAAAAGTTTAAGTTATAATAGTGTTGCGGAATTAAGGTTTAATTCAAATTTACCCCACTTTTTAAAGTGGAGTCAATATTCGTTTTTTAACATACATAATTTGCTAGTTTCAAACTCTTTTCGTATTTTTGCAACGAAATATTGTGTCTCTTATGTTGAGATTCAGAAGAATGTAAAGAATAAAAACTATTAATATGGCCTTTATATAAGCAAAGCGTATGATACACAATTTGCTAAACACGGACTTACTGGCATCATGTATGCAGGAGGCCAAAAGACATAAAAGTATTGAAGATTAGTGGAAGATAGTCTATTGGTTTTTCAATGCTGTGATACATATCACACCCCCAATAATCCGGGAAGAGTAATCTTTACAGGAGAAACCGAGGTATATATTTTTGAGTTATGTGGTTTATAATCAATACAGACAAATTTCAAGAACAAAGAACAAAAGAGTTTCTTGAGAATACATATCTCGGTTTATATCTATTTCAGCGATAAAATGGCAGATGGCATTGAGGGACTGAGTATTGTAGATAAGCGATATGATGACCTCATTCTGGAGAATGATACCTGTGAGGTAAAGACAATCAAGAACTTTACCAACGAGGATGATTTCGTTAAATATACCAATCGCTATTCTGTTTTTGGCGAGGAAGAATTAAGAGGTTGGTACAAGAATAAGGACAATTTTACCGTTATCAAGATGGTGTACAATATAGCATTTACCAAAAAGGTAATCAACAAGGTAATGAAAGAGCGAGTCGGTCTGAACCCCAGATATTGGGGCTTCTTCAGATTAACCGATGCCCAGTTTGACAAATTATTAGAATTAGGTGAAATTCCCTTCCCTTACTCGACAAGGTGTTGGATTTCATAAGCACAGATGACAATGGACAAAATTGATTATTCGATAGAAGAAAATCAGATAGAAAAAGAGGATGAGGCAACGTGGCAATCACAATGCCATTTAATCCTAATATGATAAAGATTCGTCGTGATCCGTTTACCATCAGTGAGCTGGTGGATAAGATGGAGCACGGGGAGATTCGCTTCGATACCCCCTTCCAACGCAAATCAGACCTGTGGGATGGAGAGAAGCAGAGTCGCCTGATAGAGTCGTTGCTGCTCAAGTTGCCACTGCCCGCTTTCTATTTCGACGAGACAGAGACTGATGAAGATGCTGAGGTGTGGAACGTGATAGACGGATTGCAACGATGCAGCGTGTTCAAGCACTTCATTGTAGAGAAGACGATGCGACTGCACCATCTGGAGTTTCTCACGCAGCAATATGACGGAATGACCTTCAACGAGCTTCCTCGTCTGATGCAGCGCAGAATCACCCAGACCCCTATAACCATGTACGTGATAGAGAAGGGAACGCCCGATGAGGTAAAATTCAATATCTTCAAACGTATTAACACGGGCGGTCTGATACTGACTCCACAGGAAATACGTCATGCGATGAATCAGGGCGTGTCTGCGGAGATGGTGGCCAATTTGGCCGCTAAACAGTCGTTCAAGAAGGCTACCTGCGGTATCATAAAGACCGACCGCATGGAAGACCGCGATTTTGTGACAAGGTTCGTGGCTTTCTATCTGCAAGACTATAAGACGTATGAGCCCGATATGGACGGATTTATGACCCGTGGCATGGCAAAAATAAAAAAACTGACGGAGGCGGAGCGCGAAGATATGAGTACACAGTTCGACAAGGCGATGAAGGCAGCCTGGAGCATCTTCAACAATGATGCATTCCGTAAACGTCGCAATATATATGACCGTCGCAAACCCATTAACAAGGCACTATTCGAGACGCTGAGCGTTTGGCTGGCAAAGTGTACGAACAATGAACGTCAGCAGTTAGTGGCTAAAAAGAGCATTGTGCAGAGACTTTTCGTAGAGCTTAACAACGATGAAAAGTTCTACTATGCTCTGTCATCCGGTACAGGTCAGAAAGAAAGCGTGAACTATCGACACCGCAAGATAAGGGAGATGATAGAAACTGTTTTGAAAGAAAAATAAATGTAAAAAATATGCTAAGATTACTTCACATAGACAATTACAAGATTCATAAGCATTTGCGTCTTGAATTGGGCAACCTGACGGTGCTGACCGGGCTGAACAGCAGTGGCAAGTCCTCTGTTATCCAGTCGCTGCTTTTGTTGCGCCAAAGTTATCAGCAGAATGTCTTGAACGAGGGACTCTCCCTGAATGGTGACCTGCTCTCTATCGGTCTCTGTCGTGATGCGCTGTGTCAGATGGCAGACGAGGATTATATGTCTTTTGGCATCGATGGCGGCCACGGGCTTTCTACATGGCGATGGGATGCTTCGGATGGGGTTTTGGGTAAAGACTTCTTTTCTCTATTGCAGGGACCTGATCCGAAAATGTTGCATGAGAGTTCGTTATTTACGAACAATTTTCAGTATATCAGTGCGGCTCGTCAGGAGCCTTCAGAGTCCTACCCCCTAAACACGAATATGGTGGAAAGCCGGAGGCAACTGTCGCAGAAATATGGTAAGTGCGAACTGACGGCCCATTTCCTGTATCATTTTGGCGTGGCGAAGAAACTTAGCGTGTTACCAGGACTGGTGCATCGTGCAGGCGAATCCGCAGAACTGCTCGCTCAGGTATCGTCATGGGAAAGAGTTATCAGCCCGATGTCGTTGTTACCCCAGAGAAAGGAGACAAGTCTTATTCGTTGAAATATGCCTATGAGATAGGCGGCGATACAACACCTGCCTACAGCGCGATAAATGTTGGCTTTGGATTGAGTTACGCATTGCCGATAGTCGTGGCACTGCTTGCGTCAGAGAGAGACAGTCTGTTGCTGATAGAGAACCCCGAAGCCCATCTTCACGAAGCAGCGCAGTCGGAACTTGGCATGATGATCGCGCGAGCAGCAGAGGCGGGCATCCAGGTTATTGTAGAGACCCACAGCAATCATGTACTCAATGGCATTCTCATGGCTTCCAAGCGTTTTGAAGAGGAAGGCATAGGAATAGACCGCAACAACGTGAAGCTCTATTATATGAAGAAAGCCGCTGATGGGCTGCAATCAGTGGCGGAAGAGGTGAAGATTGTGGGCGATGGCAAGATAGACCACCAGCCCGAAGGTTTCTTCACTCGTCAGGATGCAGACATGACTTACTTATTGGGATTCTGAAATGATGGATGCATCACTATTTATACTGCTTCCGACGGGAGACGAGGTGATAGGTTTACCCCTTACGGAAGAGGGTCTTCGCGATTTAGTAGCTCCTCTGATGAGCGTGAAGAAATACGCACGTCAGAACGGTATCAATTTGCGCATTTTCTTCGATAAGGATAATGTCAAGCGCTTCAAAACAGATGTGGGTGGCGTTGTGGATAAAGCAGCCTATTTGAGCAAAGCATCCGTGATATTGCGCAATTTTGTCAGTTCCAACAGCACCGATGTTCAGAAGAATGCTATCCTTGAAGGCAATTACAACTACATCCGTTGGGACACCATAGAATGCATGGCCCACCAAGATGTAGCGCTTGTGGTAAAGAGCGCATTCGAGTCGCCAGGAGCACCATGTGTGTTATCGTTGTCGCCAGGGATTCCAACCGACTATAAGCAGGTGACAATCATCAAGGACAGAACTTACGATGATGGTCGTCCTGAACTGAAGAATATTCCCCTGTTCTTCTCAGCAGAGGAGTGCATAGAGTGGATGTCGGCGTTACTCGATGGGCACTTCTCGCTGATAGGCAATCGAGACTACCGGCCCACCACGATGAAGTGGGGAAAACAGCGGATATATCAACGTATTGAAGACGGCAACTACTGGTATTTTGATTTTTTCCACCGCGAGAATAAGATTCACTATGAGGTGTTTGATGTTGCCGGCATTCACCTTGCGAAGCCAATGCAGAAGGTGCGCTCGTGGTTGGAACAGCAGACGCAAAAAAGTCGATCAGTAAGATATTGCATGGGAAGTAACCTGTGTATGGCTTGCTCACATCCAACCAAGCTATCCGAGCAGCGTGGTGCGATATCACTAAATTAAACCATTAGCCCCGAGCCAAATGTTATAGGGGGATGGTACTTTTCCCGTACATGAACAGAAGCGTATAATATGATTACCGACGAGCAAAGAGAATCCAATGCCTTGATGTTTCGAGAACTTGGCAGAGATACCTATCAGCTTCACCGCCATCTGGTAGAAGTGATGGGCGAGAATGCAAAGGCGTTCCGCTCAAAGAAAGGTATCATCCGTAACCATCTACTTCTCCATATTGCCCGCTAAAAAATAAGTATTACCTTTGCTGCCGATTAAAAAATGGTAACAAATGGAAAATAAGAAGAAAGCAAAAGTTGATTACGCAGCCATCATTCGTGAGTTCGAGATGTATGGTCGTGGTCGTTCTCTCAAACAATTTTGTGATGACAGTAGTTATGTTTATCCTAATGTGCTTCGATACTATCGTAAGTGTTTTTGGAATAGCAAGTCTAAGTTGGCAGCTTCTCCTAATGGTGACAAGTCTCTTGTTCCCTTGGAGATTGAGTCGGCAGCAAGTGTCAACTCAGCTTCTTCAAGTGTGGACTCTTGCAAGCCAGAAGAACCGACCATGCCTGTGGCTGCTCCTTCTATCCCGACATACAGTATCGTCTCGATGCACATATCGTTCAGCAATGGGATGGAGTTGTCACTTTGCGAGACAAGTGTAAATGAGATTACAGCTTTGTTGCACAAAATAGTTGGCTGAAATGATATCCTTTACAAGTAGACAGAAGTACTATTTTTATTCTGGTCCTATGGATATGCGTAAGGATATCGATACGCTCACAGAAGTAGTTCGTAGCCAAATGGGGCTTGATCCTTATATCGAGGAATCGGTTTTTATATTTATGTCGAAGAATCTTCGTACAATGAAGATTCTCTATCGTGGTCGCCGCCGCTTTGAATTGACAAAAATCCGCTTGGATGATGAAAAATTCTTTTTGCCTGTATTCGACGAACAGCGTTCCTGCTACAAAATTTGCTGGAGTGACTTCGTTACGCTTACAGAGGGTGTTCAAGTCACTAAAATGCAGATAAAAGAAGATGCCGCTTGATTACTTAACTATCTGATTATTAGTATTTTAGTTATAAAAAATATTCGAAAAAACTTGCATATGTCAGAAAAAAGTAGTACCTTTGTAGGCATGAATGACGAAATGAAGTTACGTTTGGCTTATGCTGAGATAGCTCGTCTCAAGGATGAGATGGCAACAGCGAATCGTGGGCAGGTAGATTTGATAGCTCACGATCAAGCCTTGCGTGCCGATTTCGAACGTCAGCGTGAGGAGGATCGCCAGTTCTTCAAGGCTCAGCAGGACAATATGAAGGATTTCTATATGCAGCAGATGAAGGAACAGGCTGAGCGCCATAAGGAGGAACTTAAGCATCTGCGAGAGGAGAACCTGGAAAATGTAAAGCGTATTATGAAGGATAGCGCCAACCACCAGAAGGCATCGGATAACTTGATAGCTTCCTTGAATGAGAAGATTACAAAGCTCACTTCGATGCTTGAAAAGTCTTCGCTCTCTGCATCGGAGGCACAATGGCTGGCCCGTTATCGCCAGCGCCAACGGTTCAAGCGTAATGCGGAGCAAATGAATTTGCTGAAGTCTGGCAAAGAGGTTACGAGAGAAGAAGAAAAGTCTGATTGGCCTGAAGATTCCAATGATGACGTTCCATCTACTCCGTCTTCTGCATCAGGTGACCAGACTCCTGCAAAAAAGAAGAAAAAAGCATTGGACAAGCGTTCTACTCGCACAGATTATCAGAAGAACAAGCCATATACGACTGCTCCTATCTATCATATGCTTCATGAGTATTTTACCCTTCCTGAAGGAGGACACTTTGTGAAACGCGATGGGGAAGTGGAGACTTGGTGGTATCGTGAGTTGATTCGTATTCCTGAGCATTACGAAGAGCATTTCTACGAGGTGGCAAGCTATTATGTTCCTGGGCATGGAGGTGGAGTCACTCGTCCTAATACCCGCTTGATTAAAGGTGTTTCCTTTGACTTGGAACTGATAACTTATGTTCTTACCGAGCATTTCGCTTACAATACTCCATTTACGAGAATTGTAGAGAAGCTATCTCATATGGGATTGAATATGAACGAGAAAACCTTGGGAGTCATCGTACATAAGATAATCTCTTATATCCGCAAGGAAATGAAAGATGTCTGGGAGGCGACTATCAAGAAGACTCACAATTGGATGATTGATGAGACCTCAGGTCTTGTTGGTGTGAAGACAGATGAAGGTGTCCGTAAATACTTGAAGCGTTATTTTTGGGGAATCAAGGCTAATGTTCAGAAGCTCGTGTGGTTTATATACGAGCATGGGAGTCGTGGCCTCAAGGCAATCCGTCAGTTCTTGGACAACTTTATCGGCTTCTTTACTACTGACGGTTATGTAGTATATAAGGTGTATGACGATGATGAACTTCATCCTGATCAACATCGTTCAGCATGCCTGACACATATAAGGCGAAAGTTCGTAGAGTCCTTGGAAGAGAATCATTCCTTGTCTATGTGGTTTATCGATGAGATAGGTAGACTATTTGGAATCGAGCATGACTGCAAGAAGGCAGGTTTAACAGCCGACCAGGTTCTTGTGGAAAGGCTTCAAAGGAGCAAGCCTATCATGGACCGAATCAAAGAGAAGTTTGAGCGATTTGCTAGATCGAATTACAAAGGCTTGGGCGCTTTGACAAAGAAGGCTCTTAAATATATCAAGACTGAATGGTCGGCAATGCAAACCATTTTGCAGGATGGCAACCTTGAGTTGTCTAAC
>QSCI01000126.1:0-7964 GCA_003463005.1 Segatella copri | reverse complement strand
CATTAATCATTATTCTGGTATTACTACTTCTGATCCTAGTAGTAATAGACTTTCAAATCCAAAAATATATACACGATGGTATAATGCCACCCATTAATTTGTATGAATTGGGATTCGATAAAGTCTATATTAAAATTATCAATTCCTCTAATTATATCTCAATTAGGCTTGTTTTTTGTCCAACTGTCAGATACTGTAATGGTTGGACAAATAGGTTCTCGTGACTTGGCTGCAATTTCTTTTGGTGGGAATGTTTATTTTTTTATTTATATATTTGGAATTGGCATCGTAAGTGTAGGCGTTATCCATGATGGTGTTTCCACCACTATTCACCGTGAGGTTCTGCAATCTGCGACGCTGTGGGTCGTAAGTGTAGAAGGTCTCAGCACCGTTGCAATACTTCAAGTATGTGCGCTGCTCAAACTTGTCATAGCCTATCTTGCTCACATAGTCGTAGCCGTATGACTTGTAGCCATGAACCTTTTCAAGCTGACCGCCGAGGTTGTAAGAATAGGTAATCTTCTACTCGTCTGGATAAATCATCTCCAACAGGCGGTTGTGGCTGTCGTATGTCCATTGCGTCACATAGGTTGTACTGGAGTTAGTTTGGCAAAAATACACAAATGGTCACGGCTTCACTTTCTTATATAAGAATGTAAATCATGGTTTGAAACTGTACACACTCGGAGTACAAACGAAAACAATATATGCTTGTGTCGGAAAGGTATATATGAGCTGATGGTAGAGTCGTCATCAACAACAATGGCCCTGATTTGATAAACTCAGCAGGAATACTTGCTATTCATTTTTTATGATGAGGTTATGTTGACAAATTTGAAATTTCTATATAAAAGATACAGTTTTATTTAAGTGAGTATAATTTTGCTGTTTATAAGTTTAATTTAGTTTAAAATATCAACATAAAAGTTCTTCGTATCTGCATTTTTAGTACTTTTGCAAATGGAAAGAAAGAGGCTGTATACCTCCGCAATATGTATAACATTTAAAAAAGGAGAAAACTTGAGTTTTTCTTTCCTATGGCTAAGGCTTTAAAAACTATAGTTACCAAGTCATGCAATGATAGCAGAAAATTTTCTCAAGCGGACTCATTGCATTATTATGAAACTAAAGTTTATAATTATTATAGCATTATCCATTTCGAATAATATGGCATTTGCTCAAGAATGGAATTTAACAGGAAGACTATTTGATAAAGCTGCAGGCTCTTTACCGTTGGAAGCCACGGAAATAATAGTAAGTCATCTTGATGGAGAAACTATCTCCAGTGGTTTTTCTGATAATCAAGGAAAGTTTACATTCTCTCTACCGTCAGGAAAGTTTGTCGTCAGATACAGACAATTAGGTGATATATTAAAAGCTGACACCATTGACGTACACAACAATGTTGATTTGGGCGATATCATGTTGACTGTGAAGGAGCACACACTGAATGAGGTGATGATTACCTCTCAGCGCAGACTATTTAGCCAGAAAGCTGGCAAACTTGTTTATCTTGTTCAAAACAGTCCCTTTGCCAGTGGTTTCAATATGCGAGATATGCTCCATAATATTCCTCGTATAGATCCGACAAGTGATGAAATAAAGATTATTGGCAAAAACGGTGTAGTTGTTTTGGTTAATGGTCATCGCATTAACTTAGATGGTAAAGATTTGGATATGTACCTACGCACCTTACCATCTGAAAATGTAAGCAAAATAGAACTTGTAACCAATCCTTCTGCCGAATTTGATGCAGAAGCAATTGCGGAGTAATCAATATTATTCTAAAGAGTAAGCCTGTGGGGTTTGATGGGAATGTCCACACGGTGTTAACACAACGCTCTCACTTTAGCGCAGAAGAAGGAATTGGACTGTCTTTTTCCTCAGGCAATTTTTCTGTTGAATACAAAATAAATAATTCCAATGAAAAGCGCCGCCAAATAGTACAGAATACTTATTCTTATCCTGACTATATGCGCTTTACGACCGACAATACTTTAAATAGGTATGACATACTAGGTCAGAATCTAAATAGCAATTACCAATTAGGCGATTTGAATTTGGGATTTTTTGCAACATTAAATAATTCTCGCAGTAAAGCCCACCAAATGGGGCAGATGACTTTCAATGCAGACGCATGTCCATCGAATTCTTATTCCGAGTCGAATCACGATAAATACCGTTTGGAGACAATCTCCCCCTATGTGGACTGGAAACTTGATAGCTTAGGCAAAAAAGTAACGGTAAATTACAACTATATCCATGTCATTGACAAAATTAATCAGAATTTTGATTCGAGTACAGCACACAACTTCTCGAACAGCAATAATGATTATAGCTATATCGTCAATACCCTGAGCGCAGATTTAAACCTTCCGTTTACTTGGCTAAATTTTGAGTTAGGTGGAAAATATTCCCATTTCAGGACCAATAACGTCTCTGAGTTTGGAAGTAGAAATGGTTTTTTATATAAAGAAACGGTAACAGCCTTCTATGCAGATGTCAATCGAATGTTTGGCTTTTTTTACGCCAAAGCTGGTTTACGATATGAACACACCAATGATGATGGAATAACATTAGAAGGGCTGTCCGTTTCTAATAAATATGATCACTGGTTCCCATTTGCAGAAATCTCATACAATCCTTCAGATAATCATTCCTTTGCCTTAAGCTACAGCAAACGTATTGACAGACCTTCTATGAATGATATGAATCCTACACGTGTTTTTCGTAACACCTACACATACACCGAAGGTAACGATAGACTTACACCATCGGTCATGGACAATTTGGAGTTTAACTATGTGTTTAAAGGAAATTTCTCTTTTAACCTGTATTATTATCACACATCTGATGCCATACAGAATCTGACTCAGGTAGTGGATGACTTGTTCACCAAGTATTCTCCAAAGAATTGTCTTACCATTAATACTTTTGGTACAGATGCTAGTTATAATTTCTCATTTGGAAAATTCAATTTGTATTCAAGTGTATCTATGTTCTACGTTAAAGCAAAATCTTACGTTGACGAGCTGGATGACAAAGATTTGCGAAGTCTGAATACATCTTTTTCTGCCAATTTAAGTTACCGTTACAAAGTTTTGAACTTTTATGCGAACTATTATCATGTGCTTCCAGGAATAGAAGAATCCTTTCACACTGGAAACATCGATTGTGTCGGCTTAGGATGCAAGATTGATATTATTAAGAACAAACTTCTTTTGAATATACAAGCCCAAGACATCTTTAGTGGTACTAAGAGCAATAACAGAACTGAATATAAAGATTATGTCTTTAGAAACAGAATAAACAATGACAACACCTCATTCCGTGTGGGATTGACTTATAATTTCGGCAAGCAAAAAGCTAAAAAGGCAGATATAAACATCAGCAACAATGAAACTAATCGCTTGCCTGATATAAAGAAATAAGAAAATGAAAATTATACAAAGTTTTTGGACCGGCAACAAGAATAGTCTGACCGATAGTTATGGATGGCTTTTACCTATATTCAACTATCTGAGCTGGATTATTAGTTGTTATCAGTTACGACGTTATTATGATGATGTTACTTTGGTAACCGACAGTCAAGGATATGATGTTCTTATCAACAAATTGCACTTGCCATATACGGATGTAATCGTATCTCTTGACTGTCTGAATCATTATAATCCGAACTTGTAAATTAAGGCCTACCAGTCTATAAAGGAACCATTTATCCATGTTGATGGCGATGTTTTCATTTGGACAAAAATTGATGAAAGCCTAAGGGATCATGAACTCATTGTCCAGAATGAAGAAACTACAACTGACTATTATGGAAAGATGTGGCGTGATATCCGTCATGCTATCAGCTATATGCCAGAGGAAATGAAACGATATGACCTTCATATTGATAACAAAGCTTATAATATGGGCATTTTTGGAGGTACAGATATTGATTTTATTCAGCGATATACCTATAAGGCATTTGATTTTTCTATAAAAAGTTCTAATTTCCATAAAATTCCTCTTGTAAATCATTGGATATT
Organism: Segatella copri; assembly: GCA_003463005.1. Taxonomy (GTDB): domain Bacteria; phylum Bacteroidota; class Bacteroidia; order Bacteroidales; family Bacteroidaceae; genus Prevotella; species Prevotella copri_I. Next base: position 3,933 of record QSCI01000126.1, on the reverse strand, counting down.
TAGAAAAATATAGTATCTTTGCCCCCGAATTGAGGCGTTCTTTGCATATTGCAAAATACAGAAACGAGCAGAAGTCCGCTCGTTTCCATATTGTTACCTATATAATATAGGCAAACGCCCAACTTCTTGATTTTCAATCAAAGTCCAATTTAGAGTGAGTTATATTTGTTAACACTTTGCGAGAACAGGTCTTTCATGGAGAAAAATGGCTGTAGGATGCAATATTATCCCTTGTTTCTTGTTATTATGATATACAAACTGTTGTGGAAATGAAAAAGAAAATAGTTATAATGATGGTGCTGCTGCTTGCTGTTGTGGGAGCAAAGGCACAAGAAGTGGAGAATCCGGTAGGCAGATTCTCGGTAATTCCTCGTATAGGTGTATCTCTAGCTAACTGGAGCGGGTTGACTCTGGAAACTTTGGAGGGAACCTCGCTAGAGTCTAAGTATCAGGCAGGATTCATGGGTGGCGTAGATGTGGAATATCGCATAGATAAGGGCCTGGGTATTACGCTGGGTGCTTATTATGCCCGACAGGGTATGCGCTTCCCTGACTGCGAGTTGACAGAGAATGCTGAAAAAGGGGAATATACAGGTATTAAGAATCATCATGTGAACCTCGATTATATCCAGGTACCGCTCATGCTGAAAGCCTATCTTGTAGAGGGCTTGTCGGTGAATGCAGGCGTTCAGGTGGGATTCCTTTGTGGCGACGGCAAGGTGAAAAGAGAGGAAACCGACCTTCAGAAGGACAAGAACGGGTCTATTACATACAAGAATATGCAGGAAACCGAAGCTCCTTGGCCTGCCAAGAAGGTGGATGTAGCCATTCCTCTGGGCTTGAGCTATGAATATATGAACGTGATTCTGGATGCCCGATACAACGTGAGCCTGACCAAGGCTGGCAAGGGCGATTGGGATAACTGTAAGAACAAGGCTCTGACCTTTACCGTGGGTTATCGTTTTACATTATAAAAGAATTTTTGGATAGAAATAAGAAAAGCCTCAAATCCGCAAAGGATTTGAGGCTTTTACCTTATCTGATAATCAGATGATTCTATGATTCTTTATCCAACCTGGCTTCCTGGCTTAACCTTGCCAAGGAGAGAAGTTACGTTCAATGAGCCGTCGAAGTTGACTGCACTCAGAATCATACCCTGACTCTCGATGCCCATCATCTTGCGAGGAGCAAAGTTGGCTACGAACAATACGTCCTTGCCGATCAGCTGCTCTGGCTCGTAGTAGGCTGCGATACCTGAGCAGATGGTGCGCTCTACGCCAGAACCATCGTCGATGGTGAACTTCAGGAGTTTCTTAGACTTCTTTACCTTCTCGCAGTTCAGAATGTGACCTACGCGGATATCGAGTTTCTCGAAATCATCGAAGCTAACCTCTGGCTTGATAGGAGCAGCCTGATAAGAAGCCTCCTCGTTAGCCTTCTTGGTGTCAGCGAGCTTCTGGAGCTGTCTTTCGATAACCTCATCCTCAATCTTCTCGAAGAGCAATTCAGGCTCACCGAGCTGGGTACCAGCCTTGAGCAAATCTGTGCTGCCAAGCTGAGTCCACTCGAAGTTAGGCATATTGATCATCTTGCGGAGCTTCTCTGAAGAGAATGGCAAGAATGGCTCGAAGGCGATGGCGAGGTTGGCAACCAACTGCAGGGAGATGTTCAGGATGGTCTCCACACGCTTAGGATCGGTCTTCCAAACCTTCCAAGGCTCACACTCTGTGATGTATCGGTTACCGATACGAGCCAGGTTCATAGCCTCTTTCTGAGCCTCGCGGAACTTGAATACGTTGAGATATTGCTCTACCTTCTCCTTTACGTCCTTGAACTCAGCGATAGCCTTCTCATCTACCTCCTGCAATTCACCACAGGCAGGAACTACGCCGCCCCAATACTTCTTGGTGAGCTGGAGGGCACGGTTTACGAAGTTACCGTAAACGGCAACCAACTCAGAGTTGTTGCGCTCCTGGAAATCCTTCCAGGTAAAGTTGTTGTCCTTGGTCTCAGGCGCATTGGCTGTCAATACATAGCGCAATACATCCTGCTTGCCTGGCAAATCTACGAGATACTCGTGCAACCATACAGCCCAGTTGCGGGATGTTGAAATCTTATCATCCTCCAGGTTCAGGAACTCGTTGGCTGGTACGTTGTCTGGCAAGATATAGTCGCCGTGAGCCTTCAGCATAGTAGGGAAGATGATGCAGTGGAACACGATATTGTCCTTACCGATGAAGTGAACAAGACGAGTCTCAGGATCCTGCCACCACTTCTGCCATGTTCCCCACTTTTCTGGATGAGCATCGCAAAGCTCCTTGGTGTTTGAGATGTAACCGATAGGTGCATCGAACCAAACGTAGAGCACCTTTCCATCTGCTCCCTCTACTGGAACAGGAATACCCCAATCCAAGTCGCGTGTCATGGCACGTGGCTGAAGATCCATATCCAACCAGCTCTTGCATTGGCCGTAAACATTGGTACGCCACTCTTTGTGGCCTTCCAGAATCCACTTCTTCAACCAATCCTGATACTTGTTCAATGGAAGATACCAGTTCTTGGTAGGCTTCTTTACGAGACCATGACCTGGGTTGTTCTTGTTGGTAGGGTTGATGAGCTCCTCAGGAGAGAGGGTAGCACCACATTTCTCGCATTGGTCGCCATAAGCACCCTCTGCACCACAGCGAGGACAAGTACCTACGATATTACGGTCGGTAAGGAATTCGCCTGTTACCTCGTCGCAGAACTGCTCCTCTACCTTTTCTTCCAATACGCCCTTGTCATAGAGTGTGCGGAAGAAGTCTGAAGCAAACTTATTGTGAGTTGCCGAAGTGGTACGGCTGTAAATATCAAAAGAGATACCGAAGTCCTCGAAACTCTTCTTGATGAGGTTATGATAGCGGTCAACCACCTCCTGTACGGTAATTCCCTCTTTCTTGGCACGGATAGTAACAGGTACACCATGCTCATCGCTACCGCCGATGAAGACAACATCCTGCTTCTTGAGGCGGAGATAGCGAACATAGATATCGGCTGGCACGTATACACCTGCCAGGTGACCGATGTGCACACCACCGTTAGCATAAGGCAAAGCCGCAGTCACGGTAGTACGTTTAAAGTTCTTTTGTTCCATATTAGCTAATATATTTTTGTTATTTGGCTGCAAAATTACAAAAAATGTTGGAGATAAGAAAGAATTATCGTCGCTTTTTCTTACTTATATATATAATAAGGTGTAAAAAGCTGGGTTCTTTAGTGTTTTTATAGTAAGGATAGCGTAGGGCAGGATACAAAAAAAGGCCCTTCGCATCTCTGCAAGAGCCTCCCATCTTGTACATTTCCATCAGACTCCTCCCTGATAGGATTGTACCTAATTATTATCATTTACTTTTTCTAAGAGCTTATTCGTTCTGACAACTTATGTTGTTGACCTTTTACAATCTAATTACCTTAGTATGTAGAAAACTTCCTCCTTATATATTTATATCTATAGAGAGATTTCTTACATTACGTTCATATAGGCGATAACGGCCAACTCTGCAAGAAGAATTACGAAACCAATCTTCTTTACTGCGTTTGTAATTTTAAAAATGCAATCCATAATCTTAATAGTTTTGTTGTTAATAATTAAACTAGCGTTGTGCTAGCGTTCTTTTTACGTTTGCAAAGGTAATGCATTTTTTTATCCTATATGGGGTAATTTTTATTAGAATTAGTGATTTTCGTAAATTTAAAAGCTAATTTAAATCAAATTCTCCACCCTAGAGAACAGAATTTACCCTTTATTGGACGATTTTAGTATTCATCTTTGTCCGATTTTTATAGTTTGCAAAGGTAATGCATTTTTTTATCCTATATGGGGTAATTTTTATTAGAATTAGTGATTTTCGTAAATTTAAAAGCTAATTTAAATCAAATTCTCCACCCTAGAGA
>QSCI01000125.1:0-8017 GCA_003463005.1 Segatella copri | reverse complement strand
TGGGCATTCTTCCAATCGATGGTTTCACCATCATAATAAGCAAGGTCAAGTGTCTTCTTGGAGACATCTACGCCAAAATACAGTTCTTTATCCATATTATTAACATTTTAATATTAAATGGAAACAAGAAAACATTTGGCTTGGCGAAGGACTGAATCAAAAAATAGTGATATTCTAGAGTGACATACAGTTCACCTTAACACCCGTTAACCAATTCGTTTAAACTTGTTTCCAGGTGCAAAGGTAAAAGAGTGACATAGAATTTTCCGATGAAGCTATGGCACTAACTTATAATTACAGCAAGAATTTTCCTGTAGGAGCTACATTTGAATATGCTTGGCCATGGTTTAGATTAGGATTGGATTTAGGTGTAAATTTCAAAAAAGACAATTTCATAGTCGATGATGTAAAAATGACGGACATCATGAACTACGAACGTACAACTAAGACACTTGATGCTAAAAGTTACATCACAGTAACACCATCCTTTTATATGAAATACTTTTCTTTAGGATGCGGTATTGGAGCTCTTTTCTTAGAAGGAACAGAAGAACGCCACAATTATTCAACTGGTGAAACGACCCAAGTGGGCGGTTCGTCTTCTTCAGATGTTTCAGAGATTAGATTCATGCTTAGACCATGCATCAAAGGATTCATTCCTCTAGCCGATGATGACTTTGCCCTTATCATAAGCGCAGGTTATGACTATGCATTTGGATACAAAAAATGCAATGGGCTAAATTTTGGACTGGGTTTTCAATTTAATTTAGATTATTAAATATAAAAATGTAAAACTATATGGACTATAATATGAATAAAAGAACATTTAAAAAGTTTATGTCTTTTTTAATCGGATTTGCATGGCTTACAACATGCATTTCCGTTTCATCCTGTAGTGAATTCAACATTGGAGAATACGAATTAACAGGTGACATCTCAGAGTTAATTCCTAAAAGTGCATATAACCTAGAAAAACAAAATAGCACAAGCTCTGATGGGGCTACTTATTTATTCTATGCACCTAAAATGAGCAGCAACTTTGAATTATGGAATTTAAGTATTAAAAGTGTAGATTATTACATAGACAACAAGTTAACAAAAACCAGTACAGAGGAACCTTATGACTTCTATATTAATTTATCAGAACTTCCAGAAGGAGACCATACTCTTTTAGCTAAAATATGCGTATGCGGCAAAAAATGCGACGATACATATCTAGAAGTTACCGATAACTTTATGGCTTTTCCTAGTAGCGTACAGCTGTATAAAGACATATTTATTGACTATAACTTTATAAATGAAGGGGAAAAATTCGTAATAACACCTATACTAAACGAATCACGTTCTGCTCCAGGATGTCAAATAGACAAAGTAGAATATTATTGGGATAATAAACTTGCTGCAACAAAGACGCAAGCACCTTATACATGGGATTCCCAAATTGTAACAGACAAAGAACCACATGACTGGCGGGTGTATGTACGATACAGTTTTAATGGTAAAAACGAAAGCAGTTATAATTATGGTTTTTCTAATTACAGAACATTAAAAGAGGACAATCACTTTACTGTTTGGAATGTTATGTCGGGTAGAAATGATTTTTCATTAGGAGAAAGTATTCCTAGCATAATAAAATCCTATAGAGGAAAGAACTTTAAAGATAAAGTATCAGCAAAATTATATTTTGATGACACACTTATCGCAGAAACGTCTTCTTTCCCATTTAAGAATGAATTCAAACTAACGAATCAATCCATAGGCATCCATAAGATGAAATGCGCAATAACTGTAACTAGTGGAAATCAAAAAACAACTTCGTATGACGAAAAATCTATTGTTGTTACTCCATAGTACTTTACATTATTACGTCTCTGAAGCGTAAAGCAAAAGGCTCGCAGAATTTCTGTTTATCAGATTCCTGCGAGCCTTTTCCTATATTATTTATGCGTCATGATATCAAGCACCATATCATCGGTAGCCCTCATCGCATCGGCACCAATGCTCGTAAGGTTGTGGATGCACTTATCCACATCATCATCTACGATACCCTCGGCAGAGGTGACACACTTGCCTTCCATAGAAAGGAGGGCGGAAAGAAGAGCGGTGCTGACACCTGATGAAATCTTCAGGGCACAACTTGGTTTCGCTCCGTCACAAATCATACCGGTGAGATTGGCTACCATATTCTTGACAGAATTGCAGATGCGGGTATAATCGCCACCCATCAGATAGGTAATGCCGCAACTGCTGCCCGTACTGGCTACCACACAACCGCAAAGAGCTGAAAGCTTGCCTAAGCTCTGCTTGATATAGATGGCAGTCAGATGACTGAGCATCAGGGCACGGATCATTTCCTCCTCGGTATTCTCGTTCTCCAGCGCATAAACCACCACAGGATTCGTTGCACAGATGCCCTGGTTGCCGCTGCCGCTGTTACTCATCACCGGAATCATGGCACCACCCATACGGGCATCACAGGCAGAAGCGGTGCGGGAGATGATATGCGAGAAAATATTATCGCCGAAGATACCATGACTCAACGGACGGTCCATCGTCTTGCCCAGACAGTGGCCATAGTTGCCTTTGATACTCAACTCGGCAGCCTTCATATTATAGTCCCTGGTCTTGAGAATGAAAGAAATCTCATCGAGCGGAGCTGTTGTAGCAAACTCGTAAACCATCGGGAAATTGAGCTGGATGTCGTCATCAGCCTCATCACCCACAGTACCGCCACGCTTATCGAGCACTACCTCACCATTACGCTCAACATACACAAAATGGGTATGTGAACCGGAGATAATTGCCGTAGCCTGGTCTTCACCGGCATGACAGATGATTTCGATATAGAGTTTATCCACATCACCCTGTTTCAGTTTGATGTTGATATCCGCATCCTTGATATATCGTTTGCCCTGCTCAAGAGTGTCGGGAGTGAGGTCTTTCAACACTTCCAGCTGATATTCAGGTTTTCCGATGAGCGCACCCAGCGATACGGCGATAGGCAAACCAATCATACCCGTGCCAGGAATGCCGACACCCATCGCATTCTTGAGCATATTAGGACTCAGAAGAACTTCAATACGTTCAGGGCGCTTGCCCAATGTAGTAGCAGCCTTGGCTGTACATAGTGCCACAGCCATCGGTTCGGTACAGCCGATGGCAGGAACCACCTCTTTATTAACGAGCGCAATGATGCGCTCACGCTTACTTTTCTCTAACATAATCTATATAGCTTTTATATAAATAACGTTCTTACCATTATTTCGGGTACAAAAATACAAAAAATAAACCGTATTTCACGATATTATCGAAAAAATACGGTTTATCTTTATATAAATGGAGCACTTTAGCCAAACTTTTCGTCTAAATATCTTATTTCGAGAGCAGTTCAGCCAACTTTGCAGCCAATTCCGTACCACGGATATTCTCAGCAATACACTTACCTGTAGTACCATCTACCAGGAAGATGGCAGGAATGAACTTTACCTTATAAGAATCAGCTATACCGGCACGGTCAAGTCCGTTAGGCCAAGAAAGTTTCTCCTCAGCAAGCGCTTTCTTCCAAGCAGTTTCATTCTTATCGATAGAAACACTTACTATTTCCAGTCCCTTCCCTTTATACAGTTCATAAAGATTCTTGAGGTTAGGAATTTCCTTGCGGCAAGGTCCACACCATGAAGCCCAGAAATCAACCAGATAATACTTCTTTCCCTTTACACAAGAAGCCATGTTCACCTTAGAACCATCAACTTGCTGGAGTTCGAACTGAGGCAAAGTCTCACCTGTAAATCCCTTTGGATTAATCTGCTCGTTGAGCAACTTTCCATAGAAGCTATTCTTAGCAGTTTCTGAGAACGAATTCCATTCCTTGGAGTTTTCCTTGGTGAAATAGTTCAAGGTACAAAGCATGGCGAAAGGTCCCCACCAGGAATCCTTGTTGTCTGAATACAACTTTCCATAAGAAGAATCTACCGTATCAAAGAAATTCTTCTGTTCGGTAGCCATCTCTTTTCCCTCGTCACTATCTTCCAAAGCTTTCATCTTAACTTTATCCTTTGCCTGGTAAGCCTTGCCGTGTTCTGCAATCAATTTTTTATGCTTATCGTTTATATCCTTATACATCTTATCAAGCATATCCCTCACTGAACCGATTTTTGTCTGATATTCATCGTTCATAGCACTGCCGGAAATCTTGACATTGCTGGTATTAAAACCAGTGTTCCCCCCATCATTGATGGGTTTGGCATCGAGAGACACCTGCACTTTTTCGCCACCTTTGGTCATCAGACTAAAAGTGAAAACACCATTTCTTGGACCGACACCGATAAAACGAGCCTCTATAACAGGGATGGTTAAAGTAAGTTTTCCACCCTTTACCACACCTTTAGCGAGAGGTTTCTCGTTACGATGGGTAGCAGCCAGGACGGCTTCCATTTCCGTACCATCAGGCACACCATTCAAGATTGCATCAATGATACACTCGTCTGCATTCTGAGCATGAACACTCATCACAGAGATGAGCGTCAATGCCAATGAGAAAATTGTTTTTTTAAACATCATATTTGTACAATTACTAGAAAGATTTATTTTAATGTTCATTACTTCTCCACATTCTGTACGAAACTTCCGTTGCCAGGATTATCAATGGCTCCCTTAGGGAATGGGAAGGTCCAGAGATGAGAGGATGGAGCAAGATTTATCTGCTTGCCATCTATCTCTTTTGTCAGCGTGCGGGCATAGGTACCTTCAGCATTGAAGCGACGAGCATCGCCAAACGGCACGATAGAGAAGATAAGTTGATTATCCTTAGTTTGACGTATATACCGGATAGCTTCTGCCACAGAGGACGCCGATAGTGGCTGATATTTCTGTGGAAGGATATATGTCTTACGCACCTCATTGAGCACATCCATAGCATCTGTCAACTGTTTCTTACGAGCCAAGCATTCAGCCTTGATAAGATACTGCTCCACGGTTCTCATACCAGCAAGATTGATATAGCCATTGGTCAACCCCTGATAATAAGTTTCTGCACCCATCGTTCTTTGTTTCCAATTGCTCAAGAAATAAGCATCTCCCTCTTCGAATCCGGCAGCACGATTTACCGGTATCTTGAATATCGTAGATGCATAGTTGGAACTATTATCGGCATAATTGAAATTATAACAGTCCTGGCTATCAAATCCCAATGGCGTTTTCAAAGAAGGATAAACACCCTCTTGGCCTATCACACCCTTATTATCATTATAGAATCCAACCCAATCAACCAACTTATCATTAATGGCAAGAGCCTTATCAGCAAACTCCAACGCCTTTTCATAGTTCATCATCTGAAGATAGGTACGTGCCAACATAGCATAGGCAGCTCCCTTGCCCGGATGGAGGAGCGTGGTACCCATATCTGGAAGATCAGCTACCGACGTGTTCAAATCATTCAAAATGAATTCATAGATTTCCTGAATGGTGGCCTGATGATAAGGAGCATTCTGAAGACTGCTTGTAATCAGAGGCACACTCAACTTACTGGCAGCATTTGAAGGCTCGTAGGTATCAGCATAATAATTAGCGAGATTGAAATAGTTCATCGCACGCAACACTCTGGCATATGCCATCATCTCAGCCTTTTCTTTCTCAGTACCTTCTGTTGTATTAGGCACATCTTCCAATATCAGATTGCAGGTATTGATAGTGCCATAAGCCACATAATAAGTACTCTCATCTGCAGAGTTCCAATAGGCACGATCGGTTTCCTCCTCCCAATTGTAGTTAGCCTTATACATCGGATAATAACTGGCATACGAATTGGTGAGATATTCATCATTAAGCAAATAGCACGTTTGCAAAACCGGCATGCGATGAGTACCATACTCGTAACGGAGAAAAGCCTCATAGTCGGCGAGCGACTTAGGGATGCGTTTGCCCTTTGGTTCTATATTGAGATAGTTATCGCAAGAGGCAAGTCCCATAACCATGCCCAGCAACAACACCATATATACTAATTTCTGTTTCATTTTCTTCATTATTTAAAAGTTGAGATAAATGCCTAACACATAGTTGGTGGCATTATAACCACCCAGCTGGTACTTAGCCTGTTTGGTCTTTGCCCAGAAGAACGGATTCTCCACATTAGCCTGAACACGGACACTCTGCATATAGAGCGAACGGCACAGCGACTTTGGCAAATGATAAGCCAGAGAAATGTTGTTCAGACGAATATAACTGGCATCAAGGATATTGATATCAGAATAAAAATAAGTACTATACAAAGAAGATGCTGACAAACCACTTTCGGCAAAAACAGCCTTTGGCACATTGGTATAAGCCTCATCACCTGGTTTCTGCCAACGATTAGCAAGTCCGGCACTAGCTCCCGCAATATTGGAGATATATCCTACGCTGGAATAACTGCAAGTGAGGAAAGCAGGATTGGCATTGCGCATCTTATGACCACCCGCAAAAAGGAACTGCATACTGAAATCGAAATCCTTGTAGCTGATACTGGTTCCGAAAGATCCACTATACTTAGGAGTGGTAGTACCCATGTAAGAGATGGCATCCAATGTCGTTGGCTGATTAGTTACCTTCTCACCATTCTCGTTATACACCTGTGGCAATCCTTCTTCACTCAATCCAGCCCACTTATAGCCATAGATTGCATTATATTCGTTGCCGATAATAGGATAAGCCGAAGGGTAATCCAACTGAAGAATATAAACCGGCGCCTTTACATTTACATAAGTCACCTCATTCTTATTATAAGCATAAGTCATATTGGTTCTCCATGAGAAATCCCTGGTACGCAGAACCTCACCACTCAGGGAAATTTCTACACCACGATTGTACATCTCGCCATTGTTGATGGTATAGGTGCTGTAGCCCCAACCTTCAGTAGGTACACCCATGGAAGAAGCCAGGAGGTCGGTACCCTTCTTGTCGTAATACTCTACAGTACCATTGAGTCGGTTCTTAAAGAGCGAGAAATCTATACCTATATTAAAGGTATTGGTTTTCTCCCAGCTCAGCATCGGATTGGCACGCGACTGCACATATCCCTGTGTACCTCCCACATGCCCGTTATTATTATAGCTTGCCACCATATAAGGGGCAGAATTCTTAGATACGTTACCGGCAATACCATCAGAAACACGGAGTTTCAGATAATTGACCCAATCTGCGTGGAAGAACTTCTCCTTACTGATAATCCAACTGGCACCTACCGACCAGATAGGCTTGTTCTGAAACTTCGAACTGGTTCCCCAGAGATTAGAGCGGTCCCATCGTAAACTACCAGTCAAGCTATAACGGTCATCGTAAGTATAAGCAGCATTACCATATACCGAAACATAACGGTTTACATTTTCATAAGAAGCAGACAAATCAGTCGCGGTCATAGATTTATATCCCAGCACACCCGCTATACCTTTCAACAAATCAGCATTATTCACCATACTGGATGTTAACATCTGAGAATCATAGTTAAACAGTTTGTCTCGATGCAATTCCTGCTTGTTCTGGATGGTTTCCGTGCCCAGAATAGCAGTTACGCTGTGAACATCCTTGAAAGTCTGATCAAAACTCAACTGCTGACGGAAGTTATAAGCAGAGGTATATTGGTCTGAACGAACCAGGATATCCCCATAAGGAATCACATAATTGACAGAGCCATCACCATTATCGGTTGCATACCCGTTTACCACACCCCGAACCTGCGCAGAAGCTTTATCAGCCCAGTTTTCACCACGATATGAAGCTCGTTCGTACTGGAAGGAAGCAGCATACTTCAAACAGGGCAGAATCTGTACATTCAGACGGGCAAAAGTTCGTAAAGCCAACTCCTTGTTGGTGGTAATCTGACGATCCAGCTCTTCCAAAGGAGTGATATCCATATTATAAAGACCATACTTCTGATCACTAGTGTCCCGTTAAAACGAGACGATTATTAAATAAGTTATTAATACTCAAAAGTTTACGGACTTTTTATAGTGTATTCGATTTGATTTTGTATCTTTGCACGCAT
>QSCI01000124.1:0-8077 GCA_003463005.1 Segatella copri | reverse complement strand
AATGCTTCGTTCACATCACTAAATGTTGCCAAGGTAACTATGAAGGAGATGGGAATGGAATATTCTATGTCTTCATTCAAGTCACTGATGACCAACATTTATCTGGTGAAACGAATTTTTAAAGCAAGTGGGTACACCCCGAACCGAACTTTAATTAGCAAGATTTTCAAAGATCTCTCGTGCTTACAGCGTATAGCTGCTTAGCACATTATTGAATTATTAACGAACTATTGATAATTAGAATATTTAAATTAACGATGCAAAGGTACGAAACTTTATTTAGGCGCACAATAGGGCTTTCACCGAATACTTACATTGCGAGCCTCCGGCTCTGCTAATATGTTATCGACTGGCATGTCAGGGATTTGCTCCTTGACAATGCTGATATATTTCTCGTTTGTCACTACCCACATGTTCTCGACAGAACAGATTGGCTTCAATCTATCTACTGTCAATTGAATGAGGGAACGGTCCACGCCCATCACATCAATGAACTGCTTTGGGTAATCGGGAGTTGACATAGGCCAGAAGCGGCTACCTACCCGCCAGCCATGATTATGATTTGTATGTCGTGCATAAATCTTGTTCTTTAAATAATAAAGATTTCTAAAATCATCCCGTCCTTCCTTACCGTTAAGGAAGGCTCCACCTCTCACCCCGACCCTCTCTCCTCAGGATCGAGGGAAGAAACCGCCCTACTCGGTGCTCGGAACCGCTACGCTCTAAGGTTGGCGGACCATCAAAGGTCTTCGCCAGATTGTGCGGGATGGGATCGCCTTAATGCTTACCTTTCATTTTAAATAGTATTGATAAAAGACACACCATTTTGATTCTCTATAATCTTAGCAGCTTTGGTGCTACTTATAGTAATCATTTTAGAATGATGAATGCTCAGTACCTTATCTTGTAACTCTGCATCATTTTCCAATGCCGTTATATTTAATCCAAGGTTTCGAAGATAATCAATATGAAGATGGAGGCTATGAGACTTGTGTACTTAACTATTGAAATTATTGTTTATATGCATCATATGCTGTCTTATACATTAACTCACTTTCATTTTTATACTGCTCTTTACGTTCTTGTAGAGAAGTGAGCAATTCATATACATGCTTATAGATAATTTGGTGAGCCTTATTAGGAAGAAGCGACTCATCATATGCATCCATCTGGAAATCATCATCATTCATGACAGCATTTGCTAGATGCCATAAGTCACCATTAGCCATTTTATCTATTGTTACATAAGTTCCATCTTTTTTATAGAACTTCCCAACATTGTGCTCAATTTTTAAGTAAATCATATCCTTGTTTTCTATTATTGTAAGCAGTTTCACCAGCTTCCAAACTATTCATTGTAATTTCATAATTCTCTATGCTATCACCTGAAGGTGTCCTTAAAAGTTTGCTTTCTGGCCTTCCCTCATATACATTATAGACAACTTCGCCATGCTCAGTGGATTTTTCTGTGTATATGATATAATCGGGGTTGATAGAACCTCCTATAGTACTATTATGCGTGGACACAATGACAGGCATATTCATAGACATCTCTTTTATCAAAATGTTCACTTCATCTTTCAAGAAAATATTGTCAAACGAAGATTCCGGTTCATCGATAATCAAGATGTCATACATCATTGCATCTTTCACTTTCGACAAGAAATTAAATTCTGTACGCTCACCACCAGAAACAACAGTTCCCAATGAATTCAAAATCTTATATTCAACCTTTACAAAGTACTCATAGAAAGATGTACTTTCAACTGCAGTATCCTTCAACTTTTGAATAAAATCAAAAGGGGAGTCATAATATCTAAAAGCCTCTACTAAAGACACTTGAGAGCCTTGTTTCATATCAGTAGCATTATGATATGGACGAGTTGTAGTAGAAATCCGAAAATTTCCTACATCACGATAATTTATTTGTCTGCTAGTTTTCAACTCATATACAACTTCATTGAATTTAACTCGTTTACGTTCATTTATCAATATACCATAAAGATCTAAATCAGGAATACGAGTTGCAGTTGACTGCATCTGCAAATTAGTTTTAATCGTGTTCAAGGTTGCATTTACATCCTGTAGCAGTTTATTACTCAAATTGAGAGAACGATACTTTTCAACCAATTTACAGAACAACCCTTTCAACATTGTCTTGTCTAAAAAGGACTCGACTACCTTTTTATACTTTTCATTCTTTATGAGTAGTTCTACTGAGTCTATTAAACTTTTCAGTTCGTCTGTTTCAAAGAGTCTATAAGTAGAAGTATTAAACATCTGGGTCTTTGAATAGACATCATTAAGGTGCTGCTCATTAGCAAATTTAACAAGAGCCTTCATATATTGATCTAGCATATACATATCGGCTTCTTTCGTCGGAACTTGGCTAATATTGTCAACTACACCCTTGAATGGCTGCAAATAATCAGACGCTATCTTACTCTGCTTTATCTTGTCTTCCTGCTCAAATTGTTCTATTGAATTGGGGTCTTTAGTATTCAATAATGAGAATTGACGAATATAAAGAGCTTTATCTCCAAAATGTTTGCTTATACGATTTAGTGTATGAGTCTTGCCAGAAGAACGCTTTCCTAAAATGATGTTTAAACCTGTGGACAGGCATAATCCCGAAGTTGACCATTGGAAGAGATTGTGACCATCAGTAGGAGCCAAGCCTACTTTATTTTTGTCTCTCAAGCACAACTTGAGACTATTGACAGTAACATCATTAATGTCTATGTATGTTTGCCGATTAGGATATATTTCACCATACTGCAACGTCTTTACACGAAAATCGCTAAATAAGACCGGCACCAAAGAATGTGGGTTCTTAAGTGCAGACGCAAACTTTTTGACGCTACATACTTCACCTGCAAAAATATTTGCACCAAACTTTGATATTGTTTCATTTGGAAGTTTTGGTTCTTTATCGTAATGAGGTATAACTAAATAATCATCAAAACAATGAAATAGAGCCTGTACTTGGCCAAATGAAATAGTATCATCTTGACTCTTAACCAATGGAGTTATCTGATTACAAATCACCTCAAAAGCGTCAAGAGATTGCTCGTCGGAATCTGCAATAAACAAAGCATGTCCTCCATCGATGTCTATCTCTATACCAGGAAGCACTATCGTATTAGTCAATTTAACGTATATCTGCTCATATTGATTACGGTCAAATACGTTATGATTTGTTATCGCAATCACATCAATCTTTTGAGACTGAACGTAATCTTCCAAGATATTTATATCAAACGTGAAAGAGCAATCCTTTACTGTTGATATTGTATGAATATGTAAATCTACTTTCTTCATAAATTACATGTATTATCATTTGGCCTTAATTTGGAATCGAACCACACCCTTCCCCTTCAGCATAAAAGCTATTTATCCTGAAGGGGGACGAACTACCATTATTCTATTGAGATTAATATATCATCAACGCATGCATCAGACAATCTTATCCCATATATATCACTAATGACATTCTTGATATAAGAAGCTTGCCGTATTTTATTACTTCTAAATTTTTTCAGTTTTGGGAACAAGCTGGAATTATGTTCTGAGAACTTTCCCCAATCTATTTTAGATTCCAAACTCTTTGTCAACTTATCGGCAATACTTTTTATATTTGCCGTACACAAGATAAAATCATCAAATGTAAAGTTGTTCATATCATGAGGTGCAGAAAGTCTTGGATATCGTGAATGGACTTCAGTAATATTTAGAGAACTGAAAACTGCCGCTATATCCGGTTCTCTTTTGAGACTATCATGGGCTAATGAATTTCTAACTAAGCGATAGTAATCATAAAGGGATGCAGAAAAGTCTTCTAATGAAATTGAAAAAGATTCTCCAACCAAGTAATCTAATATGGATTGTAATTTTGTCTTATGACGAGAAAGAGGTATATTTTTATCAAACAAAGTATGAAAATCAATCCTAAAATCATCAAGAAATCTATCAAATGAAGAATTTGGAAGTATTAAATAGTATTTATATTTGAAAGACTCATAATTCTCCAATGTTAAATTATTCAGACTGATGTTTTCTTTCATTGCTTCAGAAGACAAGAATTCAGGGAAAGTCAACTCATGCTGTGATTCAAATGAAGTTTTGAACATACGAGTAGTAAGCTCTATATATTCCACCAAAGCATCATATTCGCCTAATACTTGCCACAATCTTCTCATACTTGGAAGATTAAATGTTGAATGTCTAACTATAGTTCTATCCATTACGCATAAATACCTACAATAACTGCAGAAACCAATAAAGTCATCACTACTCAGCATATTCTTAAACAGATAACTATGACTATCCAGTAGCTTATTTACTAAACTCTTTAATTCTCTGCTCAATGAACAGACAAGCAGCTAGCCGTGCTTCTCGGCTACGATATAACCCTCCAAGCCTTGAACTACTACCTTACAATCATAGTCCATCCGAATATACTCTTACATAAAATTGTATTTTTTCAGATACACTTCTACCATAAGACTAAATTCACGGTCTGGGCTAGCCCAGGCTCTTATCTCGTTTTTTTTCACTATCAGTAAGTGAAACCCGGCCTTTAGCCTCGCGAGTCATGTTCTTAGAAAGAATGAAATCAGCTAGCATTCGGAGGCAATGGCACCTTTTCTGTATTAAAGACCCATTATTCAGTTTAAACTTCCTGATTGTATCCAAGCCCTTCTTAGAGCCATTATTTGCTTGGATTAACTCATTATCAAAAGTTATGTGAGCCTGAATTTCAGCATCACTATCCTTACATGGATCCAAGACATCAGCTATAGGAATATCATTGTTATCAGGACGACCTTGATTACATTCCGGAGATGAGAGATAGAGATTACTCCATTCAAATGCTTTAGTTTTGTCTAATGCTACCTCCATCAAATGATCGACATTCTTTGGCTTGGCTATCAAACGTTCCTCACTATAAAAGCATTTGTTGTAGGACATATTATTCAATGCTGCCAAAATATCTTTATGGCCATATTTACTGGAATCCGGTCTATTTTTACCACTAGCTAAAAAATCAGCTAACCATTGGGCTTTCTTCTTAGTTAGTATTCCAGGCTCTGCCAATCTATCAATATGTCTCATATCTGCTTAAGCTAACATACTAGACAAATCCAAAAAGCCGAAATAAGATGAGTTTAACTCTAACAGCTTCTTTTCGATCTTATTCTGCTCTTCCTTATTCCCTTCTTCTGCTGCATTCTTTCTCTTTCTTAGCAAGTCTGCTATTTGAGTACCGAATGGTCCTACTTCTCCAAAAACCGCACCACTTAAGACTTCGTCTACAGGAAGGTTAGAATAGCTTTCTGTCACATCAAGTATCTCAGAATGATCAGTCCTTGAAACACAAACAAACACCTTCGAATTATCAACGGCGGTAACCACAAATGGTGAATGAGTAGTTACTATTAACTGAAGATTAGGAAAATACTTTTGGATTAAACCTATGATTTTACGTTGCCATTTAGGATGCAAATGATTCTCTATTTCATCTATAAGCAAAACTCCATGAAGACGATTCACCTGTTCGATAGGTATATGCAATCTTTGACTGACAATATACATACGATAAAGTGTGCTGACAAAGTGATTGAAGAGTAACAAATTACCCATACTCAACTTATCTAAAGGCAATTCCTTGCCTCTAACCTCAACCATTGGCATCATAGTTCTTCTAGCCACATAGAGAAAACGACCGTCGGCTAAGCAATCAGAAAGCATAGATGCAAGCAAATCATAAAGATATTGCCCCTCTTGTCTTTCTTCTTCTTTATCGCTACCTCGAAGATAATCCAGATTGCAGATAAATTGATTCACTTTCGAGTTTGCAAAAGTTTTTAGAAAAGGACTATTCATCTGGGCTTGCGGATTAATAGTTGAGAGATTAGAGATTTTGAAGCTTCCTGTATCTAAGTCAGGACTCCAATAATCTACAATCCAATCAACCTTTTCTGCTGCTTCTTCATCTGTAATGATTGTATTTAACCGACTATCATTTGTATCAACGCCCAAACTTTCATACCCTGCTAAAGACTTTGACACAACATTCTTTTCGATAGATTTTTCAAGATAGTCTAGGCTTATTTTGAAGTCGTCATGATCAGCTATAATATCACGTTCCAGCTTGGTTACTCCGCTCAAGACCGTTCTTATTGCATCCAAGATTACAGATTTACCCGTTCCATTTTCACCTGTGATTATAACAACAGGTAAAGGCAAGGATGAATCTTTCTTCAAAGCATCAACCTGTTCCTCTGCCAACAGTTCCATTTCACTATTCTGAAAAGGACCTATATTGTGTAGATATAATTTTGTTAATCTCATAATAATATTGTTATAGCCAACTATATTTCCATACATCCTCTGAACCGCCTTTAGTAAAATGATTAGCCCCACCTGTCCCTCCCCAGCGGGAGGTCCTTACCCTATACCAAAGCCCTAAATCCCTATACCATAGGGATTAGGGATGTAACCGCCCTACTCGGTGCTCGGAACCGCTACGCTATAAGGTTGGCGGGGCATCAAAGCCCTCGCCATGGTTGTGCGGGATGGGACCGCTATGCTATAACTTACTATAACATTTTACTCAGATAACTCATATTAGTGGGCTACCAGCCAAAAATGTCACTATGTGTACCTGTATCGGTTAAAGCAAGACTCTTCATTAATTCATCCAAATCATTAGTAGCAAAGAGTTTTTCATTCTTTGCTGCTTCTAATGCCTTGTCTAATCTACAAGCCTTAGGGGCTTTTTGCTTTTTGGCAACCCACCCGAATTTCTTAATCAATGATTTGAAAAGAGAAATATCGGTTGCAGGGACATCTAATGTATATGTAGCTGTATTCATAATTGTATCTCCTTTTTTAGGTGCAAAAATAAGGATTTTCCGTGAAACTTCAAGAATGTATACCAACGTTTCCATTTTTATGCAACAAGATCAATCTACAACTTAACCTTCTTCAACGACTTCGAGTAAATTTCTACTTATCGTAAGCGTTGCACCACTGATATACTTGATTTCGCTGCCGATGACGGCTTTCTTGCCATTATAACTCTGTACGTATGCTTCCACACCTTTCATGCTACCTGCTACCACTCGCACTTTGATTCCTTTCTTCAAAGGAACAGGGGCAGCAGTAACAGGCTCTTCATCATTCTCTACAAAATATCGATAGTTGGCAACAACCTGGTCGGGAATTTGATATATTTTCCTTTGACCTGGCATCGTCAGCATCTTATACACATCCGAACGGAAGCGGATATTGTCAAGTTGTCTCGGAGAAACATTGCAAAAGATAAAGGTGGAAAGAAATAGCTTTTCTTTCACTTTTCGCTTATTGGAACGTTTGTCTATATAAACTACTTTTACCTTGGGAATCCAGTAATCAAACCAAACATGATTGTGATTAAGATTGATTCGTATAGAATCAGCTATTCTCGTTTCACAATTCACTCTCACTACAGCCACATACCATCCTGCATCAGCAGGTTTTTCAAGCCCTTCATTAGGCTTTTCCGGAACCTTTTTCTTAGCGTTTTGTTCACTTTTTGCCACGGCTTCGCCGTCGTCCCCTGCAATAGTGGACGTAACCTGTGATTGTATATTTGTCTCTTTCATCATGCGAATCAAGTTCGTTTTTTTTGATGTCGTTCATCTGAATCTCTACATAAGAGACACAGAAACTCTTTGCAAATATAAGATAATTGTTGGAAACTAGCAAATTATGCGTGTTAAAAAATTAATATCATTCTACGAAATTCTACATTATTTCAGCATTCTTTTCGTACACAATCTTCTAAGTCGTTGATTGAAAGAATATTTTCCGATTTTCTGTATCTCTCATGTAAAGATTTGGGAAAAATCTGTGAGCATCTGTGAAATCTGTGGGAAAAACAAAAAAGCCTCAGAAATCTTTCGAAATCTGAGGCTCTTGATAAAAGGAGGCGGCTACCTACTCTCCCGCATTGCATTGCAGTACCATCGGCGCAAGTGAGCTTAACTTCTCTGTTCGGAATGGGAAGAGGTGGGACCTCACCGCAATAACC
>QSCI01000123.1:0-8095 GCA_003463005.1 Segatella copri | reverse complement strand
TGTAAGGGCAAAAGCTTTGATTATGTGAAGCTTTTGCCCTTACAGGGCGACATTTTTGTTTGTATGTTAACCCTGGGTGTTACCCTGGGCTAGGAGCTTCTGCCCTTTCAGGGCGTGTGGCGAAGAAGAAGAGAATTCTTCACTCTTCATTTTATTGTCCTCCCAGTCTTTCGAAGAAGGTGATGATTTCTTCGAAGGTCTTGAATTCATCGCTGCCGTATTCTATCGTCGTACCCATGAAACCGTCGCATGGGCTAGGTCGATGAAGTAATCGCCGTAGAGCAGGTTCTTCTGGTTGCAGAAGATGATGTGGTTGTAGGCTGGGGTAGAGAGATATTCCTCCACCCAGGTCTGTACCTTCGCCATGTATTCATGGTCGTTGGTTGGCGCTGGGGCTACGATGTATACATTATAATGCTCTATCAGCATCTCGTAAGCCTTGTGCATCGAACTGGTTGCCTTCATGTAACTGTCGTGCAGGGCATCGAAGTCGATGTATACGATAGGGCGCTCCTTGCCGTTCTGCTTGTCGTCTATCCAGCGGATTACCGGACAGAGATAGTGGAATGCTACCTTGTCGATAAGTCGGTGCTCGCCGTGGAATGGGATGGCGAGCGGATAGTGTTCATGGAAGAGGTCGAAGGTATGGACCAGCGGATCAGCATCGCCGAAGAGACCGTAAACACGTTGCTGCTCCTCGGGAGTAATGTTCTGGAAGCAACGCTCGGTAAAGTCACGGTATTCCTTGATGAGGCCTTTGTTAACCATCAGTTCGTTCACTCCGTCCTTTCTCGGGTTCTGGAATTCCTGCTTGCCGGTCATGCTGCTCATCGTATCGCCCATCTTGAAGGCAGGGTTTACGAGGATGCGGTCGAATCCTTTCAGCAGTTCGGTATACATGCCTCCCATCGAGGTACCGATGATGAGGTCAGGCTTCTCAGTCTCTGCCATCTTCTGCAGCATCTCTATGCCCTCTTCCGGATGTACCGGGATGTCTTCTGCTACGAGGGTGGCATTCGGCATCAGTTCCTGCAACATCTTTACGGTGCCGCTCTGTGCAGAAGAGAGGAAACCGTGAACATACATGATTTTCTTGCCCGCCATGAGGTCGGGGAATTGTTTGATATATGGATTCATATTCTTATAGTTTTATAGGGGGCATCATATCATGCTCCCTGAACATCTTATTCATTTCTGCTGCAAAATTACGCTAAATTGCAGACAAAACAAAATTATTGGGCGATAAACTTCCTTGTTTGCGAAAAAAGTAGTAATTTTGCACCCAATAACCATATTAAAGTTCAAGTCATAATGGATTTACTGAAAGAAAGAATTATGCAGGAGGGCAGATGCTTTCCTGGTGGAATCTTAAAAGTAGACAGCTTTGTAAACCATCAGATGGACCCTATTCTGATGATGGACTTAGCTAAGGAATTCGTGCGCCTTTTCAAGGACATCAAGTACAACAAGATTATTACTATCGAGCTTCGGGCATCGCGCCTGCCATCATGGTCGGTTATCTGACCAATCTTCCTGTTGTATTTGTGAAGAAAAAGCAGCCTAAGACTATGGAGGGTATGATTACCTCTGTGGTTCACTCTTTTACAAAGGACCGCGATTATACGGTTTGTGTGAGCAACAGTTATCTTACTCCTGAGGACCATGTTATCTTTATCGATGACTTCCTTGCCAATGGTAATGCGTCTAAGGGCGTGATGGACCTTTGCGAGAAGGCTGGTGCCAAGATTGAGGCGATGGGTTTCATCATCGAGAAGGCTTTCCAGCATGGTGGTGACTTCCTGCGCAAGGAGGGAATCCGTTATGAGGCACTCGCCACAGTAGAGAGCCTGGATGATTGCAAGATTGTCTTGAAGTAAAACATCTTTTTATATATAGTAAAAGCCGCCTGTAATAGGGCGGCTTTTTTCTTACTTGACGATATCTGCGGCATAGATTCCCATCGCCTTGTAGCCTGCAGGGTTCGGATGGAGCCAATCGCCGCTGGCATATTCCCGCTTCATCCTTCTGTCATCATTCGGGTCTTGAAGCAGCTTGGCGAAGTCTAGAATGCCATCTGCTTTCTTTGCCTGACTTCGAATCCAGTCGTTTACATAGAGTCGGGCTGCTTCGTGGAAGTGGCTGTAGTAGCCGGCACCCTTGAAAGGCGTGATGGTGCCCAGATAAACCTTCATCTTCCGGGCCTTCGCCTTCTTCATCATTCCCTGTATGCTCTCTATAATCTGTCGGGCTACCGTCTCGCTGTTGCCGCTCTTGGCAGCACCTATGTCGTTGATGCCTTCAAAGATAATTACCTTCTTTACGCCGCTCTGCATCAGAATGTCTCGGTCGAAGCGTTCCTTGGCGAGTGCCCCGAAACCGCCCGGCACGATTACGCGGTTGTTGCCGATGCCCAGGTTCAGTACACCCTGGTTGGTTATCTTATGCCTCAGCTGCAGCATCTCCGACATTACATCGGGCCATCGGTTCTGGGCATTATCCGTAGAACATTTGCCGTCGGTGATGGAGTTGCCCATGATGGCGATGGCACTCATGTTGTTGCTCATCGTATACACATCAATGCCGCTGATGTTGTACCAGTGGTTCTCGCGGAAAGCCTTCTCGAAGTTGGAGTGGGCATTGGTTACTCCCTTCATGATATAAGAGGTGGTACGTGAGCCCATGTGAACGGTAGGCACATCGGGAGCCGAGGTGTAGTTGATGGTGATGGCAACGCGCTCCAGGTTCTTGAGATTGAACTTCAGCGCATCGCTCACTATCTGTTTGCCGGCAGGAATGGTAGCCTTGTAGCTGTTGCCGAACTTGAAGTATTGGGCCGATTTGGCATCAATCTTGAAGGAGTCTTTGGCGTGGGCGATATAGATGGAGCGTATCACTACGGGTTGCATCGAGTAGATATTGCTCAGTTTCAGTCTTATCACGTCGCCTCCTACGCTTACCTTTACTATCTGGCGAACCGAACGGTTTGTCATGTTGTTATTATAGGGCATAAACGCTTTCACCACAGTCTGCGGTGCCGTAGCCCAAGTTCCAATCCATGTTTGTGCCGCCATCTGTAGTGTGTATGTGCAGATGAAGCATAGTATCACTATAAATCTTTTCACCTTGTTGTATTTTAAAAGTATATATTTGTATGTTAATGAGGTGTTGTCACTAGGCTCGGCAGACCTGCTGACTGCAGTCGGCAGAGCTGCTGACTAGGCTCAGCAGAGCTGCCGAGCCTAGTGGAAATCTTCAAGAAGCAGTCTGCTTGAACCTCAGATACAGTCTGCTTGAACCTCAGATACTGACTCCTTGAACCTCCTAATCTATATCTTTGCCCCAGCGCAGTCGTATCCTTGCGCCCGATGAGCCGTCTCGTTACGCTTATTTAGCCGCATTGTTATACTTGCTCAGCCGCCTTGTTGACCATGTTTTTCGTTTAAGGTCTCAATTTGCGACCTTAAACGTTTTGCTTTTGCATACCTTTATCTCAAATGTGGTGCAACTTCTCCATTAGGTAAAAGAATTCCTGCCCTAATTAAAAAGGCACGTGCTGCTTCTTTACTGGCAGTAGAAGCCTTTCTTGCAGCCTCTAATCTTTCTTGTCTTTTGCTATCAAATAAATCCATATTCTACCTCCTTATATTATGGGTTTGGATAATCCTGATTGATACTTCTAGGAAGGAAATACCCCTTGATGCAATTAGGATTGCAGACACAAATCTGAATATGATTCTTTTCTCTGAATCCTGCATTAGGATAAAGCTCCTGTCCTTCCCAAAATACTCCTTTTACTGAATCGTATGGATGGACATTGGCCTTTTTATTCAATTCCAATGCCGTTTGTACCACAGAACAATCTAATCTTCTGAGAAGTAGTTCGTCTGAGTTACCAATTGGCTTGTTCTTTGGTAATTCCTTATCAAGATTGTGGCAAGTTTCTTTAAAAGCATCATAAGCAATCTTCAACTCCTGTAAATAAGAGCTATCTGTCAAATCGAAACAATAACCTAAATCTATAACGGCACCTATAACTGCTGGAGTTTTTATAGAAGAGTTAGACCTTTTTGACAATTCTTTCGCCCATTGCCAAGCTCTTTCTTCATTGTTTTCCCAAAAATAGATACCGCTTCCTAACCAATCATAATCATTAGTACTGGCTATGAGTTCTGTTTTACCGGCAATAACCTTTTCTACCACAGATCGGTCGCAACCATGAAATCCAATCACAAGATTAGATCGTCTAGAATAAAGAGATTCATCCATATTATCTAAGATGTGAAGCCCAGTTCCCATTTTTATCCAAGATGCCAGCATCTATAAGAAATTTCAAAGATGCCTCTTTACTAGCAGTTGCAGCCTTTCTTGCAGCCTCTAATCTTTCTTGTCTTTTGCTATCAAATAAATCCATATTCTACCTCCTTGTTTTAAAAGTTGAACATTTCTTTTGCAAAGATTATGCAAACGAGCGCAATGTAAGCTTGCTTACAAATTGCCGAGCGCCGCTAATCTTCTGCAAAGATTATGCCAGCGAGTGCAATGAAAGTTTACTTTCAGATTGCCGAGCGCCACTAATCTTCTGCAAAGATACGCTTTTCTTCTGAAAGATGCAAGGAATTATTGAAAAATGTTTGAGGATGAGGGAAATAAAAAGAAAATGCAAAGAAATATGGCTTTTTTGTTGTTGCAATCAAAATAATTATGTATTTTTGCAAAAACAAAAAACCCGGGGTCATCACCAGCATCGAATAATCTGGGAGAGGGCCTTACCGGGACTGCGCTGCAAAGATAATAATAAAAATGGAATATACCAAAGATTTTTCGAAAAAGTTTTCTCTGAAGATAGGATGAAGAAATATTTTTTGCTCTATCCCGATGATGAACAAAAGGCTGTTAAGCATTATCAATGTAATATAATGCTTTCTGAAGCTATGTACCCATGTCTTTCAGTCTTTGAAGTTGAACTTCGCAATTCCGTAGTTCGGGAACTTGTGGCATTTGCTAAAAGAGAAGAATGGTATGTGGTTTTCTCTACAACTCCAGGTTTGATGGAGCTAAATAAATATATAAGTACTGCTAAAAAACAAATTGCTGCACGAGGAGAAGATATAACCACTGCTAAGATTACTGCAGAGTTAACCTGGGGCTTTTGGACATCTCTTTTCAATAGGAATTATGAACGTATTCTTTGGAAAGATTTAAGGCGTTCTTTCCCTTTTGTGAAGAAAGCAAATCGGCAAAGGAAGGTTGTTGCCAGCTTTTTAAACAAATTCCGTCGCTTGCGTAATAGGATTGATCATAATGAAGCAATTTGTTGGAACCTCAATGAAGTTGAAATGATACATGATGAGATGAAGAATGTCATGGGATGGATGAATAAGGATGTACCAAATTGGATGTCTCAATTTGATAGATTTAATTCTGTTTGTTTGGATATACGTAAAATTATGGATTGGTAAAAAGTAAGGGTATCACGACATCGAAGAATCTGATGCATTATCTCATGAGGCTTACTTGAAACTCAGATGAGGCATGCTTGGAGGGTAGGTAGGACGTATCTGAAATTACGTCCGGACGTATCTGTAGCTACGTCGGGACGCGTCTGTTGCTACATCCGGACGTAGGAAATGCTACGTCGAGACGTAATTTTTGCTGCATCGTGGGAGGTTTTTCGATAAAAAGCATAGAAAAACACTAAAAATTGAATAGAAAATAAGCGTTTTTGCTCAATATTTTCAACCTTTTAGCTCCCAAAACGCCTCTAAAGCACCCGAAAAACGCTGCTTTTTGCAAAACGTGGCAATAGGTGGCAATAAGGTGACAATAGAAAAGCCCATTGCTGCCACCCGTTATTCTCTTATTATCAGCTACTTATAATAAGCGTGGCAAATGTGGCAATTAATTTGAGAAAACATATTCATGTGCGTAGAGGATCTTTGTTTCTCAAACATTCCATCAAAATCCGATAGGTATAAATACTATTGCCATCGTTTCTCCTTGGGAAAATGTTCTAGCTGTATGGTAGAAGTTTTTCGGGAAAAGCTTTGGAGATTAGGAGATAAAGTTTTATCTTTGCCATCAGATTCAAAAACGAATAATCAAACTGAGTTATGATAGTAAGACCAAAGCGCATTTATCGCAAGCGCATACCATACGGCATGCAGAATTTTGAGGATGTCATAAAAGAAGATTGTTACTATGTGGACAAGACTCCTTTCATAGAGCAAATAGAAGAATCCAACAAGTATTTCTTCTTCATTCGCCCTCGCCGTTTCGGCAAGACACTTACCCTCTCCATGCTTGAGAATTACTATGACATCAACAAGAAAGACAAGTTTGATGAAATCTTTGGCAAGCTATACATCGGGCAGAATCCTACACCAGAGCATAGTACATATCTCATCATCCACCTCAATTTTGCCGAGGTGGCAGCAGGATTGGATGATTATAAGGATGGATTGGACAACCATTGTCGCCTTGTATTCAATTTCTTCTGCGACATCTATGCACATATTCTTCCTGCTGATACCAAGGCAGGATTACAACAGGAGCCTGATGCGGTATCCAAGTTGAGGTTCTTGTGCCAGAAGTGCCAGGAGGTGGGAAAGAAGATTTATCTCTTCATCGATGAATACGACAACTTCACCAACATGATTCTCGCCCATGAGGAGCATCTCGTGAGGTATCGCAACCAGACCCACGGAGAGGGATACTTGCGCCAGTTCTTCAACGCCATCAAGGGTACGGCTGGCAATAGCCTGGGCAGAGTGTTCGTCACGGGAGTGACCCCTGTGACCATGGACGACCTGACCAGCGGATTCAATATCGGAACCAACTACTCGCTCTCATCTGACTTCAATGAGATGACGGGATTTACCGAGGAAGAAGTGAGAGAGATGCTGGATTATTACGGCAGCGTCCTGCCATTCAATCACACTACCGATGAGCTGATCAAGATGATGAAGCCTTGGTACGACAACTATTGCTTCGCCGAGGAGAGATATGGTGAGACCACCATGTACAACTCGATGATGGTGCTCTACTTCGTAGACAACTATATTGACTACGAATACCAAATCACTAAGAAAATGGTGGAGCCCAACATCCGTATCGACTATGACAAGATGCGAATGCTCATCCGCCACGACAAGGAGTTCGCCCACGACGCTAGCATCATCCAGCAGTTGGTAACCCAGGGATTCGTGATAGGCACGCTCAACGAGAACTTCCCTGCCGAGCGAATCAACGACCCAGATAACTTCCTCAGCCTGCTGTTCTATTTCGGCATGGTGACGATAGACGGAACATACAAGGGTGAGACCAAGTTCATCATCCCGAATGAGGTGGTGCGAGACCAGATGTACACCTACCTGCTCGACACCTACAAGGAGAACGACTTGGTATATGATAGATATAGCAAGGGTAAACTGGAGAGCAAACTGGCATACGATGGGCAATTCAAGCCATACTTTGAGTATATCGCCGACTGCCTGAAGAAGTACTCCTCCCAGCGAGACATGCAGAAGGGAGAGGCTTTCGTGCATGGCTTCACCTTGGCGATGACAAGCCAGAACAAGTTCTATCGCCCTATCTCTGAGCTGGACAATGACGGCGGCTATGCCGACATCTTCCTCTCTCCGCTCTGTGACATCTACAAGGACATGGTAGATTCATATATCATCGAGTTGAAATATTGCAAGAGCCAAACCACAGATGAGCAAGTGAAAAAGCTATTCGAGGAGACTACAGCTCAGATCTCTCGCTATGCGGACAGTGATATGGTCAGAGAGGCAGTAAAGACTACAAAGCTCCACAAGCTGGTGGTTATCTACCGCGGAGCGGAAATGGTGGCTTGCGAGGAGATATAAACTATTTCAACCATACAGGTCGAAAATGTTTGAGAAAGATAAAAAGAAAATTTTCGACGACCTCTATTGTTTGGCCTTTCGATCTACATGCAGTGATTACAAAGTCACAATTCATTTATAGTATTTCGGTTCAGGGGAGATTGTCCGTGTATAGACAATCTCTCCTGAGCCCATTTATGTCATTTTGGGGGAACGAGAAAATGGGAAAGTGACGAAAAGTGGTAAAA
>QSCI01000122.1:0-8578 GCA_003463005.1 Segatella copri | reverse complement strand
AAAAGCTTCGCAGATCTGAAATAATTTTTGTATCTTTGCTCACGGCTTTGAAGTTTTATCTTTATTGTTTAGCGATTGTAAAGATACTCATTTTCTGTGAGTTATACAAACTTCAGAGCCTTTTTTTATTCCAAAATTACGTTAAATCACGCTTGTGAATTTTCACTTGCGAAACTTTAGTTGTTTATTTTCCATCAGTTTTTTCATTTATTACGAACGTGAAAGAGCTTATTTGTCAAGTTTTTCGTAAATAGAGTTGTTGCTCTTATATTCTGGTACGATTTCTTTCATACATTTAACTGTGAGCATTTCATCGTATAACTTGCTTTTTTCAATTAAGTCATCGATTTGCTTAGATACTTCTGTATAATCGTATTCACGTACTTCTGCGATTCTTATTTTGTCATGGAACGACGGCTTGGTTGATTCCTTCTCATTAAGCACTTCCTCGTAAAGCTTTTCGCCTGCTCTCAGTCCAGTGTATTTGATTTCAACGTTCTTTGCTCCACTGAGGTTGATCATTCTCTGTGCCATGTCGGCAATTTTGACAGGTTTGCCCATGTCGAAAACAAATATTTCCCCGCCATTACCTTTTGTTCCTGCTTCCAGAACTAGTTTGCAAGCCTCTGGAATGAGCATGAAGTAGCGGATGATACGTGGGTCTGTAACAGTGACAGGTCCACCAGCTTTTATTTGTTTCTTGAATAAAGGTATAACAGAACCATTAGAACCCAATACATTGCCAAAACGTGTGGTAACGAATTGGGTTTTTCCATTGATGATACCTTCTTTCACAGCTTTGTTGAGACTCTGTACATAGATTTCACAGATTCGTTTAGAACATCCCATGACATTGGTTGGGTTGACAGCTTTGTCTGTTGAAATCATAACAAATTTCTTAACTCCATATTTGACAGCAAGGTCAGCTAGTATTTTAGTACCATAAACATTGTTTTGAATGCTCTCACATGGATTGTTCTCCATCATAGGAACATGTTTATATGCAGCAGCATGGAAAACATAGTCAGGCAGGTAAGTCTTGAAGATATGTTCCATTCTGGACTTGCTACAGATAGTGGTGACGATGGTTTCTGCTTTAATTTCAGGGAATTGCTTAGCCATCATCAAGCGTATATCGTGTTGCGGAGTCTCTGCACTATCTATAAGAATCAATTCTGCCGGATTGTACTTGGCGATTTGTCTTACCATTTCGCTTCCGATGCTTCCTGCTGAACCTGTAATCAATATGCGTTTACCATAAAGCATGGCACCTACACTTTCCATATCGATGCTGATTTCATCTCGTGGTAAAAGATCCTCGATGCTAACTTCCTTGAGCTGTTGCTGTTCATTTCTGTTCCACTCCTGTGTGGTAGGCATATAGATATGAATACCCTCTGCAAGTAGTGCATCCTGGAAGTCTTTATTTGCGCGAAAAACGTTGATGGCACCAGGAGAAATTAATAGGGTAGAGATATTGTTATTTCTCATTTTCCTGATGGTATTCAGGTCTGGAGCATACACTTTGGTTCCCATCAGGTGATGGTGCTTTATTTTTGTGTCATCAGAGATAAAGCCCATGAGTTTAAATTTCATGGGTTTACTGTTTTTGATTTGCTTGGCGAGACCGATGCCACCTTCTTTCACGCCGTAGATAAATGCATGTTTAATGTTGTAATCTGAGAGAGAGACATCAAAGATAGTCTTGGCAATCACTCTGATAGCCCACAATACTAAAGTGGAAATGAGAGCTCCAAGTACAATATTGCGGTATTCTATTTCAACTCCAGGGAAGAATGAGTGCTAAGCAACATGTCTTTCGTTATAGCAGACAGTACCGCACCAAAAGTAACAGCATAGAATACCCTTTGCAAATCAATAAACGATGAGTATCTGAGGATACCGTCGTATGTGTGGAATATCCTAAAACCGATGGCATGGAACAATGTGAATATAGCAAATAACATAGAGAGTTGTCCTAAGATACTCAATGCCTTTGCTCCACTGTTAATCTGCTGATATATAAATAAGTAAGAAACAAATGTCACAGCACAATCTATCCAAAAAATACACCAGTATGGTAGTGATTTTTTGGAGAAATACCAATTTGATAGTCTATTGAAAAACTTCATGTTCATGAGCTTCTGATACAGGTTGTTTAATTGAACATTATTTGGTTATAATGTTTTCTTTTATCGTGTCAGTGATATAGCGTACATCTTCTTCTGAAACGCATGGTCCACTAGGCAAGCAGAGGCCCTTACGGAACAAATCTTCACTGATACCATTTGTATATGATGTACAGTCTGCATAAACGGGTTGACAATGCATAGGCTTCCATAAAGGGCGTGCCTCAATAGATGCTTGATCCAGTGCTATTCGTAAAGCTTCAACATTCTTGTTTGGCTCCAATGATGTATGTGCGCTTTTTGCACTGTGTGTAACGCCAGCTGCACCTCCTACAGCGCCCGTAATGACCTGACTATATGCCTTTTCTTCGCCTTTAATCTTAACTCCTTCATCTAACAGAATCGTATTGAGCCAAAAATTTGAGTCAAAATCAGGTGTTGGGTTGCTATGTACGGTGATGCCCTTGACATTTGCCAATAATCTTGTATATAGGTCATGTACGTGTTTGTGATGCGCTATATGGTCGTTTAGTACAGTCATTTGACCTCGTCCTATTCCCGCACAAACGTTGCTAAGACGGTAATTGTAACCAATGTGCTCATGTTGGTAGTATGGATATGACTCTCTTGCTTGGGTTGCATAGAACATAATGCGACTCTGGCTTTCGGTGTCTGGGCATATTAAGGCACCACCACCACTTGTCGTAATCATTTTATTTCCGTTGAAACTTAATACGCCATATCTGCCAAATGTTCCACACACTTGTTCTTTATAACGGGAGCCAAGACCTTCTGCTGCATCCTCTATAAGTGGAATGTCGTATTTGTTAGCAACCTGCAATATTTCGTCAATCTTTGCAGGCATACCATATAGATAAACAACGATGATGGCTTTAGGTTTTTTGCCTGTCTTTTCTATTCTGTCAGCTATAGCTTTGTCTAATAGCTGAGGATCCATATTCCATGTCTCTTTTTCACTGTCTACGAAAACAGGTTTTGCACCTAGATATTTAATAGGGTTGCTTGATGCGCAGAATGTAAAAGATTGTACCATAACTTCATCTCCTGCTTTAACATCACAGTATAGCAGTGCAAGGTGTACTGCAGCTGTACCTGCACTTAATGCAACCACCTTTTTGTCTTGTCCTACAAAGCTTTCCAAATCTTTCTCAAAACCATTGACATTCGGTCCTAGTGGAACAACCCAATTGGTATCGAAAGCATCTTGGATGTATTTCATTTCATTGCCACTCATATGAGCAAGGCATAAGTATATTCTTTTTCGATTCATCATATTTAAAACCTATTTAAATGTTCTGAGCATCATATTATTTATATGATTTCGTTATTATATGATATTCTCTTTCCTGTGACTGTAGCTATTATAATCATAATGTCCATAATAAAGCTATAGTGTTTAAGATAAAAGAGATTGATTCTCACTTTATCTGGATAGATAACGAAGTCGTTATATTCTTGTGGATTGGCTTGTTTGGCAAGTAATTCTTCTTCGTTACGATATTTCAGACTTGCTGGACCTGTGATTCCTGGGCGCAATTTAAGAATATCTCTATCTTCTCCTTCTAGTTTATCTGCATAGCCTGGTACGTCAGGCCGGGGACCTACAAAACTCATGTTGCCAATTAGGACATTCCAAAGTTCAGGAAGTTCGTCTATCTTATATTTTCTAAGTTTAGCACCAAGAGGTGTTATTCTGCTTTCTCCTGCAACGGATACGGAAGAGCCGTCATGGTGTTGTGACATAGATCGAAATTTATACATAGTGAATAGTTTCCCATCCTTACCTACTCTTTTTTGTGTGAAGATAGCAGGCCCATCTGGCATTTTTATATGTATAAGAATCCATGTCAGAAACAATATTGGACTAAGAAAAATCAGTCCTAATAAAGCTGTTATTCTGTCAAATATATATTTTAAAATCATATTGTGTATTAAGTACTCATTTCTTTATAAACGTTTGATGATAGCGTTTATTGCATATCCTATAAAACATATTGCCGAATATATTGGATTTATGTGTTCTATTTCTCTATAAACTTTCCAAACATCTTTTGCTGCTTTCCACTTTTTTGAAGTATTTGACGTAGATACTAATCGATAGCATGCTAATGTATTTTGTAGCCCATAAGCTTTGAAGCCTCTTTTCATAATGAGCAACCATAAAGCCATATCTTGAGAGCTTTTTATGTTAGGCATTATGAAATTTCCGGTCTTTTCTCTATCTATGATAACGGTAAGGCATCCGATGATAGTATTACGTAAATAACCATGGTATCCAATTATTTTTGGTACGTTGATGGTGTTTCCTGTTGGGGTACCATCTTCTTTTATGACGCTATAGCTACTAAAAGAGAATGCTATGTTTTTTTCTATCATGAATTGAATCTGGGTTTCAAGTTTATTTGAAACCCAAATGTCATCACTGTCAAGAAATGCAATATATTTACCTGTCGCATTTTCCAATGATTTGTTTCTTGCGCAAGCAGGACCGCTATTCTTTCCTGTAGAAAACAATTTGATTCTATTATCTTCAACAATAAATTTTTCTACGATTTTCACGGTGTCGTCTTTAGAACAATCGTCTGTTATAAGCAACTCCCAATTATTGTATGTCTGCTCAATTACAGATTGTATTGATGCGGCAATAAATTTTGCTGCATTGTAGGATGGCATGATGATACTAACTTTATTCATTCTATATTAACTAATTAAATCGCAACACTACATTTTTTTGCATTTATATAAGTGCTTATTTTCATAATTTTGTATTTGTATACGATTATCATTTCTGAGGTAAAACACGAACCTTATTATCTCTTACGACCCAAATTGCATCATATTTTTGGGAGCTTTTTGCTCTCAATAAATATTTATCTAATTCATTTGGATGGATAACATAATAATCTGTTTTTTGAGGATTTACCAAATCAAAATAAACGCGTGAAGCCCACCCCTTATACCAGGCATATTCACCTGATGCCTGAAAAACTGATATTCTGTAAATGGAGGGTCACAATCCAAAATACATACGATATTTGGTATTGCTTTTGTATTTGCTATAACGGATTCTACCCTCTGCTTTGCAAATTGTCCAGCCTTATACATATAATAACCTTTATGGATATATACAAGAATGCAACATGTAAAGAATAATAGTATTACCCTTTTATCCGATACGTTCCATTTGGCAGTTCTAAAGATAATTCCAATAGCCAAAGCTATTCCCCACAGAGTAGGAAAAGCATGCATCTCCCCTGGATGTTTCATTACTAAATGTGGAGCTGTCAATGCTAGTATTATCAATAAGCATTGTATTAATTTTACTAGATCTTGTTTTTGCAAACAAAACAACTTTTTGATAAGAACCCAAAGGAAAGAAAAACTTATAATTGTAGAGATTATTACAACAATCCAATTATGCTCCAAAAACATAGCTATTGTATCAATAGTAGTCAAAGATATTCCTAATAATAATCCTAAACCAACTAGGGTGTTTAATCCTATTCCACCAGCATAATTACCAGTAATCTCTGCTGTTTCTGGAGACTGTAAGTATATGCGAAGGAAGAAATATCCACCTAATATGGATAAAGAGATTAAATAGGGCTTAATCAGTTGTTTGTAGCATTTAAAATCTTCACAATTTGTGCCTTCTTGTATGTTTTTGATAATCATACACATAAATGGAGTCACAATAAACCAGGATATACCACTCTCTTTGCTAAAAAGAGCCAACAGCATCATAAAATATCCAAGTACCTTTGATTTTGGATATAACAATACTGATGATATTCCAAACGTCATGCATAATACTTGATTAATAGAATCTATAGAATATACAGTAGCAACCAATGCGGGAGATAACATGAATAGTGCAATGGACAATTTTCTTGCAAATCCATCTACATTACAATCATCTAGTATTTTAGTCAGTCCGTATATACAGAAGGTATATAGTAAAAGTACTAGTAAGTGATTTAAATAAGGGAAAGCACCAACACATTTTCCCATCATAATTCCCCATAATGCATCCAAAGGTCGCCAGAATGCTCCATTAGGTAAAAAAACATTGATGTCTTCATACTTGTGAGGAGCTAGCAAGCAATAAAAATCATCATTATTAGGTAAAATAAAGAATGTGCCTAATGCTAAAATGAACCCCAATAAATAAATATAATTATTATTCTTTTCCATGACTATTTTTCTTATGAGACAATTTCTTAAATCTCTTCAATGCTATAATATATATGGTCTATGCAATAGGCTTTACTGGTCAATGCAGTTTTTATTTCATAGACCAGTGAAGCCTTAAGCTTTTATTCTGTAATCTCCAGAATTTTATTGATGATTCTTTCACAAGCCTTTCCGTCTCCATATGGATTGTTGGCTTTGCTCATCTTCTCATATTCGCTGGAGTCAGATAGTAAGCATGAAACGCTGTCCATGATTGTCTGGTAATTAGTACCGACTAGTTTCACCGTTCCTGCTTCTACCGCCTCGGGACGTTCAGTTGTGTCTCGCATTACTAATACCGGCTTTCCTAATCCAGGAGCCTCTTCTTGGATGCCTCCACTATCGGTCAATACGATATTGGCTTTTTCCATTAGGAAAACGAACATGAGATATTCCAGAGGTTCTATAAAGAAAATATTGCCAAGATTACTTAAGTCTTCACCAAATACATCGTGGATTGGCTTACGTACATTTGGGTTGAGATGCATTGGGTAGACAAAATCAACATCTGGATGTTGGGCAGCCAAATCCTTGATAGCATTGCAAATATTGAGGAAACCTTCTCCAAAGTTCTCTCTTCTGTGACCTGTAATTAAGATAAGGCGCTTTCCGTCTTGAAGACGTTTCGAATCATAGCCCTTTTCCTGTAAATCTTTAGTCAGACGAACATCAAGTTTTTTGTCATTTTTGATTTTTGCAGTAACCCAATGAAGGGCATCTATAACCGTATTTCCTGTAACTGTAATCTTGCTGTCAGTAATATTCTCTTTCAGGAGGTTCTTACGGCTCAGTTGGGTAGGGGAGAAATTATAGGTAGCAATGCGCCCTGTAATTTGTCTGTTCATTTCTTCTGGCCATGGACTATATATATCATAAGTTCTCAATCCAGCCTCTATGTGAGCTACAGGGATTTGCTGATAAAATCCTGCAAGTGCAGCAGCGGTACTGGTTGTCGTATCTCCATGCACAAAAAGAATGTCAGGACGACAAACTTTGAAAACATCACGCATGCCAAGAAGCACTCTAGACGTAATGTCGTAGAGATCCTGTCCTTGCTTCATGATGTTGAGGTCATAGTCGGGCTTAATGTCGAAAAGGTGAAGAACTTGATCCAACATTTCTCTATGCTGGCCTGTAACGCAAACTATTGTTTCAAAATCTTCTTTTTTTTCTTGGAAAGCTTTAACCAAAGGAGCCATTTTGATAGCTTCTGGTCGTGTTCCAAATACTAGCATTATTTTTTTCATATTCTAACTTTTTTTAGATAACGTTCTCCTCTGCCTTTTATTGTGTTTCTCATGCCTAATATCAGTTCAGAATTACTATGGTAGAGAAATAAGTGATTAATCGCAACGTAAATAATAGTTGATTTTGAATTTTCCTAGTTTAACACATAACAAAAAAATCTGTTGAATATAATAAACTATATTTATATGTTTTAAATAACATGTTGACTCTTTGAAATTCTCGTAAGTTCTTCAGCTTTTTGAATTTCTCTGAAAATCTAGTAGTATTTTGAAGATTTCTACAAGATTTTCAGAGTTTATTCAAGACGAAGTTGCCCGCAGACTTATGGTATGACCACAATATTATTTATCATAGAACAAGTCTTTCATATTATAGTTGTCAATTGCTGTATCTTGTGGAATTTTGCTAATTGACTCTTTTATATTTATATAAGAACTCTCAATGTCCCTAACTAATTTCTTGACATCATCTTCATTGTATGCGTCGACAGAATAACCAATTTTTAGCCTTTTAACTTTGTCTTCAAGAAAGGTCTGTCTGCTAACTACTATTGGACAATTGAAGTAAATTGACTCGTATAATTTATTTGGCTCCGCAAACTTAACATTGATGCTTGATATGTCGTATGTTGCAACAACAACATCTATCTCAGAGTAAATTTTTGGCAAATCTTGCGGACTATTGAACGGACCATGATAATATATATTATTGCCTTTTGGCAGTTCACTTTCGGTTATTGTTTGGGATACATAGCCGTAGAAATGAAATTCGTGATTTGGAAAATTATGACAGATATGTTTGGCTAAACTCAATAATGAATTATATCTTACTCCACCCACGAATGCAAATCTTATATGGTTTGGATTAAAATCATTTCTCTTTTTTAAAAGGATAATTTCTTATCACTTTAGATAGTTTATTGGGTAAGAGTACTATATTCCCAGGGA